>NZ_CP119107.1:2400500-3000625 GCF_029094525.1 Pullulanibacillus sp. KACC 23026 | reverse complement strand
TTAATTTCAATGGGAAAAGAGGCTTCCTCTAAGATTTTTAAACATTTGCCTGAGGAAGAGATCGACCAGCTAACGTTGGCCATTGCTAATATTCATAAAGTAGACCCAAAAGAAAAAGAAGAAGTTCTAAAGGAATTTCATGAAATGTGTATCGCGTCTGATTATCTGTCGATTGGCGGAATCAGCTATGCAGAGGATATATTAGAGACGGCTCTTGGAAGCGATAAGGCACGAGCGATCATTAAGCGGTTGACAACACAGCTGCAGGTGAAACCATTTGAATTTGCTCGTCGTATCGATCCGATGCAAATCTATCATTTTCTGCAAAATGAGCATCCACAGATGATTGCACTCGTGCTCGCTCATCTCGAGCCCAATCAGTCTTCCATGATCCTCTCCTCATTGCCGGAGGAATTGCAATCGGATGTGGCAAGACGGATAGCCTTATTAGAACAAACATCACCAGACGTTATTAAAGAAGTGGAAAATCTCTTAGAACAGAAGCTTGCCTCCACCATTCAGCAAGACTTCACTGTCGTTGGCGGTATTGAATCGATTGTTAATATCCTGAATGGGGTCGACCGCGGCACAGAAAAGACCATTCTGGAACAGCTTGGGACGAACAATAAGGATTTGGTGGAAGAGATTAAGAAACGGATGTTTGTCTTTGAGGACATTATTACCCTCGACCGCCGTGCCATTCAAAGGATCATTCAAGAAGTGGAAAATCATGATCTCTTGCTTTCCTTAAAAGCAGCCAGTCCAGAAGTCAAGAAAGTGTTGTTCGATAACATGTCGGAACGGATGGTCGAAACGTTCGAGGAAGAAATGCAATATCTTGGTCCTGTCAGAGTGAAGGACGTCGAAGAAGCTCAGGGAAGAATCGTTTCTGTCATTCGACATTTAGAAGATATTGGCGAATTGGTGATTGCTCGGGGTGGAAATGATGACGTTCTACTCTAAAGTATTCAAAGCCTCTAACCTTTCAATAGACAATGAAGTGAAGCGGATTAAACTGACTCCCATTCATCTGCCAACGACTGAGGAAAATGAAGATGAGACGGCTAATCATGCGGCTCGCCATTCCGAAAGCTTGATTGAAGGGGCAAAAAGTCAAGCAGATGCCATTCTTGAACAAGCTCGGCAACAGGCGAGCGCGATTGAAGCTGAAACAGAAGAGAAAATGAATCGTTGGTGGGAAGAGAGTCAGCAAAACCTTGAAACGCGTTCGATTGAAGCCGAGCAAAAAGGCTATGAGGATGGGCTTCAGAAGGGAAAAGCGGAAGCGCGAAGGATCCTCGAGGCGGAGTATCAAGGAAAAATCACCCATGCCCAGCAAGTTCTCGAACAAGCCTTCGAACAAAAAGAAGCGATCATCTCTGAAGCCGAAACCTTTCTACTGGAATTAAGTACCGTTATCGCTGGGAAAATTGTGAAACAGGAATTAACGGAGCATCCTGATAAATATGTCGAACTCATTCAGCAACATATTCTTCGTTTTAAGGAAAAAGAATCGATTTCTGTCTGTATCCATCCTGAAGATTATGAGCTGATTCAGTCAGAGCGAGAGGGTTTTATAGCATTGGTTAATGGCGAAACAGAGATTAAAATCATCCCCGACCATTCTGTGACGCCAAAAGGCTGCGTGATTCGAACCGCATATGGAAGTATTGATGCTCGAATTGACACGCAATTGGATGAAATTAAGAAAGCGATTCTTGAGGCAAGGAAGGGGGCAGATAAGTAGTGGTGTTATCAGCTGATTCCTATATCAAAGTCATTGAAAGCATGGACCCTGTTCGTGTGAATGGGAAAATCACCCAGATTATCGGCCTGACAATCGAGTCACAAGGGCCGGATGTTCGCATCGGCGAATTATGCTCGATCTATCCTTCTAATTCACAAACACCGATTCCGGCAGAAGTCGTCGGAATTAAAGAAAATAAAGTGTTGCTCATGCCCCTTGGAGAGGTTCGTGCCATTGGGCCAGGCTGTGATGTGGTGGCAAGCGGTAAGCCGATGATGGTGAAGGCCGGCCACCAATTACTTGGGCGGATTTTGGATGCATTAGGCAACCCCATGGATGGCGTTCCCTTACCGGTCGGCTTAGAGGAAGTGCCCACACATGCCAAGCCGCCCAATCCGCTTATGAGACCGCGCATTCATTTACCACTAAGCGTTGGTGTTCGTCCTATTGACGGCCTTCTAACGATGGGCAAAGGTCAGAGAATGGGGATCTTTGCTGGCAGTGGTGTAGGGAAAAGTACGCTATTAGGGATGATTTCGCGAAATACCACAGCAGAAGTCAATGTCATTGCCTTAATTGGTGAACGTGGTCGAGAAGTCCTTGATTTTATCGAACAAAACCTTGGAGAAGAGGGTTTAAAAAAATCGGTTGTCATCGTTGCCACGTCTGATCAGCCTGCCCTTATGCGGATTAAGGGAGCCCTTACCGCAACCTCGATTGCTGAATATTTTCGTGATCGTGGCAAAGACGTGTTACTCGTCATGGATTCGGTCACCCGATTTGCGATGGCCCAGAGAGAGATTGGGCTAGCCATTGGCGAACCGCCAACGACAAAGGGCTATACGCCTTCCGTATTTGCGATGCTGCCTCAATTATTAGAGCGAGCGGGTACCTCTCCAAAGGGATCGATTTCAGCCCTTTATACCGTTTTAGTCGATGGAGATGACATGAATGAACCGATTGCCGATGCCGTTAGAGGGATTCTGGATGGACATATTGTTCTGAATCGCTCAATTGCCGGTAAGGGGATTTTCCCTGCCATTGATGTGCTGAATAGTACAAGCAGGGTCATGACCGACATTACGTCCGAAGAGCATCAACAAGCCGCCCGAACTTTTAAGAAATACATGGCTGCGTACAATGAAACCGAGGATTTGATCAATATTGGAGCTTATAAGAAAGGCTCAAACCGAGAGATTGACCTCGCCATCCGGATGAAGCCGCAAATGGATCAATTCTTAAGACAAGGGATTTTCGAACCTTCGCAATTAGCCGATGCCCAAACCTTTTTAATGTCTCAATTTGGTGGTGGTGTGTGATGACGTATCATTTTACATTTCAGAAAGTCCTTGATTTAAAAGAGAATGAAAAAGAAGCAGCGAAGCAAGAATTAGGACATGTGAAACGCAAACAATTGGAACTCGGCGAGCAACTGGCAGAGGTTGACGTTCATATAGAGGAAGCCTTACATCAATACAATCAGGTTGATCGAAAAACGGTGATGGAACTGTTGGAAATCCAGGAGGGGATTGACTATTTCAATCGCCAAATGAATCAACTGAAAACGGAATCCAAGAAGCTTGACCATGAAGTGGAAGAAAAGCAACTCGTTCTAATAGGAAAGACACAAGAAGCGAAAACATGGAATCAATGGAAGGAAAAATCGAAGGCTGCTTTTATAAAACAAATGGAACAAAAAGAGCAGGCAGTTCTTGATGAAATGGCTGTACTAAGATATACCCGAAGAACATGAGGTGTCAATTGAATGAATGAAAAGTCCCGATTTAAAGGGTTTCTATTATCCTATGTCTTGATTCCAATAATCTTAGCGATTGTATTCACGGGGGCTATTTTATATGTGATGAAAGTGCCTGTTGGAAAACCATTACAATCTTTGGGAAGTAAAATACCTGGATTGAGTCTTTTTATCCCAGCTCCTGTGCCGACAAGTTCAGAAGCACAGTCTAGTACGAACTCTATGAAGCAAGCAACTGCGAGCAATACTTCTGAAGTAAAGAGTCAGAAACAAGAAATTACTCAGTTGAAAGCAGAATTAAGTTCCAGTAAACAAGATTTGCAGAAGGCGAATTCGAAAGTGACGAGTTTGCAAAAGCAAATTAAAACGACCAACACCCAAAACTATCAAGATCAGATGAAGAAAATGTCGCAAATCTATAGCAATATGTCACCATCCAAAGCAGGGGCTATTTTTGACGCCATGCCACTAGAAGATGCGGCTTATACCATTTCGATGCTGAGCCAAGATGTCCAAAGCAGTATCCTTGGCAGCATGAAGGATCCGAGTAAAGCAGCTCAAATTACGACAGTGCTCAATGACCTGGCAGAACAGCCTGCAAGTGATCAAACTTCACTCAAGGATCAAGTGCATCAAATCGTTCAAAAAAATGAGACGCAAAATAATAGTTTAGTCGAAACTCTTTCAGAAATGCCAGCCACTCAATCGGCGGGAATTATTAAGACCATGATGGGGTCCGATTCGCAATCGGCTATGACGATTTTAAAAGATATGAATACAAGCACGCGTTCAAGCATTTTGACTGAAATCACAAAGTCAAATCCAAAAATGGCTGCTGTCATTACGGCTGAACTAAAATAATTTGAAATTTTTCCAGGGAAGGAAAGAATCATGAAACGCTCATGTGTGGTTATTGCTATTCTCTTATATTTATTTTCATTTCATTCCACGAGTTATGCAGCCGGCTTAGTCGCTTCTGGAGACCCTTCTGTCTATGAGACGATTCATTCTGATAACGGGAAGACTCAAGCGCCATCGACTCAAACAGCCGATCATCAATCATCCTCCATTTTCCCATTATTCCTGAAATTTATCGTTTCTTTTATTGTTGTGATTGGCTTGCTATTCTTGGCACTTCGGTATTTAACGAAACGGGATAAATCGCTTCAATCCAGTGGACCGATTATATCGCTTGGCGGGCAATCGCTCGGAAATAATCGCTCCCTCCAAGTGCTGCTTATCGGCCAAACCATTTATATTATTGGAGTGGGCGATACGGTTACGCTTATTCGTTCCGTTTCTCAAGGTGAGGAGTATCAGAACCTTTTGGAAAGCTATGAAAGTCAAGGAGATGCCGAACCGCCAAAATGGTTACCCAAGGATCCGAAACAATTATGGGAGTCGGTTTTGGGTAAACAGTTACAGAAATTGAATCAAAACCGTAAAGAGGATTAACCGATGATCAGAAAAATACTCTTCCTTGTTCCACTGCTGACGCTTGGTGGTTTCTCGGTTTCTTATGCAGCCGACTCAACAACATCGCTATTGCCCGGTATTAATCTAGGCTCGAGTGACCCAGTGGATGTATCGAACACCTTTAAAATCATTCTATTAATAACGGTCTTGTCGATTGCGCCGGCGATCTTAGTCTTAATGACTTGTTTTACGAGAGTCATCGTTGTCCTCGGCTTCGTTCGAAATGCTTTAGGGACGCAGCAAACGCCACCCAATCAGGTATTAGTTGGTTTAGCCTTATTTTTAACGTTGTTTATTATGGGACCTACTTTTGAGAAAGTGAATCACGATGCCTTGCAGCCGTATATGGCAGGCAAAATCACTGAAGAAACGGCCTACAAGAAAGCGACAGATCCAATGAAGGAATTCATGGCGAAGCAGACACGGGAAAAAGATCTTGCTTTATTTATGGATTATGAGGGGAAGAAGATTCCAAAGAAGATCGATAATATTCCGCTCCGCGCGCTCGTTCCAGCCTATTCCATAAGTGAGTTGAAAACCGCGTTTCAAATGGGATTTATCATTTATATTCCGTTTCTGATCATTGATATGATCGTCTCCAGTGTCTTAATGTCGATGGGGATGATGATGCTGCCGCCGGTGATGATTTCTCTACCGTTTAAGATTCTACTATTTATATTGGTTGATGGCTGGAATCTAATTATTAAGTCACTGTTAATGAGCTTCTAGAAGGGGATATCTATATGTCTACTGAAATGATTATGAAACTTGCCCAAGATTCTGTGTATACGATCTTAATTATCATCGCCCCAGTTGCGGGGATCGCCTTGCTTGTTGGACTGATCGTCAGTATTTTTCAAGCGACGACCCAAATCCAGGAACAAACGCTCTCCTTTGTCCCAAAACTGGTTGCCGTCTTTCTCTCACTTCTCTTTTTTGGGGGCTGGATGCTGCAGCATCTCGTTGATTTCACTCAACATTTGTTAGGTAATCTGGCGCAGTATGTGGGCTAACAGATGACCATTGACACTTCTCTATGGTGGCCCTTCTTATTGATTTTTGTACGGATTAGCTCATTTATGATCAGTGCTCCCGTGTTTTCTGGCCGGCAAATCCCTGCCTCCTTTAAGATTGGGTTTAGTGTCATTCTAAGTGTTCTTTGTGCAGGGGTCGTGAAAGATTCGTTTGATAATCTATCAATCGGCTTGCTGGTTATCTTGATCCTTAAAGAGTTTATGGTCGGAATCGTATTAGGTCTTATTCCAAGTATTCTTCTTTATTCCGTTGAACTGGCAGGGTCTTTACTAGATATCCAGATTGGGTTTTCGATGGCCAATTTGTTTGACCCCATGTTTAACACGAACACGCAGCTTACCGGACGATTGCAGAATATCTTGACGATGCTCGTTTTCTTTGCAACCGATGCCCACCATTTATTAATACAAGGCATTTTAGCGAGCTTTGATTGGATTGCCTTACCATCCATGGTTCCGGCTTGGTCCGATGGCAGGCTGTCGACCTTTATCCTTCAATGTCTCTCACAAATGTTTATGATTGGGTTTATGATGGCGGCCCCTATCATTGGTACTTTATTCCTCGTGGACCTGGCCATTGGCATTATTGCGCGAGCAGTGCCGCAAATGAATATCTTTGCCGTCGCTCCACCGCTTAAAATTATACTCAATTTTGTGATCTATATCTTGGTCTTACCGAGTTTCTTTTATTTAGTCAATATCCTCTTAGAGAACATGTTTGATTCCATGTCATCCATCTTGAAGATTATGGGGGCTTAAAAAATGCTTCGTCTTGATTTGCAATTCTTTGCCGGAGAAAAAACAGAAAGAGCAACACCCAATAAAAGGCGTGAGGCGAGAAAAAAGGGGCAGGTGGCCAAAAGCCAGGAAGTCTCCTCTGCTTTCACCTTATTACTCGCGTTTGTTTTTTTCATGATTGGCGGAAAAACTTTTGTTGAAGGCTGCTTTAACATCTACCGGGATACGTTTCAGGACAGTATGCTTTTGAATTTGACCATATCGAGCACTCAGCAATTATTTGGCCAATTATTATTGGAATCAGTGAAACTGGTAGGACCTCTGTTATTAGTGGTACTAGGAGCGGGGCTCTTTGCCAATTTTGTTCAAGTAGGCTTTATGTTTAATATGGAATCCTTGAAGATGAACCTAGGTAAAATGAACCCTCTAGAAGGCTTCAAACGACTTTTTTCACTTCGCTCTCTCGTGGAGTTGATTAAATCGATTTTAAAAATGACGATCACGGGCTTTATCGTGTTCACGGAGATCTGGAACAAGAGAGACTTGATCGTTTCGATCGGCCAGAAGAGCATTTGGGATGCGTCTCGACTCATTGGTTCTCTGACAATCGAAATTGGTCTGACGGCTTCAGCCTCTTTGATGGTCTTAGCCGTGGCGGACTATTTATATCAGAGGTTTGAATATGAGAAGAAGCTACGGATGTCAAAGCAGGATATAAAGGATGAGCATAAGAAGATGGAAGGGGATCCGGTCATTAAAGGAAAAAGACGAGCAAGGCAGCGGCAAATGGCGATGAACCGAATGATGCAGGATGTACCAAAAGCGGATGTGATCATTACGAATCCGACTCACTTTGCGGTCGCCATTCATTATGACATTGAAACGATGGATGCCCCTAAAGTCATTGCTAAAGGGCAAGATCATGTGGCACTTAAAATTAAAGAAATTGCTAAAGAGCATAAAATCATGACGGTCGAAAATCGGCCGTTAGCAAGGACCTTATTTGCAACTGTTGAAATAGGAGAAACGATTCCTGAAGAGTTATTCAATGCAGTAGGTGAGATATTAGCCTATGTTTACTATCAAGAAGGCAGACATAAAGAGATGATGGCATGAAGATAAAAGATTTGTCAGTATTATTCGTTGTTATTTTAATCGTTGCAATGATGATCGTTCCACTACCAACAATATTATTAGATTTTCTCCTTATTTGTAATATTTGTATCTCTCTACTAATCTTGTTAGTTGCGATGAATACGAGAGAAGCGCTCGATTTTTCTATTTTTCCAACCGCTTTACTATTGACGACATTGTTTCGTCTCGCGCTCAATGTTTCGACCACAAGATCGATTCTGTCAAAGGCGAATGGTGGTAAAGTCATCGAGACATTTGGTTCCTTCGTTATCGGCGGAAGCCCTGTCGTTGGATTCGTAGTGTTTCTAATCCTCGTCGTCATTCAATTTATTGTTATTACAAAAGGATCTGAGCGTGTTGCTGAGGTGGCAGCTCGATTCACTTTGGATGCGATGCCGGGAAAACAAATGAGTATTGATGCCGATATGAACGCAGGGTTAATCAGCGAGCTAGAAGCCCGAGAGCGACGCCGGAAAATTGAGCAGGAATCCGATTTTTACGGAGCCATGGACGGTGCCAGTAAATTCGTTAAAGGTGATGCCATTGCCGGGATTATTATTCTATTAATTAACGTCATTGGCGGCTTTATTATCGGGATGGTCATCCATGGCATGGGATTTGCGGAATCCGCGCAAACTTTTACCTTATTGTCAGTGGGGGATGGACTAGTCAGTCAAGTACCGGCATTGTTAATCTCTACTGCAACCGGTATTACCGTGACACGTGCGGCCTCAGAGGGGAATTTGGGTACGGACATTCTGAACCAAGTCTTTAGTTATCCGAAACTCCTTTATATTGTCGCAGGGACGATTTTCGTTTTCGGTATCTTAACGCCAATTGGCATTTTCCTGACGTTACCCGTGTCCGCGATCTTAGCATTCGGTGCTTTTAGCATGCAAAGGGCTGTGAAAAAGGAAGATACTTTAAAAGAACAAATCGAAACAGAGGATAAGGAAGAAGATATTCGTAATCCGGAAAAAGTGATCGGTCTTCTTCAAATGGATACACTAGAACTAGAAATCGGCTATGGGCTCATCCCATTAGCTGACCAAAAGCAAGGCGGAGACATCTTGGATCGAGTGGTCATGATTAGAAGACAGTTTGCTCTTGAATTAGGGCTAGTGATCCCAACGATCCGTATTCGCGATAATTTACAACTGTCACCGAACCAATATGTCTTAAAATTCCGCGGCAGCAAAATTGCTTCCGGAGAGGTTTATCTTGATCATTTTCTAGCTATGAGTCAAGGGGTTGACCAAGACACGATTGAAGGAATTAAGGTGATCGAACCAGCATTTGGACTGCCGGCTGTTTGGGTAGGGATGGAAGCGAAACAGCAGGCTGAATTAATGGGGTATATCATTGTCGATCCGCCATCTGTTATCGCTACTCATTTGACAGAGGTTCTCAAAAGATATGCCCACCAGCTTATTCGGAGAGAAGAGACGAAGGAGCTCATCGACAATCTGAAGGAATCGCATCCGAATCTCGTCGAAGAGTTGGTGCCGAGTCTGTTATCTGTTGGCGAAGTCCAAAAGGTGCTTCAGAATCTGCTGCGTGAACAAATCTCGATTCGCGATCTAGCGACTATTTTTGAAACATTAGCCGATTATGCTCATTATACAAAGGATCCGAGGGTGTTAACCGAGTACGTTCGTCAGTCCTTAACGAGACAAATTACCGAACAATATGCTGAAGATGGCGTGATTCATGTCTTAACAGCGGGTGCAACGTTAGAAAGAGGAATTTCGGATTCCATCCAGCAAACGGAGAACGGCGGCTATTTTCTGTCGATTGATCCGACCATCTCAAGGAAAATTACAGACGCGCTGCAAAAAGAGATTAATCGCATTGTCAATGCAGGAGGCCAGCCGATTTTTCTAACATCGCCTTCTATAAGGATGTATCTCAAACAGTTCGTTGATAAAATCCTACCGACAGTCCCAGTTCTTGCTTACACGGAATTAGAGCCCGATATCGAGATTCAAAGTATAGGAGTGGTTAATATATGAAGACCGAAAAAGTAATCGCGGATACGATGCCACTAGCCCTTAAAATGGTCCGGCAAAAGCTTGGGGATAACGCGATCATCGTTAATTCAAGAACCGTTAAGACAGGTGGGCTCTTAGGGCTTTTTACGAAACAAAAATTCGAAATTACGGCTTATTCGATGGATGACGAGGACCAGGCAGAAGCAGAATCCTCATTCCAAGCAGAACTGCGAAGGCAGAAAGAAAAGTTGATGGAGAAAAATAAAACGAACGAAACGGTGACGGAGAAGAAAGAAAGCCAAACTTCAGGCTTTCACAAGAAACCGCAGCAGCTCTACAATTATTATGCTCAAAAAGAGACAGAACCTGAAAAGCCTGAAAAACTTGAAAAGCCAGAGCCGCCTGCAAGCGCAGTGCCTGTTGAAAAGGACGATCATCTACTTACAGAACTCCAAAACATGCGAAAACTGATGACGACGATGATGATGGACGATAAGAAAAACACGGGCCTTCCGCCAAGCCTCATTCATTGGTTGGATCATTTGAAAAAACAAGGTGTGAATGAAGAGGTCATCCAGCATATTGTTACGTCATTACTTAATAAGTATGAAACTTTATCGCACCTACAAGAGCAGACGATCAAAGAAGAAATCTTTGCGATCGTCAAATCCATCATTGAAAAGAGGATCCCGGAATCGCTCGAAGTCAATGAAAAGACACGGCTCATTAATCTGATCGGACCGACTGGTGTGGGAAAAACAACGTCCATTGCAAAACTTGCAACGGAGCAGGTGTTAAAGCAAAAAAGAAGAGTCGCGATGATTACAACGGATGTCTATCGAATAGCTGCCGTTGAACAGCTGAAGATCTATTCCGGTATTTTAAATGTCCCGATTGAGATTGTTCATTCAGCCGATGAATTAGAAGCCGCTCTGAAAAAGCTTGAGCATTATGATTTAGTTTACATGGATACGACAGGCCGAAATTATCGCGAGGCAGAACATCGCGAAGCCATTGATCAGTTTTTAAATCAACCCATTTTGAGTGACAATTATTTGGTACTAAGCTTAACGACCAAATATGAAGACATGGAGCAGCTCTTAAATGAATTCTTAAAAAGTCCTGTTAAAAAACTCATTTTAACTAAATTTGATGAAACCGGAAGCTATGGCTCGATATTAAATATTGCCTTTAACTATCCCTATCAATTAGCCTATATCACGAATGGACAAAGCGTTCCAAAGGATATTACGGTCATCGACCCAGAGAGGATAGCCGATTTCTTATTAGGAGAGGGATAAGCGAATGGACCAAGCACACATTCTTCGCGAATACATGCTTCGATTTAATGAACAGCAGCAGCATCCCTCGCTCTCACGGGTCATCACCGTTACCAGTGGGAAGGGAGGAGTCGGCAAATCGAATTTCACCCTTAATTTTGCTTTAGGCTTAAAGGCTTCTGGAAAGAAAGTCGTTATCTTGGATTGTGATTTTTCGGCCGCCAATATCAATATTTTGATGGGGGTTTTCCCACGGTACGGGCTTGCGGATATCATGAATCAGCGAAAGACGATTTGGGAGACCATCGAAAAAGGGGTCAATGGCATTGAATATATATACGGAGGTCTCGAATTGGAGGACTTAGAAAAGTTAAATCCAGCTTCGTTTTCCTATTTTTGGGATCAAGTTCAGATGCTTCAGACCTACTGTGATTTTATTTTACTGGATACCGGTGCTGGAATTTCCAAGCATCTCGTCGATTTTATCTTGGCATCCGATGAAACGATGTTAATTACGACTCCTGAGCCCACCTCTGTTGCGGATGCATACGGCGTATTGAAGGCTGTGGCGAAGCATTCGAAGGAGACGCCGTCGTCGATTCGATTAGTGGTGAACAAAGCCCAATCTTATCGTGATGGGCTCGAAACATCCCGTGCTTTAAAAAATACGTGCAGAAAATTTTTGAAGATGAATTTGAACACATTAGGATTTATTCTTGAGGATCCGCATGTCAGTAAGGCGGTACGCAGTCAACAGGCCTTCTCAATCGCTTTTCCTAAGACAGAAGCCTCTAGGAATATCAAAGAAATCGTTCGTGCCTATTTGCCTGACAGTGACAAAGGAGCACCTCCCAAAGGCCTTAGGCGATTCTTTGAAAAAGTCATAGCGATGGCTCAAACTCGGTAGAAGGGTTGTGAAACCGTATGTCAAGAAAATGGCTATTTAGTTTGATTTGTGGTTTGACAGCCTTCTTTTTGACGTTTGTCTGTTCATTGGCAACGAATACTTGGAAAACCGCTTTGACGAGGGCTCTGATCGGCTTTGTTGTCTTCTTAGTAATCGGGTTGATCGCTCGTCTGGTCTTATCCGCTAGCAGTTCAGTTTCCATGCCGACCGAAGCGAAACAGTCTCAGTCCAAACAAGAACGGTCTCTTCATGAGGAGAAACAGGATGAAGCTAGTTTTCAAGCCATGTCATTGGAAGAACTGCATAGCCAACAAAACGCTGAAAAGACGTCTTTCAGCACTGAAGCCTGGTTACAAAAACGCGAGGAGGGATAATCGTTGAACTACGCCGTGAAAGAACCTAATTCTCTTCATCACTTATGGATCAAATTTCGCGAAAACCAGGATTCCCTTTCGCGTGAAACACTTGTGAAGCAATATGTCCATCTAGTCGAACAAATGGCAGGGCGAATGAGTGTCAGCGTCCCTGAGCGAATTTTTTCAAAAGAAGACCTCATGAGTTTAGGCTATATCGGATTGCTTGAAGCGATTGAGAAATTTGATTATACAAAAGGCTATCAATTTGAAACCTTTGGACTATGGCGCATAAAAGGGGCTATGCTCGATGGTATCCGAAAGATGGATTGGATCCCACGAGGCGTTCGAGACAAGGCAAAAAGATTAAACAGTGCGTTACGGGAGCTCGAACAACAATTCCTTCGCTCCCCAACCGATGCGGAGCTTAGCGATTATTTAAATCTGTCCCTTGATGAAGTAGATGAGACGATGTCCGCTCTTAGTCTATCAACGGTTCTCTCCTTAAATGAAACTTTGCCAACAACGAATGGAGAAGGAAAGGACCAGACTAGAATCGAAAGCATTGTAGACGAACAAAATCCTTCACAAGAACAACACATTCAAATGGAAGAATTCAAAACACTAATGGCAGACGTCATTGACCAAATGCCAGAAAAAGAACGACTCGTCATCTCCTTATTCTATTACGAAGGACTATCCAAAGTCGAAATCGCAGACGTACTCAACCTAACCAAAGGCCGAATCTCACAAATCCACACCAAAGCCATCCTCCGTCTCCGCCAAGCCTTCCACCAAAACGGCTACTCCCTCGACTCCTTCCTCTGAAACGCGGACTCGTTGGAACGCGGGTGTGAAACGCGGGGACGGATCTCCCGTTTCAGTCAGTCGTTGGAACGCGGGGACGGATCTCCCGTTTCAGTCAGTCGTTGGAACGCGGGGACGGATCTCCCGTTTCAGTCAGTCGTTGTGGAACGCGGGGACGCTTATCCCGTTTCACTCGCTATTCGAATGAAAAAAGGAACCGGGGACGTCTAAAAAGAAGAGGGCAGAAGCGTACGCCTGCTAATCTTTAGCTGCCTTTTGGATTAAAGCCAATTTGAAACTTCAAAGTAACCCGTTAAAAGTATAGCTTCCAACCGATAAAAGAGAATTGCGATTAAGCAGTTCTCTTTTTTGCATTCTTAGAGTGGTTGAGGGTTTTTAAAGACATGGAGTCCGTTAGTAGGGCAAATCAACCCGTATCACCGTTAAGCCTATTTAGCTTAGCGGTTCTTTTTTTTGTAACTTTTTTTGTAAGCGATTGTCATTTAATCAAATTTTAAGCCAAGGAATTTAGACTGTGCTTAATCCATCAAAAGTTGGACAAATCCAGACGAAAGATTAACTGTAAAAAAATTTTCTTGCTCCATTTAACCGTTAGTGGCAGCCATTTCATCTAGATTCATATGTTTAGATATATACAAAATAATTTCCATAACTAAAAAAAGTGGCGTTAATCAAATTTTAATGAATGTGAAGTAGACTAAGTTTACGGTTGATGTTCGTAACCAATTAATTTTTTGAAGTAACATACCAATTCTAACTTGGCCCGATTGAAACAGTCGACGTTTGTAAATAGAGCCCTAGATTTTAGCAACAAAGGAGGAAGGCAAGATGGAAGAGCCATTGTTGGACCTGTTGCCCGGTGCCGCCCGTGACGATCAATTAACCGATCCTCTTAAACGCTCAGAGCGATTACAGCTATTACTCGTCCGTCAGTTTGAAACCGATCCAGACAAGGGTGGGCAGATGTCAAACTTCGTGAGAACCACTACCCTTGACTTTTTTTCATTTCACGCCCTATCGCGATCAATCGACAGAAGGAGGGATGAGCATGAGTCAAAAAGTGCCTGAGGAAAGACCCACGCTGTACATCGCGGTTCCTTGCTACAACGAGGAAGAGGTGCTGCCGGAAACAGTCTCTCGCCTCTCCGATGTACTGAGCGATCTAATCAAAAAACAAAGGATCGCACCGACGAGCGCTATGCTGCTGATTGATGATGGCAGCAAGGATCAGACATGGCCGATGATCAAAGGCTTTTTTGAAACTCATCCAACCGTGAGAGGCCTAAAACTCGCCCGAAATGCTGGACATCAGAATGCCCTTTACGCCGGTCTTATGCATGCAAAGGAACAGGCTGATATTGTTATTTCCATAGATGCGGACCTCCAGGATGATCTGAATGCCATTGAGAAGATGGTCGCCAAATACCACGAGGGCTATGAGGTGGTTTATGGCGTACGAGAGAGCCGAATGACTGACACTTTTTTCAAACGCTCCACTGCACAGGGCTTCTATACCATGATGAAAAAAATGGGCGCCAACATCGTTTTCAATCATGCCGACTTTCGCTTGATGAGTAAACGAGTGCTGGAGGAGCTCTCAAGTTATCAGGAGCGAAATCTCTTCTTGCGGGGGATCGTACCAATGATCGGGTTTAAATCGGCCGAGGTTTATTACAGCCGATCAGAGCGGTTTGCCGGGGAATCCAAATATCCGCTGAAAAAGATGCTGGCATTTGCGTTTGATGGCATCACCTCACTAAGTGTGACCCCGATCCGTTATGTCACAGGGATTGGGCTTGTGATGTTCGCGATCTCCTTAATTGTGGGCATTTATTCGATCGTGCATCACTTTATGGGATATGCGGTCGCCGGCTGGACATCGCTTATCATGTCGATTTGGCTGATCGGCGGGATTCAGCTTATGTGTCTCGGTCTTATCGGAGAATATATTGGTAAAATTTATAAGGAGACCAAGCAGCGTCCAAAGTATCATGTAGAAAGCGTGCTTGATGACAAGGCCAACGAAAGTCGAAATTCCATTAAGGTGCTTGATAAACGAGAAGGATCAAAGCCTGCGAATTTAGATAAAATTGAACTCGATTTAATCAATCAAAGGATTAGCCATTTAAGGCTTAAATGAAAGGATTGAAACCATGTTGAAATCAGCTGAAATGAACACTACCGATCCACCTGAAGCCAAAAAAACGAATGAAAGAGTCCGAGCGACCGCCTGGGAAAAACCCGCACTTATTATCTTACTCATTTTAACGGCAGTCGCCTATATTTGGGGTCTCGACCAATCAGGCTGGTCGAACTCGTTTTATGCAGCAGCTGTTCAGGCCGCTACAAAGAGTTGGAAGGCGTTCTTCTTCGGATCAATCGATGCGTCGAATTTTATAACGGTGGATAAGCCGCCCGCTTCATTATGGGTCATGGCGATATCAGCTCGGATTTTTGGTTTAAATTCTTGGAGCATGCTTGTTCCAGAGGCAATAGAAGGAGTCTTCACCGTATGGATTCTTTATTTAACAATACGTCGCTGGTTCAGCCCGGGTGCCTCCCTATTAGCTGGTCTAATTCTCGCCGTAACGCCAGTCGCCGCGGTGATGTTCCGTTTTAATAATCCAGATGCGCTTTTAGTTTTACTGCTCACAGCCAGTGCCTACTTTTTTACACGCTCTCTAGAAGATGGCAAAACGAAATGGTTGGTCTTGGCATCGATTTTAATCGGATTTGGATTCTTGACTAAGATGCTTGCAGCCTTTTTTGTCATCCCGGTTTTTGTCGTGGTCTACGCTGTATTCGCTCCTGTGTCTGTGAAGAAGCGGCTGACACAAATCATCATGAGCGCCATAAGTGTCGTCGTGTCGGCTGGATGGTGGGTGGCCATTGTCCAGTTAACTCCAGCAGCCGATCGTCCTTATATCGGCAGCTCTCAGAAAAATAGCATTCTCGATCTCATTTTCGGCTACAATGGATTAGGCCGGTTGACTGGGAATGAAAGCGGCAATGGCAGCCGTATGGGCGGTGGAGGTATGTTCAGCGGCAGCACAGGTATCGGCCGACTTTTCAACAGTGAAATGGGTGGTCAGATTTCCTGGTTAATCCCAGCAGCCTTAATTCTTTTAGTTCTCTCGTTCTACTTGATTCGAAATAACTGGAGAAAAAACCGCGCGATGCCTGCGCTACTTATTTGGGCAGGTACCTTCTTTGTGACGGGTATTGTGTTCAGCTTCGGTTCTGGAACGATTCACTCGTATTATACCGTCGCATTGGCGCCAGCACTCGCAGCTATGATCGGCATTAGTATAGATGTGATTTGGCCGAAACGTCATACGTGGGTTCCTAGAATCGGCTTAGCCCTTGCAACGTTCGCAACGGCGGCTTGGGCATTTGAACTTCTTGATCGTTCACCTAACTGGCTTCCTTGGTTACGTCCTGCTATTCTGCTCGTCGGCGGTTTATCGGCACTTGGAATCTTAGCCGCTCCTTGGTTAGGCCAAAATCTTGCTAAGACTGCAACAGTAGGCGCTCTTGTCGCAAGCTTGGCAGGCCCTCTGGCGTTCTCGATACAAGCGATCAGCACGCCGCAAACCGGATCCACTCCGTCAGCCGGCCCAGCTGTGACAAATGGTGGTATGAATGGCAGAATGGGCGGTCAATTTGGAGGCATGCAAGGAGGACCTCCAGGCTTTAATTCGGGCAACTCGAACAGCTCAAGCTCTAACCAAATGCCGAACTTTGGCGGTTCAGATTCTGGTTCAAGCTCTAGCTCGAAACCACCATCAGGATTTGGACAATCAGGCTCCGCTTCGAGCTCAAATGGGAATGAATCACGAAATTGGGGATCCCATTCCGGTTCAAGCTCAACTGCAAACGGCTTTGGAAACTTCCAGAAAGGATCTGGAGGCATGGGTGGAGACACGGCAAACAGTGACATCGTCAGCCTGTTAAAGAACAAGGCGTCTAGCTACACGTGGGCAGCCGCAACAGTTGGTTCGCAAACCTCCGCGACTTATCAGTTGGCTTCTGGCCTGCCAATCATGGACATCGGTGGATTTACAGGCAGTGACCCAGATCCGACCCTTGCTCAGTTTAAAAAAATAGTCAGTGAAGGAAAGGTTCACTACTTCATTAGTGGCGGAATGGGCGCAAGCGGCGGGTTTGGAAATTGGAAAACTTTTAATAGCAAGGCGTCTTCTAACGAAAATTCGAGTGCCAATTCCAGCGATTCCACTGAAAGCAACCATGGTTCAACCACAGATAGCAACACCAGTGGGAACACAAGCGGTAGCTCCTATGGTCATAATACGCCTGGGGGTAACTTCCAAGGCAGTGCCATGGGTGGTGGTTTTAGCACCAACCAATCCATCACGACATGGGTGGAAAATAACTTCTCTTCTAAGACTATGAATGGAGTCACCATTTACGACTTGACTCAGCCAAAATCAAATTAACCGATAAATGCAGCCGGCTTCCTGGATGGGAGTCGGTTGTTTTGATGAAAAAAACTTTGGGCAGATGCCAAGAGTCGAGAAACTTTTAAATGAAACATAAAAAACCCCTCTATCGGTCATAAATTTTGGTTTCCCAACCAAATTTATCAAACGACGAGGGGCTTCTTATTGTCAAAAGTTTAGCCATTTTAAAGTGATGTGGTCAACTTACAAATGTGAGGAACGCGACGTTCTTATCTTAAAGTGGAGAAAAAGCAGTTAATAGAATTGGAGCGGAGTTAATTGGAATAATACGGAATGCGGCAGTCGCCATTAACATCTTAACCTCCTTTTTTTATTCCTTACGCACTCAATTGTTAAGAGTTTGCACTATAAACGGGTGAAAAAATTCGTACTATTTTAATTATTGCGTTTCCAATATACTTAATTAAACAACATAAATAGGAGGTGAGGTGCCAGTGTTAACTTCTAGACAAAGGGCCCTTCTTAGAAATTTTCTTGAGAATAATCAGCCCATACATATTAAAGACCTGGCTGACACTTTCAATTTAAGTGTTCGAACGATCAAATATGATTTGGAAGCTATAAGGAAGTGGTTGAGTAAAGTAAAAATGGTGCTCTATTCCAGCCCTAAGAAAGGTGTTTGGCTGGAGTCCAATCCATCAAAACGAAATAGGCTTTATAGATTGTTAGAAGAAAACGATAACCCCGAATCGAGCGTTTATGATCAAAACGAGCGTAGTAGAATCATAATGCTTGATCTGTTGGCAGAAACACAATTTATTAATATTTCTTATTGGGAGCATAAGTTGAAAGTCAGTCGGCAAACGATCCAATCTGATCTTTCGATGGTAGAACCTTTATTAAAAGAATGGGGGCTGAAGCTATCTAGAGGACGCAAAGGGATTCACCTTTTGGGAACGGAAAATCAAAAAAGACTGGGTTTAGAACACATTCTTCAAAATGCCTTTGATCCTCATGAAATGTTTCAGCTATTGAAAGCGATCTCTCAGGGACGGACCGAGACCAATTTATTAAACCGCTATGGCCATTTGCTAAGGCTACATGTTGATTTCATTTGTATTTATCAAACCATCGCACATTTTATCAGACTAACAAACGAGCAATTAGGAATCAGTTTATCAGACAGAGTGGTTATCGGCTTGCTGATCCGTGTCCCTATTGCCCTGCAAAGAGTTTCAAAGGGTTTTATTATTGAATCTGATTCTTATAAAGATAAAAGCATTGAAAGTAATAAGATTTTTATTCTTTTTAAAAAAGTGATGGAGGAGTTATCTCGATCGGTTGACTTGAATTTGCCTGAGCATGAAATTGTGTATGCAAGTCTTCCTTTAATAGGAAAATCACTAATTGCATTGGACGGCTATCGGGACATTGACCCTTATAAACTTGCTAAGAACTTGGTTATAGACTTAACGGAATCCAGTCAAATTCCCTTTCATCAAGACCCTGAATTAATTAATCTCTTATTCAATCACTTGTCAGATAAATTGAAGAAAATTCAACAGGGTATTGTTGAGCCTAATCCCTTTATTAACGATATTGCACGCCACTATAACCAACTATTTAAAATGGTTGAAAACAGTTATTTAAAATACATCAACTCAGAAGGCATTGCTTTTACTGAATCAGATATAGGGTATCTCGTGCTTCATTTTCAAGCCTCTATCGAAAGGCTTAAGAATTCCCAAAAATACAAGGCACTTGTTGTCTGCGGCACAGGGAGGGGGATGGCGAGGTTACTGAAAAATAAGCTTGAAAGAGATATGAAGGAATTAATTGTTGCCGGAACTTGTTCTGTACTAGAAATTGAAAAAACGGTGGAATTTCTTGATGTTGATATAGTGATAAGCATGCTTCCGGTTGAGTGCACCATCCCAGTTATACAAGTCAACGTCATTCCGACAGACAAGGATTTGCAAGATATTAAGCATCTATTAGAAGAACTCCCCCAAAAAACAGGGAGCAAGCCCAAGCTAAACAGTGAAGAACATGTTCAATCTAATCTAGAGGCATTGACCCAAGACATTATTATGAAAGGGTTAGAAATAGCCAAATTCATCACTACTCATTTTGAGCGTTATCTCCCATCCAACCGATCAGAGGGGCTTTTCCAACATCTTCTTTTTATGGTTAACCGTCTTGCCTTTAACAATGCTTACCATAGTGCAGAAACTAGAACAAGACTTGTTGGGCAAGTCGAATTTGGCATTCGTCAAGAGCTTACAAAAATGTTTTCCGAGCGGGAAATTAACCTTTCGGAAGAAGAATTAGATGCCATTATGGCTTATTTCATATGGGAAGAGAAGGGGGAAAGTGATGTCAATGTGGGATCTTAAGATAAAAGGCGGAACACTGATGGATATCGCGACTGGCAGACAAGGTCAATACGACCTCTATATAGACAATGGAATAATAGTCCGAGTTGAAAAGAGTGGTTCACCAATCTACAAAACGAAAGAGGAATTGGATGCAACAGGATGTGTGGTGACCCCTGGATTAATAGATCTTCATGTTCATGTTTTCCAAGGAACTGTAGGTATGGGCGTTGCTCCTGATTCGGTTGGGATCCAGCAAGGCGTGACTACGGTTGTCGATGCGGGGAGTTCAGGTGCTCGCTATTTTCAAGAGTTCAAAACGAAAGAGGTCGAAACAAGCAAGACTCAAGTTCTCGCCTGGATAAATATTGCAGGCTCGGGGCTTTGTGAAAGTCTTTCAGAATTAGCGGACTTAAACGATATTGACCTTGATTTAACTAAAAAGGTCATCAAAAAGAATGAGATTATAAGAGGAATAAAGGCGAGGATGAGTGCTTCCGTTGTAAAAGAGAGCGGCATCGAACCTCTTACAATAGCTAAGTCATTAGGTAACCAATTAGATATTCCACTAATGGTTCATATAGGAAATGCGCCTCCTCCGCTCCCGGATATTCTTGACCGATTGACAAAAGGCGATGTGGTTACACATGCGTTTCATGGAAAAAAAGGCGGGATTATAGATAATCATGGAGATTTAATTCCTTCAGCAAAGAAAGCTTTAGAACGCGGTGTCTTATTCGATGTGGGACACGGAACGTCCAGTTTTAGCTTTAAAACGATGAAAAAGGCTTTGGCGCTTAATGTAGCCCCCTACACAATAAGTACAGATATCTATGAAAAGAACATAAAGGGGCCTGTCCACAGCCTTGTGACAACTATGTCAAAGTTTCTAGCTTTAGGGTGTTCTTTGGAAAATATCATCCGCTGGACAACTGTCAATCCGGCTAAAATTCTAAGATTAGAGGAGCTAGGAACACTAGCTGAAGGCACAGTTGCTGATATAAGTATTTTAAAACTAACAGAGGATCCTATTAAACTAATTGATTCAGAAGGAGAGGCCATCACAAGTGACAAACAAATTATTGCCAAATACGCAGTTAAATCAGGAAAGGTTTTCTCCGTTAATGGAAAAAGTTATGAATGAAGTTCAAAGCAAGCTGACACTATCTCCAGAGGAAGGACAAAAGCTGAACAAGCTTCTGCAAACAATAGAAACAGAGCTAAACCAATTGGGACTGGAAATGAATTTTAATCAATGGATTGCGTTGAGTGTTCATCTTGTTAATTTAATTCGTCGTATTGAGGATCTTGATACCGTCCCGGGGATTGATCAAAGTTTATGGGACCAACTATCACAGCAAAGTATCGAATTAAGTTTTTGCTTATTAGAACCCTTGAAGGAAAAGCTTGAAGACCCACACTATTTATCCGAAGTGTTTTTATTAGCGGTTCACTTAGAAGGTGCAAGCAAAGTTAAAGGAGGAGAATGAAATGGAACCTGTAAAAGTGGTGATTGGAGACCGATTAGGTAAAGGGCAGAAAGTAGCTTTAGGTGTTGAAAAGGCAGGAGGCATTCCCATCTTAATTCCTGGTGTTGGTGCGGATATGAAGGTTGGTGACGTCATGAACAAAGAGCAGGCAGATTTTGGTATTTCATTTTGCGGCAGCGGTGGGGCAGGGGCAATAACGGCTCAAACCAAATACAAATATCCAGCTGAATTCGGCCTTCGCTCAATCGATGCCGGCGTAACAGCAATTAAGAATGGCAAAAAAGTTGTAGGTTTTGGATTCATGGATAGTGAAGAGCTCGGAAAAAGATTAACAGAAGCCTATGTCAACACATACAGGGGTTAAAACTATGAAAAGAGAAATGGAAAAGACGGTCACTGTAAAGGGGTCAGCAGAGACTAAGGAAAAGGCACTAGCCGTTGCTATGAGCCACATTAAAAAAGAGGTTGAGAAGGAAACACAAGGTATGCTCTTTCGGATTGAGCCGCTTGATATGGACGTGATCCATGCAAAAGAAGTTTCCTATAAAGAAAGGTTTTTAGGCATCTTGTTTCCAAGGATTCGGACTCATTATGAACTCACGCTTCAAGTAAAAGTACGACTGAATCTTATTGAACTTGATAAGATCTCATTTCACAAAGAGACAAAGGAAGAATTTGGTGTGGCACAATTCATTGGAAAAACAAAGCTTTTTTCAAAATAAAGGAGGGTGTCTATGAATCATTTGTCTATTATTTTTGAATCGATCATCATAGGGGCTTTAGTAGGGTTTGGAGCAGGCGCAGGAGCTGCGCGGATGTTTCATGCCCCTAAAGTTCAAGGGATGGGGGCATTTCGAACATTTGGCGAATTAAACGCTTGTGAGGGAGACCCTATTGCCCACTTTTCATTTGGGTTAGGTTTCTTATTTAATTCTTGGGCGTCTGTTATCGGAGCTGGAGCCTTTACACAGGATGTTGAGCATCGTATTATCCCAAATTGGTCAGCGGGAGTCCTGTTAGTCAAAAATAGAAAACTAGAAGAAACCCTGCACAATCCAAAGAAAATGGCCATAGTCGGTGCCATTATTGGGATCATAGTTGTAACTGTTTTGAACTCAACAGCAGCGGCCATTCCACCGTCTATGCAAAACGTTGCGACACAAGTATTAGTTCCCGCCGCCAACTGGCTAATTAACCCTGTAATGCCAATCGTATTCTGGACAGCTGCGATGGATGCCGGAAAACGTACAGGGACTTGGGGAACTGTACTAGGTGGCTTAGCTCAAATGATAATGGGAAATGCCGTACCAGGTATTGTTTTAGGAATATTGATTGGTAAAGGGGTTGATGATGGCGGCTGGAATCGCATTACGAAAATACTTCTGACTGCTATTATCCTATTATTTGTACTTAGCGGCTTTTTCCGAGCATTTGATGTGACCTTACTTAATAGCATTCATATTTCCACACCAGGTTGGCTGAAACAGCTTCATCAATTCTTTGGAACTGAGGTGAAATAGATGATACAGCCTGATGAACAAGAAATAAAACTAACAGGTTTTTGGTATTCTGAATGGGCGTTTGTTGTATTCGTTGCGACTCTTGCAGCAGGTATATTTGCCGGTACTCACCTTTATTATGTCTACCATGTTGGCGCTTTCAATGACATAGCTATAGTTGCGATGCTTCAAGCTGGTATAAAAGGTGGAAGTTATGGAGCGGCAGCGGCATTCGGGGCCAGTTTTCTATTTGCCAGGATTCTTGAAGGTCCACTAGTCGGAATATTAGATATTGGCGGATCCTTACAAACGGGAGTCGGAATTGGTATTCCTGCCTTAATGCTAGGTTCAGGTTTCACCGCCCCCATTGTTTCATTTCCCTTAGCCATTCTGACAGGGGCCATATTAGGCGCACTTATTGGTCTTATAATTATTGGAATTCGAAAAATTACCATTGATGGAGCTCGTGCGTCAACATTTGGAGCGGACGTCATGATGGGGGCTGGTAATGCTTCTGGACGTTACCTCGGTCCACTTATTATTATTTCAGCGGTAACGGCTTCAGTCCCAGTTGGTATTGGTTCCATTGCAGGAGCGGCTATTTTCTACTATTTTAAAAAGCCGATCGCAGGAGGGGCCATACTTGGTGCTATGATTCTTGGGGTGATCTTTCCGATTGTAACTCACTAATTGTTTAAAAAAGGGCTGACGTCAATCATCCCTATTTTATACATTAAAAAAGATAAAATCTAGCAAGGCAGATACTCGACGCAGGAAAAAGGTTTAGAAACTAAGTATAAGTGCAATTAGGCGGCTGCCTTCTGCTAATGGCTTGTGCTAACTAAGTTTTCTTTATTGAAATGAGATTTGGAGGCATTAACAAATGAGCATTTTTACAGAATTTGGATTACGTCAAATTATAAATGCGAGTGGGAAAATGACAGCCTTGGGAGCGAGCGCCGTATCGAACCCGGTTGCGGCCGCACTTCAATCAGCTTCTCAAGATTATGTTGATATTTCAGAGCTCTATATAAAAGCAGGCGAAGTCATTGCTCCATACACAGGAGCAGAGGATGCTCTCCCTACAACAGGAGCGGCAGCTGGTATTGCAATTGCCACAGCTGCTGTTATAACGGGTACGAATTTAAATTTAATTGAAACAGTCCCGAATGTGAAAAACGTGTCTACTGAGATCATTGTCCAAAAAGGGCATAGTGTTAATTTTGGTGCCCCAGTCGCCCAAATGATTTCGATTGGCGGGGGAAAGGTTGTGGAAGTGGGCCAAAGCAACCAAGTTGAAATCGACCATATTAAGCAAGCTATTAATGAAAATACGGCAGGTCTCTTCTATATTAAATCCCATCATGCCGTTCAAAAGGGGATGCTGCCATTAGAAAATATGATGGCTGTGGGAAGGGAATATGGTCTGCCTGTTATCGTCGATGCGGCAGCTGAAGAGGATTTAAAGAAATACATTCAATTAGGGGCGGATCTTGTTATTTATAGCGGTGGCAAGGCAATAGAAGGGCCGACATCAGGTTTCATTTGTGGAAAAAAACAATTAATTAAAGCTTGTCGGATGCAATATAAAGGTGTCGGACGACCTATGAAAATTGGTAAAGAAGGCATCATGGGTCTCCTCGCAGCCATTCAGCATTATCATGAAAAAGAATCAGATGCGGACAGTCAGCTCTCAAGGATGGAGGCCCTCTGCAAACGAGTCAATGAAGAAGTCAATGGGATGACAGCCTCAATTGTTCAAGATGAGGCGGGACGCGCTATCTATCGTGCTAAGCTGACAATTGATGAAAAACAAACGGGATATTCGGCTTATCAATTAATTCATGAATTGGAATCTGGGAATCCAGCCATATACACTCGTAATCATTATGCCAATTTAAACATCATTAATATTGACCCAAGACCGCTTTTGGAAGGTCAAGAAGTAATCATTGTTAATCGGTTAAAAGAAATTCTAGGAGGTAATCAGAAATGATTCGATTAAATGTTTTAGCTAAGAATTTTGAAAATGCCAAACAAATTAATGATATAACGGAAGGAAACGTTTTAATTGGTGTAATGGTGAAAGATTTTACAACCGATGAAGAAGCGGTAGAAATAGTAAATACCTATCAAGAAGCTGGCATTGCGGTATCAGTAGGACTGGGGAATGGCGATGCAAGTCAATGGGAAAGAGTAATTCGTGTTTCTGTTGAAACAAGACCTGCCCATGTCAATCAGGTCTTTCCCGCAGCTGGTTATACGTTGGGAGCATTAAAACAAGCAAACAGCCCCCATACACTGGTTAATGCACTGATTCGACCAAGCGGTGAAGCAGGAAAAGTCATTATTTCAACGGGAGCGAAGAGTGAAAAGGACTATGGGGTTGTGACAACAGATGTGGCCGCAGCGATGCTTGCAGATATTGGTGTTCCATCGATTAAATTTTTTCCTATAAAGGGAAATTATTGCTTGGATGAAGTTGCCGCAATGGTTCAGTCTGGTGCTAAATATGGCCTCGATGTATTTGAACCAACAGGTGGAATTGATACTAATACGATTGGAGACGTGGTGGAGGTTTGTTTACAGAATGGTGCTAAAGAAGTGATCCCTCATGTTTACACCTCAATTGTTGATCCAGTCACGGGTCATACAAAACTTGAAGATGTAAAGGAACTCCTTAGGAAGCTGCCAAGCGTTACGATATAAAACAGCAATAAATCTCTTACTGGTGCATTAAAAACAGAGGGGCTTAGACATGGCCTGTTCAATTGTATCCCAATTAAATGAGTAAAATAATTTTTAATGAATCTTTTTACAAAATAGTGGAAATCCCCCCGGTGTGAAAGAACGACAAATGGAGGGATTTTATTTTTTTAGGCTCTATTAGAATTAAATGTTTCTCCTTATATAATCATTAATTAATAACCTTGTATCTTTCAATATCTCTAATTGTTTCCGGTGAAGCTGCCAATCGATCACATCCCCTATTATCGTAAACGTGAACTAGAGTAAATCTATGGTTTGCCTCTTCCTTCTTCCACTTTTTCTGGAAAGTTTCAACCAATATAATAAGAATTTTCAATATAGCGAGGGGAAGTTCCTTTAACGGATGTTCAATGTTTCTCCTATTACCAAAGTTGTTTACAGCCATTACCACAAAAATGCTTTTTTGGACAATGCGCTATTACAAAATGTACGTCTTGAACATTTCACAGTGTTTTATCAAAAAGAAATAATCTTAGGGGGTGTTAATAAAATATTAAGAACTTATCTTTATACTTACATATGTCATTGATTTAACGAAAGAAAGGGGCAAGACAGTTGTCTAAAACAGTTAAAAGTACGGGAAGCGGATTTCTAGAGTCGGTAGGTTTGACTAAATTTCTAAATAAGTCTGAGAAATTGCCTAGAACGAAGGCGGTACTCGTATTAGGAAATGGTCGATCGGGTACATCGGTTCTAACGAGAGCTTTGAATTTTATGGGTGTGGATTTAGGGGATGACCCGTTTATTAAAGCAAAAAAAGCTAATCCGAAAGGGTACTTTGAAAATAAGCCAATTCTTACCATTCATAAAAAAATTGGAGGAAAACTGCCATTTCGGCCGTCACCAGAAGGCTATGAAAAAAGTAAAAAAATACGTCCTTTAAAAAATGAACTAAAAGAATATATGAAAGAGACCTTCTTAGATAAACCAGTTTGGGGCTGGAAGGATCCCCGTACGAATGATTATCTAAAGTTATGGAAGGATATTCTAAATGAGCTAAACGCTGAGCCGCATCATGTGATCATTATTCGAAATCCGATTGATGTCGTGGCTTCTAACAAAAGGGCTTGGGACCGCGATGAGACATGGGCGCTTCGTCAGTGGCAGCTCAGAACGCTTTTTTCTTTAAGAGATACATTTGGGGACAAACGCGTCATCATTTCCTACGAAGAGCTTTTTGGAAATCCGATCGAAGCCTTAAGACGCATTTCTACCACATTAGACCTTCCTTGGCCAGCGGATGAGGTCAAGTTAAAGCAACAGCTAGAAGAATTCATTGATCCTAATTTGCAAAGAAGCAACAGTAATGCTAATTTAGAGGATTTTCTTTTAAATGACCAGGTTGGTCAAGATGTCAAACAGTTGTATTTGCTTGCATTAGAAGGCACGCAATCACAAGAGTACTTTGAATCCAACAGCTTTCATGAGCGCGTTGAAAAATTGTATGATGAGTACTTGAATAATTATGGTACATTAAAAAGAAACCCTCCAGAAAAAAATAAGGCTTAAGGTTTCTTCTGTTCGATCAGAAGTTGTTGAGGGTTTTCTAAGGGTAGTCAAAACTAGGAAACGATCATGAACTCCTGACTAGTAAATACCACGGTTCGCTCACATCTGTAGAGCCAGAGCCAATGACTCAATAGCGTGTTCTTGTTGTCACTGATTTTAAAGTGATATCAAGAGCACGCTTTTTGCATGCTTATGAGTAGTGCGCGGCTTGAGCCTATTTGATATGAAACTATTCTAACATTACATGGGGTCACACAAGAGGATTTTGATTTAAATTACAAAAGTTTTTTGTCTTTTTGCAAACTGAGACTTGATTTTTTTGTAAGCGGTTGTGATTTTTCTGTAGATTCGATCACCCAAAGGCTTACTAATGACAATTTTATGAATTTTTTAAAGATTAGGGTTTGAGATTTTTATAAAGTAAAACAGTGAATTCGGGAAATTGTATTTTAAAGTATTTGGACTGACATGTTTTACGCTCGACATTGATATATATGTATCAAAGTAGGGTTGAAGAGTGGGGAGTTCAGAGAGTTAAATCGATTAGAATTTTATGAATGAACCTTGAGATATGGATCTGGTTCAAAACATAATTCAATCCACAAAGGAGGGAACAGTTTGGGACAAAAATTTACACCTGCTTATTTCCAAATCAAGCAAGATATTAAAGATAAAATTGGTAATGGAATCTTAAGAGCTGGTGATCTCCTTCCTGGCCGTAATACGTTGTGCCAGGAGTATAATTGCAGTTGGAGTACTTTGAATAGGGCTATTAATGAACTGATTTTGGAAGGGGTATTAACAGCTCAAAAAGGAAAGGGAACTTTCGTTGCACAAACCATCACTTCGAACAATATGGCGGATCAACTACCGGTAAAAGTTTGGGTGTGTCACCCGTTCTCAAGCGTTTACGCTGCTCTTTCAGAATTAATGGATGGGTTAAGAGAGGAGGTGTATCGCAGAGGTCGAGTTATTCAATTTATCGACAATGGATTTCAGGAGAGTTATCCACCTGACCTTAATGGATTTATTGTGGTAACTCCCTCGGTAAATCAATTGGAGTTTTTAATCCATGCTTGGGATGAAGGTCAAAGGTTTGTTGTCCTTAATTCGGATTTTAAAGATTGTCCCTTTGTTTGTGTTAACTCCGATATCTATACAGCTTCAATTGAGACCATTCAATATTTAATAGACAATGGACATCAGAATATTGGGCTATTGGGGTTGAGAGAAGGCTTTTCGAATTATGATCATCGAAAAGATGCCTTTATTAAGGGGTTTCAAGAAAATGGAATCGTTTATTCTGAAGATTGGTTTGTTGGTAGGCCGGAATGTCGTTTGGATGCAAAGGACTTATTTGGCGACTGGATTGACCGTCATCCAAAATGTACCGCAATTTTCACTGCCGATTATACTTCTTCTCATGTCATGCTTGAAGTCTTAGCGGAGAAGGGGATTCACATTCCTAAAGATCTATCCTTTGTCGCTTCAGGTAATATCCCATTTGAGTCCATGTTAAAAGTCTCCATAAGTACCCTTTTACAGCCACTAAAACAGTTGGGGAGCTTAGCAATTTCTATTCTTTTAAATGAAGAATGGGATCGAGGACGAGTTCTTATTCCATGCCAATTAGTGATTAAAGATTCAATAGGAGAATTAGAAATAAGCAATTAAGTATGTTCCAAAGGTGTATACCTCAGTTTTATGTCAGCAAAAATAAACGGAGGTAGTCTATGGATAAAAAACCGAATATTTTGTATATTATGGTGGATCAACAACGTTATGATTGTATAGGGTTTAGTGAAAAATATCCAGTACTTACCCCAAATATCGATCGCCTAGCAAGTGAAGGGGCGTGGTTTTCCAATGCCTACACTCATATTCCTCTCTGCTGTCCCGCTCGTCAATCTTTTTTAAATGGGAGACGTCCGGAAATGCTGGGGGCTTTGTGGAATTATGATTTGGGACCAAAAGTTTCAACCATTGACATAAAGGATTATTCTTGGCCGAGAGAACTTAAGAAGGAAGGTTATAAAACCGCGTACCTTGGTAAATGGCATGTTCATCCCACATATGATCCTACCGATTTCGGTTATGATGAGTATGTTAGTGAAGCCGAGTATGAACGCTATCGAACTGAGAAATATCCACAGTATAAATATACAGACGGAATCAAACTTTATGAAAAAGATGATCTTTCCACTTGGTTTGGTGAAATTGACCCCATTCCTTTGGAGGATACACGAACCCACTGGTTAACCAATAAAGTCATTGATATGATCAGAAATTATTCTGAGTCGACTAATCCTTGGCACATTAGATTAGAGTTTTCGGACCCGCATCTTCCTTGTAAGCCCAATCAAAAGTTTGCGGATCTCTATCAACCAGAAACTATTCCAGAATGGGGAAATTTTAAAGATTCTTTTGAAAATAAGCCTTATATCCAGCGTCAGCAGTTGGTAAACTGGGGAATTGAGGATTTTACTTGGGAGGATTGGGCACCTCTAGTAGCAAGATATTATGCAATGATTAGTCAAGTTGATGATGCGATTGGTCAGGTTCTAGAGGCTGTCCAGATGATGGAGATTCAAGAAAATACAATTATCATCTTCACAACTGACCATGGAGACATGTGTGGAGGACATCGAATGATGGATAAGCATTTTGTCCTGTACGAAGATGTGGTTAGGGTTCCATTAATTATAAAATGGCCAAATAAGCTCAAAAATCATTTGAACTGTGATCATTTTGTCTATAATTTGTTAGATATTTCGCCCACTATTCTGGAAATGTGTAGGATTAAACCACCAGACATTCATCAGGGAAGTTCTCTAGTACCCATTATAGAAGGAAAGTCTCCCTTAAATTGGAGAAACGAGGTCGTTGCAACCTATAATGGACAGCAATTTGGACTCTATACTCAGAGGATGATTCGAACTGCAGAATGGAAATATATTTGGAACACAACGGATGTGGATGAACTTTATAATCTAATTAGGGATCCTCATGAATTAAACAATGTGATACATGTTGAAGCGAACCAGTCGGTTGTCCAAGACTTAAGGTCTCGTCTCTATAGCATTTTGTTGGAAGAGGGAGACACTCTAGTTGATAACCATTGGTTGAAGGAACAATTAACAAAAGGAAGAAAGCTATAAGTCTTATATTCAATAAGTTACAGCTTAATTTTAATGCTTAGGATGTTTAGATTCTTTACGGCGGTGAAGTATATGTGAATGATTCTAGGTTTTCAAAAATTGCAAGTCATTGTACAGTACTTTATCATTGAAGTCCATTATTAATGTAAACGCTTTGATTATCTGCATTTAAATTATATGAGGAGGAACCAAGATGAAATTATCTTCAAAGGTAGCTCTTTTAGCAGGAATGGGAGGTCTTCTTGACGGATATGACTTAATAGTTGTCGCAGGGGCTATTTCTTTAATTTCAAAATCATTTTCTATTACATCATCAGCGATAACCGGGTTAATTATTGGTACGGCATTTCTAGGAGGTTTTTTTGGTTCCATTTTTTTAAGTAGACTTGTGGATATTTCGGGCCGTAAGATGATGTTTGTCCTTGATCTGTTCCTCTTTGTTGGAGGAACATTGATTGCAGGACTGGCCGTTAACACTACTATGTTATTCATCGGAAGATTTCTTACAGGTTTAGCCATTGGGGTCGACTTAGCTGTCAGCTGGACACTTGTTGCTGAATTCTCACCTAAAGAACGTCGAGGATTTTTGTTATCCCTCCAATTTATTATGTGGGGCATTGGCGCAGTTTTATCTTTTCTTGTACTGGATGCATTTCTTGGATTAGGAAATGGCGGTGCATGGCGTGCAGCTTTTTTAATAGGCTTGATTCCTGCCATAATTGTCTTATGGATTAGAAAGTCAATCCCTGAATCGCCAAGATGGCTGGCTGCAAAAGGTAAAGTTTCAGAAGCAAATGATATTATCATAAATTCCGATATGGGTGTAACTATTGAAGAGCTTACTTTTCTGAATTCGACGACCTCAGACTTTAAGTGGACCTCCTTATTTAGCCGACAACTAATGCGTTTATTAGTAGGTGTTTTCCTCTCAACCTTTCTTGCTTTCTTTCTAATTGCTCCAATTAATCTATTTACCCCACAGGTACTTAAAACGATTGGATTGACAGGTGATCTTCATATTTCACTTTTAGGATCGGCATTTGTATGGCTGTTTAATATTGCCGGATTCCTTGTCGGGGGACTTTTAATAGACAAGACAGGCAGACGACCAGTTGGAATTTTTTCATTCGGACTGATGACCTTAATCCTCGTTATTCTTCTTGCCTTTAAGCTACCAGCAGATGCATTTTTTATTTTATGGATTTGTATGGAATTTCTCGGATCACTAGGAGCGAGTGTTACATGGACATGGGCTTCCGAATTATTTCCGACAGCTGTTAGAGGCTTTGCCATGGGAGTTAATAGTTCTGCCAACCGATTAAGTGGATTTGTGTCCTCGTATATCATCGCCCTCATATTATCTCACTCTGTAAAATTACTGTACTTATCTGGCATTGGAGCTGGAATTGTTATTCTCCTTATAACTATTTTTGTTATTAATGTTGAATCAAAAGGAAAAGCATTAGAAGATATATCGGAACGGAATATCTATTCTGATGTAAAAATGAAAAAAGGAGTTTAGGATTCAGTTGAGTTGCTACTAGTTTTGCGATCCATAAATCAATAAGAAATAGGGAAAGATCAAATAAACTGTTTAGATTTAAAAGTTATAATCAAGTCATTTCGACGGATTATAACTTTTAGCATTTTTAGAAATAGGATTTTAGTTTAAACATTTAGGAAGTTCAATTCTTGTTATGGAACAAATTAATTTTTAATTAATTTAAATAAGTACATGTACTTTCTCGTTCAATCAATTGTGAAGGAACTATTAAATTTCCAGTTAGTTCATCTCCAACAATTAATTTAATTAATTGTTGGCCCGCAATACTTCCTAATCTAGCAAAGTCCTGCCTAATGGTTGTGAGCGGCGGCGATATTTCACTTGCAATATTTATATCATCAAACCCAATTATTGAGATATCTTTACCGATTATCAAACCTTCTTCTTGAAAGGCTCGCATAGCACCAATCGCAATCGTGTCAAAAGCACAAAAAATAGCTGAGGGCCAATCAGAGGATTTTATTATTTCTTTCGCAGATAAATAACCTGTCTGAAGATCATAATCACCTGCTTGAACCCATTCCTTCCTGTGAGGTAAATCAAAGATTTTTAATGATTCAAGGTAGCCTCTGAATCTATCTATCCCCGATTTTGTCCCAATTCGTTCGAGATCTTCTCCTATATAACCAATCTTTTTATGTCCTAATTTTATAAGATATTTCATGGCCTGGAATGCTCCACCATAGTGGTCTGTCGAGATACAACAAATGTTTTTACCGGTAATATCAGCATTTATCACGACAATTGGGATGGAACATTCATTTAGTAGATGAATAGGCTCTCCCTTTCCTATATTTGTAAGTAATAGTCCGTCAATTTTACGTCTTTCAGCTTTAGTAATAATTTCTTGAATTCTATTTTTCCTATCTTTACTTTGGAAAAATAATAAATCATACGTTTCCTTTGAAACTTCATTACTGAAGTGAGTGAGTAAATTATAAAAAAAGGGGCTGTTAAATTCAGATACTGAAGAAACGCCGATTAACCACGATCGCTTTAAAGACAATCCACGGGCAATCGTATCAGGGTAATAATCAAGAGCTTTACTAATCTGTAAAATACGATCTCTTGTTTCCTTGCTGACCCCATTTAATCCATTTAATGCTCTCGAAACACTAGCTGGTGAAACACCCGCAATTTTAGCAATATCATAAATAGTCGTCATAACCTATCTCCTATAAATATAAATTTTGATTTTTTAACATATGTGAGAAATTATATTTTTTGGTAATAGTTTCAAATTTCCGATTTGTAATCTCATGTGTATACAGTTTTCTGCAGGAATATTCTCCTTACAATTCAAACTTATCGTATAACTGTTGATTTTGTATTAATAAAATTTTAATTTGCAAATTGTAATACATATAACGCAACCGGTTACGTATATTATACCGTGAATGCGTTTCCAAAGGCTATTGTTGACACATCAACCGGTTAATTATGGAAGTAAGGGGAAGAAATTTGTTATGGAGAAAGGAAGACTTTCATTGAAAAAACCACATATTGTCATTTTTAATCCTGACCAATGGCGTGGAGATGTAATGGGACACTTGGGAAATCAGGCAGCCGTAACGCCAAATCTTGATCAAATCATTCAAGAAGAGGCTGTTTCATTTCAAAATACTTTTTGTCAAAATCCTGTTTGTACGCCAAGCCGGTGTTCATTTATGACGGGATGGTATCCACATGTACGTGGTCATCGAACGATGTTTCATATGCTTAGAAAGGATGAACCAGTTTTATTAAAAACATTGAAGGAATCGGGGTATTTTGTCTGGTGGGGAGGGAAGAACGATTTGGTGCCCGCTGAATATGGCTACGAAGACTATTGTGATGTGAAATATGAGCCGAAACAAAAACCTAATCCTCTTTGGGGGAATGGAGAGGCGTGGAGAGGTGATCCAGAAAGTGATACCTTCTACTCCTTTTATGTCGGAAAGTTAGATAATGCATCAAATGAGAAATATTACGACCCTGATTGGGCAAACGTTCTTGGGGCTGTTGAGCAGATTAAAAATCGACCCGAAGATCAACCGCTTTGTCTGTATCTCCCTTTAAGTTATCCTCATCCTCCTTATGCGGTTGAAGAACCATGGTTTAGCCTTATTGATCGTTCAAAAATTCCAGAGAGAATTCAAGCTCCTGAAAATTGGGAAGGGAAGCCAAGTTTATTAAAGGGCATTTATGAACGGCAGGGAATGCAAACTTGGACCGAGGATCGTTGGAAGGAATTACGTGCTACCTATTATGGAATGTGTGCAAGAGTTGATCATCAGTTTGGATTAATCGTAAAAGCTTTGAAAGAAACGGGCATATACGAGGAAACGGCTATCTTTTTCTTTTCAGACCATGGGGATTTTACAGGAGATTATGGATTAGTTGAAAAAACGCAGAATACGTTTGAGGATTGTCTGACTAATGTCCCATTAATTATTAAGCCGCCAGTGGGTATTGATCTTAAACCCGGTATAAATGATGCTCTTGTAGAACTAATAGATATATCGGCAACCATTGAAGAACTAACAAATATAAAGCTTCATCATACACACTTTGGTCGTTCATTAGTTCCATTAATATCTGGAAAGGTGAAGGAGCATCGCAATAGTGTCTTTTGTGAAGGTGGAAGACTTGCCAACGAAGAGCATTGCAAAGAAAAGGAATCGAATTCCAGTAAAGAAGGTGGATTGTACTGGCCAAGGTTAAGCTTTCAAATTAACGATGGGCCTGAACATACCAAAGCAGTAATGTGTCGTAATAAACGGTACAAATATGTGAGACGTTTATATGAAAAAGATGAATTATACGATCTACAAAATGATCCATCCGAATTAAATAATTGCATAGATGAACCCGAAATGAAAGATATTCTTTCAGAATTAAAAGAAAGAATGTTGACGTTTTATCAAGAAACCTGTGATGTTGTTCCTCATGATCCAAATTTGAGAGGTATTCCAGGAGAAAATGGTAAAAAATAATTAATAGAGGGGGATCATTATGAAAAAATTTCTTGTTCCGATTATCGGGATTGTTTTTTTCTTATCAATGGTTTTGTCGGGGTGTTCTTCCTCGAGCTCTTCTGATGCTTCCAGCAGCGGTTCATCAAAAGGAGTTACGACTATAGCCGTTTGGAATCGTTGGCCAGAATTGAATGAGACGTTCAAGACAACAATAGCTGATTTCGAAAAAGATAACCCCAATATTCACGTTAAATTGACTAACGTCCCCTCAGCTCAATACACGGCTCAATTACAAGCGGCGATTCAAGGAAATCAACTTCCAGACATCTTTGGCTATACTCCCTCACTTTCATTATCCCAACTCACTCAGCTTGGGGTCATCCGTAACATAGATGATGTCATTACAAACAAAAAAAAGGATCAATTTGTTCAAGGAACTTGGGCGGAGGGCTATACGACATTAAAAAATAAGGTGTATCAATTTCCACTTATGATCGGGTACCACTACACTAATATGATGTTTTACAACAAAGATATTTTAAAAAAATATGGCATTACACAGATTCCCAAAACTTGGGGCCAATTTATTAAAGATGGTGAACAAATCTATCAAAAATCCAATGGGAAAACATACGGGCTAATAGTTGGTGGTAATGCTTCCACAAATTTTGAAACAAACGGTGAAATTATGGCCATGGCTGCATCTATTTCTCCAGATGTCTTTTGGAATTCTGGAGGTGTAACGGGTATTGATTATAAGACTGGAAAATACGATTTTGATACGTCAGGTATTGTTGATACTATGAATTTCTTTAAGGAAATGAAAGACAAGAATGTTTTGCATCCGAATAGCATGCAAAGTGACGATATGCAATCGAAAGGATTGTTTGAAAATGGAGTAGCTGCTTTTACATTTGATGGAACGATGGCTGCAGGTGTTTTTAATAGTGACGGCTTTAAGGATTGGGGCGTAGCAGCTATGCCTACAAAAGATGGAAATCCCTATTACGAAGGCTTCCAAGGAGAGTCCCCAGCAGGGTTACTTGTATCTGAAAATACAAAACATTATAAAGAAGTTAAACTATTTCTTGACTATATGTTTGAGCATTTTTATAAGAATTTAGCGAAAAATGGAGTGGAAGAACCTCCTGTAAAAAGTGCCATGCAAGGTATCACTTTACCTTACCCTCAATTTAAAGATGTTGCCGATCTGCAAAATAAAATTAAGATATTGGCTCCAAATCCCTATAATAAAAATTTAGCAACAGTGGATGTCATAGCAAACGCTCAAAGTAATGAGCCAACTGATAGCCTTGGAACTGTTTTACAAGGGTATTTATCAGGACAGATATCGGATATCCAATCTGCATTAAAGCAAAGGACCGACAAATATAATAAAGCTTTATCGGATGCAATCAAACAATCGAATGGGAAAGTTTCGCAATCAGACTTTCAGTTCCCGGATTGGACACCTTTTCAGCCATATAATCACTAGCCATCATAATTAATATGAGGGAGTTTATTTCGTACTCCCTCTATTATTTCTATAGAAGGGAAGGGAAGCCATGTCGTCACAACTTGTTAATTCTTCTAAATCCAAACAAACTAGGTCAACTACAAAAGCCCAGCAACGTAAAAGTCTGTGGGCATATTTATTCATAACACCACAGTTTATTCTATTTGTTGGATTAACCATATTGCCAATTGTTCTAAGCTATACCTATTCATTTTATAATTGGAATGGAATTGGACCCTTAAATCAATTTATAAAGTTAGATAATTATACTCGTCTCTTCCATGATGTTCAATTTTGGCACGATTTTGTTCATTCCATTATTTATATGGCTGGGCAAACCTTAATTGTAATGCCGTTAGCTCTTTTAATGGCAATACTATTTAATGAATCTAAAATTAAGGGAAAAATCATTTATAGAACGATATATTTTCTTCCTGTTGTTACATCAACCGCCATTATAGGGATTGTCATGGCAAATATTTTTGGTAATAAAGATGCATTAATTAACAATGTATTAGAAGCCTTACACATTGTTAAGCAACCAATAGATTGGTTGGATAATCCCAACTTAGCAATGGGTGTAATGATTCTTGTTGGATCTTGGAAATTTTTCGGTATCGTAATGATCTATTGGTTAGCTGGATTGCAATCAATCTCTACAGATATTTATGAAGCTGCAAAAATTGATGGTGCGAATTTTTTTAGTACGCTTTGGCGCATTACCTTACCCATTTTAAAACCTATTTCTGCTGTTATATTACTTTTAACTGTTGTAAATGGTTTGCATGTTTTTGACTTGGTCAAGACCTTAACTAATGGCGGACCTTATCATGCTACCGAAACTATTGATCTATATATTTATCAGTATGCGTTTGCGATGAATGGGATACCTCAGATGGGATACGCATCAGCAGCAGGAATTCTCTTTGGCATTTTCGTATTTTTATTGAGTATTAGTATCGGATGGTTCATTCGAAGAGCCAACAAAACTGAAATAAAGAAAGGAACTTTATAATATGATTGAAAGTAAAAAACGAAAGGTTCTATTACACATATTCCTAATCGTTTTAGGCGTTATATGGATTTATCCGTTCTTATGGATGATCTCTGCCTCATTCAAGACAAATAGATCCTTTTTTGGTTCAGGGTTAAATTTAATTCCTAAAGTATGGCATTGGGAGAATTATACAAGGGCATGGCAAACAGCCCATTTTGCTCAATATTTTTTGAACTCAGTTATTGTAACCGTTTCTACTGTGATTATTGTAACAGTGGTGTGTGCCTTAACAGGGTATGCTTTGGGCAGAGTACGTTTTCCTGGAAGAAGAGTAGCAATGGTATTAATTGCAGCAACCATGTTTATACCAAAAGGTTATACAATTATTCCTTTATTTGAAATTATTCGCCACATTGGCTTAATGAATAATTTATTAGGTGTTATAGTTGCTGAATCTGCTGGAGCACATGTTCTATATATCCTATTATTCACATCCTTTTTTTCATCATTACCTGATGAACTAGAAGATGCGGCTGCTATTGATGGTTGTGGCTTTTTTAGAACATTTTGGCGTGTTATGCTTCCTTTATCTGGACCGGTCATTGCAACAACTGCAATTATGCAATTTATATGGTCATGGAACGCTTTTCTTGAACCATTGATATTTACTTTAAATCGGCCGGACTTAAGAACATTAGCTGTAGGGATGTATTCGTTTGTTGGTGAGTATATGACGGATTATACGGGGATGACCGCTGGAGCAACAATCTCCCTTATTCCGATCATGCTCGTTTTCATATTTATGCAACGTTATTTTGTTGAAGGAATAGCTGGGGCTGTTAAACAATAAGCACTTAGTCTTGAGATAGTATAATTAATGAAACTAATCCAACTAATCACATGAAAAGCAAATTAAAAAGTTTGGCCAAGGAGGCTGGGACAAAGCTAAAATAACTGGCTTAAATTCCGAACACTAAATGTTTATAAGTAAAGAAACAAATAGGAAGCGCAGAGACTCCTGCAGGAACAGAACGTGTCCGAGACCCCGAAAGCAAGCGTATTCCTTGCTGAGGAGCTGAGGCCGTGCTTGCAGAAAGCGACGTATTTTGACGGAGCGTTTTCATAACTGACTTAACTTATAAATGAAAAACCGAACCCATCACATTAAAAGGTGTGAATAAGTTCGGTTTTTTTATTCGTAAACTACTTCTGTCCCAGTCTCTTTGTTTTTTGTTATTTTAAAATGAAAGGCATCTCTAATTGTTAGTTGGTGTCTAACAATGGGAGGGATTTTCATCACGTTGTTTTTAATTTTTATCCTTCAAGATGGTGGGGGATTTTGCATATCGGCATGCATTGATTTACCATAAGTTCATAATAGTAAATAAGATAAGTTGCTGTTTTCGTGGAGGTTATCTGTTTGTTTAGTTTTAGAAAAAAGGGAAAACAATTTAAGATAAAGGTGAATCATCACTCAGTCAAGATTCTTGAGTATAAAAAGGAAATTTATTGTGACGATTTTAGAGGGGAAGAGGTAAAGACGATTGAACTTGTCACAAAGCGGCCTATTGATGTTTTGGACCAGAAGGAAGTCGTCATCCAAATTAATCATGAGCCTGCGATATCTGCGGATTGGCTTATGCACATTACTCAACCTGATCTGCATAGTTATTTATACAGAGTGCGATAAACAGAGGGAGCGTATTGGCAGGGCAATAAGAGTGTACAACCCGTTGAAACGCGAGAACCGTCCCCGCGTTTCAGAAAAAACACTTGCAAATGGATTTATAAATTATATAATAGTTTTATTGAATTTTTTAGAAAAGACAAAATCGATGATGAGAAGAGTAGTTGGTTATTTTTGGACTTTAGAGAGCCTGCGATTGGTGGAAGCAGGTGTTCAAGACGCGAGTGAAAATCATCTCCTACCGGAATGCCCGCCGTTACTATGGGACGCGTATGATGATGGTACGTTGATCGAGAGCCGCAAGTTTTTTTGCATGATTTGCGGAAGTAGGGTGGTAACGCGAGTAAGCTCGTCCCTAATAACAGGGGTGGGTTTTTTATTTTGTCTTAAAACAACAAGAAGGAGACCTCAAGAATGAAAAGAAAAGAAACGTTTTTTGTAGGGTTGATGTTATTTTCAATGTTTTTCGGAGCGGGTAATTTAATTTTTCCTCCGTTCCTCGGAATAGGAGCAGGAACCTCTTTTTGGCCAGCTATTATTGGATTTATTATAACGGGTGTTGGGTTACCTCTTTTAGTGATCGTGGCGATTTCACTTGTTAAAGATGGGGCCAATTCCCTTGGAAATAGAGTTCATCCGTGGTTTGGGACTATTTTTACTATTATTGTTTATTTGTCGATTGGACCATTCTTTGGGATTCCAAGAAATGCGAATGTGGCATTTGAGATGGGGATCAAGCCGTTTGTCGGTTCCTCTGTGAATTCATCCCTTATTTTATTTGGCTTTACCGTTGTTTTCTTTTTATTAGTCTATCTGTTAAGCTTAAACCCAACAAAAATGGTGGATTATATGGGTCGTTTCATTACGCCAACCTTATTATTATCGATTGTTGTTCTTTGTGTGACAGGGTTTGTTAAATTACACAAGCCATTTAATGCACCAACGGCCAACTATCATACCGCTTCATTATTTAAAGGATTTATTGATGGGTATTCGACAATGGATGCGTTAGCGGCTCTTGCATTTGGAATTGTTATTTTAACGACTATTAAGCAAAAGGGTGTTAGTGAGAAAAAACAATTAATAGCATCTACGATCAAAGCGGCACTCGTTGCGGGTTCTGCGTTAGCGCTCGTCTATGTCATCATCGGACTTCTTGGAGCCAAAATGGGTGGCTACGGTTCCTTCGACAATGGAACGGCTCTTTTGTCCACTGCTTCTACTCTGCTTTTAGGAACGGCCGGGAAAATCTTGCTAGGTTTTATTTTTACACTCGCTTGTTTTACTACCTGTGTCGGGTTAACGATCGCCTGCGGGGAGTATTTTTCGAAAATCGCTCCGAAATTAAGCTACCGATTGATTGTCACTGTTATAACGTTGGGAAGTTTGCTAATCGCGAACCTTGGATTGAATCAAATTATTACCATTTCTGTTCCATTCTTGGATATGGCTTACCCGTTAACGATTGTTCTGGTCGTCCTGTCGATCTTTCATCGTTACTTCGGAGGTGCCCAAAAGGTCTATGCTTGCGCCATGCTTCTAACTGGTATTGTTAGTGTGCTGGATGGTTTGAAAGCATTCGACCTAAAATGGAGCCCTATTGATGCTCTGCTTGGCAGACTGCCGCTTGCATCAGTTGGTCTAGACTGGGTCATTCCTGCAGTTGTGGGATTACTTGTGGGGCTTATTTTAGAAAAATTTCGACCTGCAAGTGAAAGGGAGAGGCTGAAAAAAGCTTCATAAACCGTTTAAGAAAAAGTCGTGAGCATAATGGGATACTCACGACTTTTTCAATTAAATTAGTTATCTTTTTCGGAGTCAGACATTTTTTCTACAATTGATTTGCCTTCTTCTTTCCACCATAAGTCCTTGTCTGGATCCTCGAGAGTCTCTAAAATATCCATTGCCTCGTGTTTTTCCTCGACTGCTGGGGCTGAACCCCGCAGTGATTTTCCAGTCGTTTCTTTTACAAACAGCATGGTGACAAAGCCGATGAGACAAGCAGCCATCATGTAATAAGCTGGAATCATCTTGTTTCCTGTTACTTTTATTAGCCACGCCGTAAACAGTGGAGTTGTTCCACCGAATAAGGAAACGGAAATATTAAATGTAATAGCCAGTGCCACGTATCTGACTTGTGTAAAAAACAAGGAAGGCAGCTGAGACGGCATTGTTGCTTCAAAGGTAGCCAAAAGAATAGCTAATATCATCAGGCCCAAAAAGACCATCAAATTTGAGCCGCTCTCGATCATTTTTAATGAAGGGATCGAGAGAAGGATTAACCCAATCAATCCGCCTAGAATAATTCGTTTATTTCCAATCCGATCACTGAAATAGCCCATCGTTAAAACAATTGGAATCATGATAAACATGACAATCAGAATTAATAAAAGTCCCTTGGTTTGTCCATAACCCAAGACAACATTCATATAAGATGGCATATACGATAGCAACATATAATCGACCACATTAAAAAATAAGACTAAAACAGCCCCTTTTAGAAGCTGAGGCCAATGATAAGCCAGCACTTTTTTTATTAAGCCTTGTTCAGGTTCTTCTGATTTCTTTTCATTCATGGCCTCAAAAACAGGGGACTCCTCTAAGTGATTTCTCAAATAGAGACCAATGAGTCCGATCGGAGCCGCAATAAAAAAGGGAATACGCCATCCCCAATTCAGCATTTGATCCTGGCCAAGTATATAACTTAGAATCGTAACAATCCCCGAGCCAAAAATATAGCCAACTAATGTTCCGACTTCTAAGCCACTTGATAGAAAACCTCTCTTTTTATCGGGTGAAGATTCGACGATGAACGTCATGGCACCCGAATATTCCCCGCCTGTAGAAAATCCTTGAATCAACCTGGCTACAAGTAGCAGGATAGGCGCCAGATTTCCAATTGATGCGTAACTCGGTATTAAACCCATACATAAAGTAGCAAAAGCCATTAACGACAATGTGATGGTTAATACCTTTTTTCGTCCATACTTATCGCCGAGCATCCCAAAAAACATCCCGCCAATAGGACGAACGAGAAAAGCTACCGCAAAAGTAGCAAACGAAAAAACAATTTGGAGCTGGGCAGGTGCGCCTGAAAAAAATACTTTTCCGATCGTCACGGCCAAATAAGAATAGATGCCAAAATCAAACCACTCCATGGCATTGCCAAGGGCTGTCGCCACCACCGCTTTTTTGGCAGCATCTGCATCGACAATGGTGATGTCATCTTTTTTAAGTTTTTTATCGTTTCTTTTTCGTTGTCCAATTCGTTTTTTTACATCGTCACCCAATCGCCTCACCTAAATTCTTTTTCGAATTTAAAAACTCAAAGTTATTTTGAACTAGCGCCTCACTTGCTATTCCAATGAACCATTGTCAATGTTTTCCTTCACTTTTGAGTGGAGGGGAACACCATAATTTTAAGTGTGTGATGAGGGGCTCCAACACACAAAAATAAGGCGTGAGTGGAGCCCCTAGTGTGTGATGAGGGCTCCAATACACAAAAATAAGGGGTGAGTGGAGCCCTCAGTGTGTGATGAGAGCTCCAACACACAAAAATAAGGCGTGAGTGGAGCCCTCAGTGTGTGATGAAGGCTCCAACACACAAAACCGAGGCGTGAGTGGAGCCAAAAGTGTGTGATGGAGGCTCCAACACACAAAAATAAGGCGTGAGTGGAGCCTCCAGTGTGTGATGAGGGCTCCAACACACAAAAATAAGGCGTGAGTGGAGCCTCCAGTGTGTGATGAGGGCTCCAATACACAAAAATAAGGGGTGAGTGGAGCCAGAAGTGTGTGATGAGGGCTCCAATACACAAAACCGAGGCGTGAGTGGAGCCTCCAATGTGTGATGAGGGCTCCAACACACAAAAATAAGGCATGAGTGGAGCCAGAAGTGTGAGATGAAGGCTCCAATACACAAAAACAAGGCATGAGTGGAGCCAAAAGTGTGTGATGAAGGCTCCAACACACAAAAATATGGGGTGAGTGGAACCAAAAGCGTGTGATGAAGGCTCCAACACACAAAACCGAGGCGTGAGTGGAGCCAAAAGTGTGTGATGGTGGCTCCAACACACAAAACCGAGGCATGAGTGGAGCCAGAAGTGTGTGATGGGGCCACCAACGTCCCAGGGGAAAATGGTGAACAAAGCCATTTGCGAACGGACATCTGAGTCCCAATTAAACTCCATCATATAGGTCCATTCTTCTAAAACTTCTGTAAATTTAAGGAAAATAAATAAGACTAAGTACCAAACCTTAATTGGGCGTATATATTATTTCATGTTCAGAGGAGGGGAGTACGTTGGGTGGATTTGCGTTGATTGTGGTTTTAATCATTCTTTTAATTATCGTTGGTGCTTCTTTCGGTTACCAATTGTAATTGTTTAAAAAATAATGATCTCTAGATTGGAGAGCGTTTCAGACCATCGATAAAGCCTTTATGGTCTAGTCGATGGTCTATTTTTGAAAATAAGATCGCGATTCGCAGACTCCGCCAGTTCCGAATTAATCAAGAATAAATGACCTGTGTAAGCTCACGTTACGGAACATAATATCTAAATGTGTTCCGAAACTCGCTATTTTCGCCTAATTATTTAGCAATTAAAATCAACACTATTCATTAACAGAGCTTATTCAACAAAATAAGAGTATTTTTACCGACTGATGGGACTTCTTGTAATAATAAGGGGGTTCTCTTTTTCTTTCGACGGCATTCTAGTATTTTGAAATACTAGAGAAATATATCCGCCATACTTGTAATTGAATTAACATCCCTCTGTTCTTTTTATCGAAACTTTTCGTGTTACGATTAGGACAAGTAATAGAACAAGAGCATGGAGGGGAAAGAATGCTAAATAAACTTAAAAAAATGACTGCTATTGCTGGACTCTCAGGACTACTTTTCGTTACTTCTTTTATTCAAGCTCATGCTGCAACAAAAACTGTAACTGTACATAAGGGTGACACTTTATGGGGTCTTGCGAAGGGTCATCATGTAACGGTTTCAGAGCTTAAAAAGTGGAATAAATTAAAAAGTAACATCATCCATCCAGGATTAAAACTAAACGTTTCGGGTGACACTCATACTGCAAAAAAGGCTGCACCAAAACCTAAAAAAAGCAGCAAAGCAGCAAAAGTTAGTTCAAAAAAACTGACAGTCAAGGCTTCAGCTTATACAGCTTCATGTGCAGGTTGCACAGGACTCACCACAACGGGATTTAACCTTAAAAAACATTCGGATGCTAAAATAATCGCGGTGGATCCTAAGGTTATTCCGCTTGGAAGTAAAGTGCATGTAGAAGGCTATGGAGACGCTGTTGCAGCAGATACTGGCGGAGCTATCAAAGGAAATAAAATTGATGTCTTTGTATCGTCTAAACAAAAGGCCCTTAAATTTGGAGTCAAAAAAGTCCAGGTTACTGTTTACTAATAGGATACTTAATTGAATAGGAATCACAAAAAACACTGCAATCATTTTGCGGTGTTTTTTTGTGATTCAGGAAATGGGCTTCGCACTGGCCTCGTTTGGTGTAATGGAAATTTCCATATCCTCACATCTGGAGTCTTTTTATAGAAAAACCATGTGAGCTTTTCTGACACTATACTTTCTCTCTATTTATTATTTAACTATTATAAATACAAGACTTACGATATGTGATCACAAATATCATCTAAGGGGGGGAGAAACCATTTCTAGTAAAATTTTAGACTTTCAAACGATTTCTCAAAAAATAGTTGAATCATTACGTGATCAATTGCTTATTGGGGAAATAAAGCCGGGAGAAAAAATCACAATAAGAAAATTAGCAGATACTTACGGCGTTAGTACCATGCCAATTCGGGAAGCTTTGATGAAATTGGAAGCGGAAGGATTCGTGACCATCTCAAGAAGAAGTATTGTCGTCAATAAACTTTCTGAAAAAGATGTTAGGGAAATTTTTTCTATTAGAAAAAGACTTGAAAAATTAGCTGTAGAGTGGCTAATCCCCAATATTAGTAGCAGCCATTTGGCTTCTTTTGATCAACTTCTTCAAGACATGGATCAGCAGATAGATAATCATGTTGAATGGCGGAAATTGAATAAAACCTTTCATTTAAAGCTATATTCCTACTCCGATTCTCAACCCCTTCTCGAATTGCTGTCTCAACTATGGGGGCGAGTAGAGGTCTATATGAACATGTATACGTCAAAACATTACCTATCGATTGCACAAGAGGAACATTGTAAAATTTTGGAATATATAAAAAATAATAACGAAAGTAGACTATTAGATTTATTGGAACAACACATCGACGCTACATGTGACGCCATTATACAAGAAATGCCTAAGTAAGTATTGATCAAGTTGGCTTAATTAAAGGAGGAGATCATTTGACTAAAGAAAACGTGAAAATTAATAGGTGGTGGCAATTGGTTTTCGGGGTGGTCGTGATGATGACCATCTCAAGCCCTCAGTATACTTGGACGTTATTTGTTCAACCCATCCAGCAGCATTTGGGTATTGGTTTGGTGGGCATTCAGTTCACGTTCTCTTTATTGATTATCATTCAAACTTGGTTCTCGCCTGTCCAGGGGTATCTCATTGAAAAATTTGGTCCTCGACTTCTCGTATCTATTGGAAGTATTCTAATTGGTTTAAGTTGGATTTTTACGGCTTTTATTAATAATTTAGGAATGCTTTATCTTACTTATGGAGTAATGGGGGGATTTGGAACAGGTATTATTTATGTCGGGGTTATCGGGTTGATGGTGAGATGGTTCCCAGACTATCGCGGTCTAACAGCCGGTTTGGCTGCGGCCGGATATGGATTCGGCGCTATTTTTACAACCTTTCCTATTTCGAACCTTATTCATTCAACCGGATACGTCTCAGCTCTTCTCATTTTCGGTGCTATCCAAGGGATCATTGGCTTTCTTTTTGCTCAAGGCCTCAAAACACCGCCTAGTCAAGAAATGATCAAGCCCAAAGTGGTGGATCAAACCCATCCAACACCCATGCCTAATAAGATGAATTTTAGCCCGCGTGAAATGTTTCAAAGTCCTATATTCTGGATTCTCTTCATTATGATGGCTCTCATGTCAACAAGTGGACTTATGGTCACTTCTGAAGTCAGTTCTTTTGCCGATGATTTTGGTGTAAGTCAGGCTCTTGTGTTCGGTATGGCCGCCTTACCGCTTTCTCTAACGATTTCCAGATTCACAAATGGACTGACACGACCTATTTTTGGCTGGATATCGGATCGAATTGGTCGAGAATTGACGATGGTTATTGCTTTTACACTAGAAGCTATTTCCATTCTAGCGCTGCTTGGTCTGCGGAATGATCCAATCGCCTTTGTTATCTTAACGGGTGTCGTTTTCTTCGGTTGGGGGGAAATCTTCTCTTTATTTCCTTCAATTCTTACCGATACATTTGGGACAAAACATGCCACTACGAACTATGGATTCCTTTATATTTCACAAGGTATTGGTTCTTTACTAGGAGGTCCTGCTTCCGCCTATTTGGAATCAATAACCGGAAGTTGGATCCCGGTTTTTTATTTAGTCGCGGGTGCGGACATCTTAACCGCCCTACTAGCCATTCTAGTATTACGACCGCTTAGAACTAAAATGGCTCATGAAGCGCAGTCTGGTCCAATTATAAAAAATACGATTACATCACAACACATATAACGATTATTAGGATCACTGACGAGTGGCAAAGTCGCATCTACAAGCAGATACAGAACTAGCTGAATGTCCAGTTGCCTTTTGTACAATCAAAGGAATGTAATAGAAGATAGCATTAGCACCTTCGAATTGTTGAAACGCTGCTACACCTACTCCGACAATGACTATATTTGTTGTTAAATTTTGGGAATCTTGAGGAAACGGCTGAAGGCTTTGTTATGTTAATGTGCCATTAGGGGATGAACAAGGTTATTGACACAGCGGTGTCAAACCTGCGAAGAGACGGCAATTCGTTGGGTCTTAACGCGGACATGTGCTATCAAAAAAACGAAACTTGGTATAAGACCTTAAATCGGGCAGGGGGTGTTAAACCCTTTTGCCCGATTTTGGCGTGTATTATGGAAGGGAAATCAAACAAATGAAGGATCTTTGATGTAGCAGTAGTGGTATAGTTGAAAGAGTTAAGCCAAAGCTCTGCTAGCAAGGTGGGAGAATAAATGACGTATTTAATTGGAATTGATTTAGGAACATCGAGTGTGAAGGGGATTCTCTTGGATCTAAATGGTGAGGTTGTCTCTTAGGCCAAGCAGACGTATGGGATTGATGTTCCTAAAAAGGGTTTTGCGGAACAATCTCCTGAAAACTGTCATCGTTCTCCAAGACCTTTTACATAATGGGGGTGTGGATTTCCCCCCTACCGCGGAGTTGGTAAATAAGCGGAGAAATTTCTCTTAATTAGGAATTAGCACTGAAAATAGCTTAAATAGACGGAAGAATTCCGGCTATTGACTCCAGAAAGCGTGGAGCGGTGTCATTTTGCCCTGCTTAACCGGAAAACCTCCGCTTATATACCCGCACCCAAGCACTATTCAGCAATTTAACCGGAAAACCTCCGCTTATTTCTGTTATTCAATCACCTACTTTAGTAAAAAATTAACCAAGCAAATAGCGTCGAATTTCTACAGCTTTATAAAAGTTCTTGGCCCATTCTCAAGTTGTTCGGAATTTAAAAACACCCGTCCAATTATTGATAATTTCTATAAATTTCGTGAAAGGAATACTAGGAATCTTTAAGGAATAAGTTAAGTTTGCTTGTTATAAAGAAAGATAGGGATTTTTTAAAGAAAGGTTAGGGTGTGAACACTAATGAACTTTGAACAATTTTTAATGACGGAATATCAATTAGGTGAAAGTTCCGCAAAAGATTATGTTGGGCAGCTTGATGGGATTTTGAAAAAGGGCATTTATAATGGAGAAAATAGCATGACGCCAAGTATAGAAGCTGCTATCGAGGAGGAATACCCAAATTCCAAGAACCACTATAAATTAATACTCAATCGTTATTTTGCCTTTCGCGATATGATCATGAACGGATAAGGAAAGAGATAAGGAACGTTGCGGCCATTCTGATGTATAAACAAAAGGACAGGGGCACCTGTCCTTTTTGTTAGTCTTCATTGGGACAAATTAGCACGAAGTCATTCAGACAAATGAATCACGGCTGAAATCCAAGTGGTAGGTGAACTTGCAGATCGGCAGCGGAAACCAAGGCTATTTTCCGCCTTGATTAGTTAATAACTAATTAATCAATAACACTAGCGTTGCGTGAAGATAATACTAGTTTGTCAATAGTTTTTAGCTAAAAATAATTATTGTATATTTTGTAATATATGTTAATTTTTGTTTAAAAACACATAAAAAAACCTTATAATCAGGAGGAAGGTAGGTAATCCTGTCCAAATCCTAACTATAAGGAGTTCTCATGGACAAGCATACCATAAATACAGTTTTTAAGGAATACCTCCACCCCCTTAATGGAGAAGTTATCTCAAAGATGGTGGAGATAATGAAGATTGATAAATATGTAAAAAAGCTTGATAGTCTTACCTTTGCGAAGTTGTTTATATTTGCTCAAATCAACCAATTGGAGAGTCTCAAAATAATAAGTAATAAGGTGAATCGTATAAAGAAGCTCCAAAAGGAATTGGGGTTAAAAAGCATTAGTAAATCCCAATTATCTAGGAAGTTATCAGATATCCCATCAGAAATCTTCCAAGCGATTCTCCAACATCTTGTTCAACAGATACATCGAGAGTTTGGAAAAGAACAGGGCGACCGTTTGCTCGGAAAAATCCATCTTATTGATTCGTCAACGGTTTCCTTTTGTCTGAGTCAATATAAATGGGCAGTGTTCCGAACAACCAAAGGCGGCATAAAAATCCATACTCGCGTCGTTTTGTATGGTGAAGAAACAACACCAGATAAAATCATCGTGACACCTGCTCGTCCTGCTGATATGACTCAATTAGATTCGCTAATGGTCATTGAAGAAGGTGCCTTACATGTCTTTGATCGAGGTTATTTTGATTTCGAGAAATTCGATGAGTATTGTAAACAAAATAGTCGTTTTTGCACGCGTATTAAAGATAATACAATCGTCCATGTTATTGAAGAATTGCCAGTAGACCCGTCGTCTAACGTTCTTCGAGAAGCGATCGTTAAGCTTGGAAGAATGAAATATCCTCTTCGACTTGTGGAAACTTTGGATAGTCAAGGCAATAAACTAACCATCGTTATCAATGACGCAAAAATGAGCGCAGACGAAATTAGTGACCTCTATCGAAAACGATGGCAGATTGAATTATTCTTTAAATGGATGAAACAACACCTCAAATTAAAGAAGATGTACGGGACAAGTCAAAACGCTGTATATAATCAAGTTTATATCGCCATGATCACCTTCTGTTTAACCTTATTAATGAAGAAGAAGGTGCATTATCAAGGGACACTTCTCGATATGCTTGATTACATAGTTGATTATTGGTCAAACTGCTTTATAACGTTCTTAAAAGCGCTATTCAAAAAGCCAGAACGCTCTTCATTTGGTAGGCGAAAGCTTAAACACGAACAAATTTTCCAAGATACACTGGCACAATATGAAGAAGGAGAGGTGGACCATTTAAATGATTTAACTTATGATCCAATCTTATAAATGGAAAAAAATGGATAAGGATTACCTTCAAACACCCCCCTTTATCTTTTTGGCTCCTTCGTCATAAAAATATAAGACTGAATTTTCGGTTTTTAATCATTGGAATAATATTACATATTATTCCAATGATTACCGTTGACTTTGTGGCAATTTTTTTATGCAACGCTAGTGAATCAATAACAGTATTTAATAAGACCTTTAAATTTTGCCAACTCAATGTAATCAAAGCCAAATTTAGCCAATTAACCGTATAAATAATATTAATAATTATAACATTTGTTAGAAATTTTCGTTGACTGGATAAGAGTATTAAACTATTATGTACGTATTAATGATTGTTTTAGTAAATTATGTACGTATTAATATTGTGATAGCGTTGTCACGGTAATGACGTATATTTTTTAATTATGCTCAAGAGGGGAACTCGCGATGGGAAATTTTAAAGCTAAACTAACACTCGATAAGGAATTTAAAGTATCTGAGGTGGATAAGCGGATCTTTGGTTCTTTTATTGAACATCTTGGAAGAGCCGTGTACGAAGGGATTTATGAACCGGAGCACCCAACTGCAGACGATCAGGGATTTCGGCAGGATGTTATAGAACTTGTTAAGGAACTACAAGTTCCGCTTATTCGTTATCCAGGTGGGAATTTCGTTTCAGGTTACAACTGGGAGGATGGTGTTGGGCCATTCGAACAAAGACCTCGTCGTTTAGATCTGGCGTGGCTAACAACAGAAACGAATCAGCTTGGTACCAATGAATTTGTCGATTGGGCAAAGAAGGTAAATGCAGAGGTTAATATGGCGGTTAACTTAGGGACAAGGGGTATTGATGCTGCCCGAAATCTAGTTGAGTATTGTAATCATCCATCAGGATCCTATTGGAGTGATCTTAGAATCTCGCATGGTTATAAGGAACCCCATAATATAAAAACGTGGTGCTTAGGAAACGAAATGGATGGACCATGGCAAATTGGTCAAAAAACAGCTGTGGAATACGGAAGACTTGCAACCGAAGCAGCAAAAGTCATGAAGTGGGTAGACCCAAGCATTGAGCTGGTCGCTTGTGGAAGCTCCTTCCGCAAAATGCCTACCTTTGCAGAGTGGGAAGCCACAGTCCTTGACCATACCTACGATCATGTTGAATATATTTCACTTCATCAATATTATGGGAATCACGATGATGATCTAGGAAATTATTTAGCCCAATCACTAGAAATGGATGATTTTATTCGCTCGGTCATTGCTACCTGTGATTATATTAAAGCGAAAAAACAAAGTAAGAAAATCATGAATCTTTCATTTGATGAATGGAATGTTTGGTTCCACTCTAATGATGCAGATAAAAAGGTCCAACCTTGGTCAGTTGCCCCCCATTTGTTAGAGGATATCTATACATTTGAGGATGCCTTACTAGTTGGTTCAATGCTTATTACCCTATTAAATCATTCAGATCGTGTAAAAATAGCTTGTTTGGCACAACTGGTAAATGTGATTGCTCCCATTATGACTGAAAAGGGAGGCAAGGCATGGAAACAAACAATTTTCTATCCTTATCTTCATGCATCACTCTATGGGAGAGGCACAGTATTAAGTCCTGCTATTTTATCGCCCAAATATGACTCAAAGGATTTTACGGATGTTCCTTATGTGGATGCGGCCGTTGTTATGGATGAAAATCAGGAGAGATTAACGTTATTTGTTGTGAATAAAAATCAAGATGACTCCATTTTATTAGAAACGGTTATAACAGGCTTTGAGGGCTATAGGGTCATGGAACACCTTGTGCTAGAAAATCAGGATATCAAGGCTACTAATAAAGAGAACAACGATCAGGTAAAACCGCATAATCAAGGAAATGCCGCTATAGAAGATGGAGCTTTATACGCCACATTGCCTAAATTATCTTGGAATGTGATTCGACTAGGTATATAAATTGTTGAAATTTCAGTAGATATAAAATAATTCGGAACACCCTATTGATGGAAGCCTTTTCATATGATAATATCAGGTTAATCGTTTAACCTGGGTGGTTTGATATTATGGTACGAATAAAGGATGTTGCGGAAAAGGCTAATGTGTCAACGGCAACGGTTTCTCATGTCATAAATAATACGGGGAAGATCAGCAAGGAAACGCAAAAAAAGGTCCAGAAAGTAATTAAGGAGCTCAATTATCAACCTAATCGGATTGCCAAAAGCTTAAAGCTAAAAAAAACGAATACGATTGGCGTTATTGTTGAGGATATCACGGTTTTTAATGCCCCTGAAATCATAGATGGCATTAATAAGTATGCGGATGAACATGGCTGGTCGATTATTATGACTAACATGAGATTGAACCAATTATATGGAAATAAATCAGAGCGGGATGAGATGTGCGTGATCCATGCTCCTAAGGCGGCACAAGAGCTGGTAAATAAGCAAGTAGATGGAATTTTATATATCGGGGTTCATGCAAGGGATATGTCAGGAATTATGCCAAAGATTAAAATCCCGATTGTCTATACATATTGTTATACCAGTGAAGAAAATGGCTGCTATGTGAATTATAATGATGAACAAACTGCCTATAACGCAACAAAATATCTGATTGAATCAGGGCATAAGAAAATCGCCATTATAAGCGGATTAATTAACTCTTATCCCTCCCGTAAGCGGTTTGACGGCTACTATAAAGCTTTATCAGACTATAACTTAGTCTTTAATCCAGAGTATGTTAAAACAGGAGACTGGGAATATGAATCGGGTTATACCCAAGGGAAGCTGCTTCTTCAATCCAAAGAGCCTCCGACGGCGATATTGGGAATGAATGATTTGATGGCAGCAGGTGCTATGAAAGGGTGCCGAGAGTTAGGGTTAGCCATTCCAGATGACCTTTCAGTTATGGGAATTGATGATCGGGAAATGAGCTTTTTCCTTAATCCTTCGTTGACCACTATGAAAATACCTTTAACTCAAATGGGCAGATTATCAATGGTAATATTAGATAAGCTCGTTAAAGGAGAAAAAGTAGAGAAACCTGATTTGTTAGGCTGTAAACTTGTCGTTAGAGAATCGGTGGGGCCTCCTCCATCCAATTAGATGGAGGACCTCCTCACTTCTATTTTTTCACAATAGGTTAATCGATTAACTTAATGTGAATGCCAAAAATGAAACCGTTTATATAGTGAATTTTTTTAAAATAAACTGGAGTGATTAAATTGGGAAAAAGGGGAAAATTTTCTTTGAGTATGATCTCTATCGTTGGATTGGTATTATCACTTGTCCTATCAGGCTGTGGGAATTCCTCATCTAGTAGTTCAGGAACTAGCAGTAAAAAGATCACCATCACAATGAGCATGTGGGATCCGGTAGGCACGGCTACACCTTCGTATATTAAAGCCTTTGAAAAAAAATATCCGAATATTAAAGTAGATATTTTGGAGATTCCCGTTGACTATTCACAAAAAATCCATCAAATGATCGCAGCCAAAGATGCTCCTGATGTCATTTTAAGCTGGGAAGCAGATGTTAAAGGCTTTGCTCAAAATGGCGTGATTGAGCCATTGGATAGTGAAATCAGTAAGACAAAAGCCTTTAAAATGAGTGACATGATTCCTGCTGCCCAGCAATTTAAAGTTAACGGGAAGATTTATGGATTGCCGTGGTGCTATGCAACAGAAATCTTATATTACAACAAAGATATGTTTGATAAGGCTCACCTGTCTTATCCAAATGCCAACTGGACTTGGCAAGATTTTGAAAAGGCCGCCAAAAAGCTAACGGTAGTAAAGAATGGCAAAACGATTCAGTGGGGAGCAGACGCACTCTCTGGAGATATCTGGTACTCATCAATTGGTGAGGCAGGGGATGAGATTGTAGATAAAAATGGAAATCTAAGTCTATCGAGTGGATTAGTAAAGGCGTTGCAATTTCAGAATCAGCTAACCAATGTCGATAAAGCCTCTCCTCGTCCTTCTTCTGGCGGCCAGGTAGCCGACTTATTTGCCGCCGGTAAAGCTGCCATGACTCGTCAAGGCAGCTGGTACATTACTGCCTATCAAAATAATAATTTTAAATGGGGGATTGCTCCACTGCCTAAAGAGGAAAGAGCTTATAACTCGCTCCATACAGGATTCTTTACGATTAATAGCAGCAGTAAATATAAAAAGGCCGACTGGAAACTTATTCAATTCTTGATGAGTAAAGAAGGTCAAACCTTAATCGAGCAATCTACGAATAATCCATCAGCAGAGATGAGCGTGGCTGCAAAAGGGGCCTACAAAGTGCCGGGGAAAAACGGTCCTTCCGATTGGAATGCCATGACAGAATCTGCAAAATCGGGTCAGTTTGGCTATGTATTAGCTAATCCAACAGTGACGACAGATCTTGCGAGTGATTTTGATTCCGTCATACTTGGACAAAAAACAATTAAAGATATCCAGACCGAAGATATTCCTAAGGAACAAGCTATATTGGATTTTACTAATAGTTTTTAGAGTGAAACAATTAAAAGTTAGTCGATGTGATCAGTATATTTTGTAAATGATGAAAGGATTTGAAACTATGAAAAAGGGACATGCAAAATTCAAAGATAATCTTTCAGCCTATATGTTTCTCTCTCCTTGGATTATCGGATTAATTTTGTTTACTGGAGGCCCAATAATTGTTTCGTTTTTGTTGAGTTTTACAAAATGGAATTTAGTTGGGGCAATTAAATTCACTGGATTAAGCAATTATATGCAACTTTTTTCAAAGTACTCTGATTTTCTTGGTTCCTTAAAAGTAACCTTTATATTCACGATTATATCAGTATTAGTCAGTGTTATTGCTTCATTACTTCTTGCTGTCCTATTAAATTTCAAGGTGAAGTTTATCCCGGTCTTCCAATTCTTTTATTTTATACCTGCAGTAATGCCAAGCGTTGTTATGGCGTATGTGTTTAAGTTAATGTTTGACAAAAATATTGGGGTTATTGATTATTTCTTATCGGCATTGGGTGTAGCCAATCCGCCAGACTGGCTTAATAGCAGTTTTTGGATATGGGGAATCATCGGAGTTGCCAGTATATTTACCTATTCTACAGGGCAAATGATGCTCATTTTTAGCTCAGCGCTTAAGGAAGTTCCGGTTGAACTTTATGAAGCCTGTGATTTGGATGGAGCTAATTTTATGCAGCGATTATTAAATGTAACGTTACCGTCGATTTCGCCCATCATCCTATTTAATACAGTTGTGGCGACGATTGGATCCTTTAATAGTTCATTCTCGCTTATTTATCCCTTAACAAATGGTGGACCGAATAATTCAACACAGGTTCTAAGTTTAACTATTTACAAATATGCATTCCAAATTTTCAACATGGGCTATGCCTCTGCACTCGCTGTCGTTCTTTTCATCATCGTGTCTTTGTTCACTGCCCTGCAATTTAAAATTTCTGATCGATTTGTTCACTACGATTGAGAAGGAGGTATTATTTATGGCACAACAAGCTAAGCTGCGTTTGAAAAACAGTAAAAAAGTAAAAATGATTCAATATATCATTTTGATTATAGTAGCGGTATTTATGATTTTTCCAATACTTTGGATACTATCCAATTCATTAAAGACGTTAACAGGAATAAGTCAATTTCCACCAAAATTGATTCCTGATCATCCTCAATTTCAAAACTATATCGATGTTTTAAAATCAGGAAGTACACTTATTTATCTAAGAAATACAATCATATTAATTATCGGTAATACAGTAGGGACCTTAATTTCAAGTTCCATAGTGGCTTATCCATTAGCTCGAATCAAATTTATAGGTTCAAAAACGATGTTTGCGATTATTCTTGCTACGATGATGGTCCCTACGGTTACAACCATTATTCCGCAATTTATCTTGTTTAGATCGTTTGGATGGTTAAATAGCTTCTTGCCTTTAATTGTTCCAAGTTTCTTTGCTTATCCTTATAACGTGTTTCTTTTTAGACAGTTTTTTAAAACCATTCCTAAGAGTATTGATGAATCGGCTATGATTGATGGATGTAATAGATGGCAAATCTTCACAAAGATTTTAATCCCCATCTCTAAGCCTATCTTTATTACAATTGCTGTTCTTTCAGCAGTCTATTGGTGGAATGAATTGTTTACGCCATTAATCTTTATCAACTCGGATAATTTAAAACCATTAACGGTGGGTGCATTATCTTCTTTCTTTGTAAAAGGGTCAACGAACTTAACGGCATGGAATCTCCAAATGGCCTTTGCTATGATCATGGCGATTCCGCCTATGCTTCTATACTTATTTGCCTCAAAATATTTGGGTGAGGGGATTAAGACATCGGGTCTTAAAGATTAATTAATTCTCCTTATAAAGACAGAAAATCCCCTCGCTAAAGGGGTTTTTCTGCCAATATCTATAAAAATGAAGGGTTGTGAGATTGTGAAGACTTTATCGAATGTAACAAGACCTGTTAAACATGTGCTAGTTGAAGATCATTTTTGGAAGAATTATAAAGAAATTGTGGCCCATGAAGTTATTCCTTATCAATGGAAGGCATTAAATGATGAATTGCCAAATACAGAGCCCAGTCATGCGATTGAGAATTTTCGAATTGCCGCCGGCGAATCAGATGGTGAATTTTATGGGGCGGTCTTCCAAGATAGTGATGTAGCCAAGTGGTTAGAGACGGTTGCTTACAGTTTACGAGATTTCCCAAACCCGGAACTAGAGAAACGAGCCGATGAAGTCATTGATTTATTGGGAAGGGCTCAAGCCGAGGATGGCTATCTCAATACCTATTACTTATTGAAAGAACCAGACAATCGCTGGACAAATTTACGGGATAACCATGAATTGTACTGTGCCGGGCATTTTATTGAGGCGGCAGTGGCCTATTATGAAACAACCGGAAAAAGAGAGTTCCTTCAAATTATGGAGAAATTCGTGCATTTGATCAGTCGAATTTTTGGTAATGGAGAAGGACAACTAAAGGGCTATCCGGGCCATGAGGAAATTGAACTGGCCTTAGTCAAACTCTACAACGTTACTGGGAACGAGAAGTACTTAAAATTAGCACAATATTTTATTGATCAACGAGGACAAGAGCCCATTTATTTTGTGGAGGAAAGTGAAAAGAGAAAAGCGATTGATACGAAACCTTCATGGAATGACGAAAAAAATGTGAATTTTGGCTTAGGATATGACTATCAACAAGCCCATAAACCTGTAAGAGAACAGAAAGAAGCAGTTGGTCATGCTGTAAGGGCCGTTTATCTCTATATTGCAATGGCTGATTTAGCTGCCAAGACTGGTGATGAATCACTCAAACAAACCTGTGAGATTCTTTGGGATGATGTGATTAATCACAAGATGTATATTACGGCGGGAATCGGTTCAGCGGTTAACGGGGAAGCCTTTACTTGTAAGCATGATTTACCAAATGACAGCATGTATTGTGAAACATGTGCCTCGGTCGGTTTAGCTTTTTGGGCGAACCGAATAGTAAATATGCTGACGTGTTAGAAAAGGCTATTTATAATGGGACTTTAAGTGGAATGGATTTAGATGGTAAACGCTTTTTCTATGTAAACCCATTAGAAGCTAATCCCTTTCAAAAGGTAAGAAAAGATCAAGAACATGTTAAATTAGAGCGTCAGAAGTGGTTTTTCTGTGCTTGCTGCCCTCCGAATTTAGCTAGAATGATTGCTTCTGTTGAGGATCATATCTATACCCAAACGGAAAATACCTTGTACACCCATTTATATATTGCCGGTCAATTAACAACGGTTTTATCTGGAAAAGCAGTTGAAATCATTCAGTCTCATAATTTCCCATGGGACGGAGATATACAATTTTCACTGAATCTGAATGAACCTGTCCCATTCAAATTAGCGCTAAGGATTCCGGGCTGGAGTAAGACGGTTTCTGTTAAAGTGAACGGCGAAAGTGTATCGGTTGATCAGTTGCAAAAGGGGTATCTTGTCTTAGATCGGGAATGGCAATCAGGTGATACCATTTCGCTTCAATTGGATATGTCTGTTCATAGAATGAGAAGTAATCCATTAGTCTCTATGAATCAAGGGCAAATAGCGTTACAGCGCGGACCGATCGTCTATTGTATAGAAGAAATGGATAATGGCAACAATCTCGCAGCCATTCGTCTCCCTAAAGAAAGTGAAATAACGAGTGAATTTGCTTCTGATTTGCTAAATGGAGTTGTAAAACTAACAGCCGATGGATTTCGAGTGGCACCTTCTGAGAACCTTTATAGTTCTGAGCAAGCGGAGCTAATTCCGCAAAAAATCGTGGCCATCCCCTATTATGCTTGGTGTAATAGACAAAAGGGTGAGATGCGGGTCTGGATCTATGAATTGTAAACGAAATACGAGATCTCTCTAACCTTATATCTCTAAATGACTTTATAAAAATCTCTACTCCATCAACACCCTGTCAATGTAATAAAATCAAACAAGGAGGTAGATCTCACTTAGGATTTACCTCCTTTAAACGTTCATGAATATAATGGGTTTACCACTTTGGCATGGGCTTTTATTAAACGTCTAATGCTTTTACCGTTTCGCCTTCGATTAGTGTGGGCTGGTAATAGTTTTCGTTTGGGATGTCTTTCTTGCCTTGTAATTTTTTTATGACCCATTCAGCGGCATCGCGTCCCATCTGCTCTTGCGGGTGGGTCAATGTCGTGAGTTTGATATTCGCGTTTCGTGCAATATAAGAATTATCCTGGCCCACAATCGATAATTCCTCTGGCACGGAAATCTCAAGTTGTCTGCATACATTTAGTACTTCTAGTCCCACCTCATCGTTATAGCAAACGAGCGCGGTTAATTCATCTCGATGGTCGCTTAAGAACTTCCTCAAATTCGTGTTAAGATCAGCCTTTGTCTCGGTAACAAAGGTAAACACTTGATCGGGTTGAAAGCGTAATTTGGCTTCGCCGAGCGCTTTGATAAAACCTTTCATTCGGTACTTTCCTTGTAAGTCATCCATTTTTGAAATAAGGCCAATTTGCGTGTGGCCCTTTGAAATCAATTCATTTGTTGCAAGATAACTAGATTGGATATCATCGAGACAAAAGAAAGGAACATCTAATTCCTCATAATAAGCATTAATCATGATAAAGGGAACATCTTGCTCCTTAAACGACAGATAGTAGGCAATGTTGGGATTGTATAGATTGCTTTTAGTCGGTTCGATAATCAGACCATCCACGCCAAAGGCTAACATCATTTCCAAAGCCTTTTTTTCCTGCTCTACATCGTTATTGGTGCTCGCTAGCAGTAACGAATAATTATCTTCATTCAATCTCCCCTCAATTCCTCGGATAATGGAAGGAAAAATGTAATCGGAAATGTAGGTTGTGATCACGCCAATAATTTTACGACTGGCTGATCCGCTTGCTTTGGAGCGATACTGATGACTCACATAGGTCCCCGAACCTTTTTCGCTTCTTAAGAATCCTTCATTTGCAAGGTCTAGGATAGCTTTTCGGATCGTGTGCCGGCTGACCTTATATTTTTCTTGTAAAGCGAGTTCGGTAGGGATTTGCTCATCTGCACCGTATTCTCCAGAAAGGATCTTACTTTTTATATCATCAATGATGACCTGATATTTTGGCTTCATCTAAACACTTCTTTCTTAGTTGTTCGAGTTAGAGGTCGTTCATTCAAATTATTTGTATGGTCATATTTTAACACAAAATGAAAGAACACCCTAAAATAAATCATTTCCTTTATCTATCGCGTTTATTTTTGTTCGTTTGTCATACCTTGGATCTATTAAAATATAAATAATAGAGGGATATCGTGAGTTTCAGTCCGTTTATTTGTAGGTACATTTATATAAAATTATTGACATGTGTATGTACATATAATAAGGTTGTAAGTAAAGAAAGCACCTTCTTTCGACTATCGATAGTTAACCGCTATCAGAGAGGGGAACACAATGGAAGTGAATCAAGTTAACATCAAACAAGCCATTGCAGATGGCCAAACATCACTAGGAATAGAATTAGGTTCTACTCGCATTAAAGCCGTGTTGATCGATTCGAGTTTTAACACAATCGCATCAGGAGGCTATGAGTGGGAGAATCGGTTGGAAAATGGTTTCTGGACGTACAGTTTAGTGGATATAATCACGGGCTTGCAGACAGCTTATAGTGAATTGAAGCAAGAAGTGGAACGGCATTATGGGATGACCATTCGGACAATCGGTTCTATTGGAATTTCCGCCATGATGCACGGTTATATGGCTTTTGACAATACCGGCGAGCTTTTAGTGCCGTTTCGAACGTGGCGAAATACGACAACGAGCGTTGCAGCGAAAGAATTAACGGATCAATTCCAATTCAATATTCCAGAGAGGTGGAGCGTTGCTCACCTTTATCAAGCGATACTAAATGAAGAGAAGCATGTACCTCGCATTGATTTTATAACCACTTTATCTGGATTCATTCATTGGTTACTAACGGGTGAAAAAGCGATTGGAATCGGTGATGCGTCTGGCATGTTCCCAATTGATGAAATGACGCATGATTACAATGACTCGATGGTTAAGCAATTTGATGAACTTATTACGAGCAAAGCTTATCCTTGGAAGCTACGAGACATTCTCCCTAAAGTTTGTCTTTCAGGTGAGCAAGCGGGTCAATTGACCGAAATTGGGGCGAAAATTCTAGATCGCTCATTCAATCTGCAGCCTGGAATACCGCTTTGTCCGCCAGAAGGGGATGCGGGAACGGGAATGGTAGCGACAAATAGTGTTAGGAAACGGACGGGTAACGTCTCTGTTGGAACCTCCGTCTTTGCCATGATTGTCTTAGAAAAAGAACTTTCAAAGGTGTATTCGGAAATCGATATGGTTACGACACCAAACGGCAGTCCGGTTGCGATGGTTCATGCGAATAACTGTTCAAGTGATCTGAATGCTTGGATTGGATTATTCCGTGAATTCTATGAATCTATGGGACAAATGGTAGATAATGATCGCTTATTCGAAGTCCTTCTAAATAAAGCATTGGAAGCGGATCCAGATGGTGGCGGTTTGCTAAGCTATGGCTATCTTTCTGGTGAAACGATTACAGGGTTAGAAAAAGGCCGGCCGCTCTTTGTGCGCTCACCTGAAAGTCGATTTAATTTAGCCAATTTTATGCGCACTCATCTCTTTACAGCATTTGGGGCTCTGAAAATCGGAATGGACATTTTAACTAGACAAGAAAGTGTGGCAATTGATCGCATTTTAGCGCATGGCGGGTTATTTAAAACTCCATTGGTTGGGCAAAAGATAGTCGCAGCTGCGATGAATGTTCCGGTTTCCGTTATGGCGACAGCTGGAGAAGGCGGCGCTTGGGGAATGGCGATTCTCGCTTCCTACTTAATCAACCAAGCACAAAATGAGAGTTTAGAAGATTTCCTTGACCAAAGCGTTTTTAAAGAGGTTGAGGGACAAGAAATCTATCCTGATGCAGATGATGTTAAAGGATTTGAAACGTTTATCGAACGTTATACAAGAGGTCTAGTGATTGAACAGGCGGCTGTTGATCACTTAGTGGAAAATGGGAGGGACTAACATGTTAGAAAAATTGAAAGAAGAAGTGTTCCAAGCGAATCTCGACTTACCAAAACATGGACTTGTCAAATACACATGGGGGAATGCGAGTGCCATCGATCGCGACAGTGGTTTATTCGTGATCAAGCCAAGTGGTGTTGACTATGAAACGATGAAACCAAGTGATATGGTCGTGCTTGATTTGGATGGCAATGTGGTGGAAGGCGAGTTGAATCCTTCTTCAGATACCCCGACGCATGCCGTCCTTTACAAACATTTTCCAGAAATAGGCGGTATCGTGCATACCCATTCGACATGGGCAACGGTTTGGGCTCAAGCGGGCCTGGATGTACCCGCAATGGGAACCACTCATGCCGACACTTTCTATGGTTCGGTGCCTTGTGCTCGCCACTTGACGCAAGAAGAAATCGATCGCGGTTATGAGGTTGAGACGGGAAACGTTATTATTGAAACTTTTGAAGAACGCGGAATTGATATTTTAGCTGTGCCAGGTGTTCTGCTGCATGGACATGGTCCATTTACTTGGGGCAAGGATGTCAAATCGGCCGTCATGAATAGTGTTGTTTTAGATGAAGTGGCGAAATTGAATTTATTTACAAGGGAATTAAATCATTTTGCACAAGAATTGCCTCAACGGATTTTAGACAAGCATTACTTAAGAAAGCACGGAAAAAATGCTTACTATGGTCAAAAGTAATAGAACTCACTAATTTTAAGAAAAGAGGATTCATATGACAACAGTAGGAACGAAAGAATTTTGGTTTGTGGTCGGTTCACAGCATCTCTACGGGGAAGAAGCATTAGCGGAGGTCAAAGCACATGCCCAAACTATGACCGATGCCTTAAATGAAAGCGGCGTATTACCATACCCTCTTGTATTGCAGGATTTAGCGGTTACTGCAGATAAAATTACAAGCATTATGAAAGAAGTCAACTATCGTGACGAGGTAGCAGGAGTCATCACTTGGATGCATACCTTCTCACCAGCAAAAATGTGGATTCGCGGAACGAAACTCTTGCAAAAACCACTGCTTCATTTAGCGACACAATACAATGAAAGTATTCCATGGGCGACTATTGATATGGACTTTATGAACCTTAACCAGGCCGCTCATGGCGACCGTGAATATGGGTTTATTAATGCCCGTTTGAAAAAACAAAATAAAATTGTAGTGGGTTACTGGGAACGACCTGAAGTGCAACAACAAATTGCGGATTGGATGGACGTCGCAGTCGCTTATAATGAAAGCTTCGCGATCAAAGTAGCCCGCTTTGGTGACAACATGCGCAATGTTGGAGTAACTGAAGGGGATAAGGTTGAAGCCCAAATTCAATTTGGCTGGACTGTGGACTATTTTGGTATTGGTGACCTTGTTCAATACGTGAATGCCGTTAAGGACGAAGAAATCGATGATCTATTCGGTGAATACGCTGAACTCTATGATTTTGATTATGGCACATACAGCAAGGAAGATTGGGAAGCTAGTGTAAAAGTTCAAGCAAGCTATGAAATCGCGATCAAACGTTTCCTTGATGATGGTGGTTATAATGCCTTTACGACGAACTTCGAAGACTTATATGGTATGAAACAGCTTCCGGGTCTTGCTGTCCAGCGCTTGATGGCACAAGGATACGGCTTTGCAGGTGAAGGAGATTGGAAGACAGCGGCACTCGATCGCTTGTTAAAAGTGATGAGCCATAATCAATCCACTGGTTTTATGGAAGATTATACTTATGAATTAGCTCCTGGCAAAGAATCTGTTCTTCAATCCCATATGCTCGAAGTGGATCCAACTCTTGCAAGCAACAAGCCGAAAATTATCGTTTCTCCATTAGGTATTGGTAATCGAGAAGATCCAGCACGTTTAGTGTTCGACGGTCAAGCTGGAGAGGGTGTCGTCGTTTCGATGGCTGACTTTGGGACTCATTATAAGCTGTTGATCAATGAGGTAACGGCCTTTGAGCCAACTGTTCCGGCTCCAAATCTTCCAGTTGCCCGCGTCCTTTGGAATGTGAAGCCAAACTTCCAAGATGGCGTAAAAGCTTGGATTGAGAATGGCGGCGGCCACCATACTGTTGTATCATTAAACTTAACAACGGACCAAATTGTAAGCTATGCCAAACTCGTTGACTTAGAATACGTCATTATCAAATAACTAAATTCAAAAGCCCTGAGAGAGACGACGTTCTCACTCAGGGCTTTAATTATGTAAAGGGTGCGCGATAGGAACCCAATGAGCCACAAAAACAGGAAATAGCGTAGTCTCGTTACCATTAAACAGGTCGGCGTAACGAGACTACGCTATGCCGCTCAAATCAGCTCGAAATGAGACTCTTTCCGCGAAATAGCGAACCTACGTTACTACTAACCTCAAAATAAGCCTCAAAAACAGGAAATAACGAATCGTCATTACCGCAGGAGTGAAACGCGAGAACCGTCCCCGCGTTTCAAATCCCTCAAATGTTTTTTTCGGTAGTTGAGGGGGGACATGCCATAGGTTTTTTTGAAGGCACTTGAAAAATAGGGGCCGACGCTGAATCCGCATTGTTCGGCGATCGATTGGATGGGGTCATCCGTTTTCAGCAGTAAAATTCTAGATTGCTCGAGACGATAGGTATTTAAATACTCAAGGGCTGTCACTTTATAAAATTTTTTCATATATTTAGCAATTGTATTTTCGTGAACATTGAATTGTTCGGCTAATGTTGTGCTCGTGATAGGTTGATGGTAATGATCTCTTATATACCGGGCAATTTTTTCAGACAGAATGTAACCCGTATCCTTGGCCATTCCTTGATACTCCAGGACATTGATGAGTGAGAAGAAGTGGATTTGGATGTCCCAGAATGATAATTCCTTATTGGCATTTGTCGTAGCCAACAAGAGTTGATCGATTTTTTTGTAAATTTCCTCGTCATCTACTAATTTACAATGCTTTTGTAAGCGAAGGGTATAACTGTGATTATGAAAATGTAGAGAAGGGATCGGGATGCTTGAGGCTAATTTTCTTGGTCCGTCTCCTTCTGAATAATAACTATTGGTGTAGAAATGGAGCCAATAGAATTCCGTTTCTTCATCAACAGGTTTTGTCGAATAATGGTGCTTCATAGGCAGCAAAACTAACATTTCATTTGGATCAATCGTAAACGGTTTCTCATCCTCCGTCATGTAAAGTATTCCTTTTTTTACAAAAATAAGATCGAAATACTCCAAATCGCTTCGATCCGGATGAGAGGTGCCTCGTTCAAATGTTGTGAGATTTCCTTCAATAAAAATAGGGAAGGGTGGGACGGCGATTGACACGATTTCCATATGATTAACCTCTACTTTCTTGAGTTTTCACTCCCATGGTTTTTTACAGCTTCATCACAAACTTATAACCGTGTGAAATATCTTAAAATGTGATTAAAATTCTTTATTTTCATTCTTTGTCGAATTTGATATATTTTAGTAAGTCCAATGGAAACGTTTTTTCTTAATTATATCAATAAAAGGCCTTGTTATGGTATTTTTTATTAACCGTTTTCTTCTTTGGAAATTCATAAATGAGGAGGCGTTTTTTTGGAGAATAAACGATTCAAATTACAGCTTTCTCCGAGTGGAAATTTAACAAATTTAGTATTAAAAGAAGATGCTCACCAAATGAACTGGGTGATCGATACGCCTTATTTGGATGATTGCGGTTATGATGAAAGCGATAAATTGTTTGGAAACTTCTCTCTTAAAGTAAAAGGGGAGGTCTTAATAAGCTCAGACGTGATCCCGACAATTGTAGAAGATGTGGGGACGGCGACTGTCAGTTATGTGTTCGAGAAATTAGAAGTCATTATGAACTATGATCTCTCGCAATCAGATGATCGTGTCGCATGGACGATCACTCTGAAAAGCCGAACAGTGGAAGATTTAGAGATTACCGATTTTGCGATATGGTCGTCATTCTCTTATGTAATGTATCGAATTAATGATCTCGATTTGCAAACCAATCATTCTGCTTCTGTCAATCCGAGCATTTCAGAACATTTTTCAAAGATTGCCTGTGTCCGCAGAAGCAATGAGGCACCCCACTTAGGGATGTATCAAACAAAAGGACAAACGTTATCGGTAGGAAGTTATTGCGCGTATAAAAATCTCTTTTTCGAAAGCGTTTCCCCCTCGTTAGATGGATTGCTTTTCCATCAATTAATTTTAGCAGGGGGATACCCCGAAAACTTTGAGAATGCGGATTGGATCTATGAGAAAAAAGGGTTTGTTCTTCCGGGTCTAGGCGAAAAAGAGTGGGGATATGCCTTTGAACCCTTTAAGAATCAACAAGATTTCCATTCTATTGGACTAACAAACTATGGGCATCCTAGTTTTGATTTCGAACCGCTTGCGATCCTAGATCAACCTTATGTGTTAGCATTCGAGCTTCCAGAAGGTAGACAGCTGACCGATGCTTATATGGACTATTTAGATATAGATGGTAAAAGAAAACGAGAAAACCTCTTGACTAAAATTAAACTTGAAACCAATCACTATCAGGCTGACCTAGACTTCACGTTGCCTGGGGAAACAAAGATCACAATCGAGTTAGATAATGAGTTTTATGATAGTGTTGTCCTAAATGTCATGGAACCCATTAAGAAGACCCTTGATCATCGTGTCCGCTATATTAGTGATGTTTTATTTAATGGAGAGAACAGCGACACGCCTTATAGCTATTCCCCGATTTCTAACCAGGGTGAATCGTTGGGGAAATTAAGTTTAGTGTTGAAAACGAATTTGCTGGGGGAGACGAATGTAGAGGCAGTACAAAAAGTTGAAGCAAGTTGTGTCTACTATATTCGTCAAAAGTGGTTTGAAAACGGTGATTTTACAAAACCAACTAAGTTGTATGGGGAATTTTATCGCTGTATGGATTTTGAGTATATGGCGCATGTCTTTTACCTCCTCTCAAAGTTCCAGGAGGATGTTTTACAACTCAATCATCCGGATACTTACTTGGCCTGGGCTGCTGACGTCTTTTCTTTACGGGTGAATCCTGATTTACATGATAACGCTCGGGGAAAAGAAGAGGCTCAAATGTTAGGCGTGTTTTTCTTATATATCGATGACTTGTTAGAGGAGCTTCGAAGTCGTGGTTTAACGGAGAAATATGATGAAATTAGTGTCTTATGGTCAAGGATCGCAGAGAACGTCGCAACTGACAGCAAAACCTACAAAGCGGCAGTGACCGAGCATTTCTTTGATAATGCTGGATTTGGTCCGGCAGCTGGAGCTTTAGCAAGTACGCATCATTTAGAGGGAGCCAAAAGGTATGGGGAATTAGTCCTTGCGAATATTGGATTCTCAAATGACTTCCGTGCGCAAAGCCCGGACCGCTGGTGGGAAGCGTTGTCTTATATGATTCATTCGTTATGGGGAGGCGTTACCGCGGCGGCCTGTCTTAAAGCCTATGAAGCTCTAAAGGATAGCCGATATTTAAAAGCGGCTTATCGAGCTACGGTCGGCATTCTTTATTGCTATGATACGAACGCCAAAGCGACGGATACGAAGCTCGCAAGTGGTGAGGCCGCTTCAACGTACAGTATCGCCGGACCGCATATTAATCGCCCGGACTTGTCCCGAAACCGATTTGGCCAATCGACTTTCTTTAGAGACGGTGGTATCTTTTCCCGCTTATTTACGAAAGAAGAAGAAACGGCGGATTGGGATATGGGAGAAGAGTTGGTTGCCTATTTAGATGGATTTGGAAGAAAGACATTCCTTTACGAAGAATCGGGAACCATCTTTATTGTAAACGGTTCAATCGAAGAGACAGACGAAGGCCTTTTAATTACAAGCTATGCGCCTTTTCCGACTGACTATCATTTCTATGATCGAGAGTTGCATTTTGTTTCGAAAAATGGAGAACTCGTTCCACAGATATTACTAGCTGATGGCGCATTTAAACCGAAAAAAGAACCGTTACTTACAAAGGAGTGAGATCAAATGGCAGGAAACACAGCTTACAAATTGGATGCCGAGATAAATAATGTTATTGAAGAGAAGAACGCTAAATTGCCGTTAAAACGTGTGCTCGCTTATGCGAGTACGGATTCGGCTGGGAATTTACTCTATTGTACACTTACTAGTTTTATTATGTATTTTTATACAGATGTTTTTGGCATATCGATCGCCTCAGCCGGATTAATTTTGTTAATTGCCCGTTTCTTTGACGCTTTGGATGCCCCTGTTTGGGGATTTGTCCTTGACCATACGAAAACAAAATGGGGAAAGAGCCGTCCGTATTGGTTATGGCTATCCGTTCCTTTTGGGCTAATGGTGTTTTTAGCTTTCTTCGCCCCCCATTTATCACCAAGTGCAAAAGTAGTCTATGCCTTAATGACCTACATTCTTTCTGGAGTGGTCTACACAGGTATTGGATCACCCATCACGGCTATTTTGCCGAATTTAACGACGAATTCGACCGAGCGTGTTCGCTTAAATTCCTGGAGAAGTAATGGAGGGATGATTGGATATCTCATTACAGCTTCATTTACATTGCCACTTGTCTCGTTTTTCGGTAAAGGAAACAATATATTAGGGTTTCGAGTGACCGTCGGCATTTATGCGGTGATCGCGATTTTCTTACTTCTCTTTGCTTTCTCGGGGACGAGAGAACTCAATACAAAAAGTATTAAATCGATCCCAATTAGCCAAAGCTTAAAAGCCGTTAAAGGAAATTGGCCTTGGATCACCCTTGTTCTTGCCTTTATCTTCTATTGGTTAGGGAATACGGCTAGAACGTCAACGGTCATTTATTATTCCGAATACAATCTTCATAATAAAGGCTTAGCTTCCGTTTTAAATGGACTTGTCGTTTTTCAAATGCTGTCAATAACACTTCTTCCGTTCATTGTTAAGCGATTTCTGAAAACGCATACCCAGATCATCGGATTTGCCATTGCCGCCATAGGTCAAATGATCATTGCTTTTTCTGGAAACAGTGCTTCAATGGTCATCTTTGGATGGATTGTCGCATCAATCGGTACCGGAATTGCTGTTACACTTCCGTTTGCCATGTTGTCTGATACCGTCGACTATGGAGAATGGAAAACAGGGATTCGCGCGAACGGCTTCTTAACCGCTATCGGCAGCTCGTTCTGTATCAAAATTGGCTCGGGATTAGGCAGTTTTATACCATCGATCATTATGGAAAGAGCAGGTTACGCCGCCAATCATGCACAATCAGCAGCCTCATTAGCCGGGATTAAATTCTGCTTCACCTGGCTTCCGGCCATCTTCTTCCTAGTAGGCGCCATCATCATGATCAACTACACCCGATACGAACGAAACGAAGCAAACGTCCGCAACCAATTGCAAGGATGAAACGCGGGGACGGATCTCTCGTTTCACTGAAGCCTTTGAAACGCGGGGACGGTTCTCTCGTTTCACTGAAGCCTTTGAAACGGGGGAACGGATCTTCCGTTTCACTGAAGCCTTTGAAACGGGGGGACGGATCTTCCGTTTCACTGAAGCCTTTGAAACGCGGGGACGGATCTTCCGTTTCACTGAAGCCTTTGAAACGCGGGGAAGGATCTCTCGTTTCACTGAAGCCTTTGAAACGCGGGGAAGGATCCCTCGTTTTACTGAATGAAGCCTGATTCGAGTTATTAATAAGTCAATGCGATTTCGCAAAGAGGAAATTTTACCGGTTGCTTGACGAATAACCTTCCGTCTGCTGGATAAATAAGAGGAAACGGACTATCCAGAGTTCGTGCAGGTTTGGGGTCTCGAGCTAAGCCACTAGAAAAACTGAATACAACGTCTAATGCAGGATACTCATCACAAAGTGAAGGGTGTCCTGTTTTATTGTGGAAATTATAAAATTCTCTACTTGTGGATAACTCATCATTAAAACACTTCCTTTTAGTGCGAAAATAACCTCGCTTTCCGCGGGCATGGCCTCAGGGCTTTCTTGGGAATTGATTACTTGTTTTCTCAAGTGGATCTTCGGACACGCGCATTCACGCATTTAAAATTGAAAACAGTGATTTACCTTAACGGGTCCTGTTTTGAGTACAAGTTCATAAAAAGCATTTGAAAAGGGACATTTAATCGTATATGAATTGTATGTCCCTTTTATTGATATAAAGGCGTTTTAAATAAAAAAGGAGGACTTTTGATAGATTAATTGCACATAAAGTAGTAACAAAACATAAGTTTCAGGGGGAATAAGCGGAGGTTTTCCGGTTAAGCAGGGCAAAACGACTCCCATCCACGCTTTAAATAGGGTTGAGAGCAGGCAAGAAGGGCGTTCATCGAGGGGGTGAACGCCAAAAAGAGGGAGTGAGGCAGCTGTAAGGGTGTTCATCGAGGGGATGAACGCCAAAAAGAGGGGGTGAGGCAGCTGTAAGGGTGTTCATCGAGGGGATGAACGCCAAAATAGGGCTGAGAGCAGGCAAGAAAGGCGTTCATCGAGGGGATGAACGCCAAAAAGAGGGAGTGAGGCATCCGGAAAGGCGTTCATTGAGGGGATGAACGCCAAAATGCGTGGAAGAGGCAACTGTAAGGGCGTTCATCGAGGGAATGAACGCCAAAATAGGATTGAGAGTAGGCAAGAAAGGCGTTCATCAAGGGGATGAACGCCAAAAAGAGGGAGTGAGGCAGCTGTAAGGGTGTTCATCGAGGGGATGAACGCCAAAAAGAGGGAGTGAGGCAGCTGTAAGGGTGTTCATCAAGGGGATGAACGCCAAAATAGGGTTGAGAGCAGGTAAGAAAGACGTTCATCGAGGGGATGAACGCCAAAAAGAGGGAGTGAGGCAGCTGTAAGGGTGTTCATCAAGGGGATGAACGCCAAAATAGGGTTGAGAGCAGGTAAGAAAGGCGTTCATCGAGGGGATGAACGCCAAAAAGAGGGAGTGAGGCAGCTGTAAGGGTGTTCATCGAGGGGATGAACGCCAAAATAGGGTTGAGAGTAGGCAAGAAAGGCGTTCATCGAAGGGATGAACGCCAAAAAGAGGGAGTGAGGCAGAAGAGAAATTGTGGGAAGAAGCCTTCAAGCAACAAATCAAGTTTAAAGGGGAACAGACTGATTTATATATGTTTGGAGATGAGGAACAAGAAATCCCTCTTTGGGCTGGTTATTCTTTAGGCCACTATTTGGTAAAGTGGTATCTCGATAACAATGATAATTCAATTAAGCAACTATTATTGTTGTCTAGTGAGGCATTTTTGGACTAATCCATATTTTCAAAACATTACACTGCATTGAATAAAAATTTCTATATAGAACACAAAAACGCACCGTGAATAACGGTACTTTTTTTATGGATTGAGCAAGTTTTTCGGATTATGCTTCTGTGCTAATTGAGATACCAAAGAATATGTTATATTGAAAAAGGGGAGTAACTTATGACCACGAAAGACATGCTAGTATTTCTTAGCTTATTAGGGATCATTGGGGTTGTGTGCATTTTGATAGTCGAGTACCCAAGAATCCAAAACATAGGAAACCCATACGCTTCAGAAGGGTATCTATCACAAAGTGATCAATTCGATCAAGATATAGACGATTATGAAACCCATCACGTTAGTAAAGGGACTTGGGAAGTGTTTGTGGCGCATGGTACATTGACATCAGGCATAGGGTGGTTTAAAAAAGAAAGTCCAGTGGTCTTCACTCAAGTTCACTACTTAGGAAAGCGACCTGTCAAACAGGTCATGATAAAATTTGGCGGTCAAACGATTAAAGAACCTGAAATAGGCAGCGGTGTATCCATCGGCTTTGATGTTCATTCCTCCCGCATTCCACCAGACATGACTCTATCTTGGGATGACGGGAAACGCGAAACAATAAAATTAAGCGCACCATCCATAACGGAATTGGATGCATTAAATTAAAGCCCACCTTTTGAATAAGTAAAAATTAGTTAAAACCACGACTTGGTTAAATGTCCCACAATAGGTTTTATTTAGTGCCCTGAAATAAGGTCGTTTTGTGGTAAAATGAGTCTAAAAATAAATGGGAGCGTTACCCAAATGACTAATGAAACTATAAATCTATATGTAGATGATTTAAGGGATTGCCCTGATGGATATATAGTTGCAAGAAACATTCAAGAAGCAATACATTATATGGAAAAATTTAAGGTTCACATACTCTCTTTAGACCACGATTTAGGCGAGGATTATGATGGGAACTTGCTACCAACTGGATATGATTTAGTAAAAATACATCTGTGAAAATGGGTTATATGCCAATAAAATCTATATTCATACAGATAATGTTGTTGGAAGAGAAAATATGTACCATACTCTAATAGCTGCACAAAAAAGAGGGTTTATAGACGGTGATATTGAGATATATCATTATTCAATAACTCCCAATAAATACTCGGGATAGGCAAGTTATATCAAGTTAAAGGCTTTAAAGAGAAGACGCTCAGATTTAATTTGAGCGTCTTCTAATAATTTTGTGCCAAATAGAGGTCATTTAGCCAATTTTTATTTTTTTTCAAATCACCTTTTCAATGTCAATTTCTTTGTTATTTAACCAAGATGCACCTCAAAACGGAACCCTTTGGTTAATAAGTTAACGGGTTGTACTTGTGAGGTGCAAAACTCTAATTATCACCTTAAATCACACTACTATTCACAATCACAGAAAGAAAGTAAAGTGAACGTTAAAACAACCGAATCTTTTGAGATTCGGTTTAATTATTTTCATAAAAGGCAATCGATTACCTATTTCATTAAATGGCTAAAGCGAACGTTCTAAATAGGCGGAAAAATTCCGCTTATTTAGAAATCAACATTGAAAATAGCTAAAATAGACGGAGAAATTCCGACTATTGACTCGAAAAACATGAAAATGGGTCAATTCTTTTTGTTTAAACGGAAAAACTCCGCTTATTTACGACGAACTGAACGCTACTTTGGTTGATAACGGAAAAATCTCCGCTTATTTCAACGATCACAGGTGCGGCTAAAATTTCTTGTTAACCATTACAGTCCGTTTTTTACTTTAAGAACAATTCGATAATCCAACTTCTATTTTAACATATTTATCCAAATGCCTTGGTAATCCCCCTACCTTTCACTTGCTCAATCACCGGTTAATTCACACACCTCCAATAATTATTTCCACCCATGTAAATTAAACTGTGATTTGAAATGGTCAATCAACATTGATATTACAATAAAAATCGCACGTGCGATTTACCTTGATAGTTAATTGTTTGCACCTCTGAAGTGAACCCGTTATTAATAAGTAGGTCGTTTTTTTTTTTTATTTCCCTATAACCTTTAAAAAAGTAAGTAGTTAATCCTATTTCTTGAAGTCTCGCCCCTGGAGATTGCGTAACTATCCTTATTCCATAATATGGAAACCAGCAAGTCGATCAATTCTAAAGGAAATGAAGCTTCAAGAAGGATTGGCTAGGCAGACACTCCTATATAGAAAAGCTTTCCTTATCTTATCATTTTTCGAATCCCTTCTGAGACAGCGCCACTTAAATTTTTTCTAAAAAAGGTTTACTTAAACAGATGTTCTTTAAATAGAATTTTATGGATGGGTAAAATCGCTGGCTCAGCTTTCGCATCATTTGGGGAGGTTGTGATGAAGTAAGAGCTTCTCTCTGTGGTGGATGTGGGCGTTGCGGTGACAGTCGTTTCGATTCACATAGCTCGTTTCTGTGGAGGTGAATGCATGGAGTTTGATCTATCGGCGGCGATCTGGAGAAAGGGGTTAACGGACGAAAAAGCGTTTATTGCCGCATTAGCAGAACGTTTATCACAGGCATTGCCTGGTAAAGTGAGGGTGGAGAAAAAGAAAAAATTGTTCTCAAAGGATGGTTATGTGTCGCTGATTGAAGTGGTTTTTGAAGACGAGCATTTTATTATCCAATTCCATCCCCAGCATGGTGTAACGGCTGAAAAAGCAAAAGTGGTACGGGAGGTTCGGTTAAAATCAGACCGCGTCGAGCTCGATGAATGGTTATCTGCTTTATCAGCTGAAATTGAGGGATACGCAGAGAAACATCGTGATATCCGCTCTTCCTTGGAACGATTTTTATTAAATTAAAGGGGAAATCGTATGTGGTTCCGGAAAAAGAAGGATGAAGGGAAAGAGCAGCGCGAACAAAATGAAAGACGTTCCATTGAAACCCAAGAAGCGCTAGAAAAAGGTCATTTGCCCCGTTATGTCTTGAATCGGCTCCATGAACAAAAAGAAGGCAGCCTGCCATGGACCAGCAACTTAAGTGTCAATGACTGGCTCCTTTTGAAACAATACGGCATCCAACCTGTTGGGCAAGTGATGGGAAGCAGTTATTATCACATGGCCTATTCCATGTCCAATTATTCAGGTCAGTGGGGTTCCGGACATTTGCAAGATATGGAGTATGCGCTCCGAGAGAACAGGGAATTAGCGCTTCAGCGATTAGTGATGGAAGCACAGGCATTAGGCGCACAAGCCGTCGTCGATGTGAGGCTTTATCAAAATAAACAGGACTATTACTCTCACGCTATTGAGTTTGTTGCGATCGGGACAGCCGTTCGCATCGACAGCACAGTTCCAGTAAAAGAACCCGTCTTATGCAGTGTGAGTGCTATGGAATTAGCCAAACTGATGAGTTCGGGGATGTTTCCGGTTGGTTATGTGTTAGGGGTTTCCGTTTATTATCAATACACAAGTGTACGTGACCGAAACATCACTCGATCTTGGTTCGTTGGCAATACGGAAATGACCACTTATACAGAAGCGGTTTATAGGGTCCGGCATCAGGCGGTTAGAGACATGAAGGATCAAGCCAAGAAAGTATCAGCACAGGGAATTTTAGCCCGTGAGACCGAGTTAACCGTCATCCCCATTGAAGTGGAGCGGTCAGAAAACGATGAGAGGGAGGATCATATTCTCGAATTCATCGCCTCTGGCACCGCCGTCATCGAATTTTCAACGAAGCCACTGCCAATGATTCAGTTAGGCCTTTCGTTAAGTGATCATAAAGGGGGAATTATTGATGTCTGAAAAATACGAAGATCTGCCGGAGCATGCTTTAGAACGTCTGCATGCCTTACGCTCTAAAGGAAATCCAGAAGGGGTTTTTACCTCCGACTTATCCGTGAATGAATTTTTGCTCATTCGTGAAGCTGGATTTGAGCCGATTGGGTTAGTGGTGGGGTCGTCGATCTATCATATCGGTTATCAACAATCGAGCTGGAAGAAAAATGAAGAAATGAATGTGTTAACCCAAGCCATGTATCATGCGAGAGAACTGGCGATGACAAGAATGGAAGAAGAAGCAGAAGAACTGGGTGCGGATGGAGTGGTGGGTGTTCGGCTGATCGTCAATCGTTATGAATGGGGAGAAAACATGGCTGAATTTATGGCGATTGGGACGGCTGTTTCCTCAAGGGATCCGAATCAAAATTTTAAAACCTTTAAAGGGATGCCATTTACCTCTGATTTATCGGGTCAGGACTTTTGGACGTTGCTGAAATCAGGATATCGCCCTCTTTCCATGGTGATGGGAAATTGTGTGTATCATGTTGCCCATCAATCGTTACGGCAAGCTTTCTCTCAATTTGGGCGCAACCAAGAACAGTTAAATTTTACTCAGGCCTTGTATGACGCAAGGGAGCTTGCTATGGAACGCATGCAACAAGAGGCACACGCTGAACAAGCAGAAGGCATTGTCGGTGTCCAGCTCGATGAAAGGTCACACGGCTGGGGGTCGCACGTTATTGAGTTTTTTGCAATCGGAACATCAATCGCGCCAATCGACGGTGAGCATATAATGCCAACACCAAACTTATTTTTATCCTTAAATGATTAAAAAAGGGGATAGGGAAATGGGATTTTTTAAACGGACAAAAACGATCGTTGAATCCAAATTAAATCAATTGTTGGATTCACTAGAGGATCCTAATGCATTGCTTGATCTAAGCTATGAAAAAATGCTAACGGCCCTTCAAGACATTAAGAAGAATTTGGCAGATGTTGTCACTGAACAAAAACAGTTGGAGCATCAAGTGGCTGAGTTGCAAGATCAAGCGGAACGAGCAAGGACGGATGCCAAAATCGCACTACAATCAGGGCGTGAAGATTTGGCCAAAAGAGCCCTTCAGCAAGAACAGGATTATTTAACCCAAATTGGACCCTTACAAGAAGCCAGCCAAAGGATCACGAGTCAGGCAGATCGGTTGAAAGAAGCCGAACGAAAATTCAAGGAACGCATTAACCACTTTAAAACTCAAAAAGAGATTTCAAAAGCGACTTACAATGCGGCAAAAGCAGAAGTGAAAGTGAGCGAATCCATGGGTGGAATTGGCAAAGAATTTGGCGGAATCGGCGATACAATGAAGCGCGCTAACGACAAAACTGAAAAAATGGCAGCGCGTGCCGAAGCCCTCGAATCCCTTGCTGAAGAAGGCATTTTAGAGGATCCCCTCGACACGCGTAGCCAATTGGATAAAGATATGGATAATCTGAGGAAACAGAACGCGATCGATGATGAATTGGAAAAACTAAAAAAGGAACTAGGTGAGTCATAGTCTTAGGTCAGAAAAAGAGGATGTTTAGGGGTAACCACTAATGTGAAACGCGAGAACCGTCCCCGCGTTTCGTCCCCGCGTTTCTTCTATAAAGCTGGTTAATAGAGTAGCAGGAAAGGGGTTTGTTCAGTGACTCAATTGCATCGCTTAACTCCGCTTTTTAAACGATTCGTGGATAATGGTCCGGCGGGGTGCGCCTGTACAGTGGTAAGACAGGGGGAAACATTATATGAAGAGTACTTTGGATATGCGGATTTGGACAATCAAAAAGCGATCCAGGAGGACACGATCTACCGTATTTATTCGATGACAAAACTGGTGACGTGTGTGGCTGCACTTATGCTGTATGAACGAGGTTTTTATCAACTGAATGACCCGCTAGACGAGTACTTACCGGAATTCAAACATCTTAACGTGTATCACCAAACTGAAAACGGTTACGTGGAGGTGAAGAGGGCAGCGGGGCCGGTTCTTATCAAGCATCTCTTCTCGATGTCATCAGGGCTTTCCTACGGGGGAAAAAATTCTGAGATTGAACGGCAAACAGAGACCGTTATGACCAAAGCCAATCAAGGGAAGAACCTTCGTGAGTTGACAAAAGAGTTGGCTGCTGTGCCGCTCGCCTTTGATCCTGGGGCGCGTTGGCGATATGGAACAAGCCATGATGTGCTTGGGGCGCTTATAGAAGTCGTGTCGGGACAATCGTTTGGAGAGTTTTTGAAGCATGAAATCTTTGAACCTCTCGAAATGAAAGATACTTCATTTCGTCTATCTGAAGAAAAGCGAGAGCGACTCTGCACGATGTATCATCGCGACACCCAAGGGAATTTGACTCCCATTACCGATATGGATCAACAATTTCAAACGAATTATCAGTATGAAAATGGCGGCGGGGGACTATTGTCAACTTTAGGCGACTATACCCGCTTTGCCCAGATGCTTGCTAACGGAGGGGCTTTAGATGGCGCCCGAATTTTAAGTCCTTTTACTATAAATCTGATGAGAACAAATCACCTAAATTCGCAGCAACTTACTGATTTTGCAAACGGACAGCATCAAGGCTATGGTTACGGTTTAGGGGTCAGAGTCATGATGGACCCTGCGGCAGGCGGAAGCAACAGTTCTATTGGTGAGTTCGGCTGGGCAGGCATGGCTGGATCCTGGGTGCTGATGGATCCAAAAGAGAAGCTGTCAATCGTCTACATGCAACAAATGCTGCCAAGCCTCGAACCCTACTTTCATAACCGACTGAGGAATGTAGTGTATGGAGGGCTGGAGAGGATTTAAAGGACCATCTGTTTCAATATTTCTATTAATCAACGAGATGCGATTAGTTGAAAAGGGAAACCAAATAAAGGCTTAGAATTTTATTTAAATTTAGTATGTTATTGTGATCCAGTATCTTTAAAAGTATAAAGTCAATGAGTACGAGACTAGGATAAACTTCTAGCTCGTCCTTTTTTTACGGATGAATGTTTCATGATGTTGACGAATAATACGTTGGAAAATTAGACAAATGTTTGCTTCTATCTAAGGGATAAATAAATTACTCGGGTCACGAAAGGCATTAATATTTATGATAGGACAAAAATTTCCGAATATATAGAAAAAAACACCGTCTCTTCTAAGAAGTAAACGGTGTACGAAATTCCTATTTAATAATATCTTCTAATTCTTTTCCTGGAGCAATCTTTGGCGTACCAAAGCTGCAGAGAAAGGCAATCCAGCTGGCAACGCCTAACCAAAGGAACGTGGCGATGTTAACACCTAAAGAATGTACCATTAATTGTGAGGTGATTCCTGCAAGTAACAGGGCTCCCCAGTTGGCAAAAGACATTAAGGATGAACCTGTTCCTCTTGTTCTTGTAGGAAAGTTTTCCATCATATAAGGTATGTACACACCCATATGCCCGACGGTAAAGAAGTAGTAAGCTGACCACCAGAAGGCCATTTGAGCAGGATTATGAGTCAGAAAAGCAAAACAAGTTCCGGCAATCCCACCTAATAACAGCCAAATTTTTGAGATTTCTCTTCTTCCAAATATATTTCCTAAAAAGGCTGCCAGTAAGTAGCCAATGGCGCCAACGGCTGTTCCCCATGCATTAATAATCCAAGTATCTTTCAGATCGAACCCATGAGCAGCCGCTATACTTGGTAAGAAGAAGGCAACAGCGTAAAGACCATAATTATAAAAGAATTGCCAAACCCATAAGAGAATAGTTCTACTACGTAAATCTGAATTAAAAAGTTGGCGATAAGTAAATTGATTGACTTTATTTTTATCAACCACTTTAGTCACGGCATCACTAATCTTGTGATCTTGGGGATGACTTTTCTCTTGCTCTCGGATTCTTTTTACTTCAAGAAAACGATCGCTTTCTTTAACCCAAATTCTAGTTAGAAGGATTAGAGCAACTGGGATGAGACCAAACCAGAAAACACCACGCCATCCCCATGCAGGGACAAGTACAGCTACAACAATGGACGTTAGAAACCATCCGACAGGCCAACCGACCTGGGCAACACCCGTCCACCAACCTCTGGATTCTTTCGGTGTCCCCTCGGTAACCATTACTTGCCCAATCATCCATTCGGAAGCATTTCCTGCCATCGTTAAGCATCGGGCGATAAGAAGGGCAAAGTACCCCCCTGAAATCGCACTAAGTGCACTCCCAATTGCAGTAAAGGCAATCGTCCATTGGAAAATCACTTTCCGTCCTAAATAATCGGAGAGTGGACCGCTTATTAAAGTAGCGATACATCCAGCAACGGCCATGATCGTAATAATGGAACTAATCATCCAATCAGATAAATGAAGATCCTTTTGAATGAGTGGATAAATATTACTAAAAAAAGAACTATCCATATTAACCATTGTCCAGCCTAGAAAAGAGGAGAGGGTAACCATAAGTCCAGTTTTCCCAAGAGAGAAATTCTTCTTCCAAGAAGCGGTCTCTTTGCCGGATCCATTTTTAAAATTTCTGGGTTCGTGCATGTTCAGCCACCTTTCCGTTTTAAAAGTTGTCCTTGTAGATTTAAAAAACTTATTATCTATTAACTTTTGAACTATCGTTTTTACCAAGGGCAACTTCAACAATATGCAAATCCTTATCGGTAATACGTGATGGGAAACGCTCGACTAAGCGCTCTTCGTGGACGGGGATAATTCGATTGGATTCACGCCCGACTAAATTCATCATTTTTTCTGTAACCAAAAGCAAATTGGTCTGACTGCCAGACGCTAGGCCAACAGGCAAATAGGTTCCGTCTCCATCCCGGCCTTCCACATTTTCAAAGACATAGACTAAATCACCTGCCAAGATCCATGAATTATTTTCACTTGATTCATCTTGTCGAACACGAATGAATTGAGATCCGAACGTGTGGGTGTCAAAGGCAGAGAACAAATCGATTCCAGGCAATACGTTTTCATAATCACCGTCAATTAAAACGAGTCGACCCTCTTGGGCAAGTTTGGCTGCCCGGACAATATCACCTGGATCGAGCGCACCGGTTAGCCAATTAAATTGATTAGGTAATGACATCGCCCACATCCATTTTGAGATTTCTCGTTCTTGAACATAAAATTTGGCGTTAGGAAAGTCTTCAATATTTCCAAAGTGGTCAAAATGGGCATGAGTGACAAGAACAGTGTCAATTTCTTCAGGGGATACGCCAACTTCTTTTAATACTTCTTTAGGGCTATGCCAATTGAGGACACCAAAACGTTCGGCTAGAACTTTTCCATAGTCCCGATAGTTAAAGCCAACATCTACGAGAGCTGTATGCCCGTTTCCTTTAATTAAGGCGTAGCAGTAGGGGAGTTTAAGATGCCCTTCATTGTGTGCCCCATAAATGACACCACCAACATGGTAATCTGGTACAGCAGCGTATTCTAATACCCAAATGGAATAATCATTCATAGCAAAAACTCCTTATAATTAATGATGACCGCATGCGCAGCTTGAATCTAAAGAAACCATTTCCAATCCATTTGAAAAGTCAGTTGCCTTTTTTAAGCTTGAATAAGCCTTTTCTAAAAGGGATAAACCATAATCGTGTGATTCAGTCCCAGTTGGTTGGTCTCTTTTAATCTGATAAAATTCATACAAGTAATTGGCACTATGAAATAACTGATGAAAATGTCTTTCTGCTATAGGTGGGACTTTGATTGTACGTAAGTCTTCCATCGTCTCTCCTAATAGATCTTTTCCTAATTCAAAAGCTAATACGGCTTCTGATTTAAGGAATTTTTGATTATGGAAGAGAATCATAAAGCCACTTAAACGATGGATGATTTGCCTGAGATTTTGAAAGGGCTTTCTTATTCTGGTGAAGTAAAGAACAGCTTCTTCATGAGTGATGCCATTGATCGGATTGTGTAGAAGGTCTGTCAGGTTATGAGGTGCATTCCTATTGGGCATTTTTTCTTACTCTTCCTTTCAAGAACAGATTGGGTAAGAAGGGAAAATTATTAAAGGTTAAGTTTTGAATACGTATTCATTTGCGATTGAAGAAAACTAATAAAAATCTTCACTCCTTTCACTTCAAAAAATGTATTTAGCTGTTAAATAAAATTTAAGTTTTGAATGCGTATTCATTTGATGCTTTTCTACAGATTAACCATTACTCGAAATTTTGTCAATAATATTTAAAAATTGAGTTTGTCTTTATTTTTAGTTATTTTTCAAAAAATAGGGTCCGTCATATTTTTATTTACTAATTAATAGTTTCAAGATTTTACATTTCCTGTATTATAATTATCAGAAACGCACTTATATCTATTCTATTTTCTATAAAATTACCTGTTTTAAATAGGTTGATCCACTATCTAATGGCGAGGATACGTAATAAATCATATAAAAGAGGTTGTGACATAACATGAGAAAGGGCGTTACGGCAAAGGATGTAGCGAAATATGCGGGTGTCTCGCAATCGACTGTTTCAAGAGTTTTCTTTGAAGGAGCAACGGTTTCTGAAAAAACAAAGAAAAAGGTTTTGGCAGCAGCGGCTGAGTTAGGGTATGGTCCAAATGAATTTGCGAGAAGTTTGATTACAAATAAAACAAAAATTATTGGGCTTGTAATGAAGGGGGTTAAAAACCCATTTTATCCACATGTATTAAAAGAGTTTGCAACCGTCTTCAAAAAACTGGGCTATAGCGTTTTATTCGTCCATACTAATAATGACGAACTTCAAGAGGAAGATATTGAAACATTGCTTAATTATAAGGTGGCTGGCGTCATTATTACAGATGCCACCCTTTCTTTAAATGTTACTGAGAGTTTTAAGGAAAATAAGATTCCGCTTGTTTTCTTTAACAGGAAGGTTGATATAAAGGACTTCTTTTCGGTTTGCACCAACAATTTGGAGGCAAGCCGTCAAATAGCCGAGTTTTTAATAAAAAAAGGGTGCTCTGAACTAGTGTATATTTCGGGAAACACGAATACTTCAACAAGCAGAGAGCGTGAATCAGGTTTTTTAGAGGTAGTCAATAAGTACCAGTTACCCTATAAAAAATACACCTCTGATTATACGTTTACGGGAGGGTACAACATAGCAAAGGAGATTATTTCTCAGAACGATATACCTTCGGGGATTTTTGTAGCGAATGATATTATGGCACTTGGTGTTTTAGGAGCTTTTCGAGAACAGGGCATTCCTATTCCTAGTGAAACAAAAATAATCGGCTTTGATAATATTGAAATGTCAGCTTGGCCAACCCATAACTTAACCACTTGGGAGCAGCCGATCTCTGAAATGGTGGATCAAACTGTAAAATACATGATGAATGAGATTCAGGATTATTCGGGTATTTCCGGGAATATAGAAGTAAAAGGAAGGTTAATCGAAAGAAAAACAACCTAAGAAAAAGACTTCTTTTTTATAGAGAAAACTCCTGCATTCGAAATGTGCAGGGGTTTTCAGTTGCTCATTAATTTAAAATTAAAAGTAATTTTAATATTGCATACGTATTCATAATGAGATACAATGAAAACGCAAACAAATTACTGTGAGGTTTTTCTGCATACGCATTCATAAAATGAGGAGGAATTTATAATGAGAGTGATTAAAGCCGGCAAATCCAAAGAAGATGTTTCAAAAAATTATCAGCAGGTTTCTAAAATTGTAGCTGATGCCATACATGAGATTGAAACCCGTGGAGATGCAGCGGTCCGTGAATTCTCTGAGAAATTCGATAAATGGTCTCCGGAATCGTTCCGTTTAACAGACGAACAAATTACCGAAATTGTGGGGAAGGTTCCACAAAATGTGATTGAGGATATCAAATTTGCCCAAAAAAATATACGTCAATTTGCTGAAGCACAACTCGCTTCTTTAACGAATATTGAAGTTGAAAATATCCCGGGTGTTATTCTAGGGCACAAAAATATTCCAGTAAACAGTGTTGGCTGCTACATACCAGGTGGCCGTTATCCGATGGTGGCTTCGGCGCACATGAGCGTTTTAACAGCAAAGGTAGCTGGAGTGAAACGAGTGATCGCTTGTACACCACCTATTAATGGGGAAGTGCCGAATGCGACGATTGCGGCGATGCATTTAGCAGGGGCAGATGAAATTTACTTATTAGGCGGCATTCAGGCAATGGCGTCTATGGCAATTGGTACGGAAACGATTCAACCGGTCGATATGATCGTAGGGCCGGGTAATGCTTTTGTTGCAGAGGCGAAGCGCCAATTATATGGTCGTGTGGGTATTGATTTATTTGCAGGACCAACTGAAACATTGGTTATTGCGGACGACACAGCCGATGCTGAAATGATTGCCACCGACCTTCTAGGACAAGGCGAACATGGACCGACATCACCTTGTGCACTAATTACCACTTCTGAACATTTAGCTCATGAAACCCTGAAAGAAATTGAAAGACAGCTTAAAGTGTTGCCAACTGCAGATGTGGCAAGTGTCTCCTGGGCCGATTATGGTCAAATTTTACTAGTTGATAGTATTGAAGAGGCTTTAGTGGAAGCTGATAAATTAGCCTATGAACACGTTGAAGTCTTAACGGAAGATCCGGATTATTTCTTAGAGAACATGACCAACTATGGCTGTCTATTCTTAGGACCAGAAACAAACGTCGCATATGGTGATAAAGTTATTGGAACCAATCACACACTGCCAACCAAAGGGGCTGCTCGCTATACGGGCGGTTTATGGGTAGGGAAGTTTATTAAAACTGTTACTTATCAAAAAGTCTCGCCTGAAGCTTCGGCTTATATTGGGGAATACGCGGCAAGACTCTGCCAACTTGAGAACTTTGCGGGTCACGCCGAACAGGCCCTTTTACGAGTTCGCCGCTATGCAAAAGTAAATAACTAATTTAAACATGTCATACCAGAATAGGGATACCGTCTTTTGACGGTACCCCTTAAAAGTTTTTAAATTTGTGCGAGACGGCACACACTGATCAATCAAGGTTTTTCTATGAAAGTTTAAAAGAAGGAGCACATTCATGGCCTATAATAATTTAATTGCCCGAGTTGAATTGACTCATGTTTCTTTTGGTGAAGTGGCTTCGATCATTGGCGAATGCGGTGGGGATATTATTTCCATTGACATGATCAGTTCCAGTGGGACCACTTCGGTTCGGGATATCACGATTTCTGTAAAAGATGTTGAAGAACAAAAGGTGCTCGATTGTTTAAGAGCGACTAAAGGTGTTCGCGTGATTAACGTTTCCGACCGCACGTTTCTCGCCCATCTAGGAGGAAAAATATCAACGAATACCAAGATTCCTATTAAAAATAGAGATGATTTGTCCAGAGTATACACACCTGGAGTGGCGCGGGTCTGCGCTGCCATTCATGAAGATGAAAAGAAGGCGTACTCCTTAACGATCAAGCGAAATACGGTAGCGGTCGTGACAGATGGGAGTGCAGTGCTTGGGTTAGGAGATATAGGACCTCTAGCGGCAGCACCCGTCATGGAAGGGAAAGCAATGCTATTTAAGCAATTAGCTGATGTAGATGCCTTTCCGATTTGCTTGGATACGCAAGACACGGAAGAAATTATTCGATCTATTAAAAACATTGCCCCGATCTTTGGCGGTATTAATTTAGAAGATATTAGCTCACCGCGGTGTTTTGAAATTGAAGCCCGCTTATCAGAAGAGTTAGACATTCCGATTTTTCACGACGATCAACACGGGACAGCGGTCGTGGTGCTGGCAGGACTTTTAAATGCCTTAAAAGTGGTCGGAAAACAAATTGAGGATGTCCGTGTTGTGGTTAATGGAATTGGAGCAGCAGGTGTCGCCATCTGTAAAATGCTTTTGAATGCGGGTGTGACCAAGTTGGTTCCAGTTGATAAAGACGGTGCGATTACTTACGGGGCTAAGTATGACTACCCGATGTGGCAGTGGCTGGCTGAGCAGGAACAAGTAGAAAGTCAAAAAGGAAGTCTTAAAGAAGTGATCCAAGGCGCCGACGTGTTTATTGGTGTCTCGCGCGGAAATATATTAACTGCCGAAGATATTCAGAAAATGGCTGAAGACCGGATTGTGTTCGCAATGGCTAATCCTGATCCGGAGATTGCGCCTGAAGAAGCGCTGGAACATGTCCGAGTTTTTGCGACAGGGCGCAGCGATTACCCGAACCAAATTAACAATGTGTTGGTGTTTCCAGGAATCTATCGCGGTGCACTCGATTGCCGTGCAAGCGCAATTAACGAACCTATGAAACTCGCAGCAGCACGCGCGATTGCCTCTGTCGTAACCGATACCGAATTAGACGAGCAATACATCATTCCAAGTATTTTCAACGAAACCGTCGTCTCCAAAGTCCGCTATGCCGTCATAGAAGCCGCTATCATAACAGGTGTAGCCCGCCGCATTCCGCCGGAGTTTAGATAGGGGGGGCGATAGAGGGGGCAGTCCCTCACGAAAACCTAAAACGTCCGTAAGCTTTGATTTCGCTTTATCGATTTAAAGTAAGTGGGGACAGACCTAAAAAGCCGGAAAACCTTAAAAATCAAGGTTTTTCGGCTTTTGTGTTGTTCAATGTGATGAAAAGGGGGACTGACCCCTTTAATGTAATGGGGAATGTGAAAAGGGGGACAGTCCCCATTAGCTTTATGCTATAATTTTGTTTGAAATTAAATCAGATTTGGGGACTGTCCCTATTAAAGGAGCATTGAGATGAGTCTATTAGATCAATATAAAAACTATAGGAACTTGCAAGTTGAATTGCATACCAAAATATTGGATGAATGTATTAATGATGATGATTTTTTGGAAGCGGGTAATGAAATAGGAGTACTGAAAAATAATCAGATTGTGGTTAAATATCCGAATGAGGAAGATTTTATTTATGATTTTCTTATCTATGAAAATCGTAATGACGGAGAGCGTGCTTTAAATGAATATATTAATAAGGGCATCGAAACTCGCGAAGAGGAAAAAGTTCTATTAAATGCCATGACGCAATCGGTTCATTCTCTTTATAGCATCATTGATGTGGATAAAGAAAAGAACATGTTGGTTCTAAATGATTTATTAACTAACAAGGTCATCCATTTAATCGATTTTGGTTTTAGTCAAAATGCTAATAATAATTTACTTTTGTATTGCAGATTGATGGATTTAGGTGAATTTTACATGACATCTGGTCTTGCTTTCTTGTTTAAGAAGGATCATAAAGATTATTTACTGAAAAAAAGTCGTAAGTTAATGAAAAAAATAAATAGCGGTAATGATTCAAAAGACAGACTCCTTGCCTATTTTTGGCTGAACAGAAAAGATGGTATACCAACTCTTCTTGAGCAGGTTTGATAGAGGGAGGACCCCTCTGTTTCATATCTGACTAAAGTAAAAATATAGCTTTTTCTCTTCTCTAGATGGTTTGGGTAAGAAGGAATTGTATGTTTATACGGTCTGGCAAGCTGAACCGTTTTTTCACTAATATGGCGGTTTGGCTTTGTCATTATGCCCACCCACATTGGCCTTGTTCTCCCTATGATTGGGACGTTTCATTAAAGCCTATTATTATAGTAAATACTTTTTATAAAGGAAAATAGGGAGGGTACTCCAGTGGCGGCAACCAAAGAAAAAATTGCGGAAAAGAAAGAGGAATTGAAGAAATTAACCTTAGCGTTTAGTGGTGAATTTTTAAATGAAGATTACGATGAGGTTATTGAAAAATTAATAAATAAACTAGCTAGAAAAAGAGAGGTTCCGTTTGTTTCAGGCCGCATTAAGATCTGGGCAGCGGCGGTTATTCATGCACTCGGAACGATCAATTTTTTATTTGATAAAGCGAGTCAACCCTATGTCTCTGTATAAGGCATTAATGAATATTTTGGAACAAAACAGAGTACGACATCACAGAAGTCAAAGAAGATTCAAGATATGTTTAAGTTGACCTATTTTGATCAGGATTTCTCCATACCGTCAGTTGCTCAAGATAACCCTTTTAATAATCATTCAATAATAGATGGATTTATTGTTCCATAGGAATTGATTGAGGAGATGGCAGTAGAAGTTGAGGAATGGGAATATCAAGCGGCACAACTATTAGGGGTCAATGACCTTAAGAGAGGGAACAAGTACAAAGAAAGCACTAAATACCAATTGCTTAATGTAAATGACGAGAGTTTAAGGCGCTACTATAGCTATCTAGAGAATCACTTAGCGTTCCCATTTTCAACAACATATAAAGAAGAGACGGGCTATTTAGAAGTCGCAGAATTTGAAGTGAATTGTCTTCGCTTAGATCCAGTCGTACAAGTGGACGATTATGATGGAGTTCTTCTTGAATGCAGGCAAGGAAGGAAAAATGTCCTTGTGCCTTTAGCTGTCATTTTTGTAGATAAAGGAGACACCAATCTTAAGGAGATCGATTTGTATCAGGAATGGTTTTGGAATTACCGTTCAGCTTTTTAGAACGTTTAATAGTGCAGTATTTGCTAAAGTATGGGGGTCAGTCCCCTCACAAAAAGCTAAAACGCTTGTAAGCTTTGATTTCGCTTTATCGATTTAAAGTAAGTGGGGACAGACCTAAAAAGCCGGAAAACCTTTAACATCAAGGTTTTCTGGCTTTTCTGTTGTTCAATGTGATGAAAAGGGGGACTGACCCCCAAAAAAAGACGATGTGATGAAAAGGGGGACTGACCCCCAATCAAATGACCCATTTTTTTATCAAGACGATGAGAACAGGTAAGAAAAGAAACGACAGCAGCGTTGTGTATAAAATACATTTTGAAACTAATTTGGGTGAAGCGTTAAATTTTTGTGCTAATATGACGGCATTGACCGCAACAGGCATACAAGCGAGAACGAGTAGGACGGATTCTAGAATACCGTGAATGTGCAGCAAGTAGAAGCATAGAAGGGCAATAAAAGGACTTAAAACGAGCCGAGTCAAGAATCCGACCCATAATGAAAGTTGTGCTTTATGTTCCTCTTTTGCCATGACGACACTTGCCATCTGAGCACCTAATATGGTCAATACGATTGGGGAATAGGCATTGGAAACCATAGTAATGCCTTTTGCTATCCCTCCTGGCATATGTAAATCAAACATTCGGAATAGAATGGCTGCAATGGAGGCATAGATGGCTGGAAGAGTGAAAATCGATTTTAGGGCATTTTTTACCGAAAATTGCGATCGGGCAGCAAAATAAATGCCAATGGTGTTGACAATAATCATTTGCATGATGACATAGACGGAAGCCTTATCTAATCCTGCTTTTCCAAAAGCCAATAAAACAAGTGGCAATCCGTAATTAACACTGTTGGTGAAAGTGGAAACTAAGGTTAATCCTGCGGTCTCATCCGACGGTAATTTAAAAAGCTTTCCGAAGGCGTTGGCCACAGCCCATAAAAGAATCAGGTTCAATACAGAAAAAGCAAAGGTCTTAAAAACGTCACCGTGTGAAATTTGAGCCTTTGTTAACGTATCGAAAATAAGAGCTGGTGTAAAAAAGTATAAGGTTACCGTGATAAATGGCTTCGTATCAAGATTTTTAAATCGAAATAAAATAGCTCCCATTACTACAGGAATGAAGAGCGGTACAATGACTTGCCAAAGTGTTGACAAAATAGCTTCGATCATCGCAAAAATACTCCTTTTATAATAGAAAATAAATTAATAAGGTACTTTTCTATGATAAAGGAAAAAGGACTGAATGAATAGTTAGGGGTCAGTCCCCCACAAAACTTAGAAACCTCTAAAAACCTTGATTTTGCTTTATTACTTTAAAGTGGGTGGGGACGGAGCGGAAAAGCCAGAAAACCTTTTAAATCAAGGTTTTCTGGCTTTTCTGTTGTTCATTATGATGAAAAGAGGGACAGTCCCCCAAAAAAAGAGGGACAGTCCCCCAAAAAAAGAGGGACAGTCCCCCAAAAAAAGGAACTGCCCCCCTTAAACACTTAAACAATTTTTAGTAGAATAGAACTATATCGTTAAAAAATGTGTCGAAGGGTGGAAACGCCTGTGATAGATAGAATGAAACAATGGCTTTTGGCTTATTTGGACGATAGGCGTTTGGTGGGAAGAAGAAAGAAACTGTCATATAAAGAGCTTGAAGACTATTTAATTACCAAAAAATTTTCTGGCCTAGTGAGTTATCAAGAGGCGGATGGGTATCGGTTATTTGTCCAAGTGATGTCGGAGTTGGAGAAAGAGGGACATCTGTTACCAATCAAGAAAAGCGGGTTAAACGGGAGATTTCCTCCTTTGCCGAGTCAATGGTGGCTGCAGCCAAAAGTGTTTGATAATCTGTGGAATGAAACGAAGGTGCTGGCGTTATCTGATTTATTAGATCTCAGCCGATACAGACAGAATCCAGAGTGGCAAACGGTGGAAGAATGGGAACATATTGAAGCCATCTATTCTTTTCTGAAAAATAAGGACATGTTTAATTGGGTCACGAGGGAAGAGCGGGCTTTCCAATTATTTAAGGATGAAAAGTTTTTCACAAAAGAGGGCCGTTTCTTGTTACAGAGGCTTCAGCTCACACTGAAAGATTTAAAGGCTAATGTTTACGGGGAACCGTTTGTCTTTTGGCCATCCCCGACGACCACCATTAAAGAGGCTAAAACGATCTTAATCGTGGAAAATCTATCCTTCTATCATACATGCAGGCGGTTAATGGATCAACATCAAGCCATTGTGGGGATTCAACCAGAGTTACTCATCTACGGCGAGGGCAAAAAGATCGAAAGCAGCCTAAGCTTTTTAGAAAAAATCACAAATGTGGATGCGCATGTCGTCATCCATTATGCAGGGGATATGGACCCCGAGGGCTGGGGGATTTATGTCCGATTATGTCAGGCTTATCCAGATTACAAGATTCAGCTGGCGGGTCCCATTTATCAGGCGATGGCTGACAAGGGAATGACAAATAAAGTAGATAAAGAGCAAAATGAAAATCGAACGTATTTGAAGCAGGTGACAACGGAATGGGCAGCTCAAGGCTATGGTCAGTTGGCCAAACTGACTGAGGAGCTATGGAAGAAGAAAGAACGGATCCCGCAAGAAACCTTGTCACTGGACACCATTCATTCAGCAACCAAAGGAGCTACACTATGAAGGCACGCTGGCAAGGCTTTGGCGAGCGCATTAAACGCTTGAATCCGATTTGGAATCTGGCAACGGGAATGCAACTGTCGAGTCTTAAAGATTACGCTCACATGCTTGGATTAAGTGTTTTGCTTGAGATGTTTTACCGGGAAATTGAAAATAACCATAACCGAAAAAAGATGGATCTCATTGATATTGCGAAATCGTGTCTAGACGATCTCCCAATCGAGAATAAACTGGATATTAATGATGACGTTATAGAACGATTTGTAAATGGTTTGCTTTGGAGTGGTCAATCTGAGCTTCAGCAGCCTTTTACGGCGAAATGGTTTGATGAAAAAGAGGATCAGATAAAAGAGCAGCGGTTTCGTTATTTCGTTGAAGATCGAGGAGCTTCGCAGTGGGAAAGAGGCGGAAAAACGGTCTATCAATGCTCGGATGAAGCAAAAGAACTTATTTTTATGAGTCGTGAAATCCTCCAGGAACTTGAAATTACGATCGATCAGTTATATATCGAGCATTTATTAAAAAATGGCCATTTTAATCAAGCCTTGTCTGGCCTTGATGATTTAATGGCTCGTGTAAAACGAATGATTGCAAGAGAAATCGATTATCAAGACAGAATGAAGCGCGATCCAAAAGTCATTTTTCAGCAAGGGGTGGAACTGCACGCCCAGCGTGAACAAGAAGTGAAACAGCAATTTCAAGAAGAAAAACAACGGTTTTTTCAAATGAGATCTCTGATTAACCGTCTTCAAAACTCGCAAGAACAATATGAAGTCTCGGAAAAACTTGAACAAACACGGAAACTGCATGACCAGCTCGCGGGGCAAGTCATTAATAATATTCGTCTCGAAATTGATTTGCGCTATGAATTTCCGAATCTGTTCTGGAAGCAGAATCATATTTCCTTTCAAAAAAGTTATTTCCAAGATTGGATCGCAGCAGAAGGATTACCTCAGCCGGACAATATGACGATGATCCTAGAGCCTCTCTTTTCCCCAAGACCTGACTTTATTTATCCGCTTGACTGGAGCTGGATGGAACAAGAAACTGAGATGACTAGAGAAGAAAAGCCAGAGAACGACACCCCTGAAGAAGACCCGATCACGTATCGAAAACGAGAAGTGGATTGGGAGAAAATTGTGTTGCTGTGGGAACCGCTTTTTGTTGAACTGCTTGAAAAAGGAGAGGTTCATCTATCCAAATTAAGGGATCTATCTGAAACGCTTCAAAAGAAATGGCTGGAACAAAAAGAAGCGATAGACTTATGGCTGCTGTTTCATAGTGAACCTCTAATGATTTCAATCGCGGATTTGGAAAAGGAACAGACAGACGAACGCCTGCTTCTCATTCAAAAATTGCATGAACGTCAAGAGCGCTTCTCGCGGCTTGATGGGAAACAAATTGTGTCCGCCATTGATCCGAACGAGCCCATGATCGAATGGACAGGCATCAGTATTTCACCATTCATTCTAAGATTAGAGCAACCATTTTAGGAAAGGAAGTGGACGGATGAGTATCTCTTCACAACAATTACAAGATGCCTCTCGGATATTTTTCCAACTCTTAAATCAAAAAACGTTGTCCATACACGATCCCGTTATCAGTCCTTATTTTGAAGAGGATGGGGACGGCGTTAGAGAAGCGTTGAAAATCTTAGCCGATGAATCAGGAACGCGAATTTTGCAAACGGCTGAACGCATTCATCTAGTGGCCAGGCCAGAAGGCTCGCTTTTTGCTACCTCCTTTTCTCAAATGAAAAAGAGGTATGGTGACATCGAAAACAAAAAATACTTTTATTTAATCAACCAGATCATATTTGTGTTCTTGGCAGAAATTGATCTTCCCTCAAGCGCGACGGTCCGCTGGGAACATGCTGGCGTGTCCTATTTCTTATTAGAGAAGAATGTGTCACAGCTCCTTTCCCAATGGAAAAAAGAAGATCAGGAAACAGAGGGGAAATTTAGTGAGTCTTATGGGCTTGCCGTGAAAGAAATGGCCGAATTATGGGAGTCGATGGCGGTGCATTCCGATCAAGACGATCAGGATGACCGAATTATTGGAACGAGGAAATCCCATATTGGCGTCATTCATATCGCTATGAGATTACTGAGAGATGAAGGCCTTGTCTTCATTGTGGAGGACGAGAAACGGGCCATTCCTAAGAAAGAACTTTATGAGCGGTTAGAAAATGGCTATCATCAACAAGCGCGTTATGAAGAAATGAGAGAATTGATTTTAGCCAGTAGGAGAGACGCCCATGCCTAGAATCGAAAAAGTAAGAATCAGCGGTCTTCGTTATGACAAGATGAAAAAAAGGTATGACAATCTGACCTTCGATTTTACCAATGAAGCAGAGCCTCAGCATACCTTACTGACATTAGTCAACGGCGGGGGAAAAGGCATGCTGCTGCAGATGCTTTTTCAATTAGTCATGCCGCTGACAACCTGGGGGAAGAACGGTGAAAACCATATTGATGCCCTCTTTTATAATGATAAACAACAATTTATTCCCTACACCTTTCATGTTGCCTTGGAGTGGCGGTTAGACACCGATCCTTGCGAATGGTTAACGACGGGGATCTGTGTGACGGCGCAAAAGAAATATGGCCAAGAGGAAGAGGAATCGGAGACAGAACCTCAGTATTTCCTCTACACCAGCAATTACAGGAAGCCAACCGAGTGGCCGCTGTCAGCATTACCTTTTTACAATGAAGAGGCGCGGCAAGCCATTGATTATGAGGACTGGGAAACGTGGCTGAAAAACCATAAGTCTGATTTTCATATTTATACGAAATCTAAATTAACGGCCTACCGTCAATTTCTGGCTTCTTATGGGATTGAGTACAATGAGTGGCGGCAGATGAAAGACATCAACCGGGATGAAGGCGGGATTGAACACTATTTTAAAAAGGGATTAGACAATTTTGGATTGTTTCATCACCTCATCATTCCCGAAATCAGCCAGTATCTTCAAGATGAACAAGAAGAGAATCTTGTCAAAATTTTCAAAGACAATGCTATTATTGCTCAAAAGCTGCCTAAACTGCTGAAACGAGAAGCGACCTATCGGCTTCTAAACGAACATTTGCTGCCTGTTCAAGCGGTGTTAGATCAAGGGAAAGAGATCGAGAAAGCGTTAACCGAGCATCATGAGTATGCCAATTATCTCTATACCGGAATGAGGAGCCTGCATCAGACCTATCTCCTCGATCAGGAAAAATGGAATGAAGAAAAGAAACAGACCGAACAGATAAGAAGAGATTATCAATGGCAGGAGCAAAATTTGGAGTACGCCTCCGAATACCGTGAACAGCTTGGAAAGTCGGAAAAACTGGCTGAGTTGCAAAAACAGTGGAGTGATGCGACAGAGGCCTTGGCTCAATTGAAAAATCAGAGGAATCACCTCGAAATAGATATAGCGCGGCTGGATTATGAGGAAGTGACTCGTCAATTACATCCTATAGAAGAACAGATTCGGGAGCTGGAAAACTCACAGCATGGGCAAGAGGAGAAGGAAGAGCGTGAGCAGATTGAACACCAATTGAAAGAACATTGGAAGGAGATCGAAGCTGCCTTAAAAGAAGACATTGAAAAGTATTATTATTTAAAAGACTCATTCGATCAAGAGATTCACGTTTTAGACAATAAAATAGAGCAGGAAACGAGAAACAGCTCGCAAAATTTGGGAAAGTTAAATAGCTTTACGGAAGCCATTAAAGTCCATAATGAACAGGCGATCCACATGGCCCAGCAATTTGGCCCGGAGATTAACCGAAATCCGGAAGCGGTCTATAACCGGACTTTGAGGGCTAAGAAAAAACGGGAGGAAGAAGAAACGGCACTGACGAATGAGAGGAAAGCTTTAGAGGCCAAAAAAGAAGATTTGGGTAAGCGATTAGGAGGCATTGACCAGGCGATCAAGCAGAAAGTGAAGGAGCTTGAAGGGTGCCAAAAACGTATTGCCGAACAAGTCGAATCAGAGGAAGCCTTTCATAAAAAGTGGGGGCATTATTTTCAGCTTGACCAAGCGTATCAACCTTATAAGGATCATGATTGGGAAGCGGCTGACCAAGCGTTAACTACTGAAATGGCCGCGCTTGATCGCGCTTTAGATAACCTGAAAAAGGATTATTGGAATCATCAACTCGATACAGCCCTTGTGAATGATGACTACTGGATTCCAAATAACGATGTTCGAAAGCTGGTTGAACAGCTAAAAGAATCCGGGGTGCAAGCTTATTACGGGACGGAATTAATTCAGCAGCTATCAATGGATGAACAGGCTGAAATGAAAGTCCATTTCCCTTTATTACCTTATGGGGTTGTCATTCTTGAACAGGATCTTAAGCAGTGCCAGAACCAGAGCATAAAAGAGCTCTTCCTTCACGCCCCTGTTCCCCTATTTATAAGGGAGAGAATGACGCAGACGATCACGTATCCCTTTGAGATGATCCAAGAAATTGGGTTTGAGATGGCTTTTAATGAAGAAAAGTGGACGGAATGGAAAGCGACTTTATCCCGCCAGACGGAGGTTTACCAAACTGGGATCGACCAGGTACAAGAAAGGATTCGTCAAACCAATCACCTTTCTCAAATCATGAAAGAATTGCGCAGTACGAGTTTGGAACAGCTTCAGACAGAAGAAGGCGGCCTTCAATTGGAGCAAACCCAATTGCTTCAAGATCAAAAAACACTCTCAGAGGAATGGGCGACCACGCTTCATCGTCTTGAAGAATTAGAGAAGGCACTAAAGGAAATCCGAAGTGACTTAGACCAATTAAAGCAAGATGGTTTTACGCTTAAGGATTGGGACACAAAGCATGCGGTCTATTTAGAAACACAGACAAAGAAAGAAAAAGCCCAAGAGCAGCAGGCCCAAATCGAGGACAAGTTGAGGGAACTAAAAGCGGCGGTTCAGTCAAAGAGAAAAGAATGGGAGAATTGGAACAACCTGTACTTAAAGTGGGAAGCGCAACAAATCGTTGATGTGAATCAATTAAAAGACATTTTGAATACAATTCAGTTTCCAGTTACTGAGCATCACGATCCAAGCGGTAAGCCGACCTTTAACCCGTCTTTATTTCAAGCGGTTAAGCCCAAAATGGATCGCTGGCATAAATTGCAAGATAAGATCAACAGCTTGGATGCCGACCTGGCCGTCCTAAAAACTAAATATGACACCCAGCTAAAGGTTAGAGAAGAAAAATTAAACGCTCTTCAGCAATTGGATGTGAATGGGTCGGAGAGGGAGCTTCCGAATTTACCAATGGCCATTTTAAAGGATCAGCTCCAAGACACCCAATCAAAGAGTCAGAAATTATCCACCCAAATTATCGAATTGGATAAAACACAATCGATCATTCAAGGTGAATTGAATCAGATCCTCAAACGATTAGGGAACTTAGAAACAACTAGTTTGAAAATGTGGCAACGGGCAGCAGAGCCTTGGGAGTCTCTTAACCTAGAAGAAAAAAGAGATGAAATTGCAGAAAAATTAACGAAGCTTACAGAAGATATAAGGACGCAAGAAGGATTTATTCAAGAAGCAGAACAAAGACAGCGGGAGCTCGAAAGTCAAATTCAGCTTTTGCAATCACATATCAGTCATCTCTATGAACTAGGCGAAACGCCTGAGCCTTTAAGGCAAAAGCTTAAGTCGAATGCCCGACAAGTCATCTCAGAATGGGTCGCTAAAAATAAACAAGTGAAAGAAGAAAAGCAAGGCTTTGAGAGAACTTTTAAAGAACGATTAAAGGATTTACGTAATATCATTCAATCGGATCAATTGGATGGACCGCTTCGCACCCAGTTGAATCAACTCATTCCGCAGTTGGAATCCGATTCGATTCTCTCAAGTCTTAGCATTGTTGAAAGTGTTTTAAGTCATATTCAGATGGAGCAGCAGCAAATCAAGCAAGATAAACAGACCGCTGAACAGGCACAAGAAGTATGGGTCGATCGAGCGGTGTATCGTTTGGTCACCATTTTGGAGATGCTCAAGCAAATGGTCAATCGGATGAAGGTGAAAAATAAGGAAGGGCATTATTTTCCGTTAGTGGAGATAAGCAGACTGAATGAATTAGTCTCTAAGGAAGAGGAATCTTACAGGCGATTGTTAAGTGAGCATTTTGTTCAGACGATCGAAAAATTAATTCATGATGGCACCCTCATTGAAAATTTATCGGATGCTGAGATAAAAAAATATATGAGTGACAGTCAGCTCGTCTTAGTCGGTTTAAGAAATCAGTATCCAACCTTATCGATTTATAAGCCTCAAACCACCAATGCCTTTTTATATGAAAAACCAAGACGTCACCATTATACAACCTGGGAAACGTTAAACAAGGGGTCAAAGATTGAGGCAAAAGGCAGCGGCGGCCAGCTATTAGCCGCTCGAACGATGATTATGATGATGATCATGACCTTTAAACGAAAGCAGCAGGACACCAATTGGTCTGTCTTAATCACGGACAATCCATTTGGACAAGCGGTATCTGCTCACATCCTTGACCCGATCTTTTCTATCGCCGAAATCCTTCGCTTTCAATGGATTGTTCTCGCTCCGCCAGAGTTAATAAAATTAGACGTCAGCCGCCGTTTCCCTGTCTATTGGAAGCTTGAACTTCAACCCAATCGACAAGGCGAAGTGGTGACAGAAATCTTACAGCATGGCGGCAGAACCTTTGAAGAAGACTATGATTTGTTTAGCTTGGATGAATTGTAAAAAGAAAAATCCCTGCCATCAAATTTTACTGGCAGGGATTTCACTTCAATGCATTAAAGTGAGTGGGGACAGAGCTAAAAAGCCGAAATACCTTAAATATCAAGGTTTCGCGGATTCAGTGAGCTAGGGATGAGACAAAAGGGGGACAGTCCCCCTAACCTGGAGTGTGTTTGAATTGGCAAGAAAGAAGAGAAAACGAGGACATTATTGCAAGGGTTGCGGTGAGAATAGGCCCAATGAAAAATTCAATGCAAAGGGTCGAAAGCAGAATCTTTGCAAAGAATGTCAGAAATTATATAGAGATGAGGAAGATCTGTTCGATTCCGACGATACTTTTTCTTTTATAGCGGGTTATACCGATTCAGGGGTTCCATTTGGGATTACCCACGAAGAATGGGAAGAGATGGAAGAAGAAGAAGAGAGAAGAGTCAAGGAGATTCGGTTTATTTATCCTGACGGCATGGAGGAAATACTTCACTCCATCTTTTTGAATCAATCAACGAAGCAAATGCTTCAGTCAGCCCTTGCGATGACGCTATTTGTAACAAGAAAAATTAGCATGGAGCGCGCGGCTTTCTTAACGGGTGTTAGCTTGACAGATTACTTGAAGCTGTTGCATGCGAATGGTGTATCTTGGCAGAATGAGCTGGAAGATGGTTATATGGAATATAGAAAAAGCGTCCCAGATCTATTGGAATTAGTTGATCGGATTGCGAAGGAGGGTGAAACAGACGATGAAACGGAAGAACCGTCCCCGCGTTTCAGATTTAATCAATGAGTTGGCGATTGCCTCGATGGAGTCTCGTCAATACGAAGCGGCTTTGGAGCAATTTCAGAAGGCTGCTCAGCTCAAGCCGTCTACTCAGTCGCTTACAAACTTGGCATATTTTTATTACAATGAGGGCGTGCCAACAGGTGATGGGGCATGGGAAATCAAAGAACAAGAAGCGATCCAGTTGTTAGAAAGCGTCATTCAACGGAAGCCTCGCTCCCATTTTCCGTACTCGTTATTAGGGCAGATTTATATCACAGAGAAACAGTTCGACAAAGCCACTGCTGTTTTGTTACAAGCTGTTTCATTAAAGCCGATCCAGCCCAACTTAAATAATTTAGGTGTTTGCTATTATAATCAGCATAGATGGAGTGAAGCGGCCGATTGCTTTAAAAAGGCTCATTTGAAAAGGAATAGAGGGGATAGCCTGTCGCCTTTATTGTCGTATGGCGTGTGTTTGGCTAAACTCGGGTTTTACGAAAATGCACGTGACACAGCGAACCAACTGCTTCTGTACAATCAAGAATTGAAAGATGACAGTATTGAAAACATAGAGGACGAGATCGCTTATATCTTTTATATGTTAGATGATTATAAGCGGTTTGCTGAAATTTATTCTAAGTTAAATCTTAACCATTATGCAGTCGAGTGGTTCCCTCCCTATTTTTATGCCTTGTGGAAATCCGAGGGCACACGGAATCTCGAAAACGTGTCAGATGATTTGATCCGTCATAAAAAAGAAGAGTTTCAGGAAGCGTTACAGGATGATGATGACAATTGGGAGCCAGGAAGACGGCTCGAGTATATGGACGAAATCCAACAGGATATCGATTTTATCAAGACCCATGTCGATAGAATCAAATCTGGGGTCAGGCCAGAGCTAGACTATGAACCACCAATTGAAACTGGCTGTTATTTATTCGGATGTAGAAGACACAATCATCCGACGTATACGGATGATTGAACAATAGGCAATCGCTAGCGCTTCTTCAATAACGAAGGAGCGCTTCATTTATTTTTCTAGCAAAATGAATGCCAAAATTCATGTTACTGCTTCGGACAAGCCTTAATAGAATTAACCGTTCATTTTCGACAAAATTCGGAAATGATCTTTACAATTTATGGAAGTTAAGGAGATAATAAATCTATTGATAACTGAGCCTGTATTTGTTAGATTTTATGTTTGTGACCGTTTTTTAAATTTGAGAGGAAGTGACTGATTGCTATTTTTTATTCTATTAATTGTGTTCGTTGCAGTTCTAAGGCTTCCCGCTGTAAAAGGTTTTCTTGGCGAAGCGGGGGTCAGGCGTGCTTTAAAAAAACTCCCTGAACAGGATTATCTGGTACTTAATGATGTCATGCTGCCCAATCAAGGCAAAACGACGCAGGTCGACCATATTGTCTTATCCAAATATGGGATTTTTGTGATTGAGACAAAGAATTATAAAGGCTGGATTATTGGGAAAGAGAAAGATCGTCAATGGACCCAAGTGATTTATAAAAGAAAAGAACGCTTCTATAATCCCATCCACCAAAATTATGGACATATTAAAGCTCTAGAAACGATTTTAAGTGGTGTTTATGAAGGGGACTTTCACTCGATTATCTGCTTTAGCGATCGAGCCACTCTCAAAAATATTGAGGTCCAATCCTCTGATGTTAAAGTGATCTATAGCTCTCAGCTTTTAAAAACCATCTTCTCTTATCAGCAGGCTACGAATTCGTCATTTGAAATCCAACAATTAGCTGAAATGATCAAGTCTGCAGCCATTTCAAATGATAGAAAAGCTAAAAAGGATCACGTAAGAACCATTAAAACAAAACAACAAGAAATTAAGGCAAAAATCCAAGCCAGACAATGCCCAAAATGCGGGGGACAACTTGTAAAACGGAAAGGGAAATATGGGGAATTTTTAGGATGCAGTAACTATCCTAAGTGCAGGTTTATCGAGAAAAGGGCGAATTGAGGTCGTCGCCATAGCAAAAAGAAACAGCCACCGATGCTTGACGGCAATGAACATCTTTCAAAGATATAAAACATGATCAACCGTTAAACACGGTAGGTTAGTTGTAAACGACCGAGCGTACCAGCGCTTGGTTATTATTTATTCTCTCTTAACAAGTTAAAAATGGTAACTCACTTTCATCTCGTTGCAATTTGCTTTGCTGTTTTTCTAAACATTTAGAAGGAAGTCATCTTCTTCATCGGGTTCCTCAGTCACAATTCGATCACATTTTGGGCAATTAATGAACACATCATTAAGATGATAGCCCACATATCCATGAGTGCATTCTTGTATTTCAAAAATGATTTCCCATTCTAATTCGAATTTGTGGTCACAGGTCTTGCAATAAAAGGAACAAGTATCAAAATCCTCTTTTTCTTCTGCTGTTTTCTTCAGTTTTTTTTGTTCCTTCTTTTCTTGCCCATTCGTCATACTCTCCTTAATTAGGATTCGCTGAAATCTAGATATCAGCTAAATTTTAAAGCTATCAGAGATTATAACATATTAAAGCGAGGCTCTTAGTTAGACGAAGATTGATTAGAAATTCTGATGACTATATTCGTATTTTTTAGGGCTTTTCTAATATATCGCTATGGATTGGTGACATGGTAGTGAGATGAGGTGTAAAATATTGTTAATATCGAAAATATCGATAATGGATGATCAAAATAGATTGGGGATTTCAGGATGAGAGAAATTTATGAAAAAATAATTGAATTTCGGGATGAAAGAGGTTGGAAACCTTATCACAATGGAAAGGATTTGGCAATCTCGATCTCTTTAGAATCCAATGAACTGCTGGAAAACTTTCAGTGGAGAAGCAGTGAGGAAGCCGTTAAAGAATCTAAACAAAATATTAAGGAAGAAATGGCGGATATTTTAATCTACTTGATCCAGATGGCAGATGTACTTGAGATTGATTTGGAAGAGGAAGTGCTTCAAAAGCTCAAGAAAAATGCTGTGAAATATCCTGCTGAGTAGGAGGAACCGTAAATGATCATATATAATGAAACCTCTTCAAAATTTCTGAATCATATCTATGAAAATAAGATTGGCTATGTACTAAAAGAAAATGTACTAGCCAAGATGAATAAGGTGGTCTCCCAAAATGAATTGAGGTCGTGGGAGAATTCATTGCCACAAATGGCGAAGGTGCTGCGTGATGCGTCTCTAAAAGAGGATACACATGTGTTACTTGAATATAAACTGCCATCATCGGAAAAGCGAATTGATTTTCTGATAACCGGACAAGACGGACAGGGAAGAAAAAACGCGGTGATCATTGAACTCAAACAATGGCAAAAGGCAAAGGTCTCTGAGGGCAATGGAATCGTGAGGACATTTTTAGGGAAAAGAGAGCGTGAAACCGTTCATCCATCCTACCAGGCTTCGTCTTATAAACGTTATTTGCTTAATTTTAATGAGTCTCTTTACAACGATTCTACTATAAGTCTGCATTCATGTGCGTATTTACACAATTATATTCAAGATCGAATAGAGGAGCCCTTACTAGACCCGCGTTACAGCGATTATATTCAAGATTCACCGCTCTATTTCCAATTTAATGATCGTGATTTAGCGAAGAATTTAGGTGTATTAGTTGAAAGAGGAAATGGAAAAGAGATTGCAGAAACCATTGAAAATGGGAAAATAAAGCCGTCTAAAAAGCTTGTAGAAACAGTTAGCTCACTTATTGAGGGGAACGAGGAATTTGTCCTTCTTGATGAACAGAAAGTGGCTTATGAAAAAGTTATAAGTAAATACAATGATATTAAAACCGGAACGGATCAAAAGCATGTGATTCTAATAAAAGGTGGTCCCGGTACTGGGAAGTCTGTCATTGGAATCAATTTAATGGGCTACCTGTTAAAGTCTAGTGATTATGTTGAGTATATTACGCCAAATCAAGCGTTTCGAGAAGTGCTGCGCAAAAAGTTAATTGGTCGTTCTGGACATATTGAGGTCAGAGAGTTGTTTAAAGGGTCTGCAGCATATGTTGAGGCACCTGAAAATTATTTCGATGTGCTGATTTGTGACGAGGCTCATCGATTAAAAGAACATGGCCATATGAAAAAGAAAATCCCTGGTGAAAATCAGGCCACTCAAATCATTCGATCATCTAAGGTCAGCGTCTTTTTCATTGATGACTTTCAAAAGATCTCCAAAAAGGATATTGGGAGTGTTGATCTCATTAAAGAAGAGGCTAAGCGTTTTGGTGCGGAGATCCATGAGATGGAGCTTGAGTCACAATATCGGTGCTCTGGATCAGGGAACTACATCGCGTGGTTAGATAGTTTATTTAATGAAAGCGGAAACGAGCCTTTACTAGAAGGTGATTTTGACTTTAAAGTGGTTTCTAATCCAAATGAGTTAAAAAAAGAAATAGTCGATCAGCATGGCGGCCGGCTTTTGGCAGGCTATGCATGGGATTGGAATAAAACATTGGTAAACGGCGAACTTCCAAACGATGTTGTTATTGAAGACTATAATTTTGAGCTTCCTTGGAATGATCCAAACCGGATTGACTGGGCCATTCACCCGGATTGTGCTTACCAAGTAGGCTGTATCCATACGGTACAAGGACTAGAAATGGATTATGTGGGTGTCATTATTGGAAAAGACCTCGGCTATGATTTAGAAAAACAGTCACTTGTTGTTCGTAGAGAAGAATTTAAGGACAAAGGTGCTAGACCCGCCAAGCCAAAAAAAGGACAAGCAGATCCACTTGTTGACCTCGTTAAAAACACTTATAAGACACTCATGACAAGAGGGATGAGGGGTTGTTATGTGTACTGTTGTGATAAAGGGCTTGAAAAATATTTAAAGGATAGAAGTTAGGACTTTCAATTTAATTTTAAAAAATGTGTATAAAAAATTACTTGAAATAGAACGGATAAAAAAATTGATTCTATTGTTAGCTTATGTGTAATCATCTATGACAAAGGAGATTGTATTAAAATGACCAGGAATTAACGGACCAGCAAGTGGTGAAGCTTCATGAAGAATATAAGGAATATTTATATCGAACCCATCCTGACTGGAGCAGCAGTACTATTTCATAGCATTACTCGGATGCATTTTTTGCCTATAATAAAGACATTGGGATGGATTTTTGGTCTTGTTATGAAAATGATAAAACCATGCTTGAAGCGTGTGATAAAATTCAAGACTATTTATCTAAAAAGGGATTTGGGACAGCGAAGGAGCGAGCCAATGCCTATCTAGCCTCTATGAAACAGAAAGTTACTTAAGAAATAAGTTTCAACAGTGGATGCAGCGTCAAAGGAAATCAACAGGTGATCTTTAAAAACCGGAAACGATCATGGCTTATACAAATGCATTGAAGAATAGTACAAGTAAATTGAATTTAAATGAAATTGAACATACTGATCTATTCTACTACACCGCTTATGCGAATTTTGCGAAAGCTTATGATCTCATTAAAAGAGTGCCTAATTTCAAGGAAGTTGATAAAGCTGCGGGAAAAAATGCATATTCAAATGGGATGAAACTGTACCTGAGATTTTTAGAACAACGAGAACCAATTTCAGGGGAGAGTCTAACGGCTAATCACACTCAACAATCAGTTGAATCAGAACCATCGTCTTTTGCAAATCAATCCACTAGCTCATCCAAAAAACGTTAATGGGTCTATGTACCTGGTGAAGGATCGAGTAAGTGGGATGAATTTTTTAGTGCAGGTATAATGGGTATCGGTTGGGATGCACTAGAGGATTTATCAGCTTACACGGAAATGAGAAACAAAATGAAAGAGGTTTATGGAGATGGATCAACTTATAAAAATGATGGGCACGCGACTTGGCAATTTGTTAATGAAATGAATATTGGGGATATCGTCTATGCGAAAAAAGGGATAAAAGCCATTATTGGTCGAGGTGTGGTGATCTCTGATTATATTTATGATTCTATTAGGGAAAATTACAAGAATATAAGAAAAGTCAATTAGACGCATAAAGGAGATTGGGAGGAGGACGAGCTGCCGTTAAAAACTTTAACGGATGTAACTCCTTACACGAATTACTGTAAAGAAATTGAAAAAATGATCGCTGTTGACGAGGCACCTCAGGACGAACAAGTTCAGCCAATTACACCGTATACAGAACGTGATTTCTTTTATGATGTTTATATGTCCAGAGAAGACTATCAAACTCTTAAAAACCTTCTGTTTAAAAAGAAGAACCTTATTATACAAGGGGCACCTGGTGTTGGAAAAACCTTTGCGGCAGAGCGTTTAGCTTATTCCGTCATGGGAGAGAAAGATGAAAGTCGCATCAAATTCATTCAATTCCACCAAAGCTATAGCTACGAAGATTTCATAATGGGGTATCGGCCAAATGAAAATGGCTTTTCACTTTCAAAAGGCCCTTGTTATGAGTTTTGTAAAGATGCTGAGCCGGATGAAAGGCCGTATTTCTTCATATTAGTGAAATGAATCTTGGAAACCCGAGTAAAATTTTGGTGAATTGCTAATGCTTATTGAATCAGATAAGCGCGGTATAGAATTAAGGCTAATGTATGAAAATGAGCAGTTTTCTGTTCCCGAAAATGTGTACATCATTGGGATGATGAATACAGCGGACCGCAGTTTAGCCATGATGGATTACGCGTTGAGACGCCGGTTTGCCTTTTTTGAATTTGAACCAGCCTTTCAAAGTCAAGGCTTTAAAGCTTATCAAACTTCGAAATCAAATACCAAGTTTAATGTATTAATAAAAACGACTGAGGAAATGAATCAAGCGATCGCCATGGATGACTCTCTTGGAAAAGGGTTTCAAGTAGGGCACAGTTATTTTTCCACGAATGAGAGTGTAACTGATGCGTGGCTGCAGGAATTAGTAGAATATGAGCTTCTACCTTTAATTAATGAATATTGGTTTGACGAACCGTCTAAGGTGGATGACTGGACTAACAGATTGCGGCGTGCGATTGAATGATTAAGATTAAAAACATATATTATATGCTGGCTTACGCCTATCACTCGTTAAGGGAATCAAGCTTCAGCAGCCTTGCCCATGAAGAGTTTGATCATATCCATGATTTAATGGCTGCTATTTTATTAAACGGTGTTACGCAGCAAGTGAAACGAGGTCTGCATAAAGATTATCAAACCCAAATGGAGACACTGAGCCATTTAAGAGGGAAGATCGATCTTTCAGAGTCCATCAAACAACAAACCATGATGAAGAGGCAAATGATATGTCATTTTGATGAATTCGTTGCTGACACCTTATTTAACCAGATTCTTAAAACTTCACTATGGTATTTACTTCAATACGGGGAGTTAAAGCCTAAGAATAAGAAAGCCATTCGACAATTACTCTATCATTTTGATTCAGTAAAGCTACTGCAGCCAATGACTATTAAATGGGGATCCTTAAAATTTTATCGAAATTACGCCACTTATAAAGTGTTGACCTATATCTGCCGGTTGGTTCTGGAAGGATTATTATTATCAACTGAAAAGGGTAAAACTCAAATGGCCAAATACATGGATGAACAAAGCGAACACCGTCTCTATGAAAAATTTGTCTTGGGATACTACCAAAAAGAACATCTTCACCTGAAGCCAAAGCCGGCTTATGTGAAGTGGAATATTGACAATGACATTATTGATTTTTACCCGCGATGAAAACCGATATTACCTTGACCAAAGGTGAAAAAATGTTAATCATCGATACAAAGTTTTATAGTCATTCTATGCAGACTAACCAACACTACAACACGATAACTCATCACTCTAGTAATCTTTATCAGCTCTATACTTACGTTAAAAATGCTGATACGGAACGTTCAGGAAACGTCAGCGGAGTTCTCCTATATACCAAGACAGACGAAGAGATCACCCCTAACGATCACTACGAAATGGATGGTAACCGAATAAGCGTCCTAAGCCTTGATCTTAATAAGGAATTTTATGAAATTAGAGGGCAGTTGGATGATCTTGTTGTTCAGTTGTAAGATTAATGATTTGATTACTTGTTGTTAAGAAAAATGAATTTTTGTTGTTGTTACTTGTTTTTGTTTGAATTTGATATGTCAATTAATCGGCATTTACTTTTAAGAAACTGCCGATTTTTTGTGTTTAGTTAACAAAAATTTAAATTTTATACTAGAATATAATTGTATACCTGAATTATTCATAGAAAAATTGTTATAGGCAACCAATGCCCATCTAATAGGCTTTTTTGTTAAAGATTAATGCATCAAATAAATGCAAAAAAGAACCCGTTTCTGATAAGGTTAAACAACGACGAAATAACCATCAGAAAGGATTCTTATAATGGCTACTTTACCGCAATTAACCCTGAGTTTCAATCGTCAAATTAAATTATCAAATGATGGAGGGGATCTTTCCTCCGACACGGGTGAGTTCCTCTTTAGAGAATTTGATGAAAAACTAGAGTTTTCTAAGACCCTAGTGAACCATCTAAACTTGAAAGATGAGCGACGTTATCATGTTCATTCCAATGAAAACTTACTTCGTCAAAAGATCTATCAAATCATTGCGGGTTATGACAAAGATGATGCGGCAGATTATTTAACGAATGATCCTGTGTTTACTCAGATCCTTGGTACTGATACCTTGGCTTCTCAACCCAGTTTATCTCGCTTTTTTAAGAGATTCGATCACGAGGCTATGGATGGCTTAAATCAAGCGAATCAAGAAATCCTAGACAAGGTACATCAATTTAGAAAAGCTTTGGCTCTTATCTTAGATCTCGATTCAACGCATTCAGATGCCTATGGTAAACAAGAAGAATCAGCTTATAATGCCCATTATGGAACAGTGGGATTTCATCCCTTAGTTGCCTTTGATGGTGTAACTGGCGACTTTCTTAAAGCCAAACTGCGCCCTGGAAATGTGTACACATCAAACGGTGTGGTCGATTTCATTCAACCCCTGATTGAACATTACAACGAAACATTTCCAGAGACATCACTGTTTTTACGTGGAGACAGTGGCTTTGCGGTTCCAGGTTTGTATACCCTTTGTGAAAGAGAGTCCGTTTTTTACGTGATTCGTTTGAAGTCCAATACTCAACTCCAACAGCTTGCCAAAGAGTATCATCCTGCCACCGAACCTTTGGACATCTCAAAAACCGAATGTTATTTTGAGGAAACGATTTATCAAGCTAAGTCATGGGATCAACCTCGAAAAGTCATCATTCAATCGGTACGTCCAGCAGGTGAATTATTCTTTACACATTCCTTTTTTGTGACCAATTTAGAAGCCTTTACGCCTCAAGATATCGTCCGTTCCTATCAAAAAAGAGGGACGATGGAGAACTTTATTAAGGAAGCAAAGAACGGATTTGGTTTAGATCAAATGAACAGTCATTCCTTCCAAGTCAACGAGGCAAAAATGATGTTGAGCCTATTAGCTTATAACCTGACGAATTGGCTGCGCACCCTGTGTTTTCCAGACCATCAAAAGAAGATGCAAATTGAAACTATACGGACGCGAATCATTAAAGTTGCCAGTAAATGTATCAAATCAGGGAGATCTCTCTACTTCAAACTCGCTTCAAGCTTTGTCTATCAAAGATTCTTCTGGGACGTGCTCTCTCGAATACAAAAGCTACAGATTGAATGAGTTTCATCAACAAAAGCCAACTATTCAACGAAAATGGCGAGACTCCTGCGGGAAAAGCAACAGCTGAAGACCCCGCAGGAAGTGCTTTTCTTCCGAGGAGGCTGAAGCGTTGCCCGCGGAAAGCGAGCCAATTTTCGCATTCATAAATGGAAAAAGGTGAAGGACACCGATCCAAGAAAGATCCTAAGAACCACGGGAGACGTCTGCCCAAAAAAGCGGATCCACCTTCCTGATTTTGGAAGATATCTTCTTTACCGAGTAAATTATTCTTCCTATTCTGTGAAGAATATAAAATTAGCTAAATTTTGGTGAAAGTGTGCATTTACTCACTGAGGTATGAATAATTCAGGGTATATATAATAAACGGTTTCTAGTATGATAGATTACTTATTATTAATATATTTAAAGTGACTTTTGGGGGAATATATGGATACTATTTTGACACAGCCATTCGCTGGTCCAGTGATAAACGCATTACGCTCTATTGGTTATAATGCCAGAACTGCCATAGCCGATTTAATAGACAACTCTATAGACGCTCAAGCAAATGAAATAAAATTGTTTTTTGAGTATAACGAAGGCAATGGTTTCATTCAAATTATTGATAATGGTCGTGGTATGGATGAAGTGGAGATTCAAAATGCCATGTCAATCGGGTCAAAGGATCCAAGAAATGAAAGAAGGGACAAAGAATTAGGTAGATTTGGTATGGGGCTAAAAACTGCTTCTTTTTCACTTGGTAAACGCTTAAGTGTATTAAGTAAGCAAGGCAGTCAGTTTGTTGAGAGATGTTGGGATTTGGATTTTGTTTCAGAAACAAATAGTTGGGAGCTTTTTGCTGAAATACCACAAGAAATTAAGGGTAAAATGGCTAAAATTTCTGGGGATTCTGGTACTATTATATATATTGATAAACTTGATCGTTTTATGAGATCAGGACAAAATCCAATTTTGGAAAATAGTTTTTTTAGAAAAGTAGAAAATATTCTTACTCATGTTTCTTTTGTCTTTCACAGACTAATTAACAGTAGTTGTTTTATTTATATAAATGGGAACTCTGTACCATCATGGGATCCTTTTCTTACTCAACATGATTATACTAATCCATTAAGACCAAGGATTTTAAAAGATGAAGCAGGCCTTGTGCATGTAAGCTCTTTTATACTGCCACATGCTTCATATCTTAATTCCAAAGAATATAAAGATGCTGGTGGAGTTAAAGGGTGGTATGAACAACAAGGGTTCTATATCTATCGTGAAAATCGTCTATTACATTATGGAAATTGGTTAGATCTTTATCCTAAAGACCAGGCATCTCAATTAGCTAGAATTCGGGTTGACATAACAAATAAGTCGGATGAACTGTGGCATGTTGATATAAAAAAGTCTACTGTAAATCCACCAGAATCTATTCGAACACAATTAAAACTAATTGCTCAAGAAGCACGTGATTTATCAAAACAAGTATTTTACTTCAGAACACAAAGTAGTATATCGGATACGACTATAAGAAGTAATATTAATACTTGGAGACAAGAAAACACAGAAGCCGGAAGTATATTTAAACTGAACCGTTCACATCCTTTACTCCAAAAGATAATAGGAAGAATTGATAATGAAACATTAAAGGATTTAAATATGTTTTTAAAATTAGTGGAACTTGGCTCTCCAGCCAATATTGTAATAACACCTAAAGTTGAAGAGGAGCAACTACAACCACTAACAGATAGTGAAATTGAGCTTGTAGTTCAACTAGCCAATATGTATAGGAAGTTAATGGATTCTGACGATATTAATGATTTAGTAAATACAATTTTAATGACTCCATCAATAGAAAGATTTAATCGTTATACAATTAAATATATTTTAGAGGAGAAAGAGAATGCAAAATGAACTAAAGGAAAAATATTTTGATATGTTTAAAGTTCAATATAATACGTTCAAATCCATTAGTCTTAATGATACACAAAGGGAAAAAATATTTAATGACACCTGTGATTTTATGGATCTATTTTTCCAGGAAGCTGTTGAGAAAAGAGTGCTGGAAAATTGGAAACTTGAGTTACAGACTGAGTACGGAGGGATAATCTATCGTCCTACACCAGTCGTGTTGAGGGTAAATGAGCCCCAAGGCTGGTATGATAAAACTAAATTAGTTGGTCGTTTTTTTTGGAGAAGATACCAGCAGTACTTAGTTCAAAAGAAAAAATGGGAACAAAGTGTAATTGATGTAATTGATGACACCACAGATGAAATTTTACGTTCAATAGGAGATCCTAAAAGTTCGGAGATATTTGATTTTCGCGGTTTGGTTTTAGGGTACGTTCAATCTGGAAAAACAGCTAACTTCACTGGGCTGATTAATAAAGCTTACGATGTCGGTTATAAAATTGTGATAGTACTATCTGGAATTCATAATGATTTAAGAGCCCAAACCCAACTCCGCTTAGAAGAAGAAGTTATAGGGAAATTAAATAAAGGTGTTGGAACTATAATTTCTAACGATGATGATCATTTTATTCATGCTTTAACGTCAGCTGAGGTAGACGTTACAGGTATTCAAACAAATATATCATATAACATTAGCGGAAATAAGACTTTACTTGTTGTTAAAAAAAATAAAGATGTACTTGACAGGTTAATTGAACTGCTCAAAAGTTTAATAGATCAAGCAGGCGATATACACATTCCAGCTCTTATAATCGATGATGAAGCTGACCAAGCATCTATTGATACCAGCGACAAAGCTAAAGGAGAAGACCCTAAAACTATAAACCGATTAATTAGGGAGACACTTATGCTTTTTAATCAAAAGGCATATGTTGGTTATACGGCAACTCCATTTGCCAACTTACTCATTGGAATTGACAATGAAACAGTAAATGAAGGTCAAGATCTTTATCCAAAAGATTTTTTAGTGGGCCTACCAAAACCTGAAAATTATTGTGGACCGGATGAATTCTTTAATACTACTGAAGACGCAAATGATAATAGACCATCTTTAATTATAGACATTGGTGAGGAAGATGAGAAACTATTTAACAGTATCAAGAAGAAAGATGAACATTATAAAGTTGATAGTGTACCACCAAAATTAAAGGAAGCTCTTTATGCCTTTTTAATAACAGTTTCAATAAGAGCGTTACGAGGTCAGGAAAATGAGCATAATTCCATGCTTATTCATACTTCAAGATTTACTCTAGTTCAAAGTTCTCTAAAAGACGTTATAAAGGAAGAGTTTAATAACATAGTTAATAATGTTCGTTTTAATCCTTCAAGTTGCTATGTTAAACAAATTAAAATGATCTATCTTACTGAGTTTGTAAAGAAAACAAATAAATGGAACGAAGCTACTGGGACAAATTATGATAGTTTTAACTGGGATATGGTTTATGCAAAGATGAAAGAAGTGTGTTTAAAGATTGATGTAATGGAAATTAATGGAGAAAGTCAAGATGCTTTAGAATATCACCGTTATAAAGAAGAAGGGTTAAATGTAATTGCCGTTGGGGGAGATAAATTATCTAGGGGGTTAACGCTTGAAGGATTAACAATAAGCTACTATTATCGTAACACATTAATGTACGACACTCTTATGCAAATGGGGCGCTGGTTTGGCTATAGGAAACTATATCTTGATTTGTGCCGCATATATACATCTAGTGAAATAGCTTCTAACTTTGAACATTTAGCTGTTGCTATGCATCAACTACGAAAAGAGTTTGAATATCTTAAAGGTGAGAAATTGTCTCCGAGTGATTACGCAGTTCGAATGATGGCACACCCTAAAATGATCCTGACAAGTAATCTCAAAATGAGAAACGCCCAAGCAACCTACCAAAATTACTCTAATAAACTGCATCAGACTAGATTGTTCACTAAAGAAAAAGAAGCATTTTTAAATAATATGAAAGTGACTACTGAATTAATAAACAAGGTCTATCCTAATGTCCTTGCGCAAGAAAAGAAAGATTCAAACGGGAAGGGCAAAACAAAGTACCATGTTGCTGAAGGTGTGCCTGTAGAGGACATTATATCATTTTTATTGGGATATCAAGCTTATGAAGGATCAACCAAGTCATCGACACAAAGTATTATTGAATATATTAGATTACTTAATAAGGATTATGACGAATTACTGGATTGGAAAGTAGTTATAGTGGAAGGTGTGCCAAATCCTATTGTCAAAAATCAAAAAGTTAATTTTGGACCTTTGTCACTCAATTATACCGTCACACGTGGTCAATCTGCGGATATTGATTCAATTCCAAAAGATCGAATAGATGTTAAAGCAATTGTTGCTGCTGGCCAAGAGAGGTTTGATGAGGAAAGCAAAAGAAATGGTGTTTCAGTCCCTAAATTATTTATATATCCATTAAATCCAAACGCTCCTGTTTTTTACTATGCAAAAGATGTAGATTTTAGCGAGAATCTTGTTCCTATCGGTATTGCAGTTGCTTTTCCTAAAACAACAAAAAACGTAGATAATAAGGTTTTTCTTAAGAATAAGACAATACAAGAAAAGTGGGGGAGCAAATGAATACAGCAGTTATTAATCTATTTAACAGAACGTTAATAAAGATGCAAGATGAAAACCAGACAGATATGATGCCAATGATTCCATTATTTTATGAAGATGTAATTGCTTTTGGTGGAATTGATACTGTTTCTCAATGTAGATATTTCTTTATTGAATTACCTGATGGACCTTGGGATAAGGATCAAATGATGGCACTTCCAAAGTGGAATGGTTTAATGATAAAAATAGAGTTCCATGAGAATTTTGGACCGTTGAAAGACAGATACTTTGTTGAATTTATCCAGGTAGAACCAGATACTGGTGACTTGTTTGTAACAGTTATGCAAAATATCTTTGATTATGTAATTTCAAGAGAAATTGATGAGCCTTTGTTTACTGTAATTTATAAAGTATTGGAAAAGTGGAGAAGCTTTTTTAAACGTGGTGGTTACAAAAAACTCAATGAAGAGCAACAAAGAGGATTATACGGAGAACTTTGGTTTATGAAAAAATGGGTTGAAAATAATCTGGATAAACCACCTTTATTACTTGAAGGGTGGGATGGTCCTCTTAGTGACAGAATTGATTTTAAAACACATGGATGGGGTGTGGAAATTAAAACTGTTAGAGATCAACTAAATAAAAAAATTAGAATTTCAAATGAAAATCAGCTCAAAATTACTGAAGCTGTCCCTAAAATATTTATATATGTATGTTATCTAGAGGTAAGTAGATCATTTGGCCAAACTCTTCAAGAATTAGTAGATGAACTTCGTAATCACTTTTATTCGTTTTCACATCAATTACTATTGAAGTTTAATGATTTGCTTGTAAGTGCAGGATTCAAAGACAACGAATACACGGAGCTATACATGAACGTTATTGAAGATGAAACATATGAGGTAATGGATAAATTCCCATTAATTTTAGCAAATATGTTACCGAAAGGAATTTCTCATGTTTCTTATTCGATTGATTTAACACATTGCGAAGAATTTAAAATAGAGGAAAATAGAATTTTTTAATATATGAGGGTGGCTGAAAAATTGAATATAAAACATGAACTACTAACATTCTATTTAGAAACAATGGAAAACATTAAAAATAGTAAAACTAGAAAATCACCTTTTGAAGCGTTTTTAGAAGAGTATTTAACATATATAGAAACTTCAAATGTACCCATATATGTAGAGTTTTTCCGCCCAAATCTTAATATTCAAGTGGACGCCTATTTATACGACGAAGATCAAAAAGAATTAACCTTATACCTTATGGATTTTAATGAATACATGGATTATCCAGAAGAAATTTCAATGACAGTATTAAAAGAACTAGCTAATAAAGCTAAGAGATTTTATACTCAGTACTCTACAATTCCTATAGATCCCTCTCACCCAATTATGGATTTGATTAGACTTTTAAATGATAAAAGTATCGAAATAGATAAATTGACCTTATCAGTATTTACAAATAAATATTACCGATCAAATAAACCTATAGAATTGACAATTGGAAAAAATATAGATGTGGATGTTCAGGTATGGGATATAGATAGAATTAATCAAATAGCAGCTTTGGAGCAAGATTCTTCAAATATTATAATCGATTTTGAGTCGGAGTTTAATGAAACTTTTGAACTAATTTATGTTCCTCAACCAAAACAATCACAGACTTCTAATAAAGTTGATTGCTATATTGGATATATCTCAGCTGAATTGCTGGCAAAAGTTTATGATAAATGGGGTCCTAAATTAGTAGAACGTAATGTAAGATCATTTTTACAAGCGAGAGGTGCTACTAATAAAGGGATAAAGGATACACTTAAAAACGATAAAGAAAAAGAGATGTTTGTCGTTTATAATAACGGAATTTCTAGTGTCGCTCATTCTGGTAATATAGCGGCTTCATCAAATAATATAAATTTATTTGAAGTGCATTCGTTGGAAGGGTGGCAAATAGTAAATGGTGGTCAAACAACCGCTTCTATACATCAAGCTTATAAAGCTGGAATTGATTTAAGTGATGTCTATGTACAAACTAAATTGACTATCTTACAACTTTCAGATAATGAAAATGCAAAGCTAGCTGAAGAAGATATGGTCTCTAAGATTTCTAAATATGCAAACACTCAGAACAAAATAAATCAATCCGATTTACTTGCCAATACGCGTTTTATGTCTTCTCTTGAACATTTTTCTCGTACAGTATGGATACCATCACAAGATAATAGGAAGGCAGAATCTAAATGGTATTTTGAAAGATCAAGAGGCCAATATATGGTTGATTTGAATCGCAGAAAAAGAGGTAAAGAACAGACAGAATTTAAGAGAGAATTTCCTAAAGAACTTAAGTTAGATAAGGTCGATTTAGCAAAGAACTTTATGTCATGGGAGGGTTATCCTCATATTTCTAGTAAGGGTGGAGAAGAAGCTTTTAAAAAGTTTATGGAATTAAACAAAAAATATTGGAAATATGAGGCAAGAGGAGATGATAAAATTGATGAATTAGTAGAGTTAACACCTTTAATATATAAAGAACTAATTGCAAAAGTTATTATTAATCGAAGAGTTCAAGAAATGGTGAATTCTTTAGGATTAAAAGGTTATAAAGCAAATGTTGTATATTATACGACAGCTATGCTTAATCTTATTTATGGGGATTCAATAAGTTTAGAAGAAGTTTGGGGAAAACAGGTTTTATCGGACAAATGGGATAATGTAATTAAGGAAATTGCCCAAAGAACATTAGAGTATTTAAGAGATTCTGCTGGAGAACAGAATGTAACTCAATGGGCTAAGAAAGAAGAATGTTGGACGAAATATCACAATGAATGCAAGAAACAATTGAAATATATAATTTAAAGCATAAATAAATTTAAGAAACAGTTCACTGATTTAGTGAACTGTTTCTTTTTTCTTTGTTTAATATCCCACTTAAAGATTTTGTTGGCTTATCATTAAAACAAGTGAGTAGTTGCTCAGCAACCGCCCTACCTAATAATGGTGGAACCGCATTTCCAACTTGTTGATATTGGGAGTCCTTTGTACCTATGAAAATGTAATCATCAGGGAATGATTGTAATCGAGCTGCCTCTCTAATACTAATAGCTCGGTCTTCAACAGGGTGAATCCACATAGATTTTCTTACATTGACAACTGTGTTTGATACCTCATTGTAGTCTAATCTTTTATATATCGTGTTTTGGGTTCTTTTTGTGTCAGCATAGGTAGTTTTTAAAGACTCATCTAAATCATGGAAATTTTGCCCTGGACCTAAGTTTTTAAATCTTTTAAGAGCTGTGTCTGTCGATTGAGTTACTACGTGATTAGGGAGAATTTCAATGTTTGCATTCAGATATATACTCAACGGATGGTTAAATGAGTTGTTCTTTTTAATTGGCATATCGTCAGTTGTTTTAAATCTAGGATGAAGTTGTGCAATGTCTTTAATAGCTTCACCGATATTGAAAAATTCTTTTCTAGATAGGATTGGATTAGGTAATTTAGGTTGTGCCTTTTTATGGCCAATTATAAAATATCGATTTCTTTCTTGAGGTACTCCATAGTGAGCTGCATTTAAAACCCCTTTATCTAATTTGTAATCTAGTGACTTAAAAATGTTAAAAAGATAATCGATTACTGTAAAAGTATACCCTTTTACAAAAATGCCTTTATCCTCTTTTGTGAAAGCCATGGAACATTCTATCTTTTTCTGTGAAATTTCATTAAATATTAATGTAATATTATGAATTTCTATTATTTGCTTTGCCAGAGTTGATAAATTTAATTCAGCGTGTTGTTGATTTAAGAGAGACATTAGACTAGATTTAAAATTCATGATGATTTCTTTTAGGTTTTCGTTACCGTATGTTTCAAATAGTTTGTCCCATTCTTGGATACTCTTTGATAATAAACTATAATTTTTATTTATAAACCCATTTATTTCATTATGTTTTTTTGAATATCTTACAAGTGATTTTAGCTTTGCTATTAAATTAGGATTTGCAAAAGTCGATATTATCTTTCTCCTGTTATATAAATCTACAAGGATCTCATTCACTGTCTTTGTATTACCTAAAAATAAATCTTCATCTTTAATTTGAATACCAATTAATTCCAATTCAGCTCTTTCACCAGTTGTTACAAAAAATTTATGTTTGTCTGAACTAATTGTTTTAACATTTTCCATGACGAATCCATCAGGCTTAACTTCTTTTATTACTCTTACAAATTCCTTTACTAATAAATTGTTATTTGAGAACAATTCGCTCTTCTGACGATTTGCATTGGAAAACCCTTGGCAAGGGGGACCACCAATCACAACCGATATATCATTGAGTTGGGGATATTTTTTATAATCTTTAAAATCTATTGTTCGAATATCTTCAGCGATTACTTCTATATTGTGATTTTGTTTATAAGTTTCTGCTGCATTTTTATTGATTTCAATAGCCATTACAGTTTCAAACCTACTAGTCTGGCTAAATCCAAGACTCAATCCTCCAGCTCCAGCGAATAAGTCTAAAACTTTATATGTACCCATTAAAATCCACCTTTTAATTTTTTCAAAAAACCTATCAGTTTATTATATATTAATTTCTTTATCTTGTGTATCTCCTATATGAAATTAACGAACGTATTTTCGCCATTTTCCATATAAAATATTAAAATGAGTCACGATTGGTTTTGAGAGTTCTGCTGGCTTGGCATCATCAAAATGCTCATAATGGTCTGTGGAGCTGAAGGCTCTTTCTTTTAGAATTCTCCCTCAAGATAAGTGAGAACATTCCACTAAATAGCGACATTAGGAGGTGGCTCCTAATAATAAACTATTAAAACCCTTTGCTGATGGCTTTTGAGAGAGAATTGCATCCGCTGAGGGATCCATGGCAAGCCCTCAATTTCAATCCTGAAAATTGGTAAAAAACCTTGAAAAGTTAATTAACTATCTGCTACATTTTTTAAATGCAAGATACAGTTTGACCTTTAAAAACCGTAGAATTTATACTAATTTCTAAATAATATTTATAAAACTATCACTAGCGTTGCGTAAGTATTGACGTAATTTTCTGTAAAGTACTTTCTTTGAATTTGAGCCAAAAAGACAAACCCTAAAGAAAAGGTGATTCTGTCCATTTGGTAATATTTTACAGTTAGACTAGAGTGACGGACAAATTGCTTTCATTTAAGGAACTGCTTTTCCTTCGACTTTGCGTAACCAAATATAAGATGGTTTCCAAAGATCTGCCTTTAACCAACGTGCAATTTGAAGTAACGATCGTCTGCTTTGACTTTCAAGTTGAACGAGTACGATAAAGCCTTGGAATTTGTAGGGAGTTTAAAAGATTCAATCTCTCGCAGAAAGGCATTCTTCTTTAGTCTAGAGACAAAGAAGTAACCCTCATCTGTCATTCGATCAAACTGCTCATAATCGATATACCCACGATCGTAGACATACATGGCGTATTTCTCATCAACAAGGACTTCAAGTTGGTTTCGATCGTGTTCTTTAGCCGTAGTGATGACCGCTTTATCAGGATAAACAGAATGATCCTCCATAAATACTAAACGCAAATGAAGTTTAACTCCCGCCTTTGTTTTACGGAACTTTGCCCATTTACAGTTCGTTAAATTTAAGGGCAATGTGCTAGAATCAATGATTTTAAAGGGGGATTTTAGTTTTAGTTTGTGTTTCTGATGATAGCCCTGAATTTTAGTGACTAATTCCAAAAACACATGTGAAAGTATAGCTGGATTGATCGCGTTATTCTTCCTTGAAAGTTGAGAAGCACTAATTGAATCAAATCCAACCTCATCTTGGAGATCATCATCAAGCAGCGCATCACTTATTGCCCTTAAGCTTTCGGTTCCGTTCAACTGGGCAAAAAGTAACAGTTTGATATAAGCTTCAGTTGAAAGTTTTTTCTTATAACGATCCTGTTTCAATTCTGTCACTTGTTCTGTTAGTGTTTGAAAATTAATGGGTAAAACCCATTTACCAAATGATGAATTTAGTGTATTCTTGTCCATGCGTATATCCTTTACTATTGGATTTGGACAGGAACCACCCTGTACTTCCATCGTAAAGGATTTTTTTTGTGGGTAAAATACCAAAAATCGAACATTTTGGGTATTTTGAATCTTCCGTTTTAATTAAAGCAACGCTAGTGATCTATTGATAAATAAATGTAAATAATAGGAAGGGTTTTGGGCGTTTTTGTCGAATATAAATTAAAAATGTTAACATCAATTGGAGGTAATTATGGCACTAATCTGTTTAAATGAGTCTAAAAGGTTAGAGAAGGAAAGAAACACAATACATGTTAAAGCTGAGGCAACTTACACTGTTTTTAAAAATGAGTCAGGGGAAAAGTTATTTCAAATCGATACTTACGGATCAAATGATAGAAAAAATAAAGGGAAAATTAGTCAATCTATTCAATTAGACAAAAGTTGTGCAAAAGAATTAGTAAAATTATTAAAAACTACATTTGATATTTGAACCTAAGGTAGTTAAATAATAATGCCTTGCATTTTTTGGAACTTTTTTACTTGAATCATATGTAATAGAAAATGAGTAGCCAAGGTTTTTATGGTAATTGAAGATTTCATATTTCTTAGCTCTTAGAACTCAAATAAATTACGACAACCCATATAAATGAATCCTATGATGTTGTGATTAACGGGAAGGTCAACAATCTAAATGAGTATTTACTCTTAATCACTCTCCATTGCTAACTAAAAAAGAATATCATAAGGAAATCGTGTGCTTCTACTTACAATCTGAGACTGATACCAATCAGCTTTTTTCTTTTCTTATCTTTTGTAATTGAACAACTGAATCGTTATTTGGTGGGATGGTGTGGCTATTATGCGTTAGCGGACACGCCAAGCAAATTTTAAGAATTTGATGAATGGATTAGACGACGATTACGGATGCGTGAATGGAAACTACCTAAAACCAGAGTAAGGAAACTCATTGGCTTAGGAGTTCCAAAAGATAAAGCATTCGAATGGGGAAACTCGTGAAAGAAATATTGGAGAATCGCCCATAGTCCTATCCTACACAAAAAACTCGGCAACTCCTATTGGAGCAGCCGAGGGCTGAAAAGTCTATTATCCCGATATGAATCCCTTCGTCATACTTAATTGAACCGCCGTATACGGATCCGTACGTACGGTGGTGTGAGAAGTCGGGGGTTAGTCACCCCCGACTTCTCGATTCTAAATGTCCCTTTTAAGAAAGCTAATTTATATGTAAGCGTCAAATAATCCTCGCCTAAATTAGATGGGGATTGTGTTGTAGAATTAGGAATTTTTTTTAATGCACCACAAGTAAAATATTTAAAAAAGGTGAAATGACACAGGGACAGGGTGGATACTGTCCTCCCTCTCCAAATATAGTTTTCAAGGCATTGTCTAAGCTAGTAACTTTGAAAAGCTTTAATTGTAAACGTATTTGCGATTTGGTAAAATTTAGAAAAAGGCGCCTGTTTTCTTTAATTAAAACAAGAACCGTCCCCGTGTTTCCCTCCGGTGTTTTATGATAATTGAATCCTTTCAACTCTTTGAAGCCCTTTTGTTTTTAGGAACTTCATGTTATGAGGAAAGTTGGTCATTGAATCGGAGCAATCGATCAAGTCTACGTTCAGGTTATTAAGTGTGGTTCGATCGAATTTGACAGACAGGAGTGTGACTTGTTCGTTATAACCGGTTGCTGGGTTCAATTGATTATCAGCAGCGTGAACTAAAACAGTATGTAGAGGGAGGAGTGCAAATAGGTCCCGGGCTATTCTTATAGCACAGCTGCACACATAATCCTGCTGCAGGTCATAATACATGGTTTTAGTCATGGGTTTAACCGAAAGCTTTCCTGTTTTGGTAAGGGATTTTACTTCATTTGGAATGACGGATTCGCTCTTTACTTCAAATTCCACTTCTAAAATGCCTGAGTCCTCTTCACATGTAAAGATCTCAAAGCCACTTCCAAATTCGGATATGTCATCAAAAGGAGCATACTCTTCAATGACTTTGAGATAGGTTTCATGGTCTCCCCTTAGGACTAGGTCTGCTGTCTGAACAAGCTCTTTCCATTCTCTGTGAGTTTGAAGATCTTCATCATGGGCCTTTCTAATTTTTTCTTGAAGAGCTTGACGTTTTTTTTCAACTTGATTAAAAAGCTTACTAAAAAAGCCTGGCTTATAATTCTCTAATAGATCAACGGCGTTCCTTTCATTTGGTCCAATTTGGCCGTAATGGAATGGCGGAGGCGAATTTCGAATCTCCTCCCAATTAATAGGAGTCTCGCATTCTTTGTGAATGGACTTGATCATCTCGCATTTATTCTTAAATAACTCAACCTCTAATTGATTCTGCTTAATTTCCTCAAGCTTTTGAGCCTGCCTTTGTTCCTTTAATAGTTGGTTTCTTCTTTGATAAGCACTGGAGTGGTAAGTACGGGATTTGGTGTAATACATTCCAGTTCCCGGAATGCCAACGGTTGTGCGGGTTTGCCCTCTCGAATTAACGGAATAACGAAGACCTTTTCCACCAAAACTTGCCCCAATCCCTCTTGTACTTACATTCATTCGCACTCCAGGCATAATCTTTATACTTTTCCTGAAAGTAAATCCCATTAGATAATCACCTCGACTCTTTGATTCTTTGTCTTTAATTATATCAACTTATAGTTGTATTTGGTAATTATTGTATTGATTGAATTAACTCAGGGCTCAACTAGTTCTTTAGGAGTGCGGGGAATCAATAAAATGGGGAGAAGAATAATTTGGATTTAATCGGAAGTGATCCGATGTGGAATTCTACAAGATTTATCAACAAGTCTTGGCAAGAGAACTCGGTGAACGCATTTTTGTGAAGAATGTTGAAAATGTCCAATGTAGTTCTAACATTAGAAGAATTTAAAAAGGAAAAGGCGCCTTATTGTCGAAAAAGGAAGAAAGTGATTCTTTTGGCCTAAAGGGATTTTGTAATAAGATAATGTGGAAGAAGGGAAGATTCCCTTGGATAATCAAATTGTATTAAATGCATTAAAAAAAATTCCTGAATTGCAAATTAACAGGCACAAGAAAAATGAATTATATAATGCAGCGTGCCTATCAAGAAAACCGCATCATAGGAGAAAAAATAGAGTAGGAGATATAAATCCTAATGGTATAAGTTTTATTTTATATAACAACGGGTTGTGGGTATCAAGAAAAAAGCTTGGCATTTCATACACTTGAAGAATTATTAGAGTGGGTTGCGAAGGATATTGAGCAGCTCTCAAGATGAGATTGCTCATTGACCAAGCAGCAACCATAAAAAATTTATGTTAATGGGAGATTCGGTTCTCCTTATCTCAGAGAACTCAAACTACGAACCCATACAAATGAATCCCAATGATGTCGTGATTAACGGGAAAGTCATTGGGGTGTTGAAGAGTTGATGGCGGGGACTTAACCAAAAAAATTAACCTCTGTTATTAAAAGATAAGATATCGTGAGTGACTCCTTCTTTCTTCCTAAATGCACTAAATATGAAACTCTTCATGGCGGGAGTAAACGCACAACTTCTCTTTTTTAAGAATAAAAAATGAGTAGGGAAGGGTTGGTAGCGTGGAAATTGCAAAGGCAAAAGACATAATCTCTCTTTTAGCAGATGGGATTGATCCACACACGGGTGAGGTGTTTCCTGAAAGCAGCACTTATCAGAATCCTGATACAGTAAGGGCATTATATATGGCGATAAAGGGATTGGAAAAATGGGAACGCAGCCAAAATCGAAAGAACCATTTACCTGAAAATGCGGGCAAGAGTTGGGATACACAAGAAGAAGAGTTACTCATTAATGCTTTCGATGAGGGAAAATCAATCAATGAACTATCCGACGTATTTAAAAGAACAACAGGCTCCATAAGGTCTCGCTTAATTAAATTAGGTAAAATGGAACCATAAGCATTGATCGATTTAAGACATGACACTTAACACGTGCCTTATATGAGCAGTGTTCTAATCTTATAGAAACATGTAAGCCTCACTCAAAGGAATATATGGTTGGGATAAGTAAGCCAACAGACATGTAATGATATTTTTTGTATATAATGAGGGGAAAATAAGATGGCATTATCTGACCGGTTTATACAAGCTTTTAATCGTATTGATCAAATTCTTACACCGAAATCAAATAGAGGGTATCAACCTTTTCAGCGGCGGGTGAGAGAGTATGCTTTGGTTAATGCCACTGTAAAGCGTCATCAATATGATTTGTTAAAATTTGCAGATTTAAGAAACGTGATTGTTCATGAGTATGTTAACCCTAACTTTGTCATCGCAGAACCACATGAGAGCACGGTGAAAAAAATAGAGTTAATAGAAAAAGAATTAACGAATCCTACAACAGTTATTTCTTTATTTAGCAAAAATGTGAAGGCGTTTACGAGTACCGATACTCTTACAACTATGTTAACCACTATCCGCGAAAAAGCTTATTCACAATTTCCAATTTATGAAGGCACAACATTTATAGGGCTCCTTACAGAGAATGGGATTACAAATTGGCTTGCCAGGAATATTGAGCAGGAGATCTTTTCACTAAATGAAACACAATTAGGGGAAATAGTGTCACATGAGGAAGAAAGTAAGAATTTTATTTTCATAAATAGAGATACAACCCTTGACGAGGCAGAAGAGTTATTCAAAGGTTCTACCAAAAAGGGGATTAAACTAGATGCTTTATTAATCACCCATAATGGTAAGTCAACTGAAAGGTTATTAGGTATTATCACGATTTGGGATTTTATTGAAATAAGCGGTCATAAAAAAATGAGATGACAATGCTGTCAATCAATATAACTACTAAGTGGAGCACCGAAAGATTCTCAAAAAGCTTCGGACGCAAGTGTTTTAGTTCCTAAGACTTTCCTATGTAATAAAAATGTTTGCAATCTAACTATGACCACCCAAAGACAGATGTCCTTAATAGCGATGCCTGTCACTGTGCGAAATTTGTCGAATTCATAAATTGTAAACAATGCCTGTTACCGTTCGCAAATAATTAAAAAAGTTTAAATCGCACTGGCAAAACGCGGGGTCCGGGCAGCCATCGTTTCGCTCGCGCCTTCTGTTCACGGTACGGGAGAAAGAGCTTTGTACCGGAATTGATTAAGTTAGACCGGGTGTTTCTGCTTATATTGGCGATGGATCAAACCGCTGGCTGGGCTGTTCACCGACTTGATGGCTGCCCATCTTTACCGCCTAGCATTGGAAGAGGCACGTGCTGGATCCCAGTTAGATGGGGTAGGGGATGAAGGCGTACCATTTCACAGCATCAGAAGCGTCATTGGTCAGTATTTGAATGTACCTTTAAAGAGTCTTCACGCGAAGAGGCCAATGCGCCTTTCGGATTCTAGGCACCATTGCGGCACTCGACAGTCCAAGATCGAGCGAAGCGACACAGAAACTCTTGGGATGGCAACCGGTCGACTCAAAACTTGCAAGGCTGCCAATCGATTTGAAGCACTCCTAGTAATAACTCAGCGTCTTCTACTGGAAGCTATTATTTGTTAAAATAGGTGTATTTAAACGACTGCAAAATGTTCTACCCTTTTTGGAACTATTTATTCGGGTAAAGATAACCGATGTTGTCCGTATTTGGGTGTTACGGTTAGAAGCTAGGTGGAGGCACGCAAAATGATCGATCAATTAACTAAAGATGAAATTAAAGAGCTTTTTACCAATACCGTATATCGTCGTGGGAGGAGTTATTACCGAGATGGGCGTGTGCGGGATTTATATTATGATGCTGATAAAAAAACATGGCAGGCAAAAGTAAGAGGATCAAAGTCTTACAAGGTGACCATTGAAGATGATGAGTTAGGTTTGTCCACAGAGTGTGACTGCCCGGCATATGACCAATATTGGGGTCCATGCAAGCATATAGCGGCGGTGCTGCTCAACATTCATGATCTATTAGAAAAGCAATGGACACAAAGGCCTACTCATGCCATCTCTTTTGCAGGCCTGCAAGAGAGACAACTTAGCCAACACGAAGAACTGGAAAGGCGACAAAAGGAGGTGAAACGACTCCAGGAGGAACAACAAGCCCGCCAAATGAAACAGCTCACCCATCAATTTATTCTTAGCCTGGAACATGGGCTACAAAATCGAAAAGACCAGAAAATGGGAGAGAAGAGGTCTCCTTTACTTGTGGATTGGGTGCTAAAATTAGAAAAATCTTATAGCTACTATTCACCTAAATGGTATTTATCCGTTGAGATGAAGGTAGGAGAAAAGCGAACATATGTGGTCAGGGACTTAAAGGATTTTCTCAAGGCTGTTCAAGAAAAGAGGCCCTATACTTTTACTAAACTTTTTACCTATGACCCCGTGACCCAAGCCTTTAATCAGGAGGATCAAGAGGTTGTTGAGCTCTTGCTAGAGGCCATGTCCCTTGAAGAGACCTATAAGCAATTCCAAAATGGATATTCGTCTAGCTCAGCGCCCTCCAATCAAAGAGCGTTGACCATCCCACCAATTTTTGCAGATCGACTCCTTTTAAAGCTACAAAAGACATTGATTTACTTTGAAATGGGGAGAGAGACTTATACTCAAATCGAGCTCTGTCAAGAGGAATGGCCTATTACTCTAGAATTAGATAAGGGACCATTAGAGGGGTATCAATTAGATCTCACCTCTTTACAGCCTTTCACTTATCTCGATCTCTATGGTTATATTATTTTAAAAAATCAATTTTATAGATTGTCAGAAGAGCAGCAGCACTTATTTAGAGAGTTAAAGAAACTCATGGATCACTCACAACGTCCAGTCATTCCAATCGCGAATGACCAAATTGAAGCTTTTCTAGCATTTGTTGTTCCAAAAGTGAAAGACATTGCGTCATTAGAGCTTACGCATCAGGTATCTACTGAACTTGTAACCGATCCGTTGGAGAGTCAGCTTTTTGTGGACTTGGCAGATGAAAAACTCCTTGTTTCATTGGAATTCCACTATGGATCAAATGTCCTGAATCCCTTTGAATCCCACTCTTTGGATCAAGACGGTTCCATCATTATGAGAGAGGCAGAAAAAGAACGGGACATCCTTCATCTAATAGAACGGACATCCTACAAGTCAGAAGGAGGACGACTTTGTATCGAAGGAGAAGAAGACATCTTCGACTTTTTATATGAGAAGCTGCCTTTGCTTGAAGACAAAGCAGAGATTTTCTTGACGCAGACAGTAAAATCTTTAATTTTACCAGATTATCCCCGCACCACCACGACCATTGATGTCGATGCGTCAATCAATTGGCTGAATGTGAGCTTCAATATTGAAGGTATTGAGAAAGAGAGCCTTAAGGAACTCCTTCAGGCTGTGGTGGAAAAGAAAAAGTATTATCGACTTCCAAGTGGGGCGTTTATGTCCTTAGAATCAGAAGAGTTTGAGACGATCCAAAAACTCTTCCATGAGTTCAAAAAGAAGCCCTCCCAAATCAAAGAAGATGGGTTTCAACTTCCAATTTACAGAGGTCTAGAGCTTGATGAACTTGTACACCAGGAATCAAGAACGCACGCAAAATATGGAAAGGCCTTTCGTAGATTTTTAAAGCAACTCAAGCATCCGGAAGATCTTGAGTTTGAGGTTCCAAAATCATTAAAGGCGGAATTAAGAGATTATCAGAATGACGGTTTTCAGTGGCTCAAAACACTTAAAGTTTACCGCCTTGGCGGGATTCTTGCAGATGATATGGGGCTAGGAAAAACCTTACAAAGTATTGCCTTTCTTTTATCAGAAAAGGAGAACAACAAGGACATTGCTCCTGCCTTAATTGTGGCCCCTGCCTCACTCGTTTATAACTGGAGAAATGAATGTCAAAAGTTTGCTCCGTCCTTGTCTATTGAGGTGATGATCGGGAACCCGCAAGAAAGGCTGGATAAGCTGCAAAGTGGGAATGTACCTGATGTTTGGATTACTTCCTATCCGACTCTAAGACAGGATATTGAATTTTATCAGCAGCTCCCATTCAGTACACTCATTTTGGATGAAGCACAGGCCATTAAAAATCATACAACCAAAACAGCGAAGGCAGTTAGGGAAATTCATGCCGGCACACGCTTTGCTCTGAGCGGGACCCCGATTGAAAATTCGATTGATGAGCTTTGGTCTATTTTTCAAACGATCATGCCCGATTTCTTTCCGAATCAAAAGGCCTTTCGAGAGCTTGAAAGGGACAAGGTCGCGCGAATGATTCGTCCGTTTTTGTTGCGACGACTGAAAAAAGACGTATTAACGGAGCTGCCTGACAAAATTGAAACGGTTCATTATTCGGAGCTAACAAATCAGCAAAAGAAGCTTTATTTGGCTTATTTAGAAAAGCTCCAGAAAGAATCCAAACAATCGCTTCAGGAGGAAGGCTTTCAGAAAAACCGGATCAAAATCTTGGCTGGATTGACACGACTCCGCCAATTGTGTTGCCATCCCTCTTTATTCATAGATAATTATCGAGGCGATTCAGGAAAGCTTCAGCAATTAAAAGATCTTGTTCAGAATGCCCTTGAAAACGGCAGACGTTTGTTGATCTTTTCTCAATTCACGAGTATGCTGACAATTATTTCTGACCAATTGAGAGAGGATGGACTTCCTTTCTTTTATTTGGATGGACAAACACCCCCAAAAGATCGGGTAGAAATGGTGGATCAATTTAATCAAGGAGAGGCCGACCTTTTCTTGATCTCTTTAAAAGCAGGAAATACGGGACTCAACTTAACGGGAGCAGATACCGTCATTCTTTTTGATCTATGGTGGAATCCAGCAGTAGAGGAGCAAGCAGCAGGAAGGGCACATCGTATTGGCCAAAAAAACGTGGTTCAGGTGATTCGATTAATTACCCAAGGGACCATTGAAGAGAAAATCTATGAGCTTCAACAAACCAAAAGAGAATTAATTGAATCCGTCGTCCAGCCTGGCGAACAAGCCCTATCCTCATTAACAGAACAGGAAATTAGAGACTTATTAAATATATAAGCTGTGTTGAAGCATAGGTTCTTCAGTTTCTAGGCACTGTATCATTCACTAACCGTTTATTCAGTGAACAGTGCCTACCACCGTTCGTCGAGTTTGAAAAAAACAAAATGGTGAACGATCCATTTTCTTATATTCCTAAGATGCCAGATTGTCGTACTGACCTTGAAGAAGAGCAACAACAGCTATAGTTTAAAACTATAACAAAAAATAGATTTTAGGTGTTACTCTATATCTATTTTTAAATGCTATAGTTAATTTATCCCTAGGTAAAACTATCTCTTCTAAATTATTCAAAAGAAAGAAGGGTTAACTTATGACAACCACTACCGTTAAAGCACCATTTAAGGCCGATCATGTCGGAAGTTTATTGCGTCCGGCAAGTATACATAAGGCGCGAAAGGATTATAGCGAAGGAACAATCACAGCCGAAGAGCTTCGTCAGATTGAAGATCAAGAAATTAAACGAATCGTTGATAAACAAATAGAGGTGGGGCTGCAATCTGTAACAGACGGTGAATTTCGCCGCAGCTGGTGGCATCTTGATTTTATGTGGGGATTAGAGGGTGTTGAAAAAGCGGCTACTGAAACAGGGCTCTCTTTCCACGGAGTTGAAACACGCAAGGAAACAGCACGTGTCGTGGGCAAAATCGGTTTTTCAGCACATCCTTTTATAGAGGATTTTAACTACTTGCAATCCATCGTTCCAGAAGGCATAGTGGCTAGACAGACCATCCCTTCAGCAGTCCAATTTTTATATGAGATCACAAAACCGCATAATATTGAAGCCACCAAAAAACAGTATCCAAACAAAGAAGACTTATACAATGATATTGTGAAGGCCTACAAAAAAGCGTTACAAGCCTTTTATGAAGCAGGCTGTCGTAATCTGCAAATGGATGAAGTGGTTTGGGCAGTGCTTTGTGATCAAGACTACCGTCAAAACGCAGCGAAAGACAAGATTGATTTAGAGGCATTAGTCAAAGAATACGTCGAACTAAATAACCGTATTCTTGCTGACAAGCCTGAAGATTTAGTGGTGACCACACACGTCTGCCGAGGAAATTATCGTTCCACATGGCATTATTCTGGCGGGTATGATCCTGTTTCTCAAGAATTATTTGGAAATGAAAATGTCGATGCTTATTACCTTGAATTTGATTCCGAGCGAGCCGGAGGATTTGAACCTCTTCAATATGTTTCTGGAGAGAAAAAGGTTGTCTTAGGTCTTATTACGTCTAAAAGAGCCGAGTTAGAAAATCAAGAGGAAGTCATTGCCCGAATCAAAGAGGCCTCTCAGTATGTGCCGCTAGACCGTCTGTGCTTAAGCCCGCAATGCGGATTCTCTTCAACCGAAGAAGGAAATGAATTAACGGAAGAAGAACAATGGAAAAAGTTTGAGCTAATCAAAGCGATCTCGGAAAAAGTTTGGGGAAAGTGAGTTAAGATTTAGAGCCTTTTTACCTGAACTTATATATAAAAACAAGATTAAAAAAGGGAGCCCAAACGCAGGAGGCCACTGAAAAAAGTCCCCTTTAAATCACACCACTATTCACAATAAAATCACAGAAAGAAAAGGCTAGTAAACGTCAAAACAACCGGATCTTTTGAGATTCGGTTTGATTATTTTCTTAAAATGCAATCGATTTTCATTAAATGGCTAAATTGAACTTTCTAAATAAGCGGAAAAATTCCGCTTATTTAGAAATCAACATTGAAAATAGCTAAAATAGACGGAAGAATTCCGACTATTGACTCGAAAAACAAGAAAATGGATCATTTCTTTTGGTTTAAACGGAAAATCTCCGCTTATTTACGACGAACTGAACGCTACTTTGGTTGATAACGGAAAAATCTCCGCTTATTTCAACGATCACAGGTGACGCTAAAATTTCTTGTCAACCATGACAGTCCGTTTTTTACTTATTTATCCAAATAGCTTGGTAATCCCCCTACCTTTCACTTGCTCAATCACCGGTTAATTCACACACCGCCAATAATTATATCCACACCATGTAAATTACACTGTGATTTGAAAAGGTCAATAAACATTGATCTTACAATAAACGTCGAACGGTGATGACTATGTGAAACCCGTGCGATTTACCTTGATAGTTAATGGTTTGCACCTCTGAAGTGAACCCGTTAGAAGTATTCACCCAGTTTTTCTTCCTCTCATTCAAACGGATATTAAGATGCGAAGTGGTATGATAAAATCAATGTTGGAAGGGTTTACAATTAGGAGGAGAAACTTTTTTTAGCAAGATTACTCTCAATAGAGGACTGCCTTTATGGTTAACCATGTAAGCGAAAACGGAATGGGGGTACACAAATGGATTTCAAAGATAAGACATATAGGTTAAGCGAGGCAGGTCCACTCCTGGAGGCTTTTGCTGACAGGATCGTTCCAAAGGATGAATGGCCATCCGCTTCTGAAGCTGGGATTCTTGCTTATTTGGAACATCACGCCAAAGGAGATGAGGCGACTTGGGAAGGATTGATCGAGCCCGGACTGCGCGCTTTGGAAACAGAGGCTAACGCACGATTTGAACGGTCCTTTTTTGAGCTTACTATTCATGAGCAGGACAGTTTGTTACACGATCTTGAGGCTGGCCGTGTTCAAGACTGGCCTGTATCACCTGAAAACTTCTTTTCTACCCTTATGAGCTGGGTCATAGAAGGTTACTATGGAAATCCTGAAGCGGGTGGTAATCGAGATGGGAAGTCGTGGAAGATGATTGGATTTCGTCCTGGGGTCATCACGGAGACCCAAATTCCGGTCCAAGAAACAGAATTAGCGACGCGATCCTTGGGTGAGATTCAAGACCGGTATGATGCAGTCGTTATAGGAGCAGGCGCAGGCGGGTCTGTAGCAGCAGCCGTTTTATCCGAATCAGGACTGCGCGTTCTTGTTGTTGAGCGAGGCAACTGGCTTCCCTATGACCAAGTTGGACGCGATCATTTGCGCAATCATCGTTTAAGCAAGTATGGACATAACACAGGACCTGGATTGGACGGGAATTCCCGCACGTTTATTTTAGCTAATGGCGATGAACAGCTAACGAGTCCTTATGAAGGCAACTACCACAATAACGCCATGACGGTAGGCGGCGGGACGCGGGTTTATGGGGCGCAGGCTTGGCGATTTCATCCGGATGACTTTCGGATGGCGACTCGCTATGGCGTTCCGGATGGTAGTTCGCTCAGCGATTGGCCGATTACTTATGAGGATCTTGAACCTTATTACGAACGAGCGGAATGGGAGGTGGGTGTTTCAGGTGATGGGAAGGCCCATCCTGAGGATGGAAAGAGACAACGTCCGTATCCGATGCCGCCGTTGCCGATGACACAGGAAGCCAAACGTTTGGCTCATGCTGCAACAAAATTGGGATGGGAAGCTGGGCCGGTGCCGCTCCTCATAAATTCCGTCGAACGAGACGGACGGCCGGCCTGCGGGCGCTGCGGTGAGTGTGTAGGCTTTGCCTGTCCGACCAATAGTAAAAATGGCGGCCATAACACGATGTTAGTGAGAGCCCTCGCGACAGGCAATTGTGACCTGATTTGCGACACCATGGTAGAGCGTATCGATACCGAAGGAGGAAAGCATGCCAGCGGGGTTCGACTTGTACAGGAAGTAGAGGGCAAGATTCAACGTCGAAAGGTGCAAGCGGGACATGTGGTTGTTGCTGCTGGAGCTATTGAAAGTGCCCGACTTCTTCTTAACTCTGCAAGTGATGCGGAACCCGAGGGCATTGGCAACCGGAATGGACTAGTTGGAAGGAATCTTCAGGGGCATGTCTATTCAGGGGCCTTCGGGATTTTTGATGAGCCCGTTCAAGACGGTCTTGGACCAGGTGTGAGTATTGCGACGACTCGTTTTGCTCACGGTAATGGAAACGGAATTATCGGCGGCGGGATGATGGCAAATGAATTTATCCGGCTGCCGTTGATCCACTGGTATCGAGCCCTTGCGCCAGATGCGGCCCGGTGGGGGAGTAGGGGTAAGGAAACGATGCGTGAGAGCTATTTGCGCACAGGTCAAATCCAAGGACCGATTCAAGAAATTCCGACCGATTCAGCAAGAGTGCGTCTCTCGTCAACCGTTAAAGACCGCTTCGGCATTCCGGTGGCTGCGCTCTCCGGAAGTGTCCACCCTGAATCGCTTCGTGCCTCATCAATGCTTTCTGAGAAAGCCGAAGCCTGGTTATGGGCAGCTGGAGCGCGCCAGGTTTGGCGAACGGAGCCAGGAGGTGGTCTCAGTGGCGGTCAGCATCAGGCAGGGACACTGCGTATGGGGGACGATCCAGCGACATCAGTTACGGATCCTTCTGGCCGAGTACATGGTTATGATAACCTCTGGGTAAGCGACGGCTCTGTCCATGTAACCAATGGTGGGGTCAACCCAGTACTCACCATCCTTGCCCTCGCTTTTCGAACGGCAGAAAACCTGGTGAAACAAGCATAGAGTGAGGGAACAGTTGCTGTCACCGATAGGGAGATCGACAGCTGGTGCGACCTAGCTCCAGCCATTAATAGTATGTTACTCAAGTTACTTTTTGTTAATAGAAGGCTTTTTTCTAAAAGATTGCTATTTAATAAAAAATAGGTGGAAATAGGCAAGACTCCTGCGGGAATAGCAAGCCTGGTGAGACCCCGCAAGCGTATTTTGCCAAGGAGGCTCATGAATTGCCCGCGGAAAGCGAGCTTATTGGAATCTAAAAAAACAACAAAGTTTACGAGAACAGCCTAATAGAAAGACTATTGATCACCGGTGATACTTTAGAAATTCAGAAGGAACGGTTTAGTTAAGTTCCCGTCATTCCTCCGTTACAATGATTTAACACAATCGAAATAAATAGGACAAATTGAGCCCTTCATATAGTTGAGTGAACAAATCATTTATGAGGGGGCGCATCATGGTTTATCTTGTGATTCTTTTAATACTTATCGTGGTTGGAATTATTGTTTTATTTGCCGTGAAAAAATCTAAGGTAAAGAATAATGTGTCATCAATTGAAACGGATGAAGAAGAAACTCTACCAAAATTTAGATTTGATGACTAGTGAAGGTGATCCATTTTTTTGTGAGTATCCTCAACTTTCACTCCTTGAGATACCTCTGCTTCTATAAGGAAAAAGTGGTTTGATCGCGCTAACCTCTATCCACAACTCATTTTTGGCCCTTCTTATTAGAGGGGTCTTTTTTATATCCGAATTTCCTTCAGTCTTTTTTGCTTGAAGACGTACTGCCATTATCTGTTTTCAGATTGTTACTGAGTAAAACGGAGAGCTCACGGGTGTCTCAATCGTTTTCTGAATATCAGTGCGTGTTCTTAAGTATGTATCTTCAAAAATCTCGGTATGCTATACTAGACAAGTTATAAACTCACATACATTTTCGGAGGTACCATGTTATCTTTTCAAGAGAAATTAAAGATTATTGAGTCTTTTCCTGAATTAACGCGCAATGATGTCTCACTTGGCAGGGTGAATTTTCAGTATGAAGCAAGTGTGTTAGATAAAAAGAATATTGTTTACCACCTTCACCCTAATGGGAATGGATTTGTCTATGCGGCTCATCTGAGATTTTACGATGCGGATGAGAACGGTTATGTCAATATACGCGATTTTACCGAGCAACAACTACGTACGATCATTGAAAAGTCCATTCATTTCAGTACTGAAAAACCAAAAGATGACACCAAAGAACCAGGTTTAGTTAATGAAGCGTGGAAGGACCGGGAAGGGCACACGTTGACACTTGTTGAAGAGGGCGAAGACACATGGAATGTCTATGCGGGTGAAAATCTCGAAGGTATGTTCGGTACTTATGAAGAGGCTGCCGATTATCTTCTAGAAGAAGGCTTCAGACATAGTAAAAAGAAATAAACGCAACAGGACGGCATCTTGCGGAGGTGTCGTTTTTTTGTACATTAAGCGATAGAGTCTATGTTCCCAATCTACTCCGACTGTGTTTGACTCCTGATCTACCAGTTACTAATCTCGTCTTGACTGATGTAATATGTCCTGCTATAAACAAATGAATTAACCATTGTGCTTATTGTATCAGTGACATATTAGTTTAAGTATAGTGTGAATTTACTTTCTGAGTAACTTCGGAACAAAAGCGAGTTTGACTTAGGATGGTTCAAGTTCCCTCATATAAAAAACATCTAAAATTTCGGGTTTAATTATAGGATGGAATCTAATCTTTTTGACTATTTTAAAAATTAATCCCAAGAAAAGGTTTCTATTATTCGTTTTGCTTATTAATATTTTTGAAAACTATCTAAATGATCATGTATAATATAATTAAATTTAAACCGTTTTCTTTCGTCAACTCGCTATGTGGGGGATCGGCAGGTTGTGATTAATAAAAATTAATTTCCAATGGGGGATTTCATGTCAGATTCATATAATAAGTTGAAAGTTTTTTCACTCAATGCCAATCGACCTCTTGCTGAAGAAATTGTGTCGAATTTAGGAATAGAATTGGGTAACACTTCCGTCAAAACGTTCAGTGACGGGGAGATCCAAATTAATATTGAAGAAAGCGTTAGAGGTTGTGATGTCTTTGTCGTCCAATCTACAAATGAACCCGTACATAATAACATAATGGAATTATTGATTATGATTGATGCATTGAAACGGGCCTCCACACATTCAATCAATGTTGTGCTTCCCTATTTTGCTTATGGTCGACAGGATCGAAAAGCAAGATCAAGAGAACCTATCACAGCTAAACTTTTTGCTGATCTCATTGAACGTGCTGGAGCCTCTAGAGTCATCACATTAGATCTTCATGCACCACAAATCCAAGGCTTTTTTGATATTCCAGTGGACTCATTAACGGGGATTCCGCTATTATCCAATTATTTCAAAAGCAGGAATTTTAATGATGTGATCGTGGTTGCCCCTGATACAAGTGGTGTCAAGGATGCCCGTCAGATGGCAGAAAGACTAAAAGCCCCTATTGCTATTATTGATCGCCGTGGCCCAAGAAGTGACGAACATGAAATCTTGAATATCTTAGGGGATGTTGAGGGGAAGAGAGCGATTCTTTTGGATGATATTGTAGACACAGGCGTTCGAATAACAAGCGCCACTAACGCTCTTCTTAAATCTGGAGCAAAAGAAGTTTATGCGAGTGCGAGTCATCCTGTATTATCTGATGGAGCTGTGGATCGAATTTTGGCATCACCCGTTAAAGAATTAGTTGTTACAAACAGTATCCATCTAAATGAAGACAAATATATGGATAAGCTCACACAATTAACAGTGGCGCCTTTATTAAGTGAGGCCATTACCAGAATATATAACAAACAATCCGTCAGTAAGTTATTTGAATAAGGCGGGTGACAGTCACCACCCGAATACCAATCTATTAATGACTTCTGTTAACTATATCTCTGCTACAACCCGACGCAATTCCTCAATTAGGGAATGCGTCTTTTTATTGTTAGACGGTATATTTCGTTACTCGTTAGTTGGAAGGAAACTCATATATAAACTCTTACTACAACCAGGGAGGAAAGGCCATCGTCAAGATTGCCTCTGTGCATGCACTAGCAACACACCCAAACTTTTCCGTATACGCAGCCGCTAAGGGTGGGATTGTTTCGATGATCCGTGGATTAGCACTAGAATTTGCAGCCGATGGTATTCGTGTGAACACGGTCCTTCTGGGGATGTCAATTTCAAAGGATTTTCAAATACGTTTAGAGGCGATGACTCAACCTGAGCGACAAGACGCATTGAAAAAGGCGGTGTATAACACACCACTTGGAGTCGTAGGTTTTCCTAAGGTGATTGGCTACCCAGTTGTTTTCTTAGCCAGTGAGAAAGCTTCTTTCATGACGGGTGCCATTGTACCGATTGACAGAGGAGAAACGATTCATTTAGATTGGTAAGTGAAATTTTAACTAAGCACTCTCTCATTGTACGAATTCATTCAACTAATAGTGTTTGATAAAATTCCATTATGGTGTGTATTGAATAACACAGTTGATCGTTGAAGAAAGAAATGGGGCTATTTGGATAATTTGGGTCGATTCTTTGTAAAAAAAGGATGGCTTGCCAAAACAGATGTTGGTTTGACAAGCCATTGTTTGTGTCATGGTGTCTATTATAAACCTCAAAAAGAATCTAGAATGCAACCTGTGCTATCTCAAGTGAAAAGACTAGAGGATAACAAGAATTCTTTGAGGGTGGCTTAATTGAATTTTTACGAATTCAGGGTATGAATATGCTGGAACTTGGACTTTAAAATAAACCCGTAATCGCTCAATGGCTGCTTCGCCATTCCTATTTTTCGTTTTTTTTACGTGATCGGAACTAGTGAAATCTATTTTTGATTTTGAAGTACATCGTTTACCAATTTACCCTAACCGGCGATAAGGGTGGACATTTATTTATTCTTTTGTGTTTCCTAAATAAATGGACCCAATCATGGAGCCAAAAATAAAGAGAAACCCGCTCCCAACCCCAAGCCCCATGGCCACGTCGCAAATCGTATATTGTGTTTCGAAGTGACCGGTAAAAACGCAATACAAAAACAAGATAAAACCGCTTACAAAAGCGAGTGAAGCAAATGAAAAAAGAATCAAAAGCATTTTCCTGTAGTCGGTCATAATAATCTCCCCCCCTTACAATAGTTTATGCTCAATGTTCACAAAATTGTTAATTTTAAATTTTGATGAACGGGCAGCAACTACTAAAAGGAGTGGGGGACTCCTGATGCCTAGAGGGGTCACGAAAAAAAGTGAATGGATGTTTAATTTAGGCTCTTTTTTAAAAGATTGTTGCTATTTGATAAAAAATAGGTGGAAATAGGCGAGACTCCTGCGGGAATAGCAAGCCAGGTGAGACCCCGCAGGCGTATTTTGCCGAGGAGGCTCACGGATTGCCCGCGGAAAGCGAGCTTATTGGAGCCAAAAAAAACAACAAAGTTTACGAAAACAGCCTTAATTTAAGAAGTTGAATAACCAAAAGTTTATCTAATAGTTTGACATGGACATGCCTTATATTTGTATATGAAAGAGGAATTTGGAGAAAAAACGGGAAGAGGGGAGAAGTGATATTGAGTCATTCTTTTATAATTGTATAGCCAATTTTTGAAGTGGTTATAGAAAACGCTGGAATTTTAGATTGATCTCAAATATCAAAGCGCTGACAATGAAGGGGATATCTTTTAAACGGGTGGTTTTGATTATCTTATTAAGAATAGTAGTTTATCTAAAAGGCTTGACTCTCCATTAAGTGGAGACTTATATACTAACTTCAAGGGGATGAAAACTATGGGAGAATACACAATTGGTAAGTTGTCAGAACGAAGTGGCGTTTCTGTGAAAACCATTCGTTTCTATTCTGAACGTGGTTTGCTTGCACCAAAACGTGTTGCAACTTCTGGTTATCGTTACTATTCTGATGACGACTTAATGAGACTTCATCAAATTGTAGGTTTACGTTGGGTCGGTGCTTCGCTTAATCAGATTCAAGAGTTATTAGACGGAAAACTATCACTTTCCGATGTACTTTCAGCTAGTCATGCCTATGTTGTTTCAGAACTAGATCGCTTGCAAAGACTAGAATCCCAAATTGTTGAGGCTGAGAATGCTCTAAGTGAAGGTGAAGAGGCTGTATGGACCCACTTATATCACTTACAAGAGATGATGATGACTACACCGGAAGATCGTCAAGAATGGTTAGAACAATGGTGGCGTAATAAATTATTGGATCAATCAACTGATACGAAAGTGGAACCATTCGTTGAATATGCCAAAAAGGCGGAATCAAACGTTAATCTATCAACTAGTGCCAAACTCATTCGCACATTTGTTTGGACGGGTTCCCGAGATGGTGAACGTTTCGATCCGATGTCTCTTCCGCATTCACCACGTGAAGCTGGCTTGACTACTGATGCGTCGTGGGAGGAATGGAAAGATCGCCTTCAAAAAGCTTCACTAGCCTTAAAAAAGGTCTCTGCTTTTAATCCAGAAGATACGGCTTATCAAACTGCACTAAGGAATTGGGTTCGATGTTTTGGACCACTTACCCCAAAGTTAATTTCGTCTTTTCATGACGAATTACAAAGCTCACTAAATATGTCTGACGAGGTGACATCAAACGGTACCATCCCCAAGGAAATTTTACACCTATTAGATGGACTGCGCTTTTTAACTCGTATGTTAACACGGTAGTAAGGGTAAAAACTGAAAACATAAACGGTATTTCTAATATCAAGGGGGTAACAACGGTGATTGATGTGCAAAATTTATCAAAACGATATGGACGTAAGCAGGCGGTTGATGGTTTGTCGTTTAAAGTACAATCGAGCTGTGTTACTGGATTTTTAGGGCCTAATGGCTCTGGGAAATCGACAACGCTTCGAATGGTGCTAGGGCTTGATAAACCAGACGGTGGTAAAGTGCTAATCCAAAAGAGAAGCTTCGATGAATTACGTTATCCATTACGAACAGTTGGTGCGATGCTAGATGCTACTGCAATAGATGGTGGTCGAACGGCTTTTTCACATCTGAAATGGATTGCAAGAAGTAATCGGATTGACTATAGGCGTGTTGAGGAAGTTTTGGAGCAGGTAGGTTTACAATCGGTGAGTCGTCAACGAATTTCCCGTTTTTCTTTGGGGATGAAAGCTCGTTTAGGTATTGCAGCAGCATTGCTCGGAGATCCTGAAGTATTAATTTTAGATGAGCCACTTAACGGACTCGATCCGGAAGGGGTGCGATGGATTCGATCGCTATGCCGAATGCTTGCAGCTGAAGGAAGGACCGTATTTCTTTCTAGTCATCTTATGAGTGAAATGGAAAAGACTGCCGACCATCTCATTATCTTAGGAAGAGGTCGGCTTATTGCGGATGCTAATATATCTCAACTCCTGAAACAACATCAAACTGGTTTGTCTCTAGAAGACGTGTATATGAAATTAAGCCACAACGCATTAGACTATCGAACCGAAATAGAAAAAGGAGATGGGAGAATATGATATTCCAAGACATCCTCGCTTCAGAGTGGTTAAAACTGCGTTCGGTTCGATGGACATGGTTTACCATCGCTTGCACACTTCTTGGTATTGTGGCATCTGTATGTATTGCGTGGAATGTTGTTCATATGTGGGAGGGGGCAACGCCTATGAATCGTCATCACATAACCGTCACACCCTTAACCGCATCAGTCACTGCTTTAGTCGTTGATTTATGTCTTGGAATTCTAGGTGTTCTTTCAATTACAGGGGAATATTCAACAGGGATGATTTCAACGAGTTTGGTTGCTGTTCCACGTCGTCATGTTTTTCTGTTGGCCAAGATTTTAGTGGTCATGATTGTCTCCTTATTTGTAGGGGAGGTCGTCATTTTCACATCCTATTTTTGTACACATTGGGTCATAGGCAATCGTCCAATTCCTAACTTAACGGCACCCTTGTCTCAAGAGATCCCAGTTCTTCTATGTCTTGGCCTCGGTGGAGCAGTATTTGCATTAGTAGGATTGGGACTTGGCTTTATTCTTAGATCGACAGCTGGAGCGATTACAACGCTTATTGCTGGATTTTTATATCTTATTGAGATCGTTGCTATTCATCTACCAACACCATGGAATACTCGCCTATTATCGATCACGATTCAATACTTGGTCGGAGAATTATCAGGAAAGCCACAGCTTGCAGCGATTAACCATTCACTTTTGTCACCCATTTGGGCTACTGTGTGCCTTGCATCCTATGTCTTTTTCGTGTTAGGCATTGCCTATGTATTTTTAAAACGTCGAGATGCATAATGGCCTTAGTAATTTTTATTTTCAAAGCATTTTCTTGTCGTCATTCATATTAACCGCCTCCTTACAATCTAATGCCAGCGAAACAGTATATGCTTGGAGATGCGCCATTGAAAATACCCAACAGCCAACGGTGCTAATTTTATCAAGACAGAATTTACCTGTATTAAATGAAACCGTTGAAAAGGCAAAAATAGGTGTGGCAATAGGGGCTTATATTTTACCCGAATTCATCTAAAGAAGTCGCTGATGCAATATTATGGGATCAGGTTCTGAGGTAGCTTTATTAATCGATGCTAAAGAAGTTTTAGCTCAAAAAGGGGTTGACGTGTCTGTAGTTAGTTTTCCATCGTGGGATTATTTTGAAAAACAGTCTGATCGTTATAAAGTACTGCCTAAAAATGTAGAAATTAGAGTAACGGTAGAAATGGGTGCCACACATGGTTGGTACAAATATTTGGGACAAAGGGGTGTGTTATTGGTATTTTCGACTTCGGAAAGTCAGGTAAAGGTAAAGAAGTAGTTAAATTATATAATTTTAATGTTAAGCATATTGTATAAACGGTTGAGGGACTGTTAGATTAGGAGTGAATATTGCGTGGTATGAGCCAAAAGCCGATTGTTCTTATCCCTGCTTTATCTCGATTGAAAAACTTCCATGTGGGTCCAACATTACTAGCCCTCGGGTGAAACTCCCAAGGGCTACTTGATTGAGAGGACGGGAGTTTGATCAACCACTCCCTCCTTTTCGATTTTCTCATGCTACGAATAATTATAGGTTCCCAATTGATAAATACTTGGTTTCAAGATACGATTCAATGCCTTCTGGTCCGCCTTCACGGCCAAGTCCGCTTTCTTTCATCCCGCCAAATGGAACGTGTGCGCCAGATGGGGCACCGTCATTCCAACCAATGATTCCAAAATCAAGATGTTCAGTAAGATAGGTGCCAGTTCGATAATCGTTTGTAAAGAAATAAGCCGCAAGACCATAAGGTGTACTGTTCGCGATTTCAATGGCTTCTTCTAGTTTGTTAAAACTTATAATCGGTGCAACCGGACCGAAAGTTTCTTCTTGCATGATGGTCATAGAAGAATTGACATTTTTTAAGACTGTTGGGTACACAAAGAAATAACCGTCTTCAGAGCTTGCGTCAAAGTGATTTCCAATCATAACTTCAGCACCTTGATCCACTGCATTTTTAATCTGAGACACAATTTTATTAAACCCCTTTTCATTAATAATGGGTCCAATATCGGTTGTCTTTTCAAGACCGTTGCCAACCTTTAATTGACTAACGGCATGAATCAGCTTAGATGAATAGGTCTCAACGATGCTTTCATGTACAATCAAACGGTTGGCGCATACACAAGTTTGTCCAGCGTTTCTAAATTTCGTTGCGATAGTTTGTTGCACAGCCAAATCAATATCTGCATCCTCTGCAACAATGAGCGGTGCGTGTCCACCTAACTCCATCGTGACATGCTTAATCGTGTCTGAACTATTCTTAATAAGTGATTTTCCAACAGGAGTGGACCCAGTAAACGTTATTTTTCGAACGTAAGGACTGCTCGTAAATAGCTCACCGACGGATTTACCATCACCATTTACATATTGGATAACGTCCATCGGAAATCCGACTTCATGGGCGAGTTCAATTAATTTAATCGAAGTAAGTGGAGTTTCTTCAGCAGGCTTGACAATAAAGGTACAGCCGGCTGCAAGAGCAGGGGCAGCTTTTCGAGTCATCATAGCTGCTGGAAAATTCCATGGAGTAATCGCTGCAACTAAACCGACAGGTACTCGACTGACAATAATTCGTTTGGATTCAGTGGAAGCGGGGATGGTTCGACCGTAGATCCGTTTGGCTTCTTCGGCGTACCAATCAATATAACTCGTTGCATAGTCGACTTCACCCAAAGATTCGCACAAAGGTTTCCCATTTTCTTTGGTCATCAGCACTGCGATGTCTTCTTTTTGTTCTTGAATTTTTTGTGCCCATTCTCTTAGTAATCTTGATCGTTCATGAGCATTCACTTTTGACCAAGACTTGAAGCTTCCATGTCCCTTTATTATTGCCTTTTTAATTTCATCTTGCGTACTGATCGGAACCTCTTGTATAAATTCACCATTAGCTGGGTTATGAACTTTAATAAAAGCAGTCATGCCGCTTCACTCCTCGCGTAATCAAGATTAAGAGGCTGATTCAAGAAGGGTCTGTCCCTTGTTTTGGATCAGCCTCTAGACGTTAAAAATTTAAACAAAGGATTGTTCGAGTCGAGAAAGCCCTTTTGCTAGTTCCTCATCTGTGATGACAAGTGGTGTTAGGAAACGAATGATATTTCCTTTAATCCCGGCAGAGAGCAATAAAAGGCCGTTCTGATTGGCCCGTCTTATTATCTCGGCCGTTTTTGCCTTGTTCGGACGCTTGCTTTCACGGTCTTCAACAAGTTCTACCGCGACCATTGCCCCAAGGCGACGGATATCTCCCACGTAGTCGTACTTATCATAAAGCTCCTTCAATTTTAATTCTAGTTTCTCACCAAGGATCTCCGCCTTACTTACTAAACTTTCTTCTTCTATTATGTCAATAACAGCTAATGCAGCAGCGCAAGCAACCGGACTCCCGGCATAGGTTCCTCCAAGTTCCCCGGGATCAGGAAGGTCTAAAATTTCCTTCTTACCCACAATCCCACTTAAAGGAAGACCAGCAGCCAAGGATTTGGAAACGGTTATTAAGTCCGGCACAACATCAAAGTGATCTATGGCAAAGAGTTTTCCAGTTCGGCCAAACCCGGTTTGAATTTCGTCTGCTACAAACACAATGCCATTGTCTTTACAAAACTGGCTGACCGCTTGAACGAATTTCATTGGAGGGATAATAAAACCGCCTTCACCTTGAACGGGTTCCATAACGACACATGCTACTGTCTCAGGTGCTACTGTTGCAATGAAGAAATCTTTGAATTCTTCAATAATATGGTCAATATAGGCCTCTTCTGTCATTCCGTTTGGCCTGCGATACATATAAGGGAAAGGAGCTTGGTAAATTTCAGGAGCGAATGGTCCAAAGCCAAATTTATAGGGTTTCACTTTACTTGTCATGCCCATTGTAAGATTGGTTCTTCCATGGTAACCGCGGGTAAAAGAAACGACTGCTTGGCGCCCTGTGTAGCGTCTAGATACCTTAATGGCGTTTTCAACCGCCTCAGCTCCTGAATTAAAAAAGATCGCTTGTTTTTCAAAATCCCCAGGTGTAATCTGGCATAGTTTCTCAGCCAGATTAATATATCCCTCATACATCATGACGTTAAATCCTGGGTGCAAAAAATGATCCACTTGCGATTTGACTGCCTCAGTCACCTTCTTGTGACTATGGCCAACATTGAGCGTTCCAATCGCACCTGCGAAATCGATATACTCATTTTGGTCCAAATCTATAACGGTAGCACCGTATGCGTGATGGGCAAGATTTAAATTTCCATTACTGACTCCTTTTGGAACATATTTCTTTCTTTTTTCTTGCAGATCTTTCGTAGTAGAAGAAACGAAGGTTTCTGACATAATAGATGCCTCCTCATAATGATTGGTTGTTTTTTAGAAAAGTCCTGAATTAATTCAACAATCTTACCAATAAAACAACTTATAAAATAGTTTATAATAATCTGATATAATAAAAAGTACCAAAAAATAATATTGTTAGGTACCAGTTCTAATTTTTAAGCAGGAGGGAACTATGTTATTTCTGACGATCGATCACAGCAGGGATACCTATATTTATCATCAAATATATGAAGGGATTAAAGCGGCTATTTTTCAGGAAAAACTTGCAGCTCATGAGAAATTACCTTCTAAACGTAAATTAGCAGATCAATTGAAAGTAAGTGTTAACTCCGTTGCAAATGCCTATGAGCAACTATTAGCAGAGGGATATATTTACACGAAGGAACGTAGCGGTTATTTTGTTGAGGTGATTACGCCATTTATTAATCTACAACCTTCAGATCGAAAGAAACTTTCGTTGGAGTTAAAAGAGGTAGAACTGGACAAGGAGGGATGGTTATCTCTTTCTCATATGACAGCAGATAGCTCAATGTTTCCATTTAAGGAATGGTTGAGATGTGAACAAAAAGCGGTCAAGCATCACAAAAGGGAGCTTACGGAGATTCCCCATCGGCAAGGTCCTTATCTTGTCAGACAGACTATTAGCCGAATGATTGCGATAACCCGGGGTGTCGTATGTGAACCAGAGCAAATTGTGATAGGAGCAGGTACGCAATCTCTAGTTCAACAAATGATGGGGGGCCAAAAAGAAGAGACCATCATTGCGATGGAAAATCCAGGGTACTCTCGGTTTTTTAATCTATTAAAAGGTATGGGCTTTAATGTCCAGTTGGTTCAGTTGGATGCACAGGGGATTGATATAAAAGAAGTGGAGTCGGTGGATGCTGATTTTCTTTTTGTTACACCATCCCATCAATTTCCAACTGGAAAAATTATGCCCATTTCAAGACGGATTGAATTGCTCAATTGGGCCTCTCAATCTAATGGTCGATATATTGTTGAAGATGATTATGATAGTGAGTTTAAATATGAAACAGACAATATTCCTTCTTTACAAAGCTTGGACCTTAATCAGCGAGTTATTTATACAGGGACCTTTTCTAAAAGCTTGTTACCGGGATTTCGAATCAGTTATATGGTCTTGCCAATTGAAATACTAAGAAACTATCGAGAAACAGCTCATGATTTTATGCAAAGCAGTAATTTATTAGCCCTTTACACCTTGCATTATTTTATTGAGAGCGGCGAATACGCGAAACATATAAAGAGAATGAACCATTATTATGAAAGCAAACGCAAGCAACTCATTGAGATTCTTAAAAAACGTTTCAATAATCGTATTCGGATCGCAGACATTCCAGCTGGGCTCCATTTCTTGGCAGATTTCAAAACAGATAAAAACTATGAGGAAATAGAAAGGAGAGCAACAGAGGAGAAACTGGAAATCTACACTATGAGAAGATTTATGTTAAATAATAAGTTTAAAGAAAAGAAGTGTGTCAGTATGGTACTTGGGTTTGCTAATATTCACGAAGGCCAAATGGAAGAAGCAGTCGAGAGGTTGCATAAAATTATAGAATCATAAGTATCCATTCAAATGATCTTTTATAATAAAAAGGACTAGGTTTCTCGCATTTCTCATTTTCCAGAAAGGTAAGCGATTGAAAGTATTGAAATCAGAAAAACTAACCATTTAGAAGGTTAATATAATTGAAATTTCAGAAGATAATATTTTGTTTTTTTCTATAAAGGAAAGGGAGAATAGCAACTTTCTCGAAGTCGATGACCCTGTAATGGAAATGGTATCCACAAAAGAAGGTATCTTAAAAAAGGGGTTGGGACATAAGGGGAAAATTAATAATTCTATACAAATATTGAAAATATAAAACCGCATGAAATCAGGATTTTTAAATCAGATTTCATGCGGTTTATTCATGTAATAGCATTTTGTCCCAAAAGAGAAACTGGTACCTGAATATTTATTCTTTTGGTACTTTTCATTATATTAAATTAATATACACTGTATTATAAATTCATTTAAACTAAATTTATAGGATGTAACATTACTTGTCATGCCAATTGTGATATGGGTTCTTCCGTGGTTACAGTGGGTAAAAGAACGATAACTCGGCGTTCATTGTACCGTCTACATAATTTAATGACGTTTTCAACAGCTTTATTTCCTGAATTAAAAAAGATCACTGGTCTTTTAAAATCCCCAGATATAATCTTACATAATTTAACAGACAGATTAATATATCCCTCATACATCATGACGTTGATCCACTTGCGATATGAATGCTCTAGTCATCTCCATATGGCTATGGCCAACATTAAGCGTTCCATTTCCAGCGAAATCGATAGACTCATTTTGGTCCAAATCTATAACGGCAGCCTCGTTAAATTCCCGTTACTGACTCGTTTGTAATATATGTCTTTCTTTTTTCTAAAAGATCTTTCGTTGTAGTAGATACGAAGGATTCTGACATAATAGATGCCTCCTCTTAATAAGGCAAGGGTGCTTTTTAGAAAGTGCTTTAACAAATTCACCTATTGCATAAAGTATTTTGTGTATGCGATTTCCTTTTGTTAATTCAGGAGGCGTCTTTGTGAAACAAGGAAATAGCACTTTTTATAGTTGATGTGCCTACTGCGATGTGAAAAACTATGAATTTTTGAAAATGATCAAAGGTTTGGTTTGAGCACACGGAATATCGCTGCCATGAACACGGAAACGTATGAATACTGCTGACTGAAATGCCCAAATCCATTTATTTGGAATATAAAGGGGGTGTTGTATACAGCCGACAACTGTAATCTTTTTACTGAAATCGATGGATGAGAAAGAGCGACAGGATTTGAGCAACTTATAAGATACCTAATTGGCACGTTGCTCTTTAGAACACCAAACGCGGTTTATGAATGACTACAAGGCTACTCGTTGTTTCGGACGGTAAAAGGAGTCAGAACTCTAATGAAGTTACTTATTCGCATTTAGGAAGTTTTAGAGTAGGCATTCCGATCTAGGAAATTGAAGGTGGAAGCCGAACCTTTACGTTTTATACTTTCGTAGAACTTAAATGATGTGATTCAACACATCCTCTCCCTTGTCACTCAATTGCTTATAGGAATTGTTGTCAGACGTACAGATTCATATTGGACAGCTTTGCGCTTTGTGAAGAATATTGGGCTAGCCAGTATCGGAGGAAAACTATAATATCGCAGACATCTTAGTTAGACAGAAGCTTGAAGGAAAATGTTATGGATAGGAGATGAAAAGATGTCCGAACTTAAAATTGCTCTCGCCCAGCTTGAAAGTTACGACGCGAAAGTGGAGAAAAATATGGCAAGGGTCGAGGAGGTGGTCAAGAAATACGGGGCGTCACACGATGTCATCATGTTTCCCGAAACCTATTTGGTAGGTTTTCCTAACCGAGAGATTGCTCGTTCTCTAGCCGAGCCTTTGGATGGACCGATTATTCGACATATTGAAGAGCAAGCAAAGGACGCGAATACAACTATTGTCGTTGGATTCAACGAGAAAGATGGAGCCAATGTATATAATACAACCGTTGTTATTGATCCTTCAGGGCTCGTATTAGCATACCGAAAAACCCATCTTTGGGTAGGCGAGGGAGCAAATATTGATCCAGGGGACCGTTTCAAAGTAGCGCTTTGGAAAGATACTAAAATTGGAGTTGTCATTTGTTACGATGTGGAATTTCCAGAGCCAACTCGTATTCTCGCAAATGCTGGTGCAAAACTTCTATTTTGTAATAGTGCCAATATGGAACCGTATGGACCTATTCACCGCATCTCAGCACAAGCTCGTGCACAGGAAAATCAAGTATTCATGGCATATGTCAACCGTGTAGGTGACCATCGATTTAACGATGCTATTCAGTTTGTTGGAGAAAGTGCTGTCATTGATCCATACGGGAGGGTCATTGCAGAAGCGCGTGCGAATGAAGAAGAAATTCTATCTGCAACAATTGATTTGTCACAGGTCGAGCAGAGTCGCCAAACCTACCACTACTTAAATGAACATCGAATTCAGTATAGAACTTCAGAGATTAACGAAGTACGCCCAGGCCTATGGGAAGTCGGGATATCTATGAAAGGAGGAGAATAATGAACTTGAACAAAGTAGCAGCAAAGAGTGAAAGTAGAGTGACGTTGAGCCGGTCTTTAACATTACTACCAGTTGTTTTATTTGGCATTGCCTATATGAGTCCATTAGTTGTGTTTGGAACATATGGGGTCATGGTTCAGAGTACTCATGGTAGGGCAACATCGGCATACATTGTGGCGCTCGTTGCCATGTTGTTTACAGCATATAGTTACGGTAGGATGGTCAAAGCCTATCCAACGGCCGGTTCGGCTTATACTTACGCTCGAAAATCATTTGGGGCACATCTAGGGTTTATGATCGGATGGGCAGTCCTATTGGATTACTTTTTCTTACCTATGGCAGCTTGTGTAGTTACAGCGAGTTATTTAGGATCAGCTGTGCCAGGGATTCCCACGTGGATCTGGGTGGTTTCATTGGTTGCCGCTACAACTATCTTAAATATCATAGGAATAAAGATTACAACAAGTGTAAACCTTTGGATGATGCTCTTTCAGTTGATCATGATTGCCGTCTTTGTAGTGCTGACCATCAATGGAGTTGTTCACGGAATTGGGACTGGAAAACTTATATCTGGGTTACCACTTTTTAACCCTCATGGTTCATTCTCTACGGTGATGACCGGTGCTTCCATTGCTTGTTATTCCTTCTTAGGCTTTGACGCGATATCCACACTCTCAGAAGAAACAATTGCACCTGAGCGGACAATTCCTAAAGCGACGCTTCTCGCGACACTCGTATGTGGGTTGATATTTGTCATTGTGACATATGTTGGACAATTATTTCATCCAAGTGATTTTTCCAACGTCAATGCGGCAGGGCCAGAAATAGTAAAATTCGTTGGCGGTAACATTTTTGCATCCGTATTCGTAGCTGCGTCCGTTGTTGGATCTTTAACCTGTGGACTATCTGCCCAGGCAAGCGTGTCTCGACTTCTTTATGCAATGGGGCGCGATGGTGTATTGCCAAAACCTGTTTTTGGGAAATTGCATAAAAAGTTTAAAACGCCTGTATGGAACATCTTGATTGTTGGTGTTGTTTGCCTTGCTGCCCTGAAGTTGAATGTTGCTACATCTACTTCGTTTATTAATTTTGGAGCTTTTACCGCATTCACATTTGTCAATTTGTCTGTCATAGTGCGGTACTTTATACGCGGACGTCAGAGAACCCTCAAAGACATCGCCCTATATGTGATAATGCCACTTATTGGTGCTGGATTTACCATCTGGCTTTTTATTCATCTCGACAAAAACGCACTTCGACTCGGTACTGCATGGGCTATACTAGGTTTCATTTATCTCCTGTTTTTAACAAAAATGTTTAGAAGGAAACCTCCAGAGCTAGATTTTGCAGCTGCTGATGATGTATCCGAAAGTGCCTAAGTCTTAAAAGCTGCAAGGCTGTCCGATAGAGCCAATCGCCGCAAAGGGACTGCTCTTTAAGTTGTGCTCGATAGTCAAACTAAGATAGTTGGGTGGATTGATATGTCTATAAGAATTGAAATGATTCAATCCTTAGTTGATCAAGTTAAAGATGAAGTTGTTGCATGGCGACGATATTTACACAAGAATCCAGAGCTCTCCTTTGAAGAGGTAAACACATCGCAGTTTGTGTATGATACACTCCAATCATTCGGTGGCTTAGAAGTGAGTAAACCCACGAAAACGAGTGTTTTAGCGCGGTTAAATGGTGCTTACCTGGGTCCCGTACTAGCATTGCGTGCCGATATGGATGCCTTGCCAATAACGGAAGAGAATGACTTTGATTTTGTCTCTCGATTTCCTGGCAAAATGCACGCATGTGGACATGATGGTCATACAGCTATGTTACTAGGCGTCGCTCAAATATTGTGCGGCTTGCGTCATGAAATCCATGGCGAAGTGCGGTTTATATTTCAACATGCAGAAGAGCTTTTTCCTGGCGGTGCCCAAGAGCTAGTTCATGCTGGTGTGATAGATGGTGCCGATTCCGTCATTGGAATTCATCTTTGGTCACCGCTTGAAGTTGGAAAGGTATCTGTGATGTCGGGCCCTATGATGGCAGGTCCTGACACGTTTCATATTCGAATTCACGGACAAGGTGGTCATGCGGCAGAGCCGCACGTCAATATTGACCCGATTCTAATTGCATCGCAAGTGGTGACTAATTTACAGCACATCGTCTCACGCAATGTCGATCCGTTAGAACAACTTGTCTTGTCTGTGACTCAGTTTCATGCAGGTACAGCACATAATATCATTCCGGAAACAGTTGAACTCTGTGGAACTGTTCGGTCCTTCAAGACAGAGTTGCGTCAGAAAGTGCCGGAGTTGATGGAACGGATTATCAAAGGGATTACGGGAGCCCATGGTTCAACTTATGAATTTGAGTACCAAGGGGGTTACCGACCGGTGATAAATGATGAAGCTGTTACGAAAAAAGTATGGGACTCTCTAACGGACATATTTCCCGAGGGTACAGTGGTGGAAGGTGTGCCAGATATGGGAGGTGAGGATTTTTCAGCCTACCAGGCTAAAGTACCAGGCACGTTTTTTTATGTAGGTGCAGGCAATCTCCAAGAGGGGATAACCTTTCCGCATCATCATCCTAAATTCACGGTGGATGAGACCTCGTTGTCCATTGGGGTAATGTCGTTTGTTGGCATAGTATTAAAGCAACTTTGTCCTACGATTGGTTAGTAGGTCCTCGGGTACTCCAGTACACGTATATCATGTCCTGGAGGATTCGGTACGAGGAGCCACGAACCCTTCACCATGCAAACCCATACCCTTTGGTTATGGGTTTTAACCTATACATAAAGCATTTGTTCGCCTGTTACTTGTGATGCGGTTAAAGCTTCAGAAGGTAGTAGAAAGGAAAAATCCCGTCTTGCCACTTATGAAGGGCAGGTACAGACTGTTAGGACTATTTTCCTTATGTTATGCCACTTTACTAAGAACATATTCATCCGCCGTATCCACTCTAAAAGCATTTGATCAAGAAACTGCTGTTCTTTTTTCCGAGACACCACAAGCAAATACTCTTAAATCCGCTTTAGTCCATCTTTGCTGTGGTTTGTCGTACGACTAATGACCATCCTTGATGTTCAAAATGTACACATCATCAAACCTGTTAACGGAAATCCACCATAATGAACTCTATTAACTTATGAGATCTGTTCTTTAATAGTCCTTGTGTTTTGTCCTACATTTCGGACTCGCGCGTTGTAACGTACATTCCCCATATACACAGGTTTGTGAGAATGGTTTATATACATTAAAAGAAAAGGCATCCCCCTTTTTTAGAGACATGACCCTCTTTATTAATTGTACTAGCAATCGATTTGTAGCCATGGTTTAGGGTTAATAAATCGGATTAATAATTGGCGGTGAACACGCCAGCATAAACTAATAAGATGAGCAAATGAGTGACGGGACATCTCTTAGTATAGAATCTGTGTGTAAAAGCGATCCAACCAATCATTTATTAACTCTTTAATTTGTAAGCGTTATCATGTATAATGGAATTATAGGAGGGGGATACAAATGGAAGTACGAGATTTCATGATCTATGATGTTTATACAGCCAATCCTTCTACAACGGTTAAGGAGTTAATTTCTTTACTTGAGACAAATCGCATTGGCGGAGTCCCGGTTGTGGACGATAAAGGAAACTTAGTCGGGATGGTTTCAGATGGCGATGTCGTGCGTTTTTTAGCTCCAAAAGAATCAAAAGTGATCGCGAACTACTACATGTCTTATGTAGCAGAAGCTGAGAATATAGAAGATGTGTTACGTTGTAAAATGAATACACCTATTGAGAAGATTATGGTGAAACACAACATTAGATCGGTTTCACCAAATGATGATTTTGAAAAAGCAATGCGGTTGCTTTCTAAACATCATTTTAAGAAGTTGCCAGTGATCAATCGAGCTGGAAGAGTGATTGGTGTCATCAGTCGAGGTGACATTATTCATAATTTATCGAAAACCATTGTTGAAAAAGAAACGGAGCTTGTCTAACTCTATAAAGATTGTTGGGAATCCTTTCAAGGGGGGAGAGGATTTTTCAATGTATCGAATAGGTGTATAGGTATCTTGCCTGAAGGGTTTGTTCTGACACCACGTTGGAAATTGAACAACTTAGTCAAACAAGCCGTTCAATAATTAGTTTACCCGGTCTTGCTCTAACAGGGGCGATTTTTTAAGAAGGGGAAGATACCATGTCTATTTGAAGATGTGTTCACGTTTATGGAATAAAGTTTCTACAAAATTAGAAGGTCCTGCATTTTTTGCAGGACCTTCTTTTATTTATGTACGGGGAAGCTGGCCTGCCCCTCATAAGTTACATGAATCGATTGGTTGGATCGTATTTAGCCAGTGTCCCAAAGGATCTGTTGGAAGTGGCAATCTTCCTCTGAAACTTGTATTTGATAAGCAGATTGTATAACATCGCGTTCATCAGATTGAATTTGCCAACTGAATCTCGGATGTTAACATTTCGATATTTAAGGCGAATTAAATCAACAGCTAGATTTTTAGTTCTGAAATCACGTCTATTTGTTAACCTTTACCATTTTTGGTCTGACCAGCAAACTTATTATGTAATCGCTTTCAAAAAAAGTCAATTGAAATTTCAGATAAAAAAATAAGTTTGGCAATATAAAACAAAGAATTTATTAATATAAATCTTGTTAAGATAACCCGAAAAAATATTTTTAAATTTTTTAAATTTTTAGATTGACATTCCGTAATTATGAAATTATGATGAAAATACAAAGTTGATGGTCAGACCATTGTTGATTTTTGGGTTTTTGGTCAGACCACTAAAAGTTTTAATTTTGTAGTCTATAAAGGGTTTATAGAAAAGAGGTTTTTTAATTGGCAATAGAGTCTGTAGTGGAGTCCACAGTAGCCAGGATTAAAGAGTTTATAAAAGAAGGAGGTACGAATGAAAACGGTAAGCTTCCCAATGAACGTGAATTGTCGCAAATTTTGCAAGTTGGACGTTCTTCAGTCCGAGAAGCATTGCGAATTCTCGAGGCTGTTGGAATCATAGAAATCCGGCCAACGAAAGGTTCCTTTGTAGTCGAAAGAAAGAACTTCGATTCAAGTGAATTCCTCCATTGGTTTAATCTCTATCAGCCAGAAATTTTTCATCTGATCGAAGTTCGCTTGGCGCTTGAACCAGTCGCAGCATCATTAGCTGCCCAACGAGGGACAGAGGAACACTTTAAAAAGTTGGAGAAGTGCCACAATGATTTCGTGCAATACATTATCAACGGTGATCCATTAAAAATCACATTAGGAGACGAGGCGTTTCATGACTTAATATTTGAGGCCTCGCAAAATCCTTTATTGCAAAGTCTTCATGAAATGACAAAGAAGTTTTTAACTGTTTATCGAAAGCAAGTCTTTTTGATCCCTAAAGAAGCCATGAAAGCAGTTAGTCAGCATGATGATATTTTGCGTTGTATCTGTGATCGGGATGCCGATGCGGCAAAGGAGTATATGGTTCAGCATCTATTAATGTCAAAAACAGGTCTTATAAGTGCAGTTCAAAAAGAGGAAGAAGACTCAACAAAACCTACTCCTTAATGATTGGAGGATTACTATTTTGAAGAAAATTTTAAATGACCCAAATAAATTCGTTGATGAATCTTTAGCGGGAATTTTATTGGCACATCCAGATCAGTTACGGGGATTACAGGATGATCCAAGAGCCGTTGTTAGAGCAGATGCTCCGGTTGCAGGAAAGGTAGCCATTGCGACTGGTGGGGGATACGGGCATTTACCCGTTTTCCTTGGGTATGTTGGTAAAGGACTAGCAGATGGCGTATGTGTAGGAAATGTATTTACCTCACCGAGTGCCGATAGCATGTTGGCTGTTGCAAAGGAAATTAACAGCGGATCTGGAGTGCTTTTTCTTTATGGAAATTATTTTGGGGATAAGATGAACTTCGAGCTTGCACAAGAGCTTGCTGAAGAGGAAGGGATACAAGTTGAAGCCGTTCGGGTGACCGATGACGTTACATCCGCACCTTTCGAACAAAAACAAAAACGCCGCGGTGTCGCTGGCATTTTCTTTGCCTACAAAATAGCTGGTGCGTGTGCTGAATCAGGGGCGTCCCTTGAAGAAGTCAAATGTGTAGCTGAAAAGACAGTGGAGAATATTCGCAGCATGGGAATTGGGTTTACCCCAGCCACGATTCCGGCTTCTGGTAACCCATCATTTGAAATAGACGAAGACGAAGTTGAAATTGGAATCGGAATACATGGAGAACCGGGGATTTTTCGCCAAAAAGCGGCCGGAGCGAAAGAGTATGTCAATGAGCTGATGGGAAAAATTTCAAAAGACTTGGGACTGTCAGCAAGGGATGAAGTAGCAGTTCTTGTAAATGGCCTGGGTAGTTCGTCTTTGGAAGAGCTCTACATAGGATACCGAGAAGTCTACCGATGGCTTGACGAAAAACAAATTAAAATATATCGACCTTTTATCGGGGAGTATGGAACCTCGCTGGAAATGGGTGGTTTTTCACTATCTATCCTGAAATTAGATGATGAATTGAAGACGTTTTTAGATGAACCTGCACGTTCACCGTTCATTTCAATCTGAAAGTCATAAAACGATTGCCTTTTCAGATAACTTTTTCACATGTTTAGAAAGGAATGACGATTATTGGAGCTCTTACTTATTACGGAAAAGCTTAGAGAATTCTGTGTTAACTCTAAAGAAGAGTTTAATCATATTGATGGGTTGCAAGGGGACGGTGATCTAGGTGTTACCGTAGAGTTGATGGGGAACTCCATTTATGAAATTGCCTTAAACGCCGAGTCGTTAAAGGAATGGTTGTCTCTTTCAGGAACAACAGTAAGGAAACAGGCACCATCGACTATTGGTGTATTAACAGCATTTGCACTATCTGCAGCTGCTAGGTCAATGAAAGAGGATCAGGAAATGACTTCCGAGACTTTTATTGAGTTACAGCGAGTTATGATTGAGGAGATCAAAAAGCGCGGAGAAGCAGATTTGGGGGATCGTACCATTTTGGATGCATTTATTCCGGCGTTCCAAGCCTATTCCAACGCAATAGCAGATGGCACGCATTCGATGGAAGCGCTTCATAAAGCGGTTGTAGCTGCTGAGGAAGGAGCAATTAAAACACAAGAAATGGTTCCGAAAACAGGAAGAGCAAGCTGGGTTGGTGAAAGGGTAGTTGGAACAGTGGATGGTGGCGCCTGGCTTTGCTATAAAATTTATAAGGTTATTAATGATGTGTTACAGGCACAAAAGTGATTATATGTTTCAACATAACTAGCCTACTAGGCTAATCAGGGGGTATTCCATTGAAAACTGTTAATTTAGAAGGAATCATCGCAACAACAATAACACCATTCGATCCAAACGAAAACATTGATGAACAAGCATTTGTGGAGCAAGTTCGCTACCTTGTAAGTACAGGCGTCGATGGGATCAGTGTTGGTGGTTCCACAGGTGAAGGCTCTGTTTTAACAGATGAAGAACTTGGATGTCTTTGCCAACTTGCTGTTAAGGAAGTAGATGGTAGAATCCCAGTAGTAGCTGGAGTTATTCGGAACTCGACAAGGGAAGCCATTCGGACGGCAGAAGTTGCAAAAGCTGCCGGTGTCGATGCGTTGATGGTTACACCCGTTATTTATTTTGTTAATCGCCCCTCCGATGCGGGTAATTTTGAATTCTACCAACGAATTGGAGAAAAACTTGATTTGCCAATTGTAATCTATAACGTAGTCCCTCACAACTCAGTTTCACCAGGTTTGCTGAAACAACTAGTTGAGATCCCGCAGGTCGTTGCCATAAAACAAAGCGGCGGAGATATTCATGCTCTTGCTCAAATGATTAGTGAATGCGGTGATCGTATTTTGGTAAGCAGTGCTGTCGACGATTTATTGTATCCAACCTATGCCATTGGGGCAAGAGGTTCCATTGTTGCTCCATCGGCCATTGTACCTGAACTCATAGTAAAACAATGGCAAGCATTTAAAAAGGGAGACTTTGCTACTGCCGAAGCCGTCCATCAACAATTGCTGCCAGTTTACTTAGCTATTCAAGGGCCAAACTTCCAAGGGAAGATCAAAGAAGCGATTCGTCAACTAGGAAGAACAGCTGGTATTACTAGAAGTCCAATCCAAGCACCAACTGCAGATGAAAAGGAATATATTGCTCAAATGTTAAAAAAGGCTAATGTCCTTTAAGGGGAAATTAGAACATTTTTATAATGAGTTTTTTTAAAATATAAAATTATCATTCTTCTTTCGGTGATCATTTTTCATCATTTTTTTAAAAACTGACAAGAGGTGAAGAACTGAAATTAGACAATGAATGAGCAATCTATAACTAGCAAAAAAAATTTAAACTTACTAAAAAGGTGGTTTTCAAAAATGAAACTAGATGTTCGAGGAATTATCCCGCCAATGGTTACTCCATTTAAATCGGGTACAGAGGAAATAGATGTAAAAGCAATTTATGAAGAAGTAGAATATTTAATCCAAGCGGGGGTTCATGGAATTTGTGTCGGGGGCAGCACTGGTGAAGGTGCAGGCTTGTCTGAGAAGGAAGTTTATACACTTAACAAAGCCGTTGTTGACCAAGCAAAAGACCGTGTTCCCGTAATTGGCGGAATCATTGCCGACTCAACAGCGGAGGCTGTACGTAAATCGTTAGCTGCAAAAGAAGCCGGTGTATCTTCATTACAGGTCACACCTCCTCATTATTTATGGACTCCAAGCACAGAAGGTTTGGTACAACATTTCAGTACGATTGGAGAAAAAGCAAAACTGCCAATCTTAATCTACAATGTTGTTCCATGGGTAGATATCAACGTTCATGCAATGAAACAAATCATTGATAATGTTCCTTGGATGGCTGGTGTAAAACAAAGTGGAGGGGATATGCATAAGATTGCAGATATGCTTTATGTTCTTCAAAAAGACGTAACGATCATAACGGGAATAGATGATCTATTATATCCTGCTTTTGCTCTTGGTGTAGAAGGTGCGATTACTTGTATGTTGGCAGTTGTTCCTGAATTATGCCTTAAATTATGGAACATGGTTCAAAACGGTGATCACAAAGGAGCATTAGAACTTCATAATCGATTACTTCCATTATGGAGAGAAATTGAAGGCCCAAATATGCCGTTTCTTGCAAAAACAGCAATTGAACTAATGGGTCGTAAGGTAGGCCCAGCTAGAAGCCCGATTCTCGGACCATCTGAAGAGAAAAAAGCTAAAATTCAGCAGCGTCTAGTGGAAGCCGGCATCATTTTAACTGTTTAAAAAAAACAAAAAAACGTTTTTGCAAGAGTCTACTCTAGGCAAAAACGCTATAGAAAAACCTCAATTTATTTTATCATGTTTAAACCAATAATGCGTGTTTAATTTTAGAGAAAAAAGGCGGAGCTATATCAACTTCTTTACGCTTCGCCGATACATGTACTCTACTAAGTAGGGCAAAATGTGAGTTTTTTTCTAAAATCTAGTAAACGTTATGAGGAGTGTTTCGATGGATTCAAAAAACTTGATTAATGGAGAATGGGTCATTCCTGAAGAAGATACAAAGGATGTCTATAATCCTTCAAATATAGGTGATAAAGTGGGTATTCTCCACTATTCCAACTCTGCCCATGTCAAGCATGCTGGAGAAGCTGCACAGTTAGCTTTTAAGGATTGGAGCAAGAGGACAGGAGCTCAGCGGGCAGACTTATTATACAAAGTTTCTTCACAATTTGAAGAACATCGTGAGGAGTTGGCGCTGCTCGCGAGCACTGAGATGGGAAAACCCATGAATGAAATGCTGGGTGAGGTAACACGAGCCATTAACATTTTAAGGTTTTATGCAGGAGAAGGTATGAGAGAGTGTGGTGATGTGATCCCTGCCTCGCAAAAAAATGTCCTTCAATTTAGCAAACGAGTACCACTAGGCGTGGTCGGGGTGATTACTCCGTGGAATTTCCCAGTTGCAATCCCTATTTGGAAGATTGCGCCAGCGTTAATATGTGGAAATACAATTATCTGGAAGCCAGCAGAAATGGCTTCGCTAACTGCAACTCGTGTAACGGAATTATTTGTTGAGGCAGGATTACCAGCTGGTGTACTGAATCTTGTAATTGGAAAGGGTAGTGTAATCGGCAACACCCTATTAGAAGAAGTTAAATTGGAAGCAGTTAGCTTCACGGGATCAACCGAAACTGGTCAATGGATTGCAAGTGCCTGTGCGAAACGAAATATTAAATTTCAGACGGAAATGGGAGGGAAAAATGCAGCTGTCATTCTCGCAGATGCTAATCTATCTAATACCATTCCGGCAATTATTTCGGGAGCATTTAGTTCGGCAGGACAGAAATGTACCGCAACTAGCAGAATTATAGTAGAAGAAACTATCTATGAAGATGTCAAACGAGAATTGAATAGAGCTGTGTCTAAATTAAAAGTAGGAGAAGCAACTGATCCAGCTATTTATTTAGGTCCTGTTGCCTCTCGAGACCAATACGAAATCGTAACGAAATATGCGGATATTGCGAAACGGGGGAATATCATCGCCGAAGGAATTTGTATCTCAGATCTGAATCAGGGGAACTTTATTACGCCTCTTGTGGTAGACGGGTTTGAGATTGATCATCCTTTGATTCAAGAAGAAATATTTGGTCCAATTGCAGTTTTAATTCGTGTAAAGTCTTTTGAGGAAGCTATACAAGTATGTAACAACACTATCTATGGGCTTACAGCATCTATATTTACAAGTAATTTACAAAAGGGTCTTCGCTTCTTAGATGAAGCCGATGCCGGAATGGTAAGGGTAAATCTAGAAACTGCCGGAGTGGAATATCAAGCTCCTTTCGGTGGCTCCAAAATGTCAAGTTCCCATACACGAGAACAGGGCACTGCTGCACTTCAATTTTACACACAAGTAAAAACGTGCGCTGTTAATTTTGAATAATTAAGAATGATTTCCAAGCGCAACTTAATTTTTCATAAGACAGGTGAAGAATTGGTTGCGCTCTTCCTTTTTGTATGGTTCGAAAAAACTATATGAGGTGAAATCTTATGAATACACAATCAGCTAATGCAAAGACGAACAATTTGAAGTCTATTATTAGGCCACGTGGGAAGAACATAAGATGGACGATTGTTGCCGTATTAACACTGCTTTCTATTGTAAACTATCTAGATCGTGGCAACTTATCTGTTGCTGCACCACTTATCATGAAAGATTTGCATATTAGTACTGCTAAAATGGGGTTTATTCTTTCTTCCTTTGTTTGGCCATATGCAGTTATGAATCTTCCATCGGGATGGGCAGTTGACCGCTTTGGGACAAAAATTTTAATGACTATTTCGGTCGCTATTTGGTCGATTGTATCTGTTCTTACCGGTTTTGCTAGGGCTATCACCGCTTTTATTCTTTTTCGCGTCGTCTTAGGTGTGGGCGAGTCCGTAATGTTCCCCGCTGCTATAAAAGCAACAAACGCTTGGTTTCCAAAGAATGAAAAGGGAACAGCAACAAGTATCTTTATTTGCGGTACGCAGATTGGTTTAGCCATTTCTCCTCTTCTATGTACTGCTCTCATGCTAGCTTTCGGTTGGGTTCCAATGTTCTTTATCATCGGTTCAATTGGTTTTCTTGCTTTAATTGGCTGGGTTATTCTATATAACGATCCTGAAAAACATAAATGGGTTTCCGAAGTAGAATTAGCTTACATTAAGAAAGACAGCGATGAAGATAAAGCTGAGAAGGAAACCGCAAAGAAAACATCTGTTACTTGGGCACAATGGTTTAAATTATTTGGGCATTATCCAATTTGGGCAATGATGATTGGTAACTTTGCCTTACAATATTTGTTCTGGTTTTATATTACTTGGCTGCCTACTTATCTTGTCAAAGCCCAAGGATTATCGATTTCAAAGACAGGGATTTATGCGTCTCTACCTTTTATCGCCGGTGCGTTAGGTGTTCTTTTGGGCGGGAAAATTTCAGATTTGATTATTAAAGGTGGTAGAAGCCGTCTTGATGGACGTCGTTTAACAATCGCTCTAGGTGCTTTTCTTACGGCAATTGCTCTTCTTATTACAGCATTTGCACACAGTCCTGGACTTGCTGTTACGTTGTTAACAATTGGAATGTTTACGTATAGCCTTTGCTCTGCCCCGATCTGGGCACTTGCAACGGACGTAGTTGAAACACCTAAATTTATTGCTTCAATCGGAAGTATTCAAAACTTTGGGGGATTTTTAGGAGGTGCCTTTGCACCAATCATAACAGGCTTCTTAATTTCTTCTCAAGGTGGTTTTACCCTTGCCTTAATCGTAACAGGTATTCTTGCTTTAATCTCTGCTGTTATGTATGGATTAGTTTTAAGAAAAAACATTCCAGTGTGATTGTTTGTGAGAGCAGGCATTTCATAACTTAAGTAAAATGTTATATGGTTTATGAAAGTCTAAATCATATCAAAATGGTTTGAATAAATGATGGGATCAATGTGTCGATATATATTCAATCTTAGTAGAACTGGACAGAAGTTAAATAAAAAACATAAAAATGAATGCGTTTACAAATGAAAGAGTGCTGAAATGAGTCATGAAAATTTAACTCAAAAAAGAACGAGAGTCCGGTGGAAGCGGTGGTTGCTGTAAAACATTTACGATACCATGGCATGATCTATGTCTTTCCTGGGTACCTGGCGTTTTAGAACAAGGAAAAGGGGTGTAGAACAAACACCGGAAGCTTAAAAGAGCACTGAAAAAATAGGAACCCAAAGATAAAGGGACATCTCAAGAGGAAGTTCCTTTATCTTATTCTATCCAATGTTTATTTAAAAATGGTGGCGTTTCTCACATTGATGGTTTTCGTGTAGGGAGAGAGTTAATAGGCGGAGAATTTCCGGCTAATGATTAAAAAGGAAGCTTCAGAAACAGATATAAGCGGAGAATTTCCGCTTAATGACTTGAACTAAGACAAAATCTTAGACATTGGATACACATAAACGGAAAAACTCCCCTTATTTTTAAGGAAATAGGGTTATTTCCCAAATTAAACGGAATTCCTCCGTTTAATTTTTTTGACACAGTGAAATAAACATATCTGAACGAACAGGGCCAAGTGTAAATGTATGAAAAAGAGCATCTAATGGGTGCCGTTTTCTTTTTGGAATGGATGAACGATCGAAATGGAGGCGGAATACGTCCCCTTCAAGAGAAGGTTTTACTATCGTCCAGAGTCCTATTAAAAAATCCCTAGACAACTCCTATTGGAGAAGCCAAGGGATAAAAAGTTTATTATCTCGCTAGGTATTTCTGCTTTATTCTGAGTTAGAATTCCTATTGTTGTGTTAAAAAATGAATAGAGTTAGCTGGCTTTTGCTTTGGCACGCGAATCGTCAAGTTGTTTATTGATGTTATCGACATCTCTATCGGTCAGAGGGTATAGAGCCATAATAATCATTGAAACGATCGCAAGTGCGGATGGAATCCAGATCGCTGTTAGATTGATACCGGCAAGAGCGCCTGCACTTTGCTTCACGGCATTTCCGTTGAAGCCATAGGCAGCAAGGACCCAAAGCGGAATGGCACCACCAAGAGTAAAGCCGATCTTATAGAAAAGACCCATGATCGCATTGATGATCGCAGCATTACGTTTACCAGACTTCATTTCCCCATAAGAAACGACTTCTGGAACGAGTGCCCACATGAAACCAGTTGCGGAGGTGAGTCCCCATTGTTTAATGAAGGTTGAAATATAAGCAAGGAAGAGGAGATCGTGCATGCCTTTTAATGACCAGATCCAAGTCAAGATTTCACCAACAACAAACATACCAAGGAAGAAATAGAAGAATCCTTTTTTTCCAAAGATTTTTCTCAATTTTGGCCAAAAGACTGGGAAAGCGATACCAGGAATGGAGGCGATGAGGCCGACAGCACCCATCCAGTCTGAGTGATTGACCGTATATTGGTTAAAGAAGCCATTCACGGTGTTCATGAAGAACATGAAGGTGAAAGCAAGCATGAAGAAAAGACCAAGAATAATGAGTGGTTTATTATTCTTCAATTCAGTGAAGAGGTCGTACGCTTTTACTTGTGCAGATTGTTCTGGTGTTGCGACAACGCGTTCCTTTGTGAAACGGTAGCATAAGAACAAAGCGATAGCACCAAGTATCATGTAAATCATGTAAACGCCAAACCAAGCGTGACCTGCAGAAGGATCCGTATACGTCCCCATGTTGAGCTTAAGACCGAAGAAACCAGTGTCTTTGAGTGAGCGGTCTTTTGGTGCTGCCATTTGGACAAACATTGGGAACAGGGTATACACCAAGAGGTTCGCAATGTTCGCTAGCATCATACGAGTCGTTGTGATTTTGGCAACTGATTCAGAATCACGTGTAAGTGACGCATTAAGTGAACCGTATGGAATGTTGACGACGGAATAAATCAAGTCGAGCAAGAAATAAGTGATAAAGGCTATTGGCACTGAACCACGAATCGCTGGAATTGGAACAAAGAGTAACGCTCCCAAGATAACAAGGGGGATACCGGCGATCAGAAGCCATGGACGATATTTACCGCTCCTCAGGGTACGTTTATCAACGAAGGTTCCAACCATTGGATCCCAGAATACATTAATGATTCGGACAAACAAGAAGATAAAACCTGCAACCGCCGTACCAATCGCATTAACGGTTGTCAGATAGAGCGCCAAGAATCCTCCGACTGTACCGAATACGAGGTTCTGGGCAAAGTCCCCGAGACCGTAACCGAGACGCTCAGAAAGATTGAGTTTACGATATTCTTCATTTTGAATTTTTTGAGTGTTTTCTCTCATGTGAATGAATCTCCTTTATTGAATTTTTATAATATCGAAAGCGGTTTAGTAAGTCTCCGCAAAAGATCCAAACCATCAAAAAATGAGGACGTGTATCGGATCGACTTAGCTAGATTAATAGCCGGATTCGAGTCTATAAAGGTATATACCTATGTAGACGCTTTCCTGAAGGTCACATGTAGTGCCGTCACCGAAGAGGAGACGGCCAGATTCTCACTAACGGTTTCTGTAACTCCGACTGCAAGGATTTAAAAAGTCATCCAGCAAGCTCATGGGATCGGTCAAAAGCTTGAAAGCCGAGTGACAACAGGTATGAAGAACTCATCGTAGTTAAAGTGGTTCTCATTTTTGATCCTGTCGCACATCACAGGGTGTATCAGCAGAAATAGGTTTTTGGAAATCGCGTGTGGTAATGTCATTCGTCCGAGTGTCCTTACGTTTTGGATGAAGTTGGTTTGAAAACGTCTACACGCAATGCTAAAAAAATTTGAAGCGTATTCATCTTTGTTTGTTTATCGGACGAACTAACCTACGAAAGAAATAATATCACAACTTATTTTCGGAAACAATCTTTTTTTCAACTTTAGACGATTATTAGGGTTGATCGATTAATAGAACTGGAAAAGGAAGGCTATTTTATAGCGTAGGAGCTAAGGCGTTGGGAAGAACGGCTATTTTTTTTTAAAAAAAAGTGGTAGCCTAACTAGGAGGATCCCCTTAAACCGAGATCCTATAAGGTTATCAAAAAACCTTATAAATCAAGGGAATCAAACCTCTCTTAACCGATTTAGTTTTGTGGGGAAGAGGCTCGTTCACGTCCGAAATAGGGACCGTGAATCACAAGCGACTCCTCTATAAATTCATAGCCAAAAACGTGTTAAGAGAGGTTCGCGGTAAGGATGAGTTGATGAAGCGAATTTCCTAAACCGGTTTCGCCCAATTAAATAGAGTTTCTAAGTGACGTGCGGTGTCATAAGCTAACAGTTCGGGACCGGTCTTATAAGGCGTTAATTCAGCGGTGACCGTATCGTTATAGCCAATCTCATAAAGGGCTGTCATCACGTCTTTCCAATTCACATCTCCGGCAAGAAGCGGAACTGATTGATTGGATTCACTGAAATCCTTGGCATGTACTTTAAAAATTCGCTCGCCAAGACTCTTAATCCAATGCTCCGGATAGCCATAGTGCAGCGCATTACCAATGTCGAAATAAGCGCCAAGTGCGGGGGATTGAAAGGAATCGATATAGCTCACAAATTCCATGGGGGATAATAAAAACTTATTCCCGACGTTTTCGAGGCCAATTCTAACATGAGCTTGTTCTGCCTGTGGGAGGATAGTCTCGATCGACACGCGACTGTTTGCGTAGCAGGTTTCGTAAGGGGTTCTTGAATTCACGATACCAGGGACAACAAGCACGGTATCCATCCCCATCGCTTCTGCGAGTTCGATCTGCTTCCTGAGTACTTCCTGGCCCTTTTTACGAACCGCTTTATCAGGATCTGAGAGAGGGAACTCCCAAAATAAGGCGGTGGAAAGGCTTCGCAGTTTAAGATCATAGCGCTTGGCCATTGCCGCAATGGACTCAGCTTCACTGAGGGTGGTTTCCATTGTCAAACCGACGCCGCCATTCGGGTTCATGTTTAATTCCACCGCGTCAAAGCCCGCCCGTTGGCTGTATTCAAAAACCTTTTCAAGCGGGGTGCCATCAGGATAGCACCATTGGTTAATTCCTTTTAACATGTGATCGCCTCATTTCTTCAATAACAGTTTGATCGTTGCAGAATAGCAGGACAAGCTTCCTAATAAAAAAATCTCCGCCAAACTTCATAGACCTGCATCAAATGCCGCCGCACATCTTTAGGAAGCGCTTACAAAATAATACGATGTAGTGGTGGCATTTACGTTTCTTATGGTTTAGGCAGTTTTTTACATTGTACGACTTTTGAAGGAAGAATAATACTTCCTTCAAAAATTTTATCGGAGCTTGGTAAAGGGAGGGCATTCGACGTATTGGATCGTTCCAAACGGATAAAAAGCCGGGTCCTAGTGAACAGGACTCGACTTGTTTAGCTTTCTAGATTACTTAACCACTAAAACGGGACACTCAGCATTATGAGTCACTTGTGAGCTTACACTGCCCATGATCAGCTTCTGAAAGCCGCTTAAACCACGGCTTCCAATGACAATCAAATCAGCTTGATTATGTTTGGCGTAGTCACAAATTTCTTCAGCGGGCTTTCCCGTCCGTTTTTCAAAATCCAAATTTTTCAAGGCCGATGATAGCTTAAGTTTGGCCTCTGACAGGATCGTCTCGGAAGGATCTTTAGTCTGATCATCAGTGTCATCATTGGACGCAAGAACAGGACTTGCGACTGTTAATGGTTGATTGAAAACGATCATACCGGACAACATGGGCTGGTTATAAGTGGGGGTTGGATCTTTGACATAAAGGACCATTAAACGCGCCTGACTTAGTTTGGCAAGTTTTTCGGCCTCAATTAGAGCCTTATAGCTGTTCTCCGATCCGTCATAAGCTAATACAATAGATGAGAAATGGGAACTCATAGGTTGTTCACTTCCTTCTCATAGTTTATAGCCTTAAATCAAGATCACGAAGGAAATAGAGGCGATATCAAATGGATAGATACTTGAGAGAGCTTTTCGACAAAAGTCGGTTGTGAAGATGCCTGAACCAGGCTTGTATGTGCTGAAGCGTTTGATGTACTTGATGCCCCTCAATGACAATCGTCAGTTCACGTTTGTTGAGCAAAAAGAAAGAGACCAGTTGTGTAAAGTGCTTGGGATGGATCAGGTTGTCACCGCTCAAGATAAAGAGCGATCCTGCGTACGACTGTGCGAATTGATGGAAGGTAAACAGGTCAAACAGGGAAAGCTCTCGATTAAATTTTATGTTAGCAGATAAAATTTCCTTCATGAAAAAGCCTCTTAATTCATTGCTTATTATTATATACACGTATTCAAGGTCCTCTTAAACTTAAGGATGAGTTAAAAACAGATGACAAACATTGCAGTATCTTGTCACAAAGTAGAAAGTTAGACTCAATTAAAAGGGAGATTAACACGTATAGAGAGAGTTTCTCAAAGCGTGTGATTTCTAAAAAACCGTTTCAAATGCAGTAATAATGATACCGCCTAAAAGACGTTATTTTCTGCCAAAACGGTTGGGTTGTGGTAGGATGAAAGATAGAAAGCGGATTCAATGCAAGAGAGGATTCGTTCACGGTTTGAATGATCGTCTCAGGTTAATTAGATTGAAAGAACATGGGGGTGATGGGATCATGACACATAAAATTATTTTAGCTGGCTGTGGCGGAATGTCCAATGAGTGGTTAAAGTACGCAGCAGAACGCGAAAATGCTGACATTGTGGGGCTAGTGGATCTTTATGAAAAGCAGGCAGTGAAAAGGGCGAAGGAACATGGCTTAAATGTGCCGATCTTCACTGATTTATCGGCAGCTATTGAGGAAACAGGGGCCAATTTGGTTTTCGACGTCACCATTCCGTCCAGTCACAAACAAATTGTAACAACCGCATTACAGGCTGGATGCAACGTGTTTGGTGAGAAACCCATGGCGGAATCGCTGGAGGATGCCTTGGAAATGATCAAACTTACCGAACAGACGGGTAAGCGCTATAGTGTGATGCAAAACCGCCGTTTTTTAAAGAAGATCCGAGCGCTTCGTCAAACTTTAAAGACGGATGTCATTGGAACAGTCGGATCCATCCATGCAAACTTTTTCCTTGGACCTCATTTTGGCGGTTTTCGGGACCTCATGGATCATGTCCTTATTTTAGATATGGCCATTCATACATTTGATCAGGCGAGGTTCTTAACAAGAGCAGATCCAGTGTCCGTTTATTGTCATGAATATAATCCTCCAGGATCCTGGTATAAGGGGAATGCGTCTGCCATTTGTATCTTTGAAATGTCTGATGGCTCTGTATTTAGTTATAACGGGTCTTGGTGTGCCGAGGGCCTGCCTACTTCCTGGGAATCGGAATGGCGTGTCACGGGCAGTAAAGGCACGGCCAAATGGGACGGGATCCATCATCCTATTGTAGAAACCGTTGATGAATCCAACCAAGATGGATTCATGCGAAGTTATCATCGAATGGAGATTCCGGACACCTGGGAAGGACGTGAAGGCCATTCCGGCTGTTTGGACGACATGTTTGACGCCCTTGAACACGATCGTTTGGCCGAGACAGACTGCACCGATAACATCAAAAGCATCGCCATGGTATTAGGAGCCGTTGAAAGTGCCAAGACGGGTAACAAGATTGAAATAGGGATATAGGTACACATAAAAGAACAGGTACATATAACTAAGAAGTTTTCGAAAACGTGAAAACTTGGGGGGCTCTTATAAAAGGTTATTTTGACGCTGCCGCGGAGTTGATAAATAAGCGGAGAAATTTCTCTTAATTAGGAAATCGCACTAAAAATAGCTTAAATAGAAGGAGAAATTCCGGTTATTGACTCCAGAAAGTACAGGTAGGAGTCATTTTGCTCTGCTTAACCGGAAAAACTCCGCTTATATTCCTGAACCAAGATCTATTCTTCTGTTTAACGGAAAAATCTCCGTTTATTTTTGATTACTCAAAAAGGTTACCCATTACCTTCTTTAGTAAAAAATCTACTTAGCAGCTAGTCTACGAATAAACCTAGTAATTAGCCCGTACAACAATAATCAGCATAACAAATGAAAAAGTCATTCTACTCAGTTTAATAATTTGATTGTGATAGGATAAAAGAATAGTCAACTAAATCTGTATTAGAGGTGAACCCATTAATGCCGAGAGTTGTTGTGACATTTCCAGAGGGGAAGTTTAAGGTTTTGACAATGAGTTACGACGATGGGAGGGAAGCAGACCGTCAATTGGTGGGGATTTTCAATCAATACGGCATAAAAGGAACTTTCCATCTTAATGGGGGATTGTTTGATACACCGGGGCGGTTGAGTCAATCCGAAACAGGTAGTCTTTATCAAGGGCATGAAGTATCGGCCCATACCTTCACGCATCCTACCATTGCCAGGTCACCGAAAGAGCAATTGGTTGAAGAATTTGTTGAGGATCGCAAGCAGTTGGAAGATATCGTACACTATCCTGTTCGCGGACTTTCGTATCCTAACGGCTCATTTAATAGGCAAATCAAAGAAATGCTGCCTTTTTTAGGGATAGACTACGCAAGAACGGTTCACAGTACAAAAAGTTTTGCGATGCCAGATGACTGGATGGAATGGAACCCGACCTGCCATCACAATAAAGATTTGATGAAACTGGCAGAGGAATTTGTTGGTTTGTATAAGTCCCAATATTTATACATGATGTACGTCTGGGGGCATAGTTATGAATTTGATCAGGACCAAAATTGGGATCTCATCGAAACGTTTTGTGAGTTTATAGGGAATCGAGGCGATATTTGGTATGCAACGAATATCGAGATCGTGGATTATCTCAAAGCCTTTCAAAATTTGCGTTTTTCTGCTTCGAGTCGTTTTGTCTATAATCCTTCCGTTCAATCGGTTTGGCTGAACGTTGATGGTCAAATTGTGGAGGTTAAAGGCGGCACTCAAGTTGATTTAATTTAATGTAAAAGGGCTTCTTATTTATAGGCGGGGCAAGAATAGTGGTCGTTCTAGCCCTTGAATCGTCCTGAGTAATTGTTTGCGAACAACTTGAACATTTTTTTATGGTCAAGGTCTATTTTTTGAATCGATAGATATACAATGTGCGATATATTATATACAATTAAATAAAATGACATTGCCAACAACATTCACTTGGGGATTATATCGCTTAAGAGAGCGATAGGTGAAAAAGAAGAAGGTAATGAGACCGATAGAAAGGGAGCGAGTTCATTGACAAAAGGCAGAGAATTTGCGAGCGAACTTTTAACGTTTACAGATCCCATTTCAGGTGTCACAATCAAACAACTGACCAATGGGAACGCCCATAATTTCCATTTGTATTTTACTAATTCTGGGTGGTATGACCGATCAAAATTAATATTTGGTTCCGATCGGAATAATTGTACCAATCTGTACAGCATGGATTTAGATACGGGGAAGTTTGTTCAATTAACGGACTTGGATCGGGAGGGCTCACATGGGATTCAGGGGACGGTTCTCGCGTTTCATTCACGATGGATAATGGTCTGCTGAAAACCATCTATGAGATTGGGGTAAACGGATTCCCATCAATGGCTTCGACAAAATGAATCCTATCCAACGCTCGAATTGTTTAATTAGCGGTGAGTCTTCAATGAACTTTTAGAAATTTATCTTGGACTTTATGTTTAGATAGAATAACAACATTTGCAATATAAAAAGCAATAATTCCAATGACATTGAGCAACAATTGTTTTACTATACTAATATACACCGCAGAAAAGAGGGAAAATTTAAAATACAATTATCGGAATCTAGGAAAGGAGGGGCTATGGATAGCTATCTAACTTTTATTGGATCCCATAAGAAATTTATTGTAATCATTCCTTTTTAAGTTGATTTTCAAGAAGGTAAATCCCTTTGTGAAATCGAAGCTCTTACATTCTTTTTTTCATCAAATCCTAAAATCCCTTTTTTAAAAATGTAAGGGCATACAAAAAGTGAACAGAATCGTTACAAAAAAAATGAGCAGGAGGACTAATCATGATAAAAGTTGGAATTATTGGATCTGGCTCCATTTCAAATGCACATATAAGGGCTTATCAGCAATTTCCGAATGATTGCCAAATTGTAGCTTTAAGTGATATTTATCCAGAGAAATCGAAGCAGCAAGTTCTTCAGCATGAGCTTAATGCAGAGGTTTATAGTGACTACAATAAGCTTTTAGAACGAAACGATATTGACCTTATTTCGGTTTGTACACCTCCCTACACACATGCTGAAATCGCAATTGCAGGATTAAATGCGGGGAAGCATGTGCTAGTTGAAAAACCGATGGCATCCTCTCTTGAAGAATGTGATGCCATGAATGAAGCGGCAGAAAAAAGCGGGAAAATCCTCTCTGTCGTGGCTCAAAATCGTTTTACGAATCCGATGATGAAGCTGAAAAGTGTGTTAGAAACGGGTCTGATGGGTGACATCGTTCATACCCAAGTAGATTCTTATTGGTGGAGAGGCCACAGTTATTATGATCTTTGGTGGCGCGGAACTTGGGAGAAGGAAGGCGGCGGATGTACCCTTAATCATGCTGTCCATCATTTGGACATTTTCCGTTGGATGAATGGAATGCCATCGGAAATTACTGCGGTTATGAGTAATACGAGTCATGATAATGCAGAGGTTGAAGATATTTCTATTGCTATTGGCCGATATGAAAATGGTGCCTTAGCTCAAGTGACCAGTTCGGTTGTTCACCATGGTGAAGAACAACAGCTTATTTTTCAAGGGAAGAAGGCGCGTGTCTCAGTGCCATGGAAAGTGAAGGCCTCAACTTCACAAGAAAACGGATTCCCTAAACCTAATCCGGAGCTAGAGGAAGAGCTTCAAAAAGTTTACGAGAGTCAACCAGATCTTGAATTTCAGGGACATGCAGGACAAATTCAAGATGTCCTATCTGCGATTCGTGGTGATAAACAGATTTTAGTTGATGGAAAGGAAGGCAGAGAAACACTTGAACTCATTACTGCGATCTTCCAATCAGCAAGCCTTAAGCAAACGGTAAATCTTCCATTAGATGAGTCAAGCCCATTCTATACACGAGAGGGCATCTTGCAAAATGCGACTCATTTCTATGAAAAAACGACCAGTATCGAGAATTTTTCTAATAGCGAGATTACATTGGGCAGAAAAATGGATTCCTAAAAGAGGAAAGGATGTTCTTTATATGGATAAAAGTAATGGAATGAACTATGCACCAAAAGGAAAGGCGAGCCCTGTCGTTGAAAAAGGCGAGTTTCGTTTTGCAGCAATTGGTTTAGATCATGGTCATATCTATGGAATGTGTAACGGTTTAGTTGAAGCCGGTGGCGAAGTTGTCGCTGTTTATGATCCGGACCCAAAAAAAGTGGAAGGTTTTTGTAAAGCTTATCCCGAAGCAAAGGTTGTAGCATCAGAAGAAGAAATATTAGAGGATCCAACGATTCACCTTATAGCAAGCGCCGCCATTCCATCAGAACGCGGTCCTATTGGACTTCGGGCGATGAATCATGGCAAGCATTATTTTGCAGATAAACCCGCCTTTACAACATTGGAGCAACTCGAGCAAGCACGCGAGAAAACAAAAGAGACCGGGTTAAAGTGGGGCATTTATTACGGGGAACGTCTTCATAATGAAGGCTCCGTTTTTGCGGGCCAATTAATTGAAGAAGGGGCGATTGGCCGCGTCGTTCAAGTTATTGGCATGGGGCCACATCGTATGAGCGCGAATATGCGTCCAAAATGGTTTTTTGAAAAAGAGAAATTTGGAGGCATCCTATGTGACATTGGGAGCCATCAGATTGAGCAATTTCTTACGTTTGCAGGGGCAAAGGATGCGAAGGTTCTACATAGTAAAGTGGCCAATTTTAACAATAAACAATATCCTGATTTTGAGGATTTTGGGGACGCCACACTCGTCGCTGATAATGGAGCAACCTTTTATTTCCGTGTAGATTGGTTTACACCGGATGGTCTTGGTACGTGGGGAGATGGGCGAGTATTTATCCTGGGAACAGACGGTTATATAGAGGTGAGGAAATACATTGATATTGCCCGTGATAAAGAAGGAAATCAACTGTATCTCGTTAATCAACAGGGTGAAAAGCATTTTGAAGTAACTGGAAAAGCAGGTTATCCATTCTTTGGCAAGTTTATTTTAGACTGCTTGAATGGGACTGAAAATGCGATGACACAAGAGCATGCTTTTAAGGCAGCGGAGCTTTGCATTGTGGCTGAAAATCAAGCGATCAAAATTGAATCGGCTGATGAAATTACAAAAGTCAATTGAAAAAAGGAACAATTGAATTGAACAAAGGTGTTATATCATGTGGGTCTGTCGATGACGCTTTTGGTGTTTTATGAAGCTAACTTGTATTCCCTTAGTTAAAGTAGAGGGATTTCAATTTTCCGGGACCTGAAACAAGTTAAGGCAAGTACCTCATCCGAGCGTCTCGTAAACCCAAATTACCGATTGTAATTTTTTTAAAGAGGCTGGGACAGAAGTAGTTGACGAATAGAAAAAACCGAACTTATTCTCACTTTTTAAAGTGATGGGTTCGGTTTTCCATTTATAAGTTAAGTCATTTATGAAGTGTTCCGTCAAAATACGTCGCTTCCCGCGGGCAAGGCCACAGCCTCCTCAGCAAGGAAAACGCCTGCTTGCGGGGTCTTCGGACACGTGCTGTTCCCGCAGGAGTCTCCGTATTTTGACTGCGTTTCCTATTTGTTTCTGTACTTATAATAATTTGTTCGGAATTTAAGTCAGTTCGTCTAGTTTTGTCCCAGCTCTTCTATATTTTGGTCGGAATGATGCTTTGTGACGAAGGGCTATTTGATTATGAATTGATCTGATTGTCGTTATTGAAGCCAACAACTGTCATAAATGTCCCTCCGATGAATGTACTTACCATGGGAAAAAACGCGTTTCTGGAATTTGTGATCCAACTAAAAAAAGCAAGTTAATGAAGTAATGAGGGGGAATAACTTCTCACCTTTTATATTTTTAAAAATTTTCTAAAAAAAACAATTGCAAGTATAATGAAAGCGCTTTATAATGAGCTTAACACACAGCTTTCATACTAGTATGGTTGAAAGTGGAATTAGCTTTAATGAATGAAGAGAAGAAGCTAAAAAGAATCAAGATAACCATAGGTCAGTCATTATTTTTTTAACAAGTTGTTATACTAGTATAATTAGTCATTGTACTAAAATAAGGCAAAAAAAGGGGGGGCTATGTTGTTAACATCACCAACGATACGTGGAAGAGGCACAACGAGAGAGATTATCTATCAAACAATTAAACAGCAAATATTAAGCTTAGAGTTGAAGCCAGGTACTAAAATTTCGGAAAAAGAGGTGGCAGCAGCTCTGGAAGTAAGCCGAACACCTGTACGGGAGTCTTTTCTAAAACTAGCTCAAGAGGAACTTTTGGAGATCTATCCACAAAGCGGAACGATTGTTTCATTAATTGATCTGAATCATGTTGAAGAAGACCGATTTATTCGTGAAAGTATTGAACGGTCCGTCGTTCGGCTGGCCTGTGAAGCATTTTCAGAAGAAATAGCGATGGAATCAAATTTGATCATGCAAGATCTCTGCGTTGAGAAAAAAGACTTTTCAAGACTGTTTGACTTAGATGAACAGTTTCACAGACTCCTTTTTGAAGGTTGCCAGAAGCAGAGAACATGGGAATTTCTCCATCAATCCAACAATCATCTTAACCGTTTGCGGCTTTTAAGAGTCTATTCGTCACTAGATTGGACGGATATCATTTCGAAGCATAAAGAAATTTTTAAATTTATTAAAGAAAAACAGCCCGAGAAAGCAGAAGCAGCAATGTCTGATCACTTGAGATTAGCTTTAATTGAAAAGGAAGTTTTAAAAGAAAGACATCCCAATTTTTTTAAATAATATGCTTTTCTTTAATTCCGAGGTGCTGTTAAAAAAGCTGAATGGGTAAGTAGAGGAGGATGTGGCGTGAAGCTGAGTTTTAGATGGTTCGGGAGTAAGGACGATACTATTCCTCTAGAATTTATTAGACAAATTCCTGGAATGGATGGGATTGTCGGAGCTTTATATGACGTTCCGGTTGGAGAGGTTTGGCCGCTTGAAAAGATTGTCGCTCTTAAAGAAGAGATTGAAGCACATGGCTTAAAATTTGAGGTTGTAGAAAGCGTCAATGTTCATGAAGACATAAAATTAGGATTAAGTACGCGTGACCGGTACATTGAAAACTATAAAGATACCATTAGAAATTTGGCGAGTGTCGGTGTAAGAGTTATTTGTTATAACTTTATGCCTGTGTTTGATTGGACCCGTTCAGACCTTGCAAAGCGCATGAACGATGGTTCAACTGTTCTTGCTTATGAGAAGACGAAATTTGAGAATATTGCCCCGATGAAATTAGTTGAAAAGATGAAAGAGGATTCAAATGGATATGAATTGCCAGGCTGGGAACAAGATCGGTTAAAAGAACTCAAACAACTATTCAAAAAATATGAGAATGTAACTGAAGAAGATCTGTTTGATCACTTAAAGTACTTCTTAGAACAAATTATTCCGGTTTGTGAGGAAACAGATATTAAAATGGCCATTCATCCTGATGATCCGCCATGGACGGTTTTTGGGCTGCCACGAATTGTAACGAATCGGCAAAATCTTGAGCGTATTGTCAATTTGGTTAATAGCCCCTCCAATTGTCTCACATTATGTTCGGGAGCATTAGGAGCAAATATCAATAATAATATTCCCGAGATGATGAGGTACTTTTCAAGTATTAACAGAATAGCTTTTGCCCATATTCGAAACGTAAAAGTCTATGAAAATGGTGATTTTGTCGAAGCCTCACATCGCAGTTGTGACGGTTCATTGGATCTTTATGAAATTCTTAAAGCCTTGCATGATACTCATTTTAACGGTTATATTCGACCGGACCATGGACGAATGATATGGGAGGAAGTCGCGCGCCCAGGCTATGGTTTATACGATAGGGGACTCGGATGTATGTATATTTTAGGGATTTGGGATAGCTTGGATAAGTTGAAAGAAAAGGCGTCTGTTCAAGAGGAGCAACAACAAATTTTCTAATCGGTGGTGCGTCTCTTAATGAACAGGCTGTTTCTTTTTGATGTGCCACTCATGAATCTCAGAGAATCCTTTTGAAGACTTAGAAACCAGCCAGATAATAAACTACATAATCTTATACAACAGTAGTTATAAAAAAGTAAAAACAAAGCGCTTAGTAATGGAAATAGACTAATAGCCTCATAAACTTCTTACAAGGCAAAACAAAAATGAAAAGGGTTACAAAAACAAAATCAACTCTTAGACTCATACTTATGAATCCATGCTTTCTTCCTTCGTGGAGATCTAAATCAAACCATCGTGAATTCCTGGGGATTTCTTCTGTCAGTCAACTCGTTTCGTTCTTATAAGTGGCTTGGGATCGGGCAAATAAAAGGAAACGATTCAATTATTAAAAAGGAGGTCGTAGTTTATGAAAGGAATGGATGGTAGTACTACTGTGAATAAAAAGAATAGCATTGATAGGTCACTGAAAAAGAGTAAAGGATTATTATTTTATATAAAGCGTGATATTATACTCTATCTCATGCTAGTTATCCCTGTGGCCTATATATTGTTATTTAAATATGGCTCCATGTATGGTATAGAAATAGCCTTTAAGGATTACAACATATTTCAGGGGATGAATAGAAGTCCATGGAATAATTTCGCAACATTCAAGCAAATATTTGCGACACCGCAATTCTATCAGGTTGTTAGAAACACGTTGGTACTTAATGGCTTGGATTTAATAGTGGGATTTCCGGCACCAATCATTTTAGCTATCTTAATAAACGAGTTGGTATTTAAAAAGTTTAAGAGAATTAGTCAAACCATATTGTATTTACCGCATTTCCTTTCCTGGGTTATTATCGGCGGAATTGTTGCTCAGCTGCTTTCACCAACAGGCATGATCAACTCATTAATTACCAATATGGGAGGGCATGCACTACCGTTTCTAACGAAAAAATTTGCGTGGGTTGGTACTTATACTTTAGTTGGAGCCTGGCAGAGTGCAGGTTGGGGAACCATTTTGTATCTTGCTGCTATGACGGGAATTAACAAAGAGTTATATGAAGCGGCTGAAGTGGATGGCGCAGGAAGGCTAAGAAAAATATGGCATGTTACACTGCCAGGTATAAGACCTACCATTGCGATCCTTCTGATCTTGCAACTTGGTAATATTATGGCAATTGGTTTTGACCGTCCATTCAACTTGCAAAACAATCTTGTTATGGACTTTGGTGATGTTATAAGTACCTTTGTTTACCGTATAGGTATTCAATCTGCCAATTTTTCAATTGGTGCGGCAGTAGGGCTATTCCAATCCATTATTTGCTTAGTCTTTCTGTTAACTTCAAATTATATAACTAAGAAATTAGGCGAGCAAGGAATATGGTAAGGAGGTATATGAAATGTCTCAAAAATTAAAAAATAGGATTTTTGACTATTCAGCCGTATTTATTGTTTTAATAGCCGTTTTTATATGCCTGATTCCTTTTCTTTATATTCTTTCAGAATCACTTAGTTCCAATAGGGCAATTATCTCTCATTTGGTTACCATATTTCCTATAGGCTTTAATATAGAAGCCTACAAAGTTGTTTTTACTGACGCCGGTATGTTGTACTCGATGTTTTACACTGTGATTCTTGTCCTTGTATATGTGCTCCTAGCATTGACGGTTACCGTATTGGCAGCGTACACGCTAAGTAGAAAAAGGCTCAAGGGCAGAAATATTATATTGTTACTTATGGTGTTTACCATGTATTTTAGCGGCGGTTTGGTACCGGACTATATGCTTGTAAAGAACCTGCATCTATTAAACACACCATTCGCATTGATTCTTCCAAGTATGATGAGCGTATTTAATATGATTATATTGAAATCATTTTTTCAGAACTTGCCAGAAAGCCTTGAGGAAGCGGCATACCTGGATGGGTGCTCGGACTTGCAAATTCTTCTCAAGATCATTTTGCCTCTTTCCAAGCCAGCACTTGCCACCATCGCTTTGCTATACGCCGTATTCAGATGGAATTATTTCCAAGATGCTCTTTTCTATATCACAAACGAAAAGCTGTATACCATTCAGCTTAAGCTGTACAATGTGATCAATATTTCACAACAAATGTCGGGAGAAAATGTCGTCATAAATCTTCCTTCAGAGGCACTTAAAGCAGCAAGTATTATTTTTGGTACAATTCCGATTCTTATAGTATACCCATGGCTCCAGAAATACTTTGTAAGCGGTATTACAATTGGTTCAATTAAAGGCTAATATGGGTTTGTGAAATAGGATTAGTTTCGCCTGGTTCGCAAATTTATATAAAAATTGAAATTTATTTATAAAAGGAGAGGGTTTTATGAAGGTGAAATCACTGAGATCTTTGTTTGCTACTTTCATTACGCTTGTACTTGTTTTGGCTTTGGCTGGTTGTTCGAGTACAGCACAATCAAGCGGCAACCAAAGCAGCAAGACAGGCCACCGAACATTGAATGTTGAAGTTTTTGATAGGGGCCAACCCGGTCAGCCAGATTTGAATAATAACTACTGGACAAAGTATATCAACAGTACCTTCGGAAAGGAGAATAATGTAACCGTTCATTTTGTTACCGTTCCTAGAAGCCAGGAAGTGGATAAACTAAATGTCATGATGGCAGCCAATCAGGCACCTGATATTGTCTTCACCTACGACCAGGGTACTGTATATAATTATGTACAGCAGGGTGGGTTGACAGACCTTAGTTCACTCCTTAAGAAGTATGGATCTACCCTCACAAGTTATCTTGGTAATGATTTATTAAAGTATGGTCAATTTAATGGTAAACAATATGCGATACCAGGTAAGAGAACTGTCTTACTGGGCGAGAATACATTTATCCGTAAAGACTGGCTTGATAAACTTGGTCTCCCTCTTCCTACTACACCACAAGAGTTCTATAACGATATGGTTTTATTCAAAGAGAAAAACCCTGGCAATGTAAGCGGTGTTATCCCGTTCGGCTATTCACTTCAACCAGCTTATCCAGGCTTAGGTTACATACCAGAAGCCTTTAAACCATCTAATCTTACACAAGAACAGTTTGCGACTCTGGAGACAAACCCAGGCTACGATGTAAACTGGAATTTACCTGGATTTGAACAATCCGTTCAATATATGAACAAGATGTACAATGCAGGCTTGATTAGCCCAGGTTTCGCTACTGACAAAGATGGAAAACAGTTGGATGCAGATATTTCCAATGGAAAAGTAGGTGCCTACATGACGAACTGGGATGGTCCGTATAGAACATCACCTGGTGACCTTACCAATCTAACAAAGAACGTCCCTGGTGCTGAACTTGTGCCTGTTGATCCTTGGGGGAATGATGCAGGACAGCATCCTAAGGCTGGGTATGCTCCAAACGGTATGTATATACTTGTACCAAAAGCAAGTAAAAATGCTGACCTTGCAGTAAAATATCTTAACTGGATGGCCAACTCGAAGGTAACCCTCTTCCTCCAGAATGGTAAGGAAGGCGTTGATTACAAAATGGTAAATGGTGTTCCACAACCGACAGGAACAACAACTAAGGGCGATAAGATGATGACTGTTGCAAACAACCTTGACTATGATATTCTTTCAAATGGTATTGAACTTGGGGATCCGAAAAAGAATGTCGCCGCTATTTCCGCAGGCTATCCGGGTTACCAAAAACAAGTTCAGAATGCCTATAAGGTTGGATCTGTGGATTTGTATGAGCCTTACTATTATTCAACACCAAATTCGGCAGTGGCAAAATATAATACACAGCTAACGAGTTTATCTTCTCAGATGCTTGCGAAATTAATTACGGCTAAGTCATCTGATGTAGACAGTCTTTACAAATCATTGGTTAAACAGTACATGGCTCAAGGTGGTCAGGCCATTTATGATGAGTATGTAAAGAATTATAAGGCTCAAAATAAATAATAAATGGATTGCCAATTTGGAAACCATCTCATTAAAAGGTGGTTTCTTTTTTTCACTAAAGCCAAATGCAGATTTAAACAAGATTCTCTTTTAGTAAAATGTTCTACATATCTCGGGGAAATTCGTCTTGATTCGCCTTATCCATTAATCATAACACAAGCTTTATGAATCTTTTTAACAAAATGCTCGAAAATTAAACTATCTGCGACTATTCTATCAATTTAATATCAATCATTTTAGGTAGTTTCCTATTTATATATTTTTCCTATTATCAAATTGCTCTTTTATTTTCAAACGTCCTATCACAATCTGGCTATTGCCAATTCGATTTCAGTCGAAACAAACCTATCCGAATTTGAGTTATTTGTTGTGGATATTCGTGTATGTAAATTCCCATTTGGATAGAGATAGTGCTCAACACGTTTGCTTTTAATGCTAAAAAATTTAAAGTAGACAGTCTCGATAAGAAGTCACCTGGTATAGCTCAAAAAAACTTGTTTTATTTATGTAAAAATTCTATAAATTACATATACTATTATTGCTATGTAACGGCATACATACTAAAATACAAAGTAACTACAATAGTAAATAGGATGGAAGGGTGTTTTTATGTTTAAGGTAGATGGCAAGTTATATCGGATAGGGACTTGGATTTATCACTTTGCACTATTAAACCTTCTATTCTTATTAAGCTGTATACCGATTATTACAATATTTCCCGCTATGGCAGCTGCTTTTGGAGTGTCAAGACAATGGATAAAAAAGAAAGAACCGCAGATTATCACCACATACATTCAATTATTGAAAGAAAATTTCAAACAAAGCATGATTGTCGGTATTTTCATCGTAATAATTGGTTTGTTGCTTTATGGAGATTTTTATTTCACCACAAAAATTGACTCGAACATAAAATTTGCTCTCTACATTTTTTTCTGTTTGATGATGGTTTGCTATTTTGCAGTTGTCTTACATGTGTTTCCATTAATGGTAAATGGTTATTATACCGGTAAACAGTTACTTATAAATGCCTTGAAATTTGGCTTGTATAAATTTCATCTGACCTTAATCAATATGATTTGTCTATATGCGCTCTTTTTTATTTCCTTACGAGTTCCAATCATCTTTTTCTTCTTTTTCTCGAGTATTTCCATTTTCATTACTTATTGGCACAGTGAACGAAAATTTACACAAATGGCAGTTGAAAATGGAACGAATTAGTGGGGCCGATTCTGAAACGCGGAAACGCGGGGACGGTTCTTGTGTTTCATCCGTTAAGTTTTGCCGATGGGAACAAATAAAGAACGGGATTGTAAGGTTATAATACCAATAATTAGAAAACATGCGCTCAATTAGGTGAATGCATGTTTTTATTCAAATTATTTTTTGGCATACCTTACTAAACAGCTAAAAACTTTTGTTGAAATTTATGGGAAAATTTGAATGATAATCTACTTTTTAGGTAATCTTGCGGGAGAATGAGGATCTTATAATTAATGGAGATTAGAGGTGTATATTATGGATTACGAAAAAATCCTGAAAGAAAGTGAAATTTTGCCCATTGATTCTCAAGACGGTAAATGGAAACACTTCAGGATTAGACATGTTGTACCAAAAGATGAGACAGAAATGAATAATGTTAAGACCTATATAGAGAAGAATGTTGCAGATCATAATGGGCTATATGTCTGTCTATAAGAACGCTAAAAAAGAAATTCTTTATATTGGGAAGGGAAAGCCACTTAAGAAAAGATTGTATAGCCATTATCTTGAAACATTTCAACCTGTACCTGGTGATACAAAAGATCAGCGCTGGCATCAATTTTTCATTAAAAACCAAGGAGAGCTTGACGTCTTTTGGCAGAATTAGAAACGGAAATAGACCGCCAAATAGTGCTCTTTATTTGCTTAAACTTAAATACATTTCAATGAATACGGAGACGACCAAACTTTAAGTCGTTTATAAAGCAATTTCAAAAATACGTTGACCTCTCTGAAAATAATAATAAAATGAAAGGAGACAGAGTTTGTTTGTTGATTAATCAAACATTGTAGGTTAAGTCATCATTTGAAAAAGGAGTTAAGCGCTTCAATTAGCCCTCGGCTGTTCCCAATTAACGAGACTAACGCATCGATAGATCTATAGTATGTTGCCCATTTATTCAATTACGTGTCACTAATCAAACTGATTACTTAATAGGAGAGATAGGTAAATGACCGAAACGAGCAGATCACAAATAAATGATAAAATGGAAGATTTCAGAGCACCAAAAGATCCAGTGGCAAAACGGGATAGCTTTTTCGTTATGTTTGAGAAAGTGATTGAAGCAACTCCTCGTCATGAGGGCAAGCCATCACAGGAAATTTATTTAGATGAAGGACGATTGAAAAGTATCGCAAAGCTTGTGGGCGGCGTGACAGATGAAGCGATCTTGACGCTTCTTGATAATTGTAAGGGATTTCACAAGCTCGTTCACAGTATCGGTGTAAGTATAAAAACAACAGGTGAATACGTAGGAGATGTCCATTTTGTCTTACATCACTATGGAAAAGAGAACAAATATGAAACGGGAACCTTGCTGAGAGTGCCTTGTCCAACAGATGGAACCGAGACCCTTTTAGAACTCGGGGATCACCAATGGTCCGTAGACGATGAGGTACCGGGTAAGTTTGCCTTTGAATTTGAACAACCCGGTGAACTAGCCACCGCTATTATCAAATTCTATGTGCATGATTCCTACAAGGTTCCGGAAATGGCGATGGAGCCGCCGGTTGCCTTCGACTCAAGAATTTACAAGGAAATGATCAGGAAATCTCTTCTAAGCAAAGGAAACAATCATCGATTAAAAGCGGCTATTGAAAAAGCCGAAAGAGGTGATGATGTAACGATTGCTTATATAGGGGGCTCTATTACTCAGGGAGCGGGAGCCAAGCCGATTCATACTCATTGTTATGCCTATCAATCTTATTTAAAATTCAGAGACCTGTTTGAAAAAAAGGATGGGGAGAATGTCCATTTTGTGAAGGCAGGAGTAGGAGGGACACCATCTGAACTCGGCATGATTCGCTACGATCGGGATATTTTAAGGAATGGACAAGTAAAGCCGGATATCGTGATTGTTGAATTTGCGGTAAATGATGCAGGGGACGAAACACAAGGAATCTGTTATGAGAGCCTTTGTTTAAAAATACTCGCTTCGGAAAACAAACCAGCTGTCATTTTATTATTCAGTGTGTTTGAAAACGACTGGAATCTGCAGAATAGGCTTTCTCCTATTGGAAAGCATTATGATCTCCCGATGGTAAGTATCAAGGATGCAGTGGTCGAGCAGTTTAGGTTGACAAAAGAAGAGGGAAACGTCATTACCAAACGGCAATTTTTCTATGATATCTATCATCCAACCAACGACGGTCATAGAATAATGGCGGATTGTCTTCAGTATCTATTCTCTGAAACTAAGAAATCGATTCGAGATCGAGAGGATATAAAACTCGATCAGCCGCCAGTAATCGGTCATGATTTTAAGGATGTGCAGTTACTTGATAGGAAAGAGAACCGAATAGGGGCAGCAATCCGTATGGGCAGTTTTTCGGAAACGGATGACGATTTACAGAAGGTAGAAATGGATGTGAATCCTTTTGCAACACCTCAATTTCCAAATAACTGGATGCATTCCGCTTCATCAGGAAATGAAAGCTTCAAAATGTCGATCTACAGCAGAAACCTCCTGCTTGTTTTTAAAGATTCCGGAAGCCGTCATTTTGGAAGTGCGGAGATTTGGGTAGATGGCAAGCATTTAAAAAACGCCGACCCTCATGAAGTGAACTGGACGCATTGCAACGCAGTTATCTTGTATCAAGAAGATGTGTGCCGGGAACATCAGGTTGAAATCAAAATGGCGCCTCAAAATGAAGACAAATGCTTTACTATTTTAGGATTCGGCTATACCCTGTAACGCGTCAGATTGGTCTGACAACTGAAACAAAACATCTAGTAATCGTTCAGAAGGAAAAAAAAAGATTTATGGGAAAGGACTTATTTATGGAATTTATTATTAGTCAAGACATGTTGAAAAATGAATCGATTTCAGTGGGTCATGCCTTATTTTATCAAGAAGAAGCAGCCTTTAGCGGTGTGAAACGAATAGCCAAGAAGGTCATGCATGATATAGAGTTGGTGTTCGGCTATGCGCCACAATCAACCACAGACAGAAAAAAACTGGGAAAGCAGGCTGTTTTATATGGAACGGCAGGGCAGAGCCCACTGCTTCATGAGCTCCAAGAGAAACAGATGATCGATCTATCCGAAATCAAAGGTAAAAGAGAAGTCTATTTATTTCAAGTGATTGATCATCCGTTTGAAGGGGTTGAACGAGCACTCGTTATCGCGGGAAGTGATAAACGAGGCACGATCTACGGGCTTTTTCACTTGTCAGAACTGCTCGGTGTTTCTCCGTTGGTCGATTGGTCTGGCGTGTTGCCGGTGAGGAAAGAGTCCTTTTCCTTAAAAAACGACTTAAAATACCTATCAAAAGAGCCTTCTGTTCGTTACCGCGGTTTCTTTATCAATGATGAATGGCCCGCCTTTGGTAACTGGACAATGAAGAATTTTGGCGGATTTAATGCCGAGATGTATGATCATGTTTTTGAACTGTTGCTTCGATTGAAAGGGAATTACCTATGGCCTGCCATGTGGTCAGCTCGTTTCAGTGACGATGGGCCGGGCTTGGCAAATGCTGAACTTGCCGATGAATATGGTGTCGTCATGGGGGCTTCTCATCATGAGCCTTGTCTGCGTTATGGAGAAGAATACAAGTATTTACGTGGTGCGAATTCTAAATATGGTGATGCCTGGAATTTTATCACGAATCGAGAAGGCATTATAAAATTCTGGGAAGACGGGCTAAAGCGCAGCGGCCAATTTGAAAATGTCATTACAGTGGGTATGCGCGGCGAACAAGACACCTCCATTATGGGAAAAGAAGCGACATTGGCAGATAATATTGAGTTGCTACGAGAGGTCATCAAGACACAAAACCAGTTAATAAAGGAACATGTTAATCCTGACCTTTCAGAGGTTCCAAGAATGCTTGCTTTATATAAAGAAGTCGAACCTTTCTTCTATGGGGATGAGGAAACACCAGGGTTAATGAATTCGGAGGAGCTTGAGGATGTCATTTTGATGCTTTGTGATGATAATCATGGCAATTTAAGGACACTACCAACCGAAGAAATGCGTAGCCATAAAGGCGGCTATGGGATGTATTATCATTTTGATTACCATGGCGGACCGATTTCATATGAATGGATTAACAGCTCTTATCTTCCTAAGATTTGGGAGCAGATGAGTATGGCTTACGACTTTGGCGTTCGGGATCTATGGATCGTGAATGTCGGTGATATTGCGACACAGGAATTCCCGTTAGCTTACTTTATGGATTTGGCGTATGATTTTGAAAAATGGGGAACAAATGCCATTAATAAAACCGATTACTATACAAGAGAATGGACGGAAAAGCAGTTTAATGGTGTGTTCAGTGAGGAGCAAAAGAATAAGGTAGTCGAGCTGTTAACTGGCTATACCAAACTAGCTCATAAACGCAGACCCGAACACATGAATTCAGAAGTCTATCATCCAGTGAATTATAAAGAAACGGACCATACCCTACAGCAAATCGATTCTCTTCTAGAACTGGCGGATGAATTATATAAGCATGTGGATCTTATGAACTTATCCACTTATTTCTCTCTCGTCTATTATCCTGCTGTCGGAAACCTAAATTTGCAAAAAATGTGGCTCCTTACTGGGAAGAATCATTATGATGCGAAATTGGGCAAAATGGAAGCAAATAAACTGACTGAAGAGATTAAAAAATGTCTGATACGAGATAAAGAGCTAGTCGAGCAGTATCATACGATTGATAATGGTAAGTGGTATGGGATGGGTCTTTCTGAGCATATCGGTTTTACGCGTTGGAATGAAGAGGAATGCCAGAATCCGATTCTAATGGAGGTATGGCCGGCGAATAAGCCAAGACTGATTGTTTCGGTTGATGGGACGGACCAGCACTCAGAGGGGAGTGCCTGGCATAACAATAAACTCTATTTAAATGATTTTTTGCAGCCGGATGTGGAGGAAGCTTCCTTTACGATGGCTAGTTTGAGTGATAGCCATGCCGATTTTAAGATTACTAGTCACAATCCATGGCTGATCTGTTCGAAGACGAGTGGCAGCTTAGATGGCAGAGAAAAAACGACTGAAGTCATTACTGTCACGATTGATCGCCGCAACATGAATGATGAGACAGAAGGCCACCTTGTCGTGGAAATGCCGTGTGGGGTCTGTACAATCATAGTAAACGCAGCGAAACAGGACTTTAGTGAATTTCCTAATCGAACCTTTATCGAAACCAATGGCTATATTTCGATAGAAGCTGAACATTATGTACTGAATAAGGAAACAACCAACCAACAGGGGGACGTACATCGCTTCCAAGTGATTCATGGATACGGCAAGACCTTATCGGCAATGAAGGCTTTTCCAACAACTCAGTATTTTACTCCAGGAAAAGACGCACCGTACTTGGACTATCAGTTCGTCGTTCAGGAAGCTGGCGTTTATGAATTGGAATTATATAGGCAGCCAACGAACCCTGTCGTGAAAGATCAGGCGCTATTATGTGGCATACAACTAAATGACGCCGACATTAACCTAGTAAATACACTTCCAGAAGGCTATCGCGTTGATGATCCTAACTGGGCAGCCGGTGTCCTTGATCAGATCCACAGGAGCACAAGCCTTATAACTTGTCAGGAAGGATTAAATACACTTAGGATCTATGCCGCGAGTCCAGGCTTTGTATTAGAAAAGCTTGTCATTTATCCGGAAGGCAAGCAACCGGCAACTAGCTACCTCGGTCCAACCGAAACTTATTTTGTAGGGAGATGAGATGGGAACGTCCAAATTTGATTTTAGGAACGGACAAACCCAATCGATTATTGAAGGAGAGTCTACCGCAAATAACTTAAGGCGTCTCTAAATCCCAAACTAGCAAAAGGACAGAATTCCCATTTTAAGGGGATCTGTCTTTTTTTTGTTGTGGAAATTATAAATGTCACACGTGTATTGGAGCCCGCATCACACAAAAAGAGGCCCCGCCGCGCCAAGATTTTGTGTATTGGAGCCCCCATCGCACACAATGGGGCTCCGCTGCGCCAAGATTTTGTGTATTAGAGCTCCCATCACACAAAAAGAGGTCCCGCCCCGCCAAGATTTTGTGTAATGGAGCCCACATCACACACAATGGGCTCCCGCCAAGCTAAGATTTTGTGTATTGGAGCTCCCATCGCACACAATGGGCTCCCGCCAAGCTAAGATTTTGTGTATTGGAGCTCCCATCACACACAATGGGGCCCCGCCAAGCTAAGATTGTGTGTATTGGAGCCCGCATCATACAAAAAGAGGTCCCGCCAAGCTAAGATTGTGTGTATTGGAGCTCCCATCACACACAATGGGGCTCCGCCACGCCGTGATTTTGTGTATTGGAGCCCCCATCGCACACAATGGGGCTCCGCTGCGCCAAGATTTTGTGTATTGGAGCCCGCATCACACAAAAAGAACTCTACACACGTTGGTTCTTGGCAATTTGCGAACGGAAATTTTTCATATCCTCATATCTGGGATTTTTTACAGTGTTTATCTGAGCAACAAGAGAGAGCGCTTAAGGAGCCAACTGTTGATGGGACTTCTTTGACTCCTATTTAGGTCCAATGTACCTAAAAAAATAGGAGATAAGTCGCTAAAAAGTAACTTGCTAATTGACAAAAGATTCATTATTATTAACATAATAGTTAATGATTAACCAAAACATCCACACCCCAAATGGAGAGGAGGTCATTTAAAATTCTTTTGTATGATCTGTTATAAAATGTTTGCGCTTTCAACCGAATGTGAAGGGAGACTGTTATTTCAATGAATAAGAAGCTTCCAGTCCTTGTTGTCATGGTTCTAATTATTGGAGCTGTCATGATCCCAAGTCTCGTTTTTGGAAAGGGACCTAGTCATTTTTCGACAAAACCTGATCCCGCCAAAATTGTCAAGAAAGAAAAACCGCCTGTTTTTCAAAATGTATCCGTACATGATCCTTCTGTCATGCAAGCAAATAATGGGGACTATTATGTGTTCGGTACTCATATTACGGCAGCGAAATCGAAGGATTTAATGAGCTGGACCGATTTTTCGAATGGATACACGACGCCTAATAATCAACTGTTTGGAGATCTTGCTAAGAACTTAGCCGGTTCATTTGCTTGGGCGGGGGACCATGATGGTGATAACCCAAGCGGCTATTCAGTCTGGGCACCCGATGTCTTCTACGATAAGGCCTATGTCAACAGTAATGGTAAAAAAGGCGCCTACATCATGTATTACTGTACGTCGTCCACTTATAAGCGATCGGCTATCGGTTATGCTGTATCGCAGAATGTTGAAGGCCCCTATACTTATGTCGATACGATTATGTACTCTGGCTTTACCAAGATGAGTAATTACGATGGTCAAGCGAGCGGTGGCGGTATAACTCTCAATAATCAGCCAACGAGTTACAGTAAAATTAACACTCGGTATACTAACACTAATATTCAACAATTAATAAAAAGCGGGAAAATTAGTGGACCAAGTGATAATTGGTTCAATACGGACGGCAGCTATAATACAAGCAACGCGCCAAACGCCATCGACCCCACTGTTTTTCCAGATAAAAAGGGGAAGCTATGGATGGTCTATGGCTCTTGGTCGGGAGGATTATATGTGCTTCCAATTAATTCAAAAACGGGTAAACCTATATACCCCGGGAAGGACGGGACAACAACTGGCGGCAATCATATAGATCGCTATTTTGGGACGAAAATTTCTGGAGGTTATGGAGAGTCTGGAGAAGGACCTTATATCATTTATGACAAGGATACAAACTATTATTATTTATACGAATCTCTTGGGGGGTTAGCTTCTGATGGGGGCTACAACATGAGAGTTTATCGGTCAAAACAACCCGATGGACCGTATCTTGATCCTGATGGAAAGAACGCCGTCTTACCGAATGCTCAAGCAAACAACGCCGATTATGGTGAAAAATTAATGGGGAACTTTTTATTTGATAGACAAGTAGGAGATCCGGGGTCTGGTCTTGGTGTTGGGTATGTGTCTCCTGGAGGTAACTCTGTCTTATATGACAAGAAGACAGGTAAAAAGTTTATCGTGTTCCATTCAAGATTTCCAGAGCAAGGGGAATATCACGAAGTTCGAGTCCAGCAAATTTTTATGAATAAAGAGGGCTGGCCTGTCGTCTCACCTTATCGTTACGCAGGTGAATCGTTAGAAAAAGTCAATAGACAGTCCATTGTTGGGGACTATAAATTTATTAATCATGGAAAAGCGACGACCAAAGATATTGAAACCCCTGTGACAATTCATCTAAATAAAAATAATAAAATTACCGGTTCTGTCACAGGTACTTGGAAGAAGGTTGGACAAAATCAAGCCGAAATTAACATTGATGGAGGGACCTACAATGGTGTCTTTGTGCGCGATTGGGATCCCGTTTCAGAGGATTATGTCATGACGTTTACAGCTGTTTCGAAAGCGGGAATCACGATTTGGGGTTCTAGAGAGACGGATATGTCCGATGAGACAGTTGTGAAAGCAGTTTATGACGACTTAAGCCTTGGAGATACAAGTCAGGTGATCGCTAATTTAACTTTGCCAACAGAAGGAACACATGATTCTCAAATAAAATGGCAATCGTCAGACCCAAATGTGGTGTCCGATTCAGGGGTGATTCATCGTCCTGATGCAGGCTCTAACCCCGTATCAGCAACACTTACTGCGACTATCACTAAAGGGAGTGTGACAAAGACAAAAGAATTTAGTATGACAGTTCTGCCTTATGAGCCTGCCGGTATGTTGGCCGAGTATGATTTTGAAGGTAATTTGAATGAAACGAATGGAAAATTCTTGGCCGGAACTGTGACGGGTGACAAACTTGATAACACAGGTGGTTCCATCACCTATGCCCAAGGTGAAAACGGTCAAGCTGCTGTTTTCGATGGGAAATCTGGGATTCGATTACCAAATGGGTTAATCTCGGGTAACACTTATTCTGTCTCTCTTTGGATTAAACCAGAGCAACTCACAGAGTATACGACAACCTTCTTTGGGGCTGAAGATACGAATCACTGGATCAGCTTAGTTCCTGATGGGCCATTAGGAGGCAATCCTACCGAACTTTGGTCGGGAAGTGCCAGTTGGTATGATGCCAATGTCGGCTCACAAGTCCCTATTGGCAGTTGGACAAATCTCATTTTTACTGTTGATAATGGGACGGTGAATGTCTTTGTTAACGGGGAGAAGGCGTTTTCTGGAGTGGATTTCCCGAATATATTTACCGATACAAATGCCAGTTTCGGTCTAGGGGTCAATTACTGGGATCCGCCTTTTAAAGGAATGATGGACGATCTGCGCATCTATTCTGGTGCACTAACCCCAGCGCAAATTAGCCGTTTATCTCGATCTTAATTGCAACAAGTAAGGAGACCGCGCCTTATCTTGCGCGGTCTTTTTATATTCAAGCCTTATTTTTAATAAAAAGGTTAAATATTAAGAAAATACATTGACAGCGTTTTCATAAATTATTATACTAATCCAAAGATCGTTAATGTTTATGTTTATTAATGAATCATTTCATTCTTCATGAGGATGGGTAGGAGGGTTATAGGAACCAAAACTTAAAATGAAAATGCAATAAACGACGGTGAATGTCAGATTAAATCAAGATTAAAACTGTTTCTGGGCAAGGATCAAAAGACATCGAACAAGTGCAGCAATAGGTAATTTGATCGACGTTTCCTTTTCTTAGTGGTAATATAGGCCTTTTGATTAATATTTATATTAATTATTTTCAAAAATGTTATTTTTGTTATTGACTGATAATTTCGCCTATGTTACTATCTATTTGAAAATGTTAAACATTAATAAAATTATTAATGTTACAAAATCGACAGGGTGGAGGAGAAAAGGAAAGTGACTACTAAGATAAAGACAAACACGGCGAAGATGGTTTTAGACAAACAGTATAAAATTGCAGAAGTTGACAAACGCATCTATGGTTCATTCATTGAACATTTAGGGAGAGCGGTGTATGGAGGAATTTACGATCCTACCCACCCGGATGCAGATGAAGACGGTTTCAGAAAAGATGTTATTGATTTAGTCAATGAACTTAAACTTCCAATCGTTCGTTATCCAGGCGGGAATATGGTATCCGCTTACAATTGGGAAGACGGAGTGGGGCCTAAAGAACTTAGACCGAGACGTCTAGAACTAGCTTGGAGAACAATCGAAACAAATGAAGTTGGAACGAATGAATTTATGAAATGGGCCAATAAAGTGAATGCTGAAGTGATGATGGCGGTGAACTTGGGCACAAGAGGGATTGATGCTGCCCGTCATTTAATTGAGTATTGCAATCATCCTAGTGGCACTTATTACAGTGATCTTCGCATTAAGCATGGCTTTAAGGAACCTCACCGGATTAAGACCTGGTGTTTAGGAAATGAAATGGATGGACCATGGCAGGTTGGCCACAAAACAGCCGATGAATATGGACGGCTTGCTCTTGAAACAGCTAAAGCTATGAGACTAGTAGACCCAACTATTGAATTAGTAGCTTGCGGGAGTTCAAATTCTGATATGCCTACTTTCCCTGAGTGGGAAGCTACCGTATTGGATCATACTTATGAGGCTGTCGATTATATTTCCTTACACCAATATTATGGCAATCGAAGCGATGATACGGCGAATTATTTAGCCAAATCAATGGTTATGGATGATTTTATCAAAACGGTTATTGCAACTTGTGATTATGTAAAGGCCAAGAAACGAAGTAAGAAAACGATGAATTTAAGCTTTGATGAATGGAATGTCTGGTACCATTCCAATGATCAAGACAGACAGATTGAGCCATGGGAAATCGCACCGCCTCAATTAGAAGATATTTATAATTTTGAAGACGCTTTATTAGTAGGAACGTTAATTATTACCTTCCTAAAGCATGCTGATCGTGTCAAGATGGCTTGTTTGGCTCAGCTTGTTAATGTGATCGCACCTATCATGACTGAAAATGGGGGAGGCGCTTGGAAACAAACGATTTTCTATCCCTATATGCATGCTTCTGTGTACGGACGAGGAGTTTCTCTTAATCCGGTAATCCAATCTTCTAAATATGACAGTAAGGAATATACGGATGTTCCTTATCTTGAGTCAGCTGCTGTCTATAATGAAGCAAATGAAGAGTTAACCATTTTTGCAGTCAATCGACATTTAGAGGAACAGCTAGAACTTGAATGTGATATTAGAAGCTTTGAAGATTACCAAGTTATTGAACATATCGTTCTTGAAAATTCAGACTTAAAGGTTGCTAATTCAGTTGGAAAGCAGCAAGTGAAGCCTCATTCTAATGGGAATGCTGGTCTTCAAGATGGAAGGTTATTTGCTCACTTACCTAAGGCATCATGGAATGTCATCCGCTTAAAAAAATAAGACGCTAGCTTTTTAGAGGTTTGGTTGCTTTTGGTCCTAATTCCTTTTGAAGAACATTGAAAGTAGATCACGACTTGACGGATTGCCATGAGGCACTTTAGGCAGCTTAAGTTCTGGCTTATTACGAGGAAGTCGGTCTATAGGTTTAAGAGGTCTAGACGCAAGAATACAAGATAGGTTCAAGTAAAGGAACTGGCATGCTAAGGTAACAGCGAGGGCTGCCTAGGGTCCAAAAGCGACTTGCCTCATTTAATCCGACGCCTCTACTTATGAGGACACTTTTTTTGAAAAGGCTACCAAATAACGGATCAAATTAGGAGGGAATTGAAATGAAGCATAAAAAGCCGCGTAAGTTTATAGCAAGCTTACTCATACTGTTAGTCGTATCAGCCCTATTCTTAACGGGTTGCGGAAGCCAAAATACAGAAGGCTCCAGTACTACAAAAGATGGGAAAACAACGCTTGTTATGTGGACTTTTGTTAAGGAGCATGCGGACTATTGGAAAGACGCAGCGAAGACATGGAATAAAAGCCACCCTAAGCAACAGATTGATTTGAAAGTCAGCGTGTTACCTTTTGCTCAAATGTTCCAAAAGCTTCAAGTTGCCCTTAACTCTGGAAGTGGTGCACCTGATATCGCGGACGTTGAAATTGGTCAGTTTGCCAATTATACAAAGAACCCAGATAATGTGCCTTTCGTGGATATGACGAAAGAACTCAAACCTTACTTACCTAATCTAGTAAAAGCACGTGTCGATAACTACACAGTTGGCGGTAAAATTTACGGCTTAGATTATCATGTTGGAGCAAACGTTGTCTATTATAATATGGGCATTATGAAACAGGCCGGTATTGATCCAAAGACTATTAAGACATGGGATGACTATGTGAAGGCCGGTCAAACAGTCAAAGAGAAAACAGGTAAATATATGACATCTGTTGAGACTAACGCAGATTCCGTCTTCACGTCAATGGTTTCACAACAACATTCTGATGTGATAAAGGATGGAAAGTCGAACTTTTCCTCACAAGTCAATGAAAAAACCTTACAATATTTGCAAGATCTCGAGTATAAGTATCATATTGCCAAACAAACAGAAGGCGGTAACCAGGATAACGAGCAATACTATGCAGCTTTTAATAAAGGTGAATACGCTTCCGTTATAATGCCTGCTTGGTATATGAGCCGTATGGTTGATTATATGCCAAAACTAAAAGGAAAGATCGAAATGACGCCAATGCCTGTCTTCAATAGTGGCGATCAAACATCAGCTGGTATCGGTGGTACAGCTACTGTCGTCACTAACCAGGCGCATGATCAAGATCTAGCCACGAAGTTTGTTGTTCAGTCTAAGGCCAGCAAAGAAGGGTCGCTCAAAACATGGACGTTATTAGGCTTCGATCCAATTAATAAGCAAGTATGGGATATGCCTCAAATGAAAGATCCAAACAATAAATATATCCAATATTTTGGACCAGATGTTGTTGATACGCTTCGCAGCCTAATCCAAAACGGTCAAGTGGGTACGTTAAGTTATACGAATAATGCTTATCCAACCGTTACGGATGAGTTTTTGACAAACGGCATGCCTAAGATCATGCAAAAGGATGCCCCTGTTGATTCAACTTTAAAATCAGTGGATGAAAATGCAGATAAGAGGCTAGTTTCTGGAAAGTAAACTTATAAGGAAAATAGGCGGATCGGGATATTCCACATCCGCCTATACCCACAATGTGGGACTTGTCCTATATATTCAAGGAGGGAAGAAAAATGTCCTCAAGTGCTGAAAAATTCGAATACCAACAGGATGAGCTAAAGAAAAGAGCCAAAAATAAAAAGCCAAAGACTAGAAAAAAAATAACGAAACAAACTTTTGTCCCTTATCTTTTTGTCTCGCCATTTATCATTGTCTTCCTTGTTTTTTCATTGTATCCGTTCATTAATTCGATTTTGATGAGTATGGAAAGCATCAACTTCGGTCAAAGCAAATTCATCGGTTTGGCCAATTATCATCGCCTAATCACAGACCCGGTCTTTTATAAAGCTTTATGGAATGTCGTCCAATATACATTTTGGACCATCTTAATCTTAGTTCCATTACCCTTACTTCTTGCGATTTTAATGAATAAGGATACGACAAAGTTTAAATCCCTTTTTCGATCTGTTTTCTTTCTGCCTGTTTTAACTTCAACGGTTATTGTTGGATTGATTTTTAAGTATGCTTTTGCTAAAGAGAAATCTGGAGTATTCAACTCCTGGTTACATTACATCCATATTGGTCCCATTGATTGGCTTGATAATGCCGGTACGGGAATGTTGGCCCTTGTGGTCATTTGTGTTTGGCGTTGGTTAGGGGTTAATATGATTTATTTTTTATCGGGTTTACAAGGTATCCCAAAAGATCTTTATGAGTGTGCGGACATTGATGGGGCAAATTCTTGGGATAAGTTCAAAAATATAACCCTGCCAATGGTTAAGCCGATCACGACTTATGTCATTACGATCTCGATTTTAGGCGGATTTTCTCTTTTTAATGAAAGTTATGTGTACTGGGGAGCGACATCTCCTGGTGATATTGGGACAACGTTCTTGACTTATATTTATAAAAGTGCCTTTAGTGATGGGGACTTTGGCTATGCTGCTACATTAGGTGTTGCCATGTTTGTGATTGTTGTCGTCATCAATTTAATACAGGTTTCTATTAGAGGCTTGTTTAAGGAGGGTTAATCATGAAAACCAGATCTAGAAAAAGACTGATCTCAATTATTACATTCGTGGTACTTCTTATCGTTGGTATTATCATTTTAATTCCTTTTTGGTTTTTATTGATCTCTTCATTTAAATCAGCCAAGGATATTTTCTCTAATGGATTAAACATTCATATTGATCTTGCAAAAATGACTTTTAACAACTACGGGAAATTATTCACTAATGAAAATGGAATATTCTGGGTATGGTTTAAAAACAGTGCCTTAATTACCATTCTTCAGACTGTTATCGTCTTAGCCTTGTCCTCAATGGTAGGATATGGATTAGCCCAATATAAATTTAAAGGAAGAAACTTTATTTTTGCACTCGTCCTGATTATGTTAATGGTGCCTGGTGACATCTTATTGATTCCATTGTATAAGGAAATGACCAGTCTCGGATTAATGGATACTTATGCGGGTGTTATTTTGCCAGGTATTGTTCCACCTGCAACTGTATTTTTCTTCAGACAGTATGCGATTGGTATTCCTAACGATTTTGCTGAGGCGGCAAGGCTTGATGGAGCCGGGGAATTTCGTATCTTCTTGCAAATCTATACCCCGATGATGAAGCCTGCTTTTGGAGCGATGACCATTCTCACGTCCATGAATGCTTGGAATAATTTCCTTTGGCCATTAATTGTCATGAAATCGGATCAGAATCTCGTTATTCCAGCTGGATTATTAACAGCGATGACACCGTATGGGAACAATTATGATATCGTATTTGCTGGTTCTGTGATGTCGATTATTCCAATTCTAATCATTTTCCTATTGAATCAGAAATCGTTTATTTCAGGTATGACTATTGGCGGGGTAAAAGGTTAAAACGAGTAAAGAGGTGTCTAGAACATGTATACTAAAAATCCATTTATTAGTCTAACTCAAATCGTTTGGAATCTATTTTTGATAGGGATTTGCACGTTGATCACAAGTCTTCTTCTTGTATGTCTATTCTTAAGTGTTCCGTTAAATGCTCTAACAGGTGTCTTGTATCTAATCGGTTTCCTTTTAATAGGACCTACAATGGGGGCTATGTTCCAAACGGTTTTTGATAGTTTGAATGACTTGGAATGTAAAGTGATGAGGACTTATTTTCATCATTATCGTAAGGGATTTAGATCTTCTATTAAGTTATGGTTGCCTTACTTTATTGTCCTGCTGATCTTGTGTTGCGATCTCTATTTCCTAAACGTCTCACATAAAGACACCTTTTTACTTCCTCTTTTATACCTTGTGTTTGTCTTGGTGGTCGTCAGTTTTGTCTATGCGCTTATTTTAAATAGCAAATTTGTCATGAAGGTAAAGGACATACACCGATTTTCTTTCTATTTATTATTCAACCGTCCGGTAAAATCGATCCTGATTATCTTGTTAGTCATCGCTATTTTCTTATTTTATAAACATTTTGTTAACATCGCGATATTTTGGGGATTGCCTTTGTTTTCAATGATTACGTTCTTTGTCTTACGCAAGTTGATCAGGCAAATTGAAGCGACGTATGTTAAATAATGAGGGACTGTTTGGAGAGCCATCTCATTCGGATAGTCAGAACCATTAAAATTTGTAAAAACAGCCTAGACTAAAAAGATTCTTTGTGAAAAGCACTTATCATGCAAAATGGAGAGGTAACTGTTAAGTTTAGGATGGAGGGGGGCAACAGAGGATGAAAGTAGATGTGACTAATGAATCACTTCCAATATTTGAAGCGCTGTCAAGTAAAGTGAGGATTCAGATCATTCAAATCTTAGCTAAACAATCTATGAATATCACCGCACTAGCAGAGTCGGTTGGTTTAAGTACGGCTATTATGACGATGCATATCAAGAAACTTGAAAGAGGGGGGATTATTCGAACTAAAATGGTTCCTGGAAAAGCCGGAGTACAAAAAATTTGCGAATTAGGTGTTGACAAAATCGAAGTGCTTTTTCCACAAAAATATCTGGCATCCAGAGACTATCAAGAAACTAGCTTGTCAGTCGGGCATTACACGGACTTTTCGGTCGAGCCTACATGTGGTCTTGCTACACCTGAAAAAATTATCGGTGAATTCGATGAACCTCGTTATTTCTTAGATCAAGAGAGGGTTAACGCGAAAATTCTTTGGTTTGGTAAAGGGTATATCGAATACAAGGTACCTAATTTCTTGCATTCCAAATACATTCCGGAAGAATTAGAAATTTCAATGGAGATTTCTTCGGAAGCACCGTTCACAAATGATAATTGGCCATCCGATATCACGTTCTACTTAAATGATATTGAATTGGGGAAATGGACGAGTCCGGGAGATTTTGGGGACAATAGAGGCAAATATACCCCTTCTTGGTGGCCGGGAATTGTAAACCAGTATGGACTCTTAAAGCGTTTAAGAGTGACTAACGAAGGGACCTATATGGATGGGAACTGGTTGTCTGATGTGACCATCGAGGATATCAAAATACGTGAAAAACAATGGACATTTCGTATAGCGGTTCATGATGAAGAAGTACACGTTGGGGGGGTTACGCTGTTCGGGAAAGGATTTGGGAACTACGACCAGGATATTTTGTTCCGTCTTTATTATAAGACGGAAGTCACGAGTGGAAGAGAAGCAGAGCCTGTTGCTGATTAATAACTTAAAGTGTTTCATGCATTCGTTTTCGCATTTTGAGACCGTTCGTAATGAGTAAAGTGAGGGAGAAAAGGCATGGTGACGTCTTTTCTTCCTCATGTTTTTTTACGTTAAGAATCTCTATTTTTTATGAGGCAGTTGGTTGAACTTAAGGGGCCCTCACACATGGATCCATTCTGGTCTCTTGAGGTGGTAACGCTAAGGAATGCTACAACGCAGGGCGATCGCAGAAAAAAGTGGACAAAGTCTGCCTTTCAGAAGAAGGCTGCATCCGCTTAAGCGTCGTTTGCCGCGAAAATGAGTGTGATTTCTAATAAGGGGGTTCTTTGAAAGACGAATGAACTAAAGATTGGGTGGTCAGGCGGCACAAATTACCGAAACTACACAAAAGAATCTTTTGAGCGGCAGTTAACTATAATAGAGGCGGAAAAGGAGGTCTTGGTTATAGTTTCCAAAGCCTTTCCCAAAAAGCGTGACACCGCCTACATGTACGGAATCTTGTTCGACTGATATTCGAAACGTCCATTGCTTATTTTCAATGTGAATATCTTTGATGGTGACATCGGATAACCAATTTCCATCCATAAATGTTCCTTTTTCATTGACTCTTAAGTGTTTAAGCAATCCGTATTGGTTGATGACGCTTGGCCACCATGAAGGTGTATATTTCCCGCGCTGATCCCCAAAATCCCCAGGACTGGTCCATTTCCCAAGTTCCACATTATTTAAGTAAAACGTGATATCTGATGGCCAGTTGTCATTCGTAAAAGGCGCCTCTGAAGAAATTTCCATCGATATATCCAATTCTTCAGCCTTGTGTTTTGAATGTAGAAAATTAGCGATTTTGTACTCGACATACCCATGTCCAAACCAGAGGATCTTGGCATTAACCCTCTCTGGATCTAAAAAATAGCGCGGTTCATCAAACTCGCCAATAATTTTTTCTTGAGTGGCGAGTCCGCATGTTGGATTAATTTGAAAATCAGTGAAATGCCCGACGGATACTTCTTGATCCATAAATTCTCTTTCTTCTGCCTTTTTTGTCGGAAAAATAATTTCAATGTAGTCCTCGTTTAGAAGACATTTCTTTTGAAGTCCGCCTTTACCGGGGATCATTTCTGAACGGACAAGCCCTGCATTTTCTAATTTTTTAACATGCTTAGTCATGATGGCACTGCTAAGATTTAACGCTTCAGCAAGTTCTTTTATATTCATGGAATTCTTTGATAGAAGTTGGATAATAGTGATCCGAACACTACTGGCTAACGCTTCATAAACAGGCAGTGAGTGGTCTGAAATATCTAATTTCATGTCGATCTCCTTTTTAGTTTCTTATGTTAATAATACTGTTCAGAAATAAATTAAACAAATATAAAGAGGGGACTTGGTCCTCTCGTCTCTGAATAATTACGCTATAAAAATAGCAGGTTATTGAAACCGTTTTATTTGACAGTTTGATCTATTGGAAATAGAATAATTATAAACAAAAAGATTAATGATTAACTAATTAATTAATCAAATAAACTTCTAGGGGTGCTTTTATGGACTATGAACTTAAAAACCCAATTGTTGAACAACGAGCTGATCCTTGGGTGTATAAACACACAGATGGTTACTATTATTTCACCGCATCAGTCCCTGAATTTGATCGGATTGAATTAAGGCGTTCAAAAACCATACAAGGTCTTAATGAGGCCAAGAAGAGAACGGTATGGACCAAGCGTTTAGAAGGCCCAATGAGTTCACATATTTGGGCGCCTGAAATTCATTTTATTAATAAGAGCTGGTACGTCTATTTTGCGGCAGCAAGAGTAGAGGCAGAGTTTGATCATCGTATGTATGTGCTTGAGAATCATTCATCCAATCCATTAGAGGGGCAATGGACTGAGAGAGGGCAAGTGAAAACAGATTGGGAGTCCTTCTCTTTAGATGCCACAACTTTTGAACATCAGTCTAAGCGGTATTATGTATGGGCTCAAAAAGATCCGACTATCGAAGGAAACTCTAATCTCTACATTGCCGAGATGGAAAACCCATGGACGATCAAAAGCCCGCAAGTGATGCTTTCTAAGCCTGAGTATGACTGGGAAAAGAGTGGTTTTCTTGTGAATGAAGGAGCCGCGGTATTAAAAAGAAAGGGAAAGCTATTCATCACCTATTCGGCAAGCGCAACCGATCACCATTATTGTATGGGGATGTTATCGGCGGATGAGTCAAGTCCACTTCTTGATCCCGCATCTTGGACAAAAAGCCCGCAACCTGTTTTTCAAACGGATGAAAAGGTAAATAAATTTGGTCCTGGACATAATAGTTTTACCGTTTCAGAAGATGGATTAAAAGATGTCCTCATTTATCATGCCAGGAACTATAAAGAAATAACTGGTAACCCTTTATATGATCCGAATCGACATACTTGCGCTCAACCATTTGATTGGGATGAGGACGGGATCCCCCATTTTGGAAACTTGGTTCAGAACAGGGAATTTATAAAATAGTAGAAATGTCTGGGAAAGCGCTTATCCTTATAAGCAAGTTTTTAATAAAAATTGATTGGGTTTGGGGGGGATTGAGTCAGTCTATTGTTGTTAATAAAAACATATATGGTCATTTCTCAGAGCACCTCGGGAGGTGTATCTATGAAGGAATTTGGGTAGGGGAAGATTCTCCGATTCCTAACACGTATGGAATTCGAAAGGACGTTCTCACTGTTTTGAAGAATATTAAGGCGCCTGTCCTCCGTTGGCCAGGTGGGTGCTTTGCGGATGAATATCACTGGAAGGATGGCATTGGACCAAGAGAGACGCGAAAAAAGATGGTTAATACGCACTGGGGCGGTGTCGTTGAGAACAATCACTTCGGAACGCATGAATTTATGCTTCTGTGCGAGTTATTAGGCGCGGAACCGTATATTTGCGGCAACGTTGGAAGCGGGACTGTTCAAGAGATGTCTGAGTGGGTCGAATACATGACATTTGAAAGCGAATCACCAATGTCAAATTGGCGCAGGGAAATAGTGATGTGGGTCTTTAAAAAGAGAATGGATAGTTCCTATTTAAAAAACGCAAAAGCAAGAAGCATCAAATACACTTGAAAAGATGAAAAGCTCAGATAGTTGGTCATAGCTCAGGTCAGGCAAATGAAGAGGTGTCTCAAAATTTAGCCTTTTGGGACACCGCCTTCTTTGGTTGGTAACCGTTAGAGTAATGCGAAAAAGCCGTATTTTGTAGGAAAGGCGAGCCATTTGTCAGAAGTTATTGATAAATGGGAGGCTGGGATATTTTGGTGATTGTCAAGTCCTACTGGATGATGTGTCATTTTAATAGAGAAATAAATAATAGAAATCACTGCTGGATAAACAGTGTCTGCCCAACTAGTATTCGATCGCTACTTAGGTTATTCGTCGTTTTGATGGCATTAACGGTGGTATTAAACTTCTGTGCCAGTAACCAAAGCGTATCTCCTGACTGGACGGTATAGGTAATGAATCTACCAGGAATTTTCAACGTCTGCCCAATATTGAGCACATCACTTGTCAGGTTATTTAAGTCTTTTATGGCCTCAACAGTGGTGTTAAACCTCCGAGCGAGTAACCATAGTGTGTCTCCAGATTGAACCGTATAATTAATTGGGATATTATTCTTAATGCCCCAGTAGGAATTATATAACGCGTTCCAGGTTGAGGCATTGACGATCCCGTTCGCAGTTAAGCCCACTGTTTTCTGAAAGGCCATAACAGAGTTAGTTGTCTCACTACCAAAAATGCCGTCTGGTGTCAGATCTGGAACAGTAGGATAAAACGCGCTTATAACACTTAGAATATATTGAAGGGTGATCACATCTATCCCAATGGATCCTTTTTGAAGGACTGAGTTCGGTGGGATGGTTCCAATGCCCAAGTTAGTCCCTTCACTTTCTAAACTGGCGAGCTTGGCTACCGCAACGTATATATAAGAGATTTTATACCATGTTGCTTTTCCAACAATACCATCGGAAGTTAAATCAAACACACTCTGGAATTCCATGACCGCTGCCTTTGTACTATCTCCAAATTTACCCTCTTCATCAGTAATAGCCGGAAGATCAGGATAGGTTTGCTTAATCCGTTTCAGACTATACTGAACCACTTGCACATCGAGTCCAGTACTGCCTAACTGAAGATTATTACCTGGAAATCCTTCAACGATCCCTGTGATGATATTGGTTTGTGATAATTCAATATCATCTGGAAAATAATAGCGCAAGATCTCCATTGTTGACATACCTTGATCGGCTAAAGTTACGGTCCCCCATTGGGATAACCCATCGCAAGTAACAGTCGTGCCATTACAAAACGCGGTGAAAAATGGGGCGATTTGGCCTTCTCTTCGAACGTATTGGTTAAAGTTTTGATCAACAATCTGGCTTATAGATTCATAGATGGTTCGCCCATACACAAAATATTGATCGTAGGCGGTACTGTTTGTGATATCAAAATTAAAGCCGCGGCTTCTATACCATTGAGTAAAAACCCTATTTAAAGCAAATGTAATGATGGCATAAATATTAGCCTCAAGCGAAGCCTTTGGCCATGTTGAATAAATTTCACTGCTCCCAACATTTTTAACATAATCGATAAAGGTCACTTGCACATTCGAAGCATCTTCACTAGGTGCACCTAGATGAACAGTAATTGGATTTGGAATAATGACTTGTCGAAGTATACGAGGTTCAACGATTGGCCCAGCTGGGTTTCTGGGGGTTGTCATTTGAATGGCAGGTTTTCCAATAATGAGCGTCTGTTGGATAGGAACTTTTTGCCCTGCACGCATGGGGATCAATACTAAAGGTTGAATGGCTTTCTCGCCGTCAAAAATTTGAACATCTGCAATGTGTAAGGAATTATAGCCCTCTTTTTCTGCATCTAGAATATAAATAGAATATGGATCTCCTGAATAAGTCGGATCCAGCGAAAATTTTCTGTCTACTGCTTCTAAAGGAACTGGTTTGGTTTCTCCATTCCGATCTGTGGTTAGTTCATAGAGTAGTTGACCTTGTTGATTGCTGATTCTCACTCGAACTCCTTCTAGTGGTAACGCCCCATTAGCCGTTCGGGATTGTACGGTTAAATACCCAACACCCATACTTGTCAATCCCTCCTTACAGATAAAGTGTAAAACGATTGCTCTTTTTAAACTAAAATATATGTCTAGCCATTATAAATAATTCGATGAACCTACGCAAAACGCGGGGACGGTTCTTCTGTTTCAGAAATAGGATAACTTTCTTTTTATTTGCATAACGATTGATGTTGCTGGGAATAAGGCCGAGATTGACCAAGGACCATAGTTACAGAGTACAGAACAATAAAAATAGGCAAAGCAGGAAAGTGATTGAGGAGATGGTGAAGAGAAACTTGAATTGATAGATAGTAAACTGTCAGAAACAAACTAACAATATTGAAGGCTCTTATTTTGGTTTGGTGAGTTTTCAAGCTGGGCAAAGCAAAACGCTAGCCGATACATCACATGCCTCAAGCAGAGTGTTTAATTTTATAGGGCGGTCCATAATCTATCAGATCCGCCCCATTATCAATTTTTATACTAAATAAGACGACTCGCATTGAACCGTTTCATTCCATTAGATAATAGTTCTTACATCAACCCTTTGCCTTCCTTTTTGCTTTATTTGTTAAGAATAGGGCGGGAATGAACATAACGACTGTTAAAATATTGGCAACCAAAAAGGCAGTTTGATAGGCGGATGTTAAATGGGTTAGGTTTGGAGCCACATTCATCATTTGATTGGCAACAACCGTGGCCAATAGCGCTGAACCAAAAGCACCGCCTATATTTTGTATAATGCGCGTCGCAATACTAGCTTGCGGTATTTGACTCCTAGAAAGACCTGTGTATGAATCCGTCATAACTGGAATCGTAATGCCTCCTACGCCAATTCCGCGAATAAATAAGACCGCTCCGATTAGCCAATAGTCAGCACTCTGTGAAAACCATAGAAAAGGAACAGTCCCGATGAGAGTAATAACGATCGCGACGACCACCACGAGCTTTGCTCCTATTTTGTCTGTTAGTTTACCAATCATTGGTCGAGCAACCAGCATACCAAGACCTTGTGGGATGAGCGAGAGACCTGCAAGAATGACGGAATCGTGTCTAATATTTTGAAAGAATAGAGGCAAAAGCAGCATAGGTCCATTCGTCCCAATTCCCGCTAAGAATAAGGCGACAATGGAAGCTGTAAAACTCTTATACTTAAACAAACTCAAAGGAAGAATGACTTTCTTGGATTTTAATAAAGCGTAAATCACATAAACAATCGTTAGAAGAAGACCCAATAGAATGAATCCGATTGTTTTAGAATTAGTGAATCCAGAACCTGATGCGGCTTGGGTAATCCCGTATATATAACTGGCGGATAGCCCCCCTAACAAAATGACACCTAGCCAATCAAGCTTGGCACCTTTATTAGATGCAGCAAAATTTGGTAGTTTTTTGTATATAAAAAATAAGGCAATTAGTCCGATTGGAATATTGATAAAAAAGATCCAGCGCCATGAAGTGTATTCGACAATTCCTCCACCAATTACAGGTCCAAGTATGGGACCAAGAATAATCGGCAATCCAACGATCGACATCAATTTCCCCATATTTTCTTGTCCGGCCGTTTGAACTAACAATGTGGTCAGTAATGGAATGATAAGACCTGCGCTAAAACCTTGTATAATACGGAAAATAATAAGAGAATCGATGTTCCAAGAAATCCCTGAAAGAATAGAACTTACTAAAAATAGGAATTCTGCCGCTAAATAAATGTGTTTTCCATCAAATCGATTGATGAGCCATCCAGAAAACGGGACGGCAATTCCGGTTGCTAAAACATAACCCGTAATGACCCACTGAATGACATCAAGTGACGTATGAAAGTCAGTACCAAATTTATTAACCGCTATATTCACCATCGTTGTATCTAGCATGGGAGCAATTGCCCCAAGTACAAGCACAAGCGCTATGTTGATCAGTTCTTTCGGTAATTTCTCATTCTTATTCTTAGTCATAACTTACACTCCTCTTCTTCTAAGATACAATCTGTATCTTGATATTAAGAAGTATACACCTGAATTATATAAAGTACAATGCGTATCTTAAATTAATGGTAAAATAATGAGTAGTAACTAAGCGGGAGGTATACCATGGGAAATGAACGAAAACGCGGTGAGGAATTAGAAGTAGCGATATTAGAGGCGGCAGATAAAATTATTCATGAATCAGGTTATGAGAGCATGACCTTCCAAAATGTAGCCAAACTAGCTGAAACCAGTCGGACAGTCATCTATCGACGCTATGAAACACCTGTTGATCTATTGCACGCATTGGTTCGTTATAAATTCACACAAGCTCTTGGTGGTAATATGATTGATTTAGTGCAAGAAAAGGGCAGCCTGCGTTTGGACTTACTAGGTGTTGTAGAAGTTTACCAACAATTTTTTGACGCCGCTAGTCCAGAAGTTCTAAGTGCCATGTTGTTGGAGTTAAGCAAGAAAAATGAAAAATTTAAACAGTGGTCAATTAGGGCACGTGAAAGTAATATTGAAATAATGAAGAAGATAGAAGGGTTTGCCAAAGAACGTGGAGAAATCAATCATGAATTCACTTCGATGCAAATGAGTTTACCCTTTGATCTATTACGTTCTGTGAACATCATAAGCGGTGGCACTGTAACAAAAGACTACCTTATCCAGTTAGTGGATGAAGTCCTACTGCCGATCTTTTCAGGAAACAGGGGGACGGTTCTCGCGTCTCATTCGAAAACCGAATGAAACCTCAAAACAAAGGGATGGTTTTCCTTTCACTGGAGAACCGTCCCTTTTCAAGTGAGGGCGTTTATCAATTTAATAAACAAACAAAAATTTTGAATCCGAACTTAAATAGAGAAAGATCAATTAATATAGCTATTGTTAAATTTTATAAAATCCATCTAGTTTGTTAACCAATTATGAATAGTAAGTATAAAAACGATTTTTAATTGTGATTTTGTTTAACGTAAAATTTTTAAGGTCCCTAGGAGAGAGGATGATTAATAATTTGTTGACGGTTGTCACACGCGATGTTAAATTAGTGTTATCGATAACTTAACCCTATTTTAATTAGACTCTGTTAATATTGAATGTTGATTTTCTAATTGCTTTAGAATTAGACGAAAGAGGCTCTACTCTCACGGAAAGCGGGCCTGTTTCCTCCTATTATCAACAACGGTCTTGAACAGAACCTCTAATGAAAATAAGTCTTTATATAGAAGGGGAGATTATTATTGAAAACCATCGTTTGTGAACAACCAAACGAGTTTAAACCGGTCATAGCGGAGCATCCAACCCAAAAACAAGGAGAAGCGATCGTTGCCATAAAACAAATTGGTATTTGCGGTACTGATTATCACGCTTATAAAGGCAATCAGCCTTTTTTTGTCTATCCAAGAGTTTTAGGGCATGAATTGGCCGGTGTAATTGAATGGGTAGGTGAAAACGACGCAGGATTAAAAGAAGGAGATCAGGTTACGGTAATTCCTTATTTAGCATGCGGTGAATGCGTGGCATGTCGGCGAGGCAAAACCAATTGCTGTGCGCAAATGAAGGTATTAGGTGTACATATTGATGGAGGAATGACCGAAAAGATTTCTGTCCCTCATGAGAACCTCATCAAAACTGATGGGTTGTCGCTCGATGAATCAACCGTAGTCGAACCCTTAAGTATCGGCGCTCATGCCGTGAGAAGAGCAGGCATTCAAAAAGGTGAATATGCCCTTGTTATAGGTGCAGGCCCTATTGGATTGGGTGTGATGGCTTTTGCCCAACAAGAGGGGGCAAAGGTTATTGCAATGGATATAAATCAAGAGCGATTAGGTTTTTGTCAACGTTGGGCAAATGTAGATTTTATCGTAAATGCTTTAGAGTCGCCTATTGATTCGATCCAAGAAATAACGGGAGGGGATCTGCCAACCATTGTGTTTGACGCGACAGGAAATCGAAAAAGCATGGAAGGAGCTTTTCAGTATCCGGCAAATGGAGGAAAGTTAATTTATGTTGGATTAGTCCGATCTAATATTATGTTTTTTGATCCCGATTTTCATGCCAAAGAACTTACCTTAATGGGAAGCCGGAATGCGACTAAAGAAGACTTTGTTCATGTCATCAATTCGATTAAGAGAGGCAAAGTTGATGTGGGTTCATACATCACCCATCGTTCAAGTTTTGAGGAAATGATTGAACATTTTGATGAGTGGATGAAGCCCGAGACAGGTGTGGTGAAGGCCATCGTTCAAATGTGATATGAGCCTTATCTGCTAGAATTATCGAAATAGAGGAAAGGAGTTTTCCAATGCGAATTGATGCTCACCAGCATTATTGGAAGATTAACAGAGCTGATTATGGCTGGATTACCCCAGATATCCCTGTCCTATATCGAGATTTTATGGTAAACGATTTAAAGAAGCACCTGGAAGAAAATAATATAGATAAAACCATTGTTGTTCAAGCAGCTCCAACAATTGAAGAAACTGAATTCATTTTGGATTTGAGTACACATTCTACTTCAATCGCTGGCGTCGTAGGATGGGTTGATTTAGAGGATCCAACCTATAAGGAACAGCTTAATAAGTTTAGAGAACATCCGAAATTCATCGGGATCCGTATTATGATACAAGATATGCCAGATGAAAGTAGAATTTTAGAACCGCATTATTTGGAAGCGTTTGCCTATTTAGAGGAATTAGATCTTCCTATCGATTTGCTAGTAAAAGCCAGTCAACTTCCTGTTCTTTTAAAATTACTAAATCAAGTGTCTATCCGAGGAGTCATTGATCATATAGCAAAACCAAACATTGCAAAAGGTGAGCTTGAACCATGGAAACGACAGATTTCCGAAATTGCAAAACATCCAAATATCTACTGTAAATTATCAGGGATGGTGACAGAAGCTAATCACAATAACTGGCGAATAGAAGAGTTTATCCCTTATGTTCATCACATCATAGAGGAATTTGGAACAAATCGTGTCATGTATGGAAGTGATTGGCCGGTTTGTTTACTGTCTGCCAGTTATAACCAAGTTTATCAATTGCTGAAGGATACACTTCCAAGAAATATAACTTCTGTTGAGATAGAACGAATTTTTGGAGCTAACGCAATAGAGTTTTATCAACTAGATAAGTTATAAAAAAAGAACGTTTAATTAAAGGGAGGCCTTTTAAATGGATTATCGAAAGCTGGGAAAAACGGGATTAAATGTATCGTCTCTTAGTTTTGGCGCTTCTTCACTTGGATCTGTTTTTCGGGAGATCGATGAGAGTGAAGGTATTAAAACCGTTCACACAGCAATAGATCAAGGGATTAACCTTATTGATGTATCGCCTTACTATGGATTAACCAAAGCTGAAACAGTTCTAGGAAAAGCGATCAAAGACATTCCAAGAGACACCTTCTATTTATCTACAAAAGCTGGCCGTTACGGTGAGAAGGAATTCGACTTCTCAAAAAAACGAATTTTGTCTAGCATAGAAGAGAGTCTTTCACGTTTACAGACGGATTATGTCGATATCCTTCTTCTTCATGACATTGAATTTGGATCATTTGATCAAATAATGGAGGACGGAATTCCTGCTTTACAAGAACTTAAAAAACAAGGAAAAACACGTTTCATTGGCGTCTCAGGTCTTCCATTGATGATCTTTGATAAAATCTTGGAAAAAGCCGAATTGGATGTCATCCTGTCTTATTGTCATTATTCTCTAAACGATAATTCTCTTTTATCACGCCTTCCTTTACTTGAAAGCCAAAATATAGGAATCATTAACGCTTCTCCGTTATCAATGGGGCTTTTAAGCTCAAGACCAATTGCCGAATGGCATCCTGCCGATCAAGAGATTCGAGATCAATGTAAAAAAGCAGCGGCGTTTTGTGAGGAAATAGGGGCCGATTTATCGAAGCTGGCAATTCAATATTCTGTGCAAAATACAAATATACCAACCACCTTGGTAAGTTCGGCAAGCGTTGAAAATATCACAAAAAATGTAAAATGGGCAGATGAAACCATTGATGAGGAACTATTAGAAATGGTTCTCGATATTTTAAAACCAATTCATAACAAAACCTGGCCAAGTGGTAAACTTGAATATTCAGATATATATAGAAGTAATTAAAACTGACCTTTAAAGTTTAGATAAATTCATAAAAAAAACCTTCCATTCAATCTGAAGGTAATCAGATTTTAATTGAGAAAGGTGTTTTATTAAAGCAGTGTTTTAAGGCTTTTTATTTGGTAAAAAGCGAAGAAGCTCTGAAATGTATTTCAGCTGGCAGTATAATTTTTCGTGGCTTTTCGGGTGCTGTTCCCTCTATTCGTTCGATTAATAATTGTGTCCCCATATATCCAAAGTTATAGGCAGGCTGTTCGGCAACTGTTAAGATCGATTCATTTTCGGAATAATTGGGAATGACATCATAAGAGACAACTGCAACCTCCTCTGGAACTTTAACACCTAATTTGAAAAGAAATTTAAGTGTATTAAAACCAATAAAGTTATTCGTTGCAAATATGGCAGTAGGCCGCCGATCCGGTGATAAATTAAGCAGCTGTTGAATGGTATCTGACACATTACTTTCACGGAATTGGCTTTCTTTAATGAGATTCTCGTCAATGGTTAAGCCGTGAATCCTTAATGTATCTATATAAGCTTGATGTCTTTCACGTGCAGTTGAGACATCTAAAGGTCCGTTAACGATGGCGATCCTTTTATGTCCTTGATCAATTAAATGCTCAATTAAAGTCCTAGTTGTTGCTGAATTATCACTTAGAACCTGATCACATTCCAAACCTTGGATGTTTCGGTCCAGTAATACAAATGGAATCGCATGTTTAGTCAATTTTTGTATATTTTTCTTTGAAGATTCGTTTGCTGGAGCAATCAAGACCCCATCTGTACCAGTAGATATTAACATATCCATATATTTAGATTCTTTCTCAAAGTTCTCGTCACTATTGCACAATAGTAACTGGTAACCCATTTGCATGGCTTTATCTTCTGCCCCCCTTGCAACACTTGTGAAAAAAGGGTTAGAGATATCTGTAATCATTAGGGATAGGATTTTTGTTTTCTTAGTGATTAAGTTTCTAGCTGAGTTATTAGGGATATAATTTAGTTCTTTAATGACTGATTCAACTTTTTTTCTAGTTTCTTTACTAATTTTTCCAGATTTATTAATGACCCTTGAAACGGTCATGGCAGACACGTTTGCCTTTTTGGCTATATCATAAATTGTAACCATCGTCCAACTCCTTATGACACCCTTAAGTTTTACCACTATTATTCTAGTTTAACGATATTACTTTGGCAAGAATTTAATGTTATCGGTAACAAAAACAATCAAAGTTGTTAAGTAGCTACTAATAAAATGACTAACATACATAATTTTCTGTCTTCAACGATTGACGAGGGGTGTGTTTTCAGATACATTAATGTTATCGATATCATAAAAATAACTTAACGTCTTAGGGTGAAAGGGGGAATGGAATTGCTTAAAAGTATCCCTAAAAATTTATCTCCAGAGATGATAAAAGTCCTTATGGAGATGGGCCATGGTGATGAAGTCGTTTTAGCAGATGCTAATTTTCCCGGATCTTCTTTAAATTCTAGAGTTATTCGCGCTGATGGTCTAAGAATTCCGGGACTTCTTGAATCCATTATGAAATTATTCCCGTTAGATTGTTATTCTAAAACGCAAGTGGGACTCATGCAAGTAGTACCGGGCGATCATGCAAAGCCAGACATTTGGAATGAGTATCAAAACATTTTAAAGAAAAGTGGTGAGCCATTTAAAATCGAATATATTGAACGATTTGCCTTCTATGAAAGAACAAAAGCAACATACGCTGTTATTCAAACTGGAGAAACCGCTCTGTATGGAAACATTTTGCTAAAAAAAGGGGTTATTTAACTTTTTCAGGTACTTGATTCTTTAAATAAGATTAAAGAGGTACCAATTAATGAATTCCACAAAGAACAGTCAATAAGGTTGTTAAAAAGGATTTATTGTGTCCGCGTTATAAGGAAGATACATTATATTTAAACAATATAGAATCACATCCATAAATATAATACTTTTTTATTAATGGAGGTATTTATTTTTTCTCGATGCTAAGGATCAGGATCAAATTAACTATATAAAGTAGGAGTATGATCAAATGCCACAGAAATACCTCTATAAACCACCGAAAAATGGCTATCCAGAATGGAATAATAATCCTGAAATTTTTCAATTAAACCGCATGCCGGCGCACGCCACATTGATACCGTTTCGAACGTTGGAAGAAGCACTAAGGCTAGATAATACTTCTTCAATTAATTATTTTTCTCTTAACGGCGTTTGGAAATTTTCATTCGCAACAAACCCGGAATTACGTATTCAGAATTTCTATGAATCTGACTATGACTTAAGTGGATGGGATGACATTTCTGTTCCTGGCCATTGGCAGTTTCAAGGATATGATTATCCACAGTACACAAATATCCGCTACCCTTGGCACGGGAAGGAAAACATTGAGCCACCAATTGCTCCAACTGAATATAACCCTGTCGGTTCATACATTAAATCCTTCATTATTCCAGAAGAATGGATAGACCAGCCTGTATTCATCAGTTTTCAGGGTGTAGAATCCTCTTTTTATGTATGGTTAAACGGTGAGTTTGTCGGCTACAGTGAAGACACCTTCACTCCCGCAGAATTTGATCTTACTCCATATCTAATTGAGGGTGAAAACAAACTTTCTGTTGAAGTGTACCGCTGGTGTGACGCGAGTTGGCTTGAAGATCAAGACTTCTGGAGACTTAGTGGCATTTTTCGTGATGTTTATTTATACACGACTCCTGACGCCCACATATTTGACCTTTTTGTTAAAGCCAACTTAGATGAATTATACCAAGATGCAGAAATAATTGTGGATGCTACAATCTTCAACGAATTTGGAAAGAATCTGGGCACACTTAAAGCCGAAGTATTTCTTTTTGATAGAGAACATCAACCAGTGTTTGATCAACCACTTGAAATCACTGCGGATATAGGGTCTAAGAGTTCCATTCATATTCATACAGCAGCACATGTTAAATCTCCACTTAAATGGAGTGCTGAGACGCCAAACCTTTACATATTGGTTATAACTCTGAAAGATGAAAAGGGGCATCTCTTTGAAACAGTTCGTTCCAAGTTAGGCTTCCGAAACATTGAAATAAGAAATGGTTTAATGATGATAAACGGTAAGCGTATTGTTTTAAAAGGGACAAACCGGCATGAATTTTCCTGTGATACAGGAAGATCACTGGCGTACGAAGACATGCTTAAGGATATACAATTAATGAAAGCGCATAATATCAATGCAGTGCGTACGTCACATTATCCTAATGATCAACGTTGGTACGAATTGTGCGATGAATTTGGCTTATATGTGATTGATGAAACCAATCTTGAGACACATGGGACGTGGACTTTTGGGCAAAAAGGTCTCGGAACGGCGATACCAGGCAGCAGCCCTGAGTGGACAGAAAACGTGCTGGATCGTTGCAACTCCATGTTTCAGCGGGATAAGAATCATCCCTCCGTCATTATTTGGTCCCTTGGGAATGAATCGTTTGGTGGGGATAACTTTATTAAGATGCATGATTATCTGAAGGAAGCCGATCCAACCCGTCTAGTTCATTACGAAGGTGTCGTACACTACCGTGAATCAGAAGCGGCTAGTGATATCGAGAGCCGGATGTATTCTCCTATTGAGGAAATCGAACAATATGCACTAAGCAATCCTAAAAAACCGTTTATTTTGTGTGAATACAGTCATGCAATGGGAAATTCAAACGGAGGATTGCAGAAGTACTGGGAAATGTTTGATCGTTATCCAGTCCTTCAGGGAGGGTTTATTTGGGATTGGGTTGACCAATCGATACGAACAAGAACAGCCGAAGGGATCGAATACTTTGCATACGGTGGCGATTTTGATGACTCTCCAAACGATGGCAATTTTTGCGGAAACGGTCTCATCTTTGCTGATAGGTCTATCTCACCAAAATTATACGAGGTTAAAAAGTGTTATCAAAGTGTTAAGTTCAGTTCGGTTGACCTTAGCAAGGGGAAGATCTCTATTGAGAATCGATATTTGTTTACACCACTCAGCGAATTTAACTTAGTGTGGGAGGTCCTCAAAAACGGAAAAGTTGTTGAAGATGGAGTTATGAGCATTCGTACTCTGCCTGGTGAGAAAGAGACGATTTCCCTTCCAATGACTGTCCCGTTGAGTTTGTCTGGATCTAATGAATATTGGTTAACGGTTCGGTTGGAATTATCAAAGGACACAGTGTGGGCAAAACAGGGACATGAGATCGCATTTGAGCAATTTCAACTCACTCCCTTAAGATCCCATCTTTTATCAAAAAGTAACATAAAGTTAGGGTTGCATACCGACGAAGAAGATATAATACTTCGTGTTACCGGAAATGATTTCTCAATCTGCTTTAATAGGCAAACAGGGAATATGATCTCTTATTTGATAGCGGGTACTGAGTTGCTTAAACGGGCACTCGAACCCAATTTTTGGAGAGCATATACGGATAACGATCGAGGAAATGGAAGTAATCAACGTTTAGCTGCTTGGCGTGATGCGAGTTTGAATCGACAATTACTTGCGTTTGAATGGAAAAAGTCAGGCGGTAATGTTGAGGTAACGGCATCCTATCAATTGCCTACGATCTCAGCTTCTTTCTGTAACCTCACTTATACAATAGTTGGTGACGGAACCGTTGAAGTACTTCAAGAATTGATACCCTCCCAATACTTACCAGAGATTCCGACAGTTGGCATTAGCTTTGAAATGGAGGCCTGTTTTGAGCATATTTCATGGTATGGGAAGGGACCGCATGAGTCTTACTGGGATCGTCAAACAGGGGCAAAAATAGGCTGTTATAATGGGAAAGTAGAAGAGCAATTTGTACCATATCTCCGCCCCCAGGAATGCGGAAATAAAACCGAAGTTAGGTTTGCAAAAGTCACCAACTTAGAAGATGTTGGCTTTTTGATTACAGCACCTACACCATTTGAATGGAATGTTTTGCCGTACACTCCATTTGAGCTAGAGGAGTGCGATCACGCTTATAAACTACCGGAAATTAGTAAAACGGTAGTTAGAGTTAACTATAAGCAAATGGGTGTAGGCGGTGATGACAGCTGGGGCTCTCGAACACATCCTGAATTTACGTTACCTGCCAATAGACCATATACCTTCCGACTATACTTGAAAGGGCTAAAGGGTTAAATGGCAACAGAGATAGGATTGGTGGAAGACCAGTCTTTATTCCTTTTAAAAGAAACCAACATAATTGGATAATATTGCTCAAACTATACTCGAACGACGCCCCTTTCTTTATTTGATAGCCTTGTTATATCGAAATAGTTGACTGAATATTCGAATTTAAAAATGGGTTAATTAGAAAAAAACCTTATGAACTAAATATAGCTTAATAATTTTAAAAAACTCCGTGGCAGACTGCATTTCTCTCACGGAGTTTATAATTAGGAGCTAGTTTTAAAATTTAATAATTTTAAGGGTTTATTCGAAGTTCGCATACAGTGATTTTGGTTACTTGAGTCACCATTTTTTTAATACTTATAAGGTATAAGGACTTTGGAAGAAATTACAAAGAAAATTTATTACCATAATAACTGCTATCGCCAAGAGTCATTTCCAGAAAATTTTTTGGTATTTCCAAATCTGTTTATTACAAACTATTTTCTATAAAAGTGTTTTTAGAGGATGTGAGAATTAATGAGATTCACAGTTACATTTAAAAAGTTTATGATTTCTTACCTTTTAATTCTAATCCTTCCCATGATAACGGGCTTTATTATCTATAGAATTTCGATTAATTTAGCAATTTCAAGTTCAATTACAAACAGTTTTTCTGTGTTAAAACAAAGTGAGCTTGTTCTAGATCAGAGAATGAATGAAATTGGAAATTTTACTAGACAGTTTGCGTTTAACAATGATGTCATTGAGTTGCTCAATTTAAGAGATTCGGATAAAAAAAGCTCAGTTTTCCTCGCATGGAATATTTCAAAAGATTTACTAAGTTATGCGACTACGAATGACTATTTGCAAAATTGTTATCTATATATAAAAAGGGATCAAACCGTAATTACTCCTAAATCTGTGTTTTATCGGGATAAGGATTTTTATTCTTTAAATAACTACAGTCATAATTCTTTTTTAGATTGGAAGAAAAATGTACTAGAGAAAAATCATAATGGGGATTTTATTCCGTTAACGTCAAAAACTAACGGTGCACATACTACAATAAATTATGTCCAATCCCTTCCTTTAAATAGTTTCAATCAACCTATTGGTACTTTAGTTGTTCAGATCAATGAAAATCAATTTGATGATCTTTTAACAAATTTTGAAAAACTATACGGCGGCTGGGCCTACATCACCGATCAAGATGGAAATACTTTAGCAAAAAATGGAATTAGTAATAGACAAATAAAGAATTTGAATCTAAGGCCATGGGCGTACAAAAAGAACACGCATCGTTTCTTAAATAATGACACCTTACTTATAACATCGTATTCCCCTCATAATGGTTGGTACTATGTAGCCGGTATACCTAAGAGTAGTCTGTTAAAAAGCGCGAATATTGTAAAGAGAATGTCTCTTTGGATTACCTTATTGACCTTAATATTAGGTGGTTTTATTTGCTTGGTATTTGCAATAAAAAATAGTGGTCCAATACATGGTTTAGTTTTAACGGTTAAAGAGCACCTTGGATTAGAAGGAGAAAAATTAAAAGATGAGTATCGTTTTTTACAAGGAAATATTGGGAAGCTTCTTTCCCAAAATAAATCCCTAGAAAATAAATTATCTCATCAGCTTCCTATACTTAAAGAAACGTACTTAAAACGCCTTATTCAAGGTGATGTTTATTCAATAGATGAAATAAGAGAGATAAATGAACATTTTGGTTCGAAACCTCAGAATTATGGATATGTTGGCATTTTAAAATTCAATGGTTATTTAAACAAGATCCATAATAATGAACTGGCTATTGCTCGATTATTAACAAAAGATACATTAATGCAATTGGATCAGAATATTCAAGTTACAAATTACAGTGTTGATCAACTCGTCTTCATATATTGGATTGAATTGGAAAGTAAAGCAAAGGATCTCCAAAAGATTAGAAATGAGATTAATAGTATCACTCAATGTATTGAAGAGAAGTATCAATTTTCTATAACAATAGCCATTGGATCAATGTTTGAAACATTGGAAGATGTGAATCAATCCTTCCAAGATTCTAAGCAATTAATGGATTATTCGGTATTAATGAATCAATCTGGTTTATTCTGGCACGATGAATTTAAAAAAGAAACCATTATATATAAATATACGATCGATCAAGAATTGCAAATCATTAATGCTTTAAAAACAGGAGAAGCGTCCACAGCTAAAGCGCTACTCGATGGAGTTTTCGAAGAAAACTTTAGTGAAAATCAATTATCCATTGAGATGGCTTTACAGCTTATTAATGAAATAAAAGCAACATTGCTTAAAACATTAGATATAAAAAGGCAAAATGAATCAAGTGAATTAATAGCCTTACAAACAAAATTAAAAAGTTTGGAATCAACGGATAGATTAGAACAAATTCATCAATTATTTAATCAAGCTATTGAAGAGATCTGTTGTTCATTTAATAAAAAGAAAATTGAATTGGATAATGCGATGATCCGAATTATTAAAGAATTCTTAGAAGATAATTATGGAGATGCAAACTTAACTTTAAATGAAATTGCGGAAAAACTTGATCTACAGGAAAAATATGTGGCACAAATGTTTAAGCAGCAAACAGGCATGTATCTTATGGAGTATCTGGAGAAAATTAGAATGAAGAAAGCTGCTCAATTTTTAATTGAAACAGAGATGAAAATTGAAGATATAGGTTGCACAGTTGGATACAATAGCTCGCATTCCTTTCGGAGAGCCTTTAAACGAATGTTAAATGTGACTCCGAATCAGTACAGGAAAGCAATAAATGGGAATCTAATCCAACAGTAAGTATAGGTACCGATTGTGTACCTTGATAAATCGATTGTACCTTATTGTGTTACCGGGTGTGAAAGTAGGAGAAAAAGGCTATTCCTGAAGGATGTACCATAAGAAATGGATTGTACCTACACATCACTAAGCTCGTATGGTATCTTAATCATCACAAAGAAAAAGTTTTTTGACAATTTATGAAAGCGGAAACATCTTACCTTCGTAACTGGTAAACTAATTCTCTTGTAACTGATCGAAATGGTCAAATTTAAACGAAAAGGAGTGGAGAAAATTATTTTTTTGCATGTTATTAAAGGTAGTTCATTTTACTCAAGGAGTTGACTAAGGGGAGGAGTTTATGCTGAAAACGAACATTCAAAAAAGTAGCCTCGTGTTAAATAAAGGTTACAGTACTTCAACAATTTATAAAAAAAAGACTCTTGGGCAGAAAGCCAAATATAGTTTCCGAAAACATTGGCAACTCTATCTGGTGATTATACCTTCAGTTCTTTACTTCATCATTTTCAAATATATCCCCATGTTTGGAACCATAATAGCTTTTAAAGATTACAGTGTGGTTCAGGGGATTTGGGGCAGTCCGTGGGCGGGACTTAAGTATTTTAAACTTTTTTTTAATAATCCAATGGCTTGGAGTCTCATTAAAAATACATTGTTTTTGAGTCTATATCATATTTTAGTAAGTTTTCCGTTACCCATTTTACTCGCTCTAGCATTGAATGAAATTCGTCAGGGTGTATTTAAGAAAACAGTTCAAATGGTAACATACGCCCCTTATTTTATTTCAACTGTCGTGCTTGTTTCAATGATTATTATGATGACTTCACCTAGATTGGGCGTAATAAATCATATATTAGTGGCTCTTGGTTTTCATTCTGTTAATTTTATGGGGGATCCAAATTTATTTAGGTCTATCTATGTATGGTCGGATGCTTGGCAAAATACAGGATATTCAGCTGTTGTTTATTTAGCCGCACTTGCTGGTGTGGATCCATCTTTATATGAAGCGGCAAAAATGGACGGGGCATCTCGAATTCAAAAGATTCTCCACATAGATCTTCCTGGTATTATGCCGGCTATGGTCATTATATTGATTCTAACTATAGGAAATCTCATGGCAGTAGGTTTTGAGAAAATTTACTTGTTACAAAATCCGCTTAATTTAGGTGTATCCGAGGTTTTAGCGACTTATGTATTTAAAATGGGTCTCCTAAATGCTAATTATAGCTTAGCCGCTGCAATTGGTCTATTTAACTCTCTTGTAAATTTAATTCTTATTTTGATTTCAAACTTTTTAGCTAAGCGCGTTACAGGCAACGGCCTATGGTAACTTTTTATAAAGGAGGGTGTAAAAATTGATTAAAGCACGCTCAGTAAAGAATACATTTGGCGATAAGGTTTTCTTAACTATCGTTTATATTGTTTTATCTTTACTGCTAATTATAATTCTGTACCCCCTAATATATATTATCAGTTCTTCAATCAGCAGTCCTCTGGCAGTTTCATCAGGAAAAGTTTGGTTGTGGCCAGTTGATATTTCATTAAAAGGATATAAGGCAATATTGAGTAATTCAGAAGTTTTAGTAGGTTATGCAAACTCTCTTTTTTATACGGTTTTCGGTACGTTGGTCAGTGTCACGTTAACTGTTGTGTTAGCTTACCCACTCTCACGAAAAACCTTTTTCGGGAAGAATATACTCATGATCTTTATTTTATTTACTATGCTTTTCTCTGGTGGATTAATTCCTGAATATTTGTTAGTCAAAGATCTTCACATGCTTGATACAAGGTGGTCTATGATCATTCCAAAAGCAATAGCAGTTTGGCAAGTTATTATTGCGAGAACCTTCTTTCAATTAAGTATTCCAGAGGAGTTGGTGGAAGCAAGTGAAATGGATGGATGCAGTGATCTTCGTTTTCTGTGGTCAGTTGTTCTCCCATTAGCGAAGCCGATTATTGCCGTATTAGTACTTATGTATGCTGTTTTTCAATGGAACTCTTATTTTGATGCCATGATTTATTTGAAGTCTGCTTCACTCTTTCCGTTACAACTAGTGCTTCGGGATATTATTATCTTAAATACAACTGATTCAACAATGAATGCCAGTCAGTTGATGCAGTTACAACAGCTAGCTGATTTAATGAAATATTCATTAATAGTAGTTGCAAGCTTGCCTGTGCTAATTATATATCCATTTGTTCAGAAACATTTTATGAAAGGTGTACTAATTGGCTCGATCAAAGGTTGAAAACAATATGAAGGAGAGGTTTTCTAATGAAAACGCAAGGGATTATTGGTTTAATTTTAGTGTTAATCTGCAGTGTCTTGCTATCAGGATGTGGTAATTCAAACAAAACGGATGCAACAGCTAGTAATGGCAAACCAACACTCACGATCTTTGCTCAAGAAAATACGGGTACTGATTTGAATACGAACTCATTTACCAAATTAATGGAAAAGAAGTTTGATGTTAATCTCAAGTTTCAAACCACTACCTGGGATTCTACAACTGCGAGCCAAAAACGACAAATTTCACTAGCCAGCGGAGATTATCCCGATGCCTATATGCTCATCCCCTGGGTTGATCAATTTTCAACGAATGAGCTCCTAAAGTATGGGAAACAAGGTGTTCTTATTCCTCTGAATGATTTAATAAAGAAGTATGCCCCGCATATTCAGAAGGAACTCGATACAAATAAAAATTTTAAAGCTATGACGGTTTCACCTGATGGAAACATTTATGGGATCCCTGAATTGAACGAATGCTACCATTGTTCCTATCCGCAAAAAATGTGGATTAACTCAGATTGGTTGAAAAAGCTAAACTTGTCAATGCCGAAAACCACACAGGATTTTGAAAAAGTATTAGAAGCTTTTAAAACAAAGGATCCAAACGGTGATGGAAAAGCTGATGAAATTCCTTTAAGTGGATCTACGAACGTATCGGATCAAAATATTATTCCTTTTTTAATGGATGGGTTCATTTATGATGACGGGCATCAATACTTGTTAATGAATAATGGGAAGGTCAGTTTTGCGGCCAATCAATCAGGGTGGAAACAAGGGTTGGAGTATATTCACACCTTATATCAAAAAGGACTTATTGATCCAGGTGCCTTTACACAAAATGGTGATGCCTATCTAAAACTAGGAAACAATGCAAATACGGAAATTCTCGGGGCAGGAGCTGCAACACATCCAGGTGAGTTCGTTAATGATTCAAAAAGACTATATTCCTCAAACTATCAAGCAGTAGCACCACTTCAAGGTCCGAATGACTCTTATTCGACTTACTACTATCCTGTGGCTCCAGGGGCAGACTTTGTGTTAACAAATAAAGCGTCTAAACAAGCCCAAATTGCTGCGATTAAAATCATCGACTATTTATTTACAACTCAGGGACAAATTGAAGGGCAATTTGGGAAAGAAGGCGTGGACTGGCGTAAGCCGAAATCAGGTGATGTAGCTCTAGGAGGAAAAAATGTCACACCTCAATATGCAACAATTCCTCAACCGGATGGAGCAAAGCCAGATAATAACGCATGGGGTCCAACTGCTCAGTATGGTTCTCCTAAATCCTTTAGAGATGCACAAGTACAATCTACACAAATTTATACTGCTGATGGCTATGAACGCAGACTGCAAGATGCGACCAAATTATATGATGGCAAACAGCCTAGTGAAGTCTTTCCATCTTGGGCAGTGTGGATTGATCCATCCGTTGCAGATGAAGAGGCAATGCTACAAACAAATATTGATGATTATGTTCAGCAGAATACCCTTAAATTTATAACAGGTGACCTAGACATTAATAAAGATTGGAATACCTATGTTAAAGGTTTAGATAAACTAGGTATAAATCGTTATTTGCAAATTATGCAGCAGTCCTATGATAAATCATTCAAATGATTTTTAATAGTTAAACAGAAAAAGCGCCATCTTAATTATTAGGTGGCGTGCCTTTCTATTAATTATCAGAGCAGCGAATTCCCTCGCGTTTGTTGAAGATTTAAAAACAAGATATACATTGAAAAAGGTTATCAGCTGAGTTAAGCAATGCTTTGGTGTATATCTTTTTAATGATCCTTTAGTTACATCTAATTGATACTTGAGAGGAGTGAATGACTTGAAACTAACATATGATAAGTCAGCGGAATTCTGGACAGAAGCTCTTCCGTTAGGGAATGGCAGACTGGGAGCTATGGTATATGGTCATGTAGAGGAGGAACATATTCAGCTTAATGAAGATACTTTCTGGTCAGGGTTTCCAAAGGATTCAAACAACCCTAATGCTAAAAATAGTTTGCCAAAGATTAGAAGTTTATTAAAAGAGGAAAAGTTTTCAGAGGCTGAAAAACTTTGTCATGAAATTATGGGTCCTTATACGCAATCCTATCAACCTCTAGGAGATCTCTATTTGAAAATGCATCATGGGGATAAATACGACAACTATAAACGGGAGCTTGATATCGAAAATGCGATTACGAGAACTCACTATCAAATTGGTGATGTTCTGTATACCCGTGAAATGTTTATTTCCTATCCTGACCAAGTTTTGGTTATACATTTAAAAGCAAGTCACCCAAAGGCATTAAGATTATCAGCAATACTCTCTAGTAAACAGAGATATACGACGTTTTTAGAGGATAAGGACCTAGTTATCAAGGGGATTGCTCCTGAAGAAGTGAAACCAAGCTATTATACTCATGATTTACCTGTGGTTTATGGAGAACTTGATCGTACAGAAGCGATGCATTTTGAGGGAAGACTGCGTATCATAGAAAATGACGGCGATCTTTATTTTGATAATCATCTGCTTCATATAAAAGATGCGACCCATGTCACTTTAGTTTTTGACGCAACCACTAGTTTTAACGGATCTAATAGATCACCTGCAAGAGAAGGAAGAAACCCAGAAGAATTAGTCATGGATCACCTAAGTAAATGCAGCACCAAAACCTATAATAACCTGCTCGATGATCACGTAAAAGACTATCATTCCCTTTTTAAAAGGGTTGAATTGGATTTAAATTCAGATATGAGTATGGAGCCTTTACCTACGGATCAACGAATTGAAAAATATGGTATAAGCGACCGTTCATTAATTGAGCTCTTGTTTCAGTATGGACGCTATCTTTTAATTGCAAGTTCAAGGCCAGGTACTCAACCAGCCAATTTACAAGGGATATGGAATCAAGATATTCGTCCCCCATGGAGCAGTAATATGACCAATAATATTAATGTTGAAATGAATTATTGGCCAGCAGAAACTATCAACCTATCAGAGTGCCATGAACCTTTATTAAGGTTTATTTCAGAATTAGTTGAAAATGGAAAAAAGACAGCAACAATTAATTATGGTTGCAGAGGATGGACGGCCCACCATAACAGTGACATTTGGAGGCAAACGGCTCCCGTAGGAGATTTTGGACATGGGAGTCCGGTTTGGGCTATTTGGCCAATGGCATCAGCTTGGTTATGTCAGCATTTATGGGAACATTATGATTTTTCTGGGGATACGGACTACCTAAGATGCTCTTATCCTATTATGAAAGAAGCGGCATTATTTTATTTAGATTGGTTAGTAGAAGATGATGAAGGCTACTTAATTACTTCCCCCTCCACGTCACCAGAAAATCTCTTCATAGCTCCAGATGGTGAAAAGGTTGGGGTTGGTGTCGCGTCCACGATGGATATGGAATTAATTTGGGATTTGTTTACGAATTGCATTAATGCTGCAGAAGTACTAGAACTGGATAAGTCGCTAACAAACGAATTAAGGTCTTCTCGAGATAAATTATATCCCTTCCAAGTTGGGAAGTTGAATCAACTTCAAGAATGGTCAAAAGACTTTGAGGAAGAAGATCCCCATCATCGTCATACCTCTCACCTTTTTGCGATCCATCCTGGAAGGCAAATTACGGAAAGTCAACATCCCGACTTGTTCCAGGCTGCCAAAAGATCTTTAGAACTTAGAGGAGACGAGGGGACGGGTTGGAGCCTTGCCTGGAAGATTTGTTTTTGGGCGCGATTTAAAGATGGAAATCATGCCTTAGCCATCATCTCGAATTTATTTAACTTAGTATCAGAGCGTAATATTAACTATCAAAATGGTGGAGGACTGTACGCTAATCTCTTTGACGCTCATCCACCTTTTCAAATCGATGGTAATTTTGGATTTACTGCAGGGGTTGCTGAAATGCTGTTGCAATCACACACAGGTGTAATGGAAATACTACCCGCCCTACCCGAAGAATGGGAGACAGGCAAAGTAAAAGGACTAAGAGCCCGAAAAGGTTTTGAGGTTGATTTTTCCTGGCGTGAAGGAAGGGTTGAACGTGTTTTCATTTATTCGAAAAAAGGTAACCCTTGTCGTCTAAAAATTAAAAAAGGAGATTCTTTTGTTGTTACAAATAATGGCGTAAGAGTCTCTAACACCATTGAAAATAATTTCCTATTATTCAATACAGAACCTGGAGAAACTTATTTAATTGAATATGAAGCCTCTGGAATAATTGATTCACTCTAAAAATACAAGATTATTAAAGGATTCAAATAAAATATACTAAAGGGAGACTTATTATGAAAATCACAAATGTTGAAACGTTCTTACTAGATGTCCCGTTAAAACAGAAAGCGATTACAGATTCGCAAACGCGTCTTGAATCTGTTGAATTTGTTGCTGTACGATTGGATACCGACGAAGGGATCACCGGATGGGGATTTAACTGGAATTACACAAAGGGAATGAGAGCGGTTCAAACTGTAATTGAAGATAATTATGCTCCTCTTCTAAAGGGGAGGGATCCGCTTGAACACAAGAATTTAATGAGAGATCTCTTCTATACGAATCACTTTATTGGGCGTGTAGGCATTACACAGGTTGGTCTTTGCGCAGTAGATCTTGCTTTGTGGGATATTCGGTTGAAACTTGCAAATCAACCTTTATGGAAATATTTAGGGTCATGCAAGACTAAAGTGAAGGCTTACAATACGGATGGCGGATGGTTATCATGGACCACTGATGAATTGATTCAAGACATGTCTAGTATTATTGATCGTGGTTTTGATGCTGTGAAAATGAAGCTCGGACGCCCTGATCCTCGTGAAGACTATGAACGGGTTAAAGCAGTAAGAAAGGCACTTGGTGATGACGTCAAACTAATGGTTGATGTTAATACGGTGTGGGATTTGAAAACAGCTATAACATGGGGACGGCGTTTAGAAGAATTTAATATTGAATGGTTAGAGGAACCCATGCATCCCTTTGATAAAAAAGCACATGCGGAGCTTGCCCATCGTTTGGATGTTCCGATAGCAGTGGGGGAGACGATTTATACAAAATATGATTTCCGAGACTATATTGAAATGGGTGCTGTTGACATTGTTCAAGCTGATTGTACCAAACTTTCAGGCATTGATGAATGGCTTGATGTTGCGGCTTTAGGACGCTGTTATAATTTGGAAGTTATTCCGCATACAAATGTCCAGCAAAAATTACATGTTCAACTTGCAGCTGTCACATCGAATGCCCCAATGGTTGAATATTGTTACGAATCATTGCTAGATATATGGGAGAATCCCATTAAAGTTATTGACGGTTATTATACACTTCCTGAAGAACCGGGATTAGGTTGTAAATTTACGAATAAAGTATTAGAAGACTATAGAATTGGTTAATAGAAAGTCACATTGTTTTTAATAGAGTCCATTTTTTAAGGTGGTGAGGGAATTGAAATTAAATGGTCAAGTGGCGATTGTTACAGGCGGTGCCAGTGGAATAGGTGAAGCAACGGTTGACCTTTTCACGGCTGAAGGTGCTAAAGTTGTGATTGCTGATCTCAATAAGGACAAATTAGAATCCGTCGTTAATCGGTTAAAAGCCCAAGGGCGAGAAGTGGTTGGGGTATGCGGTGATGTTTCAGAGGAAACGCAAGTGAAACATTTGATTAATACAACTATTAAAACCTTCGGAAAACTGGATGTCCTTTTTAACAATGCAGGAACGATTTTATCAAAGGGGATTGATGAAATAGAAAGCCATGAGTGGGATCGACTGTTTGAAGTTAATGTAAAAAGTATGTATTTAACCATTAAGTATAGCCTTTCCTTTTTAGAAAAAACGAAGGGTCGTATTGTTAACATGGCATCTATGACAGGTGTTGCGGGCCAAAGAAGAAATCCAGCGTATTCTGCCACCAAAGGAGCCGTCATTTCTTTAACCAAGTCATTGGCGGTTGATATGGCACCTAAAGGGGTGCGTATTAATGCCATATGTCCTGCAGGCGTCATGACTCCACTACTTGAAAGATGGCTCGAGGAACAACCAGATCCAGACCTAGCAAAACTTGAACAGGATCGTTCACACTTGTTGGGCTATACAGCGGAAGCTGAGGAAATAGCAAGTGTTGTGTTATTTCTTAGTAACCGGGATTCGAGTTTTATTACAGGTGAAGTTGTTACGGTCGATGGTGGTGCAACTCTAGGGTATGGCGCCGGTATTAAGGCGGAATGGAAATTTGTTTAAAAAAACTCTTTTAATAAAGGTATGAATAACTAAGGGAGAGGATTTTTGGTGAGATTAGAAAATAAAATAACTTTAATAACTGGCTCTGGTTCGGGAATTGGTAAAAGTACAGCGATCCTTTTTGCAAAAGAAGGGGCAACGGTGATCGTGAATGACCTTGATCCAATTAAAGGTGAGGAAACGGTTGCTAACATTATCCAGAATGGAGGAAAGGCCAGATTTATAAAAGCAGACGTTACCCATCCAGAATCTGTTCAAAGTATGGTCGAGGAGATCATAAATAAATATGGTCGAATTGATGTGTTATTTAACAACGCGGGTATCAGTGGTGTAGGCCGTCTGCATGAAGTTGATCCGGATGACTTTGATAGAGTGATTAACGTTAATGTTAAAGGGGTTTTTCTTGTTAGCAAATATGTTTTGCCTCATATGATGGAAAAAAGACAAGGTTCAATCATTAATATGTCCTCCTGCATTGCCGAAATAGGGTTAGCTAAAAGGGCTTCCTATTCGACATCTAAAGGAGCAGTTCTTGCTCTTACAAAATCAACTCAAGTAGATTATGCCCCATATAATATTCGAATTAATGCCCTTTTACCAGGTACTATTTTAACCCCTTTTGTTGAGAACTATTTAGAAAACTCCTATGATGATCCGGACGAAGCTCTTGAACAAATTAAAATGCGTCAGCTAAGTGGTGATCTAGGAAGACCAGAAGACGTTGCAAATGCTGCATTATTCTTAGCCTCGGATGAATCTAAATTTATGATGGGTTCTCCTTTATTTATTGATGGTGGAGTGACATTTGGTAAAAACGCTTAGTTTTTAAAGTCTCAGAAGGTATTTAAAAGGAGGAATAGCAAATGAAACTGCTTTCGATCGATAAAAATGGAACATACATACTCGGTGTTAAAACCGAGGAGGGAATTATTGATATGGAGGAGGCATTGAAAGAAGTGCCGTCACAGGATCTGACGTCGGATGTTATGGACGTGATACGAGGAGGTCAAGAAAGGCTCGCAAGTCTTCAAAACTATATCAATAATCTTGACAGATCAAACAAGACTTATGTCCTTAATGAAGAAACAATAGAATGGGGCCCCAGTGTGACACGGCCGAACAAAATTATATGTGTTGGACTCAATTATAGGAAACATGCCGATGAAACCAATGCCCCTTATCCTAAAATGCCAATTCTATTTAACAAATTTAACAATACTTTAACCGGACACAAAAAAGATATTGCCATACCAAAAGTGACAGACAAACTCGATTATGAAGTGGAATTAGCCGTTATTATTGGAAAAAAGGCAAAATATGTGAGCGAGGACGAAGCCTTAAATTATGTTTTCGGATATAGTACGTCCAATGATCTTTCGGCAAGAGATTTGCAATTAAAAACACCTCAGTGGCTGCCTGGTAAATCTTGTGATGATTTTAGCCCATTAGGTCCTTATTTAGTTTCGGCAGACGAGGTGAGAGAACCTAATAACTTATCTTTAAAGACAATTGTAAATGGAGAGGTTCGTCAAGAGTCCAATACCTCTGACATGATTTTTTCCTGTGCTGAAATTATCAGCTACATTTCGGACCATATGACATTAGAACCCGGTGACATTATTCTAACAGGAACACCAGAAGGAGTCGTACTAGGCTACCCCGAAGAAAAACAAGTCTATTTAAAACCCGGCGATGTCGTTACTGTTGAAGTTGAGAATCTAGGGAAACTAGAAAATAAATTTAAAAAAGAATAATAATGGCTTTTGAAGGTACACTCTGAAACATAAAGTTTATCAGAAATTGAAGAGCGTTGCTTTTGGATATGATTGGTACTCAATTAAGGAATAGTTTCTTATTTATATAAGTGAATTATAGTGAAGGAAGGGCTTAACTATTAATATTCAGATTGAGAAAACGATCAAAGACTATTTACAGGAAATTGACGAAGTTATAAGAGATGGAAAGTACAAAGATGATTGGGATTCTCTTGGACAATATAAAGTAGCAGAATGGTACCAAAATGCCAAATTTGGATTATTTATTCATTGGGGCGTTTACTCTGTTCCTGCTTTTGGTAATGAGTGGTATCCGAGAAACATGTATATTCAAGGCTCCAAAGAGTATGACCATCATATTAAGACTTATGGAAAACAAAAAGAGTTTGGTTACAAAGATTTTATTCCAATGTTCAAGGCAGAAAAATTTGATGCTGAGGAATGGGCAAGCCTTTTTGAAAGGGCAGGAGCAAAGTATGTGATGCCAGTTGCGGAACATCATGATGGTTTCCAAATGTATAAAAGTAATGTGTCTAAATATAATGCCTATGAAATGGGACCTAAACGTGATATTTTAGGTGAACTTAGACAATCACTTGAGAAAAGAAACATCCCTCTTTGTGCGTCTACCCATAGAATTGAACATTGGTTCTTCATGGGACATGGAAAAGACTTTGACAGCGATATTAAAGAACCATTAGAAAGAGGAGACTTTTATTGGGCAGCCATGCCTGAACCCAATCATCATGACTTATTTAGTCCCTCCCCATCTAAAGAATTCATGGAAGATTGGTTAGTTCGAACTTGTGAAATCGTAGACCGTTACCGACCCAAGATTGTCTACTTTGATTGGTGGATTCAGCACCATGCGGTCAAGCCTTATTTAAAAAAGTTTGCAGCTTATTATTATAACCGTGCGAATGAATGGGGGATCGAAGTTGCGATCAATTATAAGCATGATGCCTTCATGTTTGGAAGTGCAGTAGTTGATATAGAGAGAGGGCAATTTTCAGAACAGAAGCCCTATTTTTGGCAAACAGATACCTCTGTAGCCAAAAATTCATGGTGTTATACTAAAAATAACGACTACAAGCAACCTAATGAGATTATTTGTGATCTTGTAGATATTGTAAGTAAAAATGGAACCTTATTACTCAATATTGGACCAAAATCTGATGGAACGATTCCTGATGAGGATAAATCTATTTTATTGGAAATTGGGAGATGGCTTGAAATAAATGGAGAGGCCATTTATAGTAGTAAAGTTTGGAGAAAGTATGGGGAAGGTCCCACAAAAGTTATTGAAGGGCAGTTTACTGATAGCGTTTCAAAACATTTTACACCACAAGATATCCGCTTTACTGTTAATGGCTCGTATTTGTACGCAATTGTTTTGAACTATCCCAAAAACGGTGAAGTGATCATAGAATCTCTAGGGGAGAAAGACGCTTCAAAGCTTCCTCACTTCCATGGAGTAATAAAGGGCATTACAGTATTAGGGTTTGAAGAGCAGCCTCAGTGGAGCAGAGGTGAAAATGGCCTAATGATTAAAACGAACAAAGTATCAAGTGATCAACCCGTCGTTTTTAAAATACAAGTGGACTAATATTATAAACAGATTTTTCATGGGCTAGGATGCGATCGTACGTTTAGGGGGGATGACAGATGATGAGGAAGAATAAATTTTTGAGCAAAATTCCTTATTACTCAAACGCCAATTGAAAGGCATAATCGAGATTTATTGTTGGGCTTGGAAAAATGGGAAATGAAATCATGTTACCATGACTTCGACGCTTCAAAATATAGGTATGTAGGTGATCTTTGATTTAAATGGAAATAAATCAGGAAGTATGAATCGGCCGGTTTCAAAAACTATTTAAAATCGTTGAACTTATTATTGTCAAACCTTTTTTGTGTGATCGAGGCTGGGACAAAACTAAACTAACTGACTTAAATTCCGAACACTAAATTTTTATTAGACACAAACAAATAGGAAGCGCAGTCAAAATACGGAGACTCCTGCTCGAACCGCACGTGTCCGAAGACCCCGCAAGCAAGCATTTTCCTTGCTGAGGAGGCTTGGGCCGTGCCCACGGAAAGCAACGTATTTTGACTAGCGTTTCATAAGTGACTTAACTTATAAATGAAAGACCGAACCCATCACGTTAAACAGTGAATAAGTTCGGTTTTTTCTATTCGTCAACTACTTCTGTCCCAGCCTCTTATAATTTTTGGTCCAGACCCAAGAGGTATCTGGTTAACGTCTCATATATAGTATCTACAATTAGATATAAGCGGCATAAGTAAGGCAATCAAAATAGCAAAGATTAGGAGGGCTGAGTACTATGGTGCTCAGTTTCTCTTTTGGTAAAGCTAGAAAGCTGCTAGGTGCCAGTTGGTGAGATTCCATACTGTGTAACTTTCTGACTGTTGTGTAATAATCCAAAGGTCGAATCTGTTACACAGTGACACTCTTAGTCATGGAGAAAAATGGCGGATTGGCATTTGAAATTCTCCAGTCATTACATACAAACAGCGTCGAAATCACAGGATTTGAAGGGAACCGTTCTACGTATTCCTTCTTGAATAATCAGCAGTTTGCCAATTATCTAAAATGAAGTTAAAAAAATGGACGATTATGATAATTCCATGCTTAAATAAGCAGAAGGAGGATTTTTAATCGATGTCAATCGCCAATCGAAGTTACGGAAGCGCTGACATTCATCACTCGAAAATAATAAAACTCGAGCGCAGAGTAATATAATTTTCTGTTACAACTGAATATTGTGGAGGAAAGGTTATGGAACGCAGACAACTCACCGAGGGCCCGATTTACCGAACTGTTTTTTTCTTTTCTTTACCTTTGTTGCTCGGCAACATTTTGCAGTCATTAAATGGAACCATTAATTCCATCTGGGTCGGCCACTATTTAGGTGCCGATGCTTTCGCAGCAACGGCGAATGTCAATAATATCAATTTTCTAGTTTTTAGTTTAACGTTTGGCATTGCGATGGCGTCTTCAATCGTTGTCGGACAGCACTACGGCGCTAAAAGATATGACGAAGCCAAACGCGTAATTGGAACTGGATTTACCTTTTTTCTCTTGTTTTCTCTTGTCATTACCGTTCTTAGTGAAGTTTTTGCCACTGATCTCCTCGGATTGTTGCATACACCAAAATCGGTCATGCCATACGCAGTCCCTTATTTAAGAACTTTTATGATAACGGTTACGTTTGGAAACTTGTACAACTTTATAACAATGGCGTTACGGGGTGCCGGTGATTCAAAAACACCTTTTTATTTTCTATTAGTTTCGGTAGTGATCGATACCGTTATGAATCCAGTATTGATTTTTGGTCTTGGTCCTTTTCCGAAGATGGGAATTGAGGGGTCGGCAACTGCGACATTATTGGCGCAATTTATTTGTTTGTCCTGTTTAATTAGTTTTCTCTATTATATTAATCACCCATTGTCACTTCGCGTTAAAGAGCTAAGGTATTTATTGCCAATTCCAAATTTAGTGAAGCTCATGACACAACGCGGCATGTCGATGGGGCTTCAGATGATGGTGGCTTCTACGAGTTCTATGGCGCTGATCGACTTGGTAAACACGTTTGGCTCCACGGCAGTAGCTGCGTTTAGTGCCTCAATGAACATTACGAATTATATCAGCATGCCGGCGATGGCGATCGGCGCTTCTGTCTCGAATATTTGTTCACAAAATGTTGGCGCTAACCAGTGGGATCGAGTCAAGCGTACATTTGAAGCGGGTCTTGTGTACAACCTGGTTATGACAGGTGCACTTGCAGGACTTGTCTATTTATTCAACAAAGATATATTACACTTGTTTGTTACGGAGCCTGCTGTTGTTCAACTTGGAATACATGTTAATGATGTTACAGCCTGGAGTTTTATTTTGTTTGGAGTCATGAATATTCTTGTGAGCACAGTGCGCTCTACTGGTGCTGTTTTATTCCCATTGCTCATTTCATTTGTGACTCTATGGGTGATTCGTATTCCATTTTCTTATCTTTTCGCTTACCACTTAGGAATTAATTGGGTTTGGTGGAGCTTCCCAATTAGTTTCATTGTTTCAGATATTTTACTATTTATTTATTATTTTAACGGAGGATGGAAGCGGATCAACCTAAATAAGTTGTATGGAACAGGAGAAAAAATGGAGGAATCCCACTGATACAAGGGAATAGGGCCACTCAAGTCTACATGTAGAAGATCGTGTGACTGGAAATAAAATTGGATCGTCGTTTTCGGCTAGATGCGGCCTAGAACGACGGTTTTGTTTTTTGTTGAGGGCATTATAGTGTAAGCATCAGATAGCAGCACCCCACCAAAAGTTTAAGGTGGGGATTTCGATTTGATTTAGCGCTATTCTACTTGAACCTAAGTGGACTTGAAAATCCAAGAAGGTCCAGCGCCGACCACTAGCGAGCGTGCTCAATCCTAAAAGGTTGAGGAAAAATCTGAGAAGGTTTGTCAAAAATCTTAAAAGGTGGCAGAAAAATCACAGAAGCTCTAACCCTGCCCACATGCAAGGGAGCGAAATTCGAGAAGCTTCCCCATTTATCCAAGAAGGTCACCAAAAAATCCGAGAAGGTCCAGCACTGACCGCAAGCGAGCGTGCTCAATCCTAAAAGGTTGAGGAAAAATCAAAGAAGGTTACTCAAAAATCATAGAAGGTCGGCGCAAAATCTGAGAAGGTCCAGCGCCGACCACAAGCGAGCGTGCTCAATCCTAAAAGGTTGAAGAAAAATCCTAGAAGGTTACACAAAAATCCTAGAAGGTCCGCCAAAAATCCAAGAAGGTCGGCGCAAAATCTGAGAAGGTCCTGTGCCGACCAAAAGCGAGCGTGCCCAATCCTAAAAGGTTGAGGAAAAATCAAAGAAGGTTACGCAAAAATCCTAAAAGGTCGGCCAAAAATCCGAGAAGGTCGGCGCAAAATCCGAGAAGGTCCAGCACTGACCGCAAGCGAGCGTGCCCAATCCTAAAAGGTTGAGGAAAAATCAAAGAAGGTTACGCGAAAATCCTAAAAGGTCGGTCAAAAATCCAAGAAGGTCGGCGCAAAATCCGAGAAGGTCGAGCGCCGACCAAAAGCGAGCATGCTCAATCCTAAAAGGTTGAAGAAAAATCATAGAAGGTTACACAAAAATCCTAAAAGGTCGGCGCAAAATCCGAGAAGGTCCAGCACTAACTGCAAGCGAGCGTGCTCAATCCTAAAAGGTTGAGGCAAAATCAAAGAAGGTTACACAAAAATCATAGAAGGTCCGCCAAAAATCCGAGAAGGTCTGAAATTCTATTTCGACCGATCAATAGTCGATTAGTCCTTTCAATCGCCCAGCTTAGTTGTGGTTACGAAGATTTTCCTTATCATATCTGGGATCTGCCAGACGATGCGAAAAGCCTAGAGATCGGCATCAACATGGTGCATAAACTTATCTTTAGCGGGGATCTTACTGAAGAATTCGAATCCTATCGAGATATTTTAGAAATCATTTTGTCCCAGTACAAATTTCACCTGTCTGAAATGTTCCGCTCTAACATCAAGTAGGCCAGCTGCAAGGAGAACGTTTGTTTCTCTCAGGGTCAGTGCTGGACCTTCTCAGATTTTGCGCCTTACCCTTTACCAAGTGGTTCAGTTACTATTACGCCGAGGTATCTAGAGAACTGTGTTGAGATTAGTGGTAAGGATTTTATTGACAATCTGTTTATATTCAAAGGCTCTTTCCATTCTATTCAATCCATTCTTTTAAAGGTTCTCCCCATTATTTCCTTTGTCATTTCTTATATACAAGACACCATTAACAATCGATGTAGTTCGTTTCGTCACAAAAGTAAAACACAAAACGTTTTGGGTACAAAGTGGAATTTGGGATGGTCAATTGTTCTTTTTTTAAAAATTGACATTTAATTTTTATAATTCTAATATTAGTTTATAGTTTTAATTTTGGAATTTTAATTCCGCATAATGGAATAGAGGGGGCTTGAAATGGAGAAGCAGGATCAAAAGTTAGCGAGTACGCTAACTTTTAGGGATCTTTATTCAATGGGAGTGGCTGCGCTCATTGGGACGGGGATTTTTGTTGTAACAGGTGTTGCGGCTAAACCAGCTGGTGCCGGCTTGTTTGTCAGTTTTATTATTGCGGGAATCATTGCCATTTTTACAGCTTTGTCTTACGCCGAACTATCATCGATGTTTCCTCAGGCGGGGGCGAGTTACGTCTATTGCAGACAGGCATTCTCGGAGCTCGGGAAAAAGGCAGGAGATTTTGTAGGGGCTATTATTGGTTGGACTATGATGACGCAGTATGTGGCGGTTGGGGCAGCGGTTTGGTTGGGATTTGGTCTCTATGCCCGTTATTTTGCACCAGGACTATCTACGACATCTTGGGCTGTGATTATTGGGATATTAACAGTAGCCATGTTGTATTTAGGCATTTCCTTATCCAAAAATGTCATTAATATTCTTGTTTTTTTCAAGGTTTTGGCACTGCTCATTTTTATTGTTATTGGGATTATGCATCCTAAACTTCCTATGCCCATCCATCAACACCCATTTTTACCGAATGGAGTTGGTGGTTTAATGGCAGCCGCTGCGCTGATTGCATTTGGTCAAATACATATTGATGCTATCACGACTCTAGCAGAAGAAGCGAAACGGCCCTATAAGGATATTCCTCGCGCAACGGTGTGGGCTATTATAAGTGTTGTCATTTTATATAGTTTGGTAGGCTGGGTTGTCGTGACACTTGTTCCAGTAAATGTTCTGCCAACATTAAGTGCTCCTCTGGCATCGGCTTTGGCCGCTGTAACATCCGGTTGGGCATCTAACTTTGTAGCAGCAGCTGGTATTGCAGCAACCATTACATCTGGGATTGGTTGTTTAATAGGCGGACCGCGTGTTGGTTTGGCTATGGCGAGAAGCGGTCATCTTTGGGGCTTTTTTGGTGGAATTCATCCAAAGTTTAAATCACCAAGCGCAGCAACCCTAATTTGTGGTATCTTTGCTATTTTACTAACCCTCACAGGAAATCTAGGTCTTGTTTCATCAGCTGGTGTTTTCACCGCTTTGGTCGTTTTCTTGGGGGTGAATGTGTCAGTCATTATACTTCGTCAAAAGAGAAAAGATCAGCCGAGACCATTTAAAATTCCATTAGGTAATACATTTCCGATTCTCGCAATTATCGGTACACTTGCTGAGATGTATTACATCACTCCAAAAGCCATTCTTTGGGGAATCATTTGGTTGGCAACAGGTGTCGTCATTTATTTTATTAACAAGGCTACGAACAAGAATGCACATACGACTCAAAAAAAATCAGCCTAATTAATGTCTAGGAGAAAAACGATGACTGACTTTGTGAGCAAGAATAATAGTGTGGAAAAAGGACTCGAGTTATTAGAGTGTTTTAATCATGCCCATCCCTTTTTAACCTTGGAAGAACTGGTAGAGAAAACAGGCTTTCCTAAGACAACAACGTTTAGATTACTTAAGTCTCTTGAAAAATATGGCTATATCAAAAGCCATAAAAGGTATAAAGAAACGTTATATTCATTGGGCTGGGCATTTCTTAGTAAATCTAATATCGTCCTCAACCAGCTCAATATTCGGGAACAAGCTCATGACGATATGGTTCGGCTTCGAAATGAGACAGGGCTGATGGTGCAGCTGGTTATTCGAGATGGGGAAGAAGCGGTTTACATTGATCAAATTGAATCCTTAAATCCAATCAAGATCTACCCTCAGGTAGGCAGGAGAGCTCCTTTATACGCGGCCGCTTGCCCTAGGACTTTACTGGCATTTTTAAGTTTGACAGAGCAGGAGCGTATTTTAAATCAAATCGATTATTCGTTGTATCCTAGAATTCCAAAAAAAGAAAGACTGCAAGAAGAATTACTCCATGTTAAGGAAAAGGGGATTGCTATAAGCTATGGGGAACTTCATGAGGGAACAATTGCCGTTGCTTCTCCGATCCTAATTTCAGATCAAGATGTCATAGCGGCAATCAGTGTGGCTGGCTTAGAACGTGAATTTGTTAACAAAGGTGATCTTGATCAGTGTATTGATTTAGTGAGAGAGACAGCAACTCGTCTTTCTAAGAAAATCCAAGTAAGAATCTAAAAAATAGATATGAGAAGGAGAGGCCAAGTATGAAGGATGTTTGGTTACAAAACAATAAATGGTCCGATGTTGAAGCTTATTTAGAGGAGAAGAAGACGATTATCATCCCTGTTGGAAGCACCGAGCAGCATGCGCTTCATTTACCGCTTGGTACTGATACGTTTGTCGCAAGGGATGTTGCTGAAGCTGCAGCAGAAAAAACAGGAACACTGGTTGCTCCGCCCACTTGGTTTGGACTGGCTCCGCATCACATGGCCTATCCCGGAACGATTACGCTCCGACCTGAAACTTTGACCAATCTCTTAGTGGATATGTTACAAAGTTTGGTCTATCACGGTTTTGAAAAAATCATTATCCTTAACGGGCATCGAGAAGCTAATCTGCCACCGATAAAGAATGCAGCAGTTAAAATTCGGAATCACACAGGTTCTTTTGTAGCGGTTGCAGACCCATTCTATATTGCAAGAACCATAGGGGCCGAATTGATGGCACCGAATCCTGGTGCACCGGGGCACGCAGCTGGATTGGAAACCTCCCATATGCTGTATTTACATCCAGAACTATGCGACATGACTAAGGCGATTGAAAATAACAGCACAAGTCATCGTTATTTCAATCATGACCCATTCATAGAAGGAGATTCGGTCTTTGTACCAAGCGACGTCGCCACCTATCGCGCGAAAACCAAAAATATCGGAGTCGTCGGTGACGCCACCGTATCAAACAAAGAAAACGGAGAGATCTACCATTACAAACTGGTTGATAACCTAGTCGAGCTTATCCGCCACTGCGAAGAAGATATCCACGTCACACTAAGGAATAAAACTATTCCGTTGTAAATTTTTAATGCTAACAGGAGAGCGAACTATTAAAAGATTGGTAAGAAAACTGAGTGCTGTGGTACTCAGTTTTCACTTTCTTGGAGCTTGAATTTATTTAAGGCTGAAGTGGTTAACAGGGATAGGAGTAAATATGGCTAAATTGAACAGGTTCATGTCTGTTTCGGCAATGATTTAATTTTTCAAAAATAATAAAATTTCTATATAACATAAAGGGGGGAGGGGAAAGGTTGAAAGTCATTTTAATTTCTTTAGATACCTTGAGAGCTGACCATTTAGGCTGTTATGGTTATCATTTGCCAACTAGCCCACATCTAGATGAAATAGCAAGACAAGGTATTATTTTTGAAAACGCTTTCGCATCTGATATCCCTACAGAAGTTGCCCATACGAGCCTCTTTACAGGAAAAGTAGGTTTAACCACAGGAATTGTAGCCCATGGCTCGAATTCGCAATACTTACCTAAAAATGTCGAATGGTTGCCAAATCTCCTAAGAGCATCTGGCTATCTAACAGGTGCAATAGATAATCTGTATCATTTAAAAGAATGGTTTGCGAGAGGTTACAATTATTATATTAATACAAAAGGAGAAAAGAGATGGATTGATGGTCAAGATATTAATAATTTAGCTAAACCATGGATCAAAGCACACAAAGACGAAGATTTCTTTTTATTTTTACACTACTGGGACCCGCATACACCCTATTTACCTCCACAACAATACATTTCGCCATTTTATAGTAATGAACGAAATCCTTCAGACCCCGAAAACATGAGTATGAGAGAAGCTTTTCATCATCGGGCATACCCCTTCTTTAAATATCATCATTATGATTTATTAGGTGGAATAACGGATGCCGATTATGTAAGCGCTCTCTACAATGCTGAAATTCGATACTTAGATGATTTAATTAAAGATTTGGATTTACATTTACAAGGATTAGGAATAAAGGAAGAGACCTTATTAATTCTATTTGGTGACCATGGCGAAAGTTTAACTGAACATAATATTTTTTGGGATCACTGCGGTTTGTATGACGCGACGGTCCACGTGCCGGTCATTATGCGTTGGCCAGAAAAAATACCAAGTGACATCAGATCGACTGACCTTATTCAGCATGCCGATATTATGCCAACAATATTAGAAGCCTTAAATCTTAATATACCTAATGGACTCGACGGTGAATCTTTGTGGCCATTAATAGAGGGGAAACATAGAAATTATCGAAAAGAAATATTTCTCAGTGAATGTTCATGGCAGGCAGCTAGAGGGATTCGAACTAAAGAATATAAGTATATCAAAACATTTGATTCAGGGCCTTTTATTCGACCAAAACAAGAATTATATAATTTAATGTCGGATCCAAATGAAAAGATTAACTTAGCTGACTCATTACCAGACCTAACGACCAGATTTGAAGAAAAGTTAGCTGAATGGACGAGGGGAAAATTAGGTGACAGAGAAGACCCTATGCAAGCCATTCTTAGAGAAGAGGGTTTACCTTTTAAGAATAGAATTGAAAAAATTCTTTTACACTTTGGCATTACTTGGGAGGATTGGTGTGAAAACCCTGACCCATCCAGGTTGGAGGTTAGATCTATACCTCATTGATTTTATTTACTGAAAATTATGTTTTTTACACCGGTCTTTTTAAAAATTATTAAGAGGTGAGAGAATGAGAATGAGTCCGATTAAAAAAATGTTTTTTGTTTTCCTCGGAATTCTTTTAGTTGTTGCACTCGCAGGGTGTTCAGGGATCAATAGCACTTCAACAACTGCTAACGGAAAATTTAAAGGCACGATTACTATGTATGCGGGTAACTATAGCCCGACAGCAGTCCTACAAGCCAATCAGAAACCAGCGACAGAATTAAAAAAATTAGCTGACGAGTACTATAAAAAAACAGGAGTCAAAATCGAATTTATAAAAGGGTTGCCTGCCAGTCAAGATTATATGACTTGGGTACGAACGAAAGCAGCGGGAGGACAATTACCAGATGTCATTTGGTCTCAATGGTATGATGCGAATTCCTCATTAGCCCAAGGGACATTGCAAGATCTATCTAAATATTATAAACAACCTGATCCCTATGCTGATAACAAGCCGTGGAGCTCGCTTTTGAATAGTCAAATCGTATCCGAAACAAAAGCACCTAATGGGAGCTCTTATGTTTTAAACGGAGACTATGTTGGGACCGCAACATTTTATAATAAAGACGCGTTTAAGAAAGCAGGAATTACAACATTACCAGAAACCTGGTCCGAGTTTATTGATGCTTGCAAGAAATTAAAGGCTGCTGGCTATACCCCATTCTCATGGGATCTTGCCTCAACACCAACAGGGATGGATCGGCTAACTTGGTTATCACGTTTGTTCTATACGAATTTTTACTCAAGTGAATACAAACAGCTTCTATTTACTGGAAATGAAACGATGACAACTGAAGATCAAGTCATTGCTATTAAAAAGGGGATTTTTGGTCCAAAGAACAAGAAATGGTTAGCTTTATATCCAATAATTAAAAGTTTCTCGCAGTATTGGCAGAAGGATTATACGGGTGGCGATTCCAATGGGCAAGGGAACATGTTAGCGTTCGTAAAAGGAAACGTGGGAATGTATTTTGATGGTTCATGGGCCGCTTCACAAATCGCATCTGCTAAGCCTAGTTTTAATTGGGGCTCCTTTAAAAATCCATATCCAGATCCATCTACTTCCCAATATGCGACTAACTTTGATTCTTCAGCCTCAATTGGCGGACCTAGTTCTGCATTCCAATTTGCAGTGGCTTCACAGAAAGCGGATAACACAATCACACCAGCTAAAGAGAAGGCCATTATAGATTGGTTAATGTTTATTACTACACCTGAACATGATCAATCGATTGTAAACGAGTTAGGTCAATATGTCCCAACTGTTAAGGGAGCTCAGGCAATACCAGCACTTAAAAATTTATCAGCTTTGACAAATAAACCATTAAACAGTGTATTTGGTGGCATTAATTTAACGGAGGAAGAGCAGGACGCTATATATAGAGCTTTCCAAAGCTATATTACAGGTGATGTCACACTGAATCAATTTGCTCAGACGTGTGACACTCAGATGAATCAAGCCGCGGATAAATTGATTGCCCAAAATCATTGGGATCTTTCTAAATATCTTAATAACTAATACCAATAAGGGAAGGGCGGGTTATCGAATGATGTAGGAGATAACCCGCTCCTTTTGAAAGGAGTAGGAGAATGGCAAAGACTCTCGAAGAAATAGGGACCGTGCAGACCGAGGCTCAACTGAAAAAAAAGAGTAAATTAAAATATAATTGGCGCGCAGGATACGGAATGCTAATCCCTTCCTTCATTCTGTTAATCCTTTTTATGTACTATCCGGCAATGGTTGCAATTGGGTTCTCTTTTACAAATTGGGATGGCTTTAATCCTCCGCAATTTACTGGATTACAAAACTATATCTCTTTATTGACAGATAAGGTATTTTGGATCTCTATGAGAAACGTATCCATCTGGGCGATCGTAAAATCGTTTATTGAACTATTTGTTCCGCTTTTTGTTTCGGTGGTTATCTTTCATTTAAAAAGTAAGCGCATGCAGTACATTTACAGGGTATTATTTGTCATTCCTGTTGTTGTCCCGGGAATTGTCATGTTCATGATCTGGAGTTTTATCTATGATCCTAACGTAGGTGTGTTGAATGCCTTATTACATGCACTTGGTCTTGGTCATTTTATTTTGAACTGGTTAGGGAGCTCAAAAATTGCCTTAATATCCCTAATGTTTGTTGGGTTTCCATTTGTAGTTCCTTTTAATCTACTTATTTTCTTTGCAGGTTTGCAAAACATTTCAGAAAGTGTTTATGAATCTGCACGTTTGGATGGAATTACAAGATTTCAGCGATTCTTCAAATTAGAAGTTCCACTTGTCTTGGGGCAAGTCAAATTAATCTTGATTTTAACCATTATTCAGCTCTTGCAAAATGTGACCCTTCCTCTAGTTATGACGAATGGTGGACCAGGCTATTCCTCTTATGTTCCAGGGTTATATATGTATTTTCTTGCTTTTCAAAATGGGCAGTTCGGCCTCGGGATGGCAGTCTCTATGATTATTTTTATCATCGTGCTTATTCTTACTTGGATTCAAATGAAATACATTAACCCTAGTACTGAATATAAAGCCTAGTATTTTTGAAAGGAGGTTTTTTAAACAATGACAAAGAATTTAAGAAAAGACTTACCAAGTCATATCTTTCTAATAATTTTAGCGTTTATCTCGTTGTATCCATTTATTTATATGGTGATTACATCTTTTAAAAGTAATGGTCAATTTTATAAACATTTTTTTGGAATCACATTTCCGTTACATTTTGAGAATTATGTGGTTGCCTGGAAAGCGATTGGTTCCTATATCTTTAATTCTGTTTTTATTGGTCTAAGCAGTATTTTAATTATCATTGTGTTTGCGTCACTCGCCGGCTACTCCTTCGCTAGACTTCGTTTCTGGGGTAAAAATTTTCTGTTTATGTCGGTTGTTGCACTATTAATGATTCCAGGACTGTTGACATTAATTCCTTTATTTCTGGAAATAAAAAGCTTTGGTTTATTGGACAGTTATTTAGGGTTAATTATTGCATTTGCTGCAGGGGGGCAAGCTTTTACGATCTTTGTTCTGAAGCAATCCTTTGCCTCATTGCCAGAGGAGTTATTCGAAGCGGCAAGAATGGATGGGTGCGGAGAATTTCGAGTCTTTTTGCAGATCGTTCTCCCACTATCTAAACCAATTATTGGGACAATGGCTATTTGGAACCTCTTATCTATCTGGAATGAGTATATGATGCCATTAGTCTTAATCAGTGATCCAAATAAATTTCCAATTACAGTTGGGTTGGTACAATTTCAAAGTCAGTTTGTTCAACAAACTTTATATGGACCCATGTTTGCCGGGTATACAATCGCGTCTTTACCACTGTTAATACTATTTATTTTTACAATGAGATTGTTTATGAAGGGACTTACATCGGGTGCTGTAAAAATGTAAGAGGTGTTTATAATTAAGTCTACATTCAGAGTGTAAACATATTGCCAATAAGCCTTCACAAAAAACTTATATCCTCTCCATTCATTTATTGTTTTTTGATGGATGAATGGAGTGGTGATCTTATTTAATTACCTATTCACTTATACTGGTTGGTGAAGGGAGAATAAAAAATGATTACGTATACTAGTAAAGAATTCATGAAAGAAAAATTTCCATTTTATATAAATCGTTGGGTTCACGATAATGAGAATTCACCACCTGTTCATAAGCATGATTTTGTGGAATTGGTCTATGTGGTAAACGGTGAAAGTGAACATTTTTTTAAAGGAGAACGTTACAGATTAAAACAATCAGATGTTTTTATGATCAATCCAGGTGAAGAGCATACGTTCTATATCCCTCCAGAGACCAATTTAGAAATCATTAATTGCCTCTTTTTACCGAATCTAATAGATAATGCCTTATTAAAAGGATTAGGCATATCAGATTCCATGGATTTTTTCTATATACATCCTTTTTTAGATCATAATGAACGGTTCCATAACCATCTTAATCTAACTGTTCAGGATTCTTATGCTGTTCAATCTCTATTAGAAGGCATGATTGTAGAATGTAACTCTTTTCGTCCTGATTCTCAAACCTTAATTCGGTTAAAAATGATTGAGTTATTAATCTTATTATCGAGAATTTTTAAGGAGACGCTTTCCAACCGAAATCTTAAAAGTTATCAATGTAATGAACAAAAGGTTCTAATAAAAAGAATCTGTGGCTATTTGGAAAGACATTATGACACAAAAATATCCGCCTCTGAACTATGTGATTCATTTGCAATTAGCACAAGACATCTAAATCGACTTTTCAAACAAGAAACAGGCTTAACAGTCTTAGAAATGGTACATAAGATTCGAATTGAACGAGCCAAGTATTTATTGGAAAATACAGATGAAAAAATTATAAACATTGCCTTTAAAGTAGGGTATGATGATCCGGCCTTCTTTTCAAGATTATTCAGTAGAAACATAGGGTGTTCACCAGGGAAGTACAGACAGAAAATGATGAGTTATTAAAATGACCCTATCAAAGGCGAAATACACAATTAAGATGGCTGAATAAGCTATGATTTCTGAACGTTTAACTTTTACAATATAAGTATAGATTGATTAAGCGTTTAGAGTTCTCTAAAGAAGGGTGATGTAAAGACTTGAGAAGAGATGAAGAGTTGTAGGTGAAGTGGAATTAAGATCTTTATTTTGGACTAAGCCCATAAATGGGTCTGTTCTTAAAAATGGTTCATATGGGAAATATAAAGGGTCAGCCTGTCTTCCAAAATGAATTCCTAGACTTTAATAACTAGGGTTTCCAATGACATTAAAGTCTTTTAATAGACTGAGAGGAGTTAGAAAGATGGTACTTAAAGTAGGAATTGTAGGTGTGGGGAATATTGGAAGTATTCACGCATCAGTATATAAAGAAAATCCAGAAACTGAGATTGTGGCGGTCTGTGATCTTGTTCAAGAAAAAGCATTGGCTGCAGCCGAAAAATTTGGCGGAAAACCATTTTATAATGTTGAAGAAATGCTCAATAGTGGAATAGAACTAGATCTTGTAAGCGTTTGTACAAAGGGAGAAGAAAACGGAAGCGAGCATTATGAACCGACAATGCAATTATTGAAAGCAGGTATTCCTGTTTTAGGGGAGAAGCCGATTTCAAATACTATCAAACAAGGAAAACAGATGGTTGAACTTGCAGAAAGGAATAGAGTTCCCTATGGAATAAATCTCAATCATCGTTTTACACCGGCAGCTTTGGAAGCAAGAAAGTGGGTTGACCAAGGTCGGTTAGGTAAACTTCATATGATTAACATGAGAATGTGGATTAATAATCCAGTTGAATCATCTCCATGGTTTCATCTGCGAGCTCTACACCCGCATTCCTTTGATGTCATGAGATACTTTTGCGGTGATGTCAAAAGAGTCGCCGCCTTTATGATGAAAGGGGAAGGACGTTCTATCTGGTCTAACACTCAAGTGCTGCTTGAGTTTGAAAACGGTGTCATTGGAAATCTTGTGGGCAGTTATGATGCTGGTGCGAGCTACGGTTTGGAACGATGTGAGGTTGTCGGTTCAAAAGGACGGTTTGTAATCGAGGATGCGTGTGAACAACTTACCTTTTACCCAAGACACAGTATTGAAACAGAAAGTTACTACTACCTTGGTGGCATGAGATCGTTTAATGAAACTTTTAAGAGTCGAATTTCTTCTTTTGTCGATCAGATAAGAGACGGTGTTAATTATAAAGAAGTTAATGGTTCGGGGGCTGATGCCTTAAAAGTTCAAAACATTATTGAGGCCGCTATTGAATCTTGGGAAACCGGAAAAATTGTAGAGCTATCAAACTCTATTTTACCTAAAACTGAGGGGGCTTAAAAGGAATGATTAAGCTTGGTGCTAATTCTGTTTTGTTTCGTGACTTTGATTTTGCAACAGCTGCTAAACACATCGCGTTATGTGGTTATGATGGTGTTGAAATAGCAGCCATTAAAGGAATGTGTGAACATTTAGTACTGGATAATTGGAAAAGACAGGTGAGTGAATTAAGAGCTATTAGGGATGAAACTGGGCTAGCGTTTTTATCAATGGAAGTAGCTTCTCTAGATGAAGATCGTTTAACAAAAGCTTTTGAAGCAGGTGCCGAATTAGGGATTCCAGTAATTAATGTTGGACCAGGTGGAAAATCCGGTGTTGAAGAGGATTTGAATCACTCCATTGAAACTCTTCATCACTTAGCTAAAAAAGCAGAGAGTTATGGTGTTACTCTTTGTGTTAAAGCTCATTTTGGAAATGCGATTCATAACACAGCAACGACTTTACAGGCAATGAATCGAATCTCATCACCTGCTTTTGGAGTTGACATGGATCCAAGTCATATCTATCGGAGCAATGAGGATCCAGAATCAGCATTACCGAAAATTTTAAACCGAGTTAAGCACATTCATATTAGAGATTGTAAAGGTCGAACAAAAGGACCTGGCGAGATTCAGAATCAAGCTTGTGGCCGTGGTGACATCAATTTGTTTGCATATTGTCAGGCAATGGTTGAGGGAAATTATTCTGGTCCTGTTTGTTTAGAAGTAATTGGAGCAAATAATCATTCTTTAGCAGAAGTATCCATAATTGCTGCAGAAAGTTATGGGTATTTAAATGCCTGTTTAAAAGCCCTCGATGCAAGGTAACCGATAAGAGAAAGGATGTTTAGCAATGGGAAACCAACCGAATGTAATTCTTCTTGGAATTGACAGCTTAAGGCGTGACCGCATGAGTGCATATGGTTATGAGCGTCTAACAACTCCTCATATTAGTAAATTTGCAGAAGAGGGCGTCTTGTTTGAAAATCACTTTAGTCCTAATATACCAACGACGCCAGGCTACGCGTCTATGTTAACAGGTATGGATTGTTTTGGAACAGATGTCGTGGCTTTGAGACACTCAGGAAACTTGGGAGAGCATAATAAAACCTTAGCAGAAGTATTAGGTGAAGCGGGTTATGCCACGAGTTGTATTGGATTTACAGGGAACCCTTCTTCTAGGGGATTTCAAAATTACTTAGATTACGAAGCTTGGGAGCCAGACGAAACGGGTCGTGCAGCAAAAGCGGATCATATTAATGAGGTCGCCATTCCTGAACTAAAGAGGTTAGCAAATGAAGATCAACCTTTCTTTCTATTCTTAAGACACATGGATCCCCACTCACCTTATCTGCCGCCTGCACCTTTTGAGCGGATGTTTTACGAAGGGGATGAGTTTGATTCAGATAATGAGTCATTAAAAGAGATGTATAATTTTAAACCTTTTGCGGATTTCCTAAAATCTTGGATTCCTGAAGGCTGTACGGATGCCAATTACGTTAACGCTCAATATGATGGCGCGGTGGCATATATGGATGCTTGCATTCAATCTATTTTTACATCGATCGACGAATTAGGGATTAAAGATGAAACGTTGGTTATTGTCACCTCGGATCACGGTGAGACATTGAATGAACATGATTGTTGGTATGATCACCATGGGTTATATGAATGTACACTTGTTGTTCCTTTGATTTTGCGTTACCCGGGTAAATTGCCTGCGGGGAAAAGGATATCCGATACCACCCAAATCAAAGATGTGATGCCCACAATTCTAAGTATTCTCGGAGTCGAAACAGATATTTGTTTTGATGGGAGGAACCTTGTTCAGGTAATTAATCAGGAAGACGGATTTAATCAAGAACCAGAGTTTTACATGACGGAATGTACATGGATGCGTAAACATGGTTGGAGAACACCTGAATGGAAACTGATACGGGCTTTAGAACCGGATTTTCATTTTAAGCCAGAGGTGGAACTGTACAATCTAATTAAGGATCCAAAAGAAGAACACAATGTGGCAAGTGAAGAACCTGAAATGGTCGAGTTGTTGACGGCCAGAATGGAAAACCATATTGCCAAAAGAGAACAGGTGACAGGGCGTCAAAACCCAATGTATACCAATCTTAATTGGCATGGACTAGACCGAGGCCCTTTTGAATCCTCACAAGAAGCCTATGATTCATTGTATATAGGATCGATTAATAACGCCGCTAGACTACAGGCCAAGGTCAAAAAATAAGTTTTAAAAAATGAGGGGGAAGTTTCCCCCTTTTTTTATATAGGTTGAATGAAGTGATAAGCACTTGTGTGGGGTTTTCCTTTAAAGGGACTTTTCGAAAGAGTTAAACAGGGAAGGATGTTGTAGAATGATAAAGGCTGCCGTAGTAGGAGTTAATCATATTGGCCAAATTCATTGTCAAGCCTATCAGCAAAACCAAAATGTCGAACTCGTTGCCATTTGTGATTTAAATCAAGCACTTGTCGAGTCGGTAGGAAAAGATCTAGGGGTGAAGACATACGATAGTCTCCCTGTGATGCTTGAAAAAGAAGAAATTGACGTCATAAGTATAGCAACAGGCGGGGTAGAAAATGGGTCTCATCATTTTGAACCTGCCATGATGGCTATTCGAGCAGGAAAAGACGTATTAGTGGAAAAACCATTGTCCAATCAATTAACTGAAGCAACAGAAATGATCCAATATGCAAAAGAAAAAAAGGTGCGATTGGCTTGTAATCTAAATCATCGTTTTGTACCGGTAGCTTATAAAGGTAAAGAATGGATTAATAATGGAGAACTTGGAACACCGCTCTTTATGAACATGAAATTAACAATTGGAAATCCGAATGAGTCGACACCTTGGATTCATTTAAGAGCGCTTCACCCACATTCCGTTGATGTTATGCGCTATTTTTGCGGAGATGTACGACGAGTTCAAGCCTTTATGACGCGAGCACCTGGAAGATCCGTTTGGTCTACTGCTTCTATTAATCTCGAATTTGAGTCGGGAGCTGTTGGTCACCTAATGGGAAGTTATGATATGTATAATGGTCATCCCATTGAGTATTGTGAAGTTGGAGGAAATAAGGGGAGATTTGTAATCGATAATGTTTTTGAGACTATCACCATGTATCCTCATGGTAGTGAAGAAATTAAAGGAGTTAGAAATTCAATATTGACCGGTATGGATGGATTTAATGATACATTTAAAAATCGAATTAATCATTTTATCCAACAAATTAAGGAGGGGGTCTCCCCAGAGGAGGTTGAAGGATCTGGAAAGGATGCTTTAGCGGCCCAACAGGTGATAGAGGCAGCGATCCGTTCACACGAAGAGAATGGGGCTGTTATTGAAATTGAAAAAGTTAAATAACCTTCCCGAGTTTCCAATCAATCTCATGCTCTTTTTTTGAGGTGAAAATAGGTGTGTTTGTTAATCATGTTTAGTTGAATAAAATATTAGGCTTTAAAAGATTAATAGAAAAAACTTTTAGTAGAGGAGTTAATGTAAATGGCTGATTTAACTATAAGCAGGATACGGTGTGAGTATAAACTAAACCCTATAGGGATTGACGTGAAAAAGCCACGGTTTAGTTGGGAAATGATGTCCGAAAAACGCGGAACGAAGCAAACGGCCTATCGATTGCAGGTGTCATTAAACGCTTCTTTTACAAACCCTTTTTATGATTCGCAATTTTTAGAATCAGATCAGTCGGTACAGGTTGACTATAATGGAACTGAACTAAGTTCACAAACTAGATATTTTTATCGAGTAAAAATCAAAGATAATTATGAAAGAGAGTCTGATTGGAGTACGATCCATTATTTTGAAACCGCTTTTTTTGAACGAGAGGAATGGAAAGCGACATGGATAACTCCAAACGAATTAGAAATGGATCCCAACATGGAAGAAGCCTTTTATTTGAGAAAACCCTTTGAATTGAAAAAGCCCGTTGCTTCCGCCCGTGCTTATGTGACATGTCTAGGTTTGTATGAACTTTACTTAAATGGGGAAAAAGTTGGGAATGACTACTTAGCACCAGGTTGGACGTCTTATAATAAGAGACTTCAATACCAAGTTTATGATATAACGGACAACTTCCAGGAAAATCAAAATAGTATAGGAATTGTTTTAGCAAATGGCTGGTATAAGGGAAATCTAGCTTGGGAAGGTAAAAGGAATATTTATGGTAATCGCAGGGCAGCACTTGTACAAATTTGTCTTAATTATGTTGATGGAACAGAAGAAATCATCGTTTCAGATTCTTCTTGGAAAGCTTCAACTGGTCCAATCCGTTACTCAGAAATTTATCACGGTGAAACTTTTGATGCACGTCTCATTAAGGAGGGCTGGTGCTCTTATTCATTTGATGATTCGGATTGGTCGAGTGTATCGACACTGGATCTTGCTTTCGATCACTTAATTGCACAAGAAAATGATCCCGTTCGAGTAACAGAAAAAATTAAGCCTGTTCGAGTTCTCTTGACTCCAAATGGAGACCAGGTTATTGATATGGGGCAAAATATGGTGGGAAGAATCCGCTTTGAAGTTGAAGCACCTGAAGGGACCGAAATCGTTCTAAAACATGCTGAGATCCTTGATAAGGAAGGGACTATTTATTTTGGAAACCTTCGAACGGCTAAACAAACGATAAGGTATATTACCAATGGAAAAGGAAAAGAGGAATATGCCCCATTTTTTACTTTTCAAGGATTCAGATATGTAAAGGTGGAAGGGTATCCGGGACTAGAACTACCGGTTGATAAATTCGTTGGTGAAGTGATGCATACTGATATGGAGGAAATTGGGCATTTTGAATCGTCTCACCCACTAGTAAACCAATTACAACAAAATATTAGGTGGGGGCAAAGAGGTAATTTTGTTGATGTTCCAACTGATTGTCCACAACGTGATGAACGTTTAGGCTGGACGGGAGATGCTCAAGTCTTTATAAGAACGGCTTTATTTAATTATCAAGGAGGCCCTTTCTTTACAAAATGGCTTCGAGATCTTAAAGCCGATCAACTTGATGATGGCGGGGTCCCTTTTGTTATACCAAATGTTTTGGAGGGGGCTTCCTCATCGGCATGGGGAGATGCTTCAGTTATTTGCCCGTGGACGGTCTATATGATGTATGGAGATAAAAGATTATTAGAAGAACAATTCCCAAGTATGAAGGCATGGGTAGACTATATTCGCAAACAGGGGAAAAATGAATATCTATGGAATACAGGCTTTCATTTTGGGGATTGGCTTGCACTTGATGCCAAAGAAAACAGTTATTTTGGTGCAACGCCTAATGATCTAGTTTCTACAGCTTACTATGCCTATTCGACTCGAATTCTCAGAGATGCAGCAGAAGTTCTTAATAAAGTAGAAGAGGTACGGACTTATAGTAAGCTATTAAATAAAATCAAGGAAAATTTTAGTAACGAGTTTATCTCACCAAATGGAAGAATGGTCGCTCCAACGCAAACCGCTCATGTACTGCCTCTAGTTTTTAATTTAGTGGATGGAGACATTAAGAAAAGAATTGCACATGATTTAAATGAACTCGTTATAGAAAGTGATTATCATTTAACGACTGGATTTGTTGGAACTCCTTATATTTGTTTTGCTTTAACTCAAAATGGTTATCATCAGACAGCTTTAAAGCTGCTTCTTCAAAAGACCTATCCATCTTGGCTCTATCCTATAACCAAAGGCGCAACAACAATTTGGGAGCATTGGGATGGAATAAAATTAGATGGATCCTTTTGGAGTGACGACATGAACTCATTTAATCATTATGCATACGGAGCTATTGGTGATTGGCTGTATCGAAGTGTAGCGGGATTAGACATTAATGAAGCCGATCCTGGCTTTAAAAGCATTCGTATTTCACCCCATTTAGGAAATAAAGAGTTAACAAAAGCAAAAGCAAGCTTTTACTCGCTATATGGTAAGGTGGTGTCTGGGTGGGAAGTGGATACAGAAACTATTACAGTCGAAATTGAACTTCCAGCTAACACTACAGCTGAAGTTTTTTTACCTTTTGCCACTTACGAACATTTAATAGAATGCAACAGGGGAATTGCAGAAATTGGAGAAGCTCCTTTTACAGAAAGTGAGCAGGGCCTTCTACTTGAATTAGGTTCCGGTTCCTATAAATTTATTTATCCACATCATAATAGACTATTAGCTAAGGTGACATTAGAAACTAGACTGCTTGAATTATTTGACAATGAGGGTCAAAGAAATTTACTGGTAAAATATTTACCAATTTTAGAAGATCGTAATATTTTAAGTCAATTAAAGAAACATAAGCTTTCTGATTTGTTAGATCACTCCTTATTCAGTCTGTCAGAGAATCAAATAAAAAAACTAATACAAGAATTAAATGATAGCCTAAATAAGGGGGAAGAATCCATAGTGGTTGAGTAATGACAGGTTGATGTTGACATGATTGACAAAAGCATAAAGAGTTACTAAAAAACGGAAGATGTAGCAATCAATCACTGCAATAGATTGTTTGTTTCGTGTTTATTAGTTTTATGGTTTCCCTATAACTAGAGGTGACTATATATGGAAAAAGTATGGAAGGCAAGATGGATCACGGATAAAAAATTTTATGGGTTAACCCCTATTAATTTATTTCACAAGGAAATGGAGACTAAAGTTCGATAGTCACCGCAAATTAAAGCTAAGCAAATGCTTTTACTCTTAAAAAAAGGCCATCTAGGATTTAATTCTAGGTGGTCTTTTTGTTTAGGCTAGCGTACAAACAAAGCCCTCCCAGAATTAGAAGAGGTTAATCAAAGCGGCAGGAACTTCTCTATTTAGAACTGCGATTGGGTAATGTTAAAATGAGAAGGCTAAGCAAAATAGTGCAACGATTGTTCGATAATTAAATATGGAACATAAAGATTGATATAATAAATGAAGGTGGTTAAGTCGAGAGCTTTCCTACAGCTACTTGCATCATAAAAATCTTATAGACTCCTCTTAACTTGGTTCGTGAAATAGCAATTAATTTTGTTAGTAAAATCGGTTGATCAAAGAGCTTGAAAAAAAGTTCTTCTCATCGACTGCTAAATAAATGGGAGCAGATAATTACGGGAACTAGTTATAAAAGGCTCGCAGTATCTGGGGGCAAGGTTTATGAAAAGGATGTGACTTGCTTGGTCGAAAAAGAAAATGGCGACACTAAAAAAGTTAAAGTTCTCATTGCGGATGATAATTCTTTCGTAAGGGAAGGGATGAAAATTATTTTAAATACTTATGATGAGATTGAGGTGTTGGCTACAGTCGAAAATGGAAAGGAAGCCGTTAATTATTGTTTACATAATAAGGTGGATATCGCATTGTTAGATGTTCGGATGCCTGAAATGAATGGGGTAGAGGCAACAAAGCTAATCTCAGAAGATACGAGTACGCAGCCGATTATTCTAACGACGTTTGATGATGATGAGTCTATTTTGGATGCCGTAAAAAGCGGGGCGAAGGGTTACTTATTGAAAAATACGGACCCTGAAAGGATTAGAGATGCCATCAAGAGCGTTTACAACGGTCACACGGTTCTTCAGGATGTGGTATTAGATAAACTAAGAACCAATCTGCAAACAAAAGATGAATCAGGGGCAGCACCTGCAATTGATCAAAGCCTTTTTACAAAGCGCGAGCTTGATATTATGGCCGCCATAGCGAAGGGACTTTCCAACAAAGAAATGTCGAAACATCTTTACATATCTGAAGGTACCATCGCTAATTATATTTCGTCCATTTTATCAAAAACGGGGCTTGAGCATCGCACGCAAATTGCCATTTATTATCTTAAAGGCAGTTTGGAATAGCTTATGAGGACTAACTGATGGAGACATGGATCATCTTTACAAAATTAATTTTATTTGTCTATCTCATCTTTTCACTCTCTAATCATCCCGGATTACCCTGGATTGTATTGGCCTTATTAATTTATTTCTGTTTGAATCTTGTCCTGTACATAGTAACTAAAGAAGTGGTCAAGCGGGTGGTGCATGGCTTATCACTCGCTCTTACAATCCTTGCTTCCTTATGGATTGATCCCCTCATCATTTTGCTGTTTCCGATGAATATCTATGAGCTTGGTTTTGATCGTTTAAGAAAAAAGTGGATGCTTGTCGTTGTTGCATGGATCCCTGAAACTTTTATTGAAAAGCCACTTCATATGACTTATGGGTTAATCAGTTTGCTCTGTTTTATTATTTTTCTGATGGGGGCTATTACTACAAAAAAACTGATGAGACTTGAACATCAATCCGATGACCTGCGAAAGGCCGTACAACGGTTATCTAAGAGTTTGAACGAAAATAAAGAATACATGAGACAATCGGAATACACATTTAAGTTAGAGGAACGGAACCGGTTATCCCAAGAGATTCACGATAAAATTGGCCATTCAATGACGGGGGCCCTCATCCAAATGGAAGCGGCAAAGGCCATTGCCAATACGGATAAGAAACAAGCCTATGATCTTTTGCAGAATGCGATTAATATCTCGAAATCGGGCATTGAGGAGATCAGGCAAACTTTAAAAAATATGAAACCGCCATCTGAGCAAATGGGGATTAATCGAGTGAGGCTCTTGATCGATGAGTTTTCATCCAAGCATCCTATTCATACCGCTTTTACATACAAGGGAAACTTGGATGTCGTCACACCAATTCAATGGAAAGTGATTCTGGAGAATGTGGGAGAATCCCTTACAAATTTGCTGAAATACGCTGAAGCGACGGCTGTTTCGATTGATTTGACGGTTTTAAATAAAGTTGTCAAAGTCGATGTGAAGGACAATGGGAAAGGGGCTCTGAAGATCAAAAAAGGGTTGGGAATTTCCGGAATGGAGGAAAGAACGGCTTCGTTAAACGGCAAGATCATTGTGGATGGATCAAATGGTTTTTCTGTGACTACCTTACTGCCAGTGAGTGATGAGGAGTCTCACATTAAAAAGTGAATAATCTCATGTGAAAAGGATGAACTTATGCACTGTCATGGTTCATCTTTTCTTTTTATACTTTAAGAAAGCTTAAAACTTAGCCAAAGGTGATTAAGAAAAATAAAACGGATGCTTTCGCCATCCATGGCGGCAAGCGAAAGTAACGATATGAGGTGAAGAGATGAACATTTTAGAAATAAAAAATCTCACAAAGAAATTTGGAGATTTTATTGCAGTGGATAATATGTCCTTATCCGTAGCAGAGGGAGAGATCTTCGGCTTTCTCGGGGCAAATGGAGCAGGTAAGAGCACAACCATCAATATGATCGCAGGGCTCTTGAACATTAATGATGGTGATATAAAATTTCTTGGAAAAACCATTCGGAAAAATAAAAAATTGGCTAAACGTAACATCGGAATTGTTCCACAGGATATCGCGATTTACACAGAGTTAACAGCTTATGAGAATGTAAAGTTTTTTGCAGGGTTATTTGGACTTCGCGGTTCTGAACTAAATCAGCGTGTGGAAGAGGCTTTGGAGTTTGTTGGGCTTACAGATAAGCAAAAAATGTATCCCAAGCAATTTTCCGGAGGGATGAAGCGCAGATTGAACATTGCTTGTGCGATCGCCCATCAGCCAAAGCTGATCATTATGGATGAACCGACCGTCGGCATTGACCCGCAGTCCAGAAATTATATTCTAAATTCCGTCCGTAAGCTAAATGAAATGGGCTGTACCATTATTTATACAAGTCACTATATGGAAGAGGTCGAAGAGATCTGTTCAAGAATCGCCATCATTGACCACGGCAAAATTATTGCAGAGGGGACTCAGGCTCAACTCAAAACGATCATTACGGACACAAAGGATATATGGGTTGAGGTGAAATCGACGAGTCACTTAAACCTAGATGAATTAAAAAATCTTGTTGGAATTAAGGAAGTCAGTGTGGAAGACAATAGGATCAAAATTCACTCGGAAGCAGAGAGCCAAAATTTAAATAAAATCATACAATTTTTTATAAGCAATGAGATCGAAATTCGCTCATTAGAAGAAAAAGCCCCTAATCTCGAAACTGTATTTTTAACCTTAACCGGACGGATGCTTAGGGATTGATGAATTCATGGTGAAGGAGGGTGAACATGAACATTGTTAATATCGCATTAACTAAAATTAAAATGGAGTATCGTGATAAAAAAACACTCATTTTTCTCTTGGCGTTTCCTATTCTACTCATTCTTATTTTGGGTACGGCTCTAAACAGTGCCTTCAACGATCAGGTATCTGTCAGCAACATCCATGTTCTGTATACCGTAACAGATAACAGTCCCGTTTCATCTGCGTTTGAATCTTTTACAAAAGGAACCGATCATTCGGGAATTCATTTTAAAAAGGTTTCAAATGCTGCGGCGAGTAAGAATGCCGTTAAGGAAGACCAGACAGATGGCTATGTTGTGGTTTCGAAAAAAGGCATTCAATTATTTGAAAATGATCGCAATAGTGTTGAAGCTAGTCTAATACAAGGGATGCTCGGTGCTTTTGCGGATAAATATAAAGTGGTGACAGCTGTGGCGAAGGTGGCGCCAAGTCAGGTTAGTGCTGTCCTTCAAAGTCAGACCGCTGCAAACGCTATTCGGGAAACCTCATTGGGTGCTCAGAAAAAGCCAGGAGCAATGGATTATTATGCGATTTCGATTGCAGCCATGGTGGCCATGTTTGCGGCTATGCCAGCGATCCACCTTATCAGTGGTGAGCGTGTCCGAGGAACGGGAAACCGATTATTAGCGGCACCTATAACGAAGGGTGAAATTCTTTTAGGGAAGCTCCTTGGAAGTCTTCTTACAAATGCGCTCTGCATGTTAATGGTGATCTTCTTTAGTAAATACGCCTTTAAGGCGGATTGGGGTCAGCATTTGGGTGTCGCTTTTTTGATCCTTTTCTCTGAAATTATCTTGGCAACGAGCATTGGACTCGCTTTGAGTTTTATTGCAAAATCAGAAACCGCTGCATCTGCCTTTATCAATGTATTCGTGCAGTTGGCCGCCTTTTTTGGAGGAGCTTATTTCCAACTAAATGGGATTGATGGCATTCTTGGTTTTGTGAGTCATCTTTCCCCGATTAATTGGACGATTTCCGCTATTAATCAGCTGATCTATACTCATAATATGATTCCTGCTGTTCACACCATTTTGTTAAATATCTGTATATCGTTACTTTTTCTCATACTTGCAAGTGTCTCTTTGCAAAGACGGGAGGGATTATAAATGAGAGATATTCAATGGTTGGTTCAAAATATGATCCTCCGGCTTTTAAAGAATAAAAGAAAATTCATCATGATGACAGGAATGCCCTTGCTCGGTATTTTTGTTTCTCTTCTGATTTACGGGGGATCGGGTGCAACAACTCTGCATGTGGGGATTGTCAATCAAGATCCTAGTAAACTGACGTCCAATACCATTCAATTTATTAGCGAGTTGAATCATGTTCAAGTGAGCAATGTACAGGAAAAAGCGGCGCGGGACGAGATCTCATCAGGTAAACTCGATTGTGTGGTCGTCTTTCCAAAAGGGTTTTCTCAAAGTCTGAAGCGAGGTGATCCGATCTCTCTTCGAATTATGTCCATCAAAGGTTCGAGTGTAACAGCCTATCTTAAAGCTGATTTGAACAATTACATTGGAAATATCACGTCGATCGGCCATGCCGCGAATGGGAATGACAAACGGTTTGATCAGATGTATCAACAATATGAGCAATCGAGTTTTAAGGTACGTGCAACTCCTCTCAATGATAAGTCAAAAAACAAAGACATGACCTATCAAACGATTGGCTGGTTGATCTTATTTATGATGCTATCGGCGTTTAATTTATCTAGTATAATCATAAAAGATAAAGAAAATGGAACTTACTTCCGTTTAATGTCAACTCCTGTGAATAACAGACTTTATGTTCTGGCAAATATTATTGTAAATCTTATGGTTATGATTCTTCAAATCATCGTTGCTCTTTTCTTTATGATAGTGGTTTTTCATATTTCGCCTCATATTCCACTCTTGCAATTATTTGTAAGTTTGGTGCTCTTTGCCTTTGTTTCAATAGGATTATCACTTGTCGTTGTCTCAATTGCCGGCCGTTCTACAGCAGCAAATGCTTTACAGACTCTATTAGTAACGCCGACTTGTTTGATTGCCGGCTGCTATTTTCCTATCGACACAATGCCGAAAGTGCTGAAAGAGATTGCTGATTTCTTACCCCAGCATTGGTTGTTAGACATTATTGATCAATTGCAAGCAGGGCACTCCATGTTGAGTTTATATTTAAATTATTTGATTCTGTTAGCCTTTGCGGCCGCCTTTTTCCTCATTGCGGTTTACAAATTTGGCCGCTCAAAAGATATTTCGATCTAAAGTCTGCTTTTAGAAGAACATTCTAAATAAAATGACCCTATTAAGTGACACTAACTTAATAGGGTTTTTCAATTGTTCTAGAAAAGGAAATGAAAAAACGTCCATGCCACTTTAACAAGATTTTCCGCTTCACTTAAAATACTCAATCAGCTTTTTTGCGGCACTGGATTGATAATGATCGGTTAACCAAATGAGGACAGGGCGAGTTGAAAAAGCCGGTTCATCCAATTGAAGAACTTTAAATTGGTCGCGATAAATCTGATGAACTTGTGATTGGGGGATGATCGTAATCCCCATACCAGTGGCAACGAGGGTAAGAATAGTCGAAATGTCCGGACTGTCTAAGACAACTTTTGGTTCTAAGTGGGCTTTATGAAACTGATTTAATATGGTTTCGTAAATGCCGACTCCAGAGGTTCGTTTCGTTAACAACAGGTCATACTGAGTGACGTCTTTAAGGCTGATAAACTCTTCAGGAAAATTATGTTCCCATTGGCGTGGCGCTAAAACCACAAAGGGATCTTCAGTGAGCGGATAAATCGAGTAGTTCGATTCCTCTACAGGTAAGAGCAGAAGCGCGACATCAATTTGCTTTTGCTGCAGAAGCCCCTCCAAATAGTTCGTATCTCCGTGATAAATTTTTATATAGACATTCGGATAAGCCTTATGAAACTTATTTAAGTGTTCAGTTAAGTAGGACATACAAATGGAAGAGGTTCCAATCGATAAAGTCCCGCTCATTCCGTTATGTATTTCAGTAATTTCCTTTTTTGTATCCTCTAAGAAAGTTAGTACCTTTTTGGCCCGTTCATACAATCGGTGACCCGCTTCGGTCACTTCCCATTTCTTGAGGTCTCTAATTATGAGCGGAACACCTAATTCCTCTTCTAATTGCCGCAACTGATGGCTCAACGGTGGTTGAGCCATGTGTAAGATTTTTGCGGCCTTCGTAATCTGTTTTTCCTCATAAATGGTACAGAAGTAACGCAATTGACGAATATCCATGCCTCTCCCCAATTTCTATAAAAATATCTGCGTAATATAGTCAATCTTTCTTATATGAACAGTTTAAAATCCAAACTGAATCATGTTTATCAAAAATCTCATTTTGACGCTCTATAAGATCTTTATCAATATCATGGAAATCGACAACACCAATATATTTGGCATCATAGGTATTGTCAGGCTTGTGTACCGATAATTCCTTTTGAATCTTTTCAATAGCAGTTTCTTTTGTATAACCGTCCACCTTGCAAAAAACAGTTAAAATCTCCCGCTTAGCTGGTAAATCGGCCAAAAAGGCATGACATTGGTACTTATTTACCATTTTCTAACCTACTCTCATTTTATAATTGAAGACGGCTTTTTCACAAATCATAAACATCCTCAATGTCCCCGATCTTCCATTGCCCTATTCTGTAAATGTTGTGCTTGAAACTTGACACTCCATACATTAAACCTATGCAGTCCATATTTTCTATATATTTTAAGTATGATTATCCTAGGAGTACACTTAATTTATAGGGTCATCTTAAGAAGGTGAAAGGGACCCTGAGGGGGGATGACATTTGAAATTGATTGTAGGCATCACCGGCGCAACCGGTGCCATCATTGGCATACGAATTCTAGAAATGTTGAAGGATGCCGGCGTTGAAACGCATTTAATCCTATCTCAATGGGCGACAGCGACGGTCCAATTGGAGACTCCATACCTTGCAAATGAGGTTAAGCAAATGGCGGATTTTTCTTATGCCTACAACGATCAGGCCGCCAGAATCTCAAGTGGCTCCTACCATGTGGATGGGATGATTGTCGCACCTTGCAGCATGAAATCACTTGCCTCTATTCGTATTGGACTGGCAGATAATCTCCTGACTCGAGCAGCGGATGTAATGTTGAAAGAACGAAAGAAGTTGGTACTGCTCACCCGAGAGACCCCTTTTAATAACATCCATCTTGAAAACATGTTGGAATTGTCACGCATGGGAGCGATCATTATGCCGCCAATGCTGACCTTCTATAACCAACCTAATACGATTGATGACTTAGTCAATCATATCGCCTACCGGACGCTTGATCAGTTTGGGATTCGCTTGCCGAATGCCAAGAGATGGGCCGGCATCAAAAATACTTAAAAAAAGGGAGATATTACAGTAATGGCTTACAAAGATTTTCGTGACTTCCTTAAAAAATTAGAAGAAGAGGGTCAGTTACTAACGATTGACCAAGAAGTACTGCCAGAACCGGATATTGCTTCAGCGGCTGCCGCTATGGGGCGTTTTGGTGATAAAACACCAGCCCTTGTGTTTAACACTATTAATGGTTACAACAAGGCAAAAGTGGCCATGAACGTGATGGGTTCTTGGCCAAACCATGCGCTTATGATGGGTATGCCAAAAAATACACCGATCAAAGAACAATTTTTTGAATTTGCTAAGCGTTACAAGCAATTTCCTGGAGAGATTCAACGCGAAGAAACTGCACCATTTCATGAGGTCGAAATGACCGAGGATATTAATCTCTTTGAAATCCTTCCTCTTTTCCGATTGAATCAAGGGGATGGCGGGTTTTATTTAGATAAAGCTTGTGTGATTTCCCGTGACCTAGACGACCCTGAAAATTTCGGAAAACAAAATGTAGGGATTTATCGTATGGAGGTGAAAGGGAAGGATCGCTTAGGCATTCAGCCAGTACCGCAGCATGATATCGCGATTCACCTTCGCCAAGCCGAAGAGCGCGGAGAGAATCTGCCGGTTGCTATTGCACTTGGAAATGAACCTGCCATTGTGACAGCCGCCGCAACGCCATTGTTATATGATCAATCTGAATATGAAATGGCCGCTGCCATTCAACAGGCCCCTTATAAAATTGTTAAAGCTAAGGATTCTGATCTCGACCTTCCATGGGGTGCTGAAATCATCCTTGAAGGTGAAATTCTTGCAGGTGAACGTGAAATTGAAGGACCGTTTGGTGAATTTACGGGCCACTATTCGGGCGGTCGTAAAATGCCAATTATTAAAATAAATCGAGTCTATCATAGAAAAGATTTGATCTTTGAACACTTATACATTGGGATGCCTTGGACAGAAACGGATTATATGATCGGTATCAATACAAGCGTTCCTCTTTATCAACAATTAACCGAAGCGTATCCGAACGAAGTGAAAGCAGTAAATGCCATGTATACTCATGGTTTAGTGGCGATCATTTCAACAAAGAGTCGTTACGGTGGATTTGCTAAGGCAGTTGGAATGCGCGCCCTAACCACTCCTCATGGCCTCGGGTATTGTAAATTAGTGATTGTTGTTGATGAAGACGTCGATCCATTCAACCTGCCGCAGGTCATGTGGGCACTTTCGACGAAAATGCATCCGAAGCATGATGTTGTCATCGTTCCAGATCTCTCTGTTCTTCCGTTGGACCCAGGATCGGAACCGGCTGGAATCACCCATAAAATGATTCTCGATGCCACCACACCGGTTGCCCCTGATGTAAGAGGCCACTATTCTCAGCCATTAGATGCCCCATTAGCTGTGGATAAGTGGGAAAAAATCTTAAGTGACTTGATGAACAAATAATAAGGAGTGTTCTATGATGCATGTGTGTCCTCGTTGTGAGTCAAAAGAAGCAGAAGTCGTATTCGAATCTCCAGTAAAAGGGGCTTGGGAAATTTATCTCTGTCCGGTTTGTATTTTTACTTGGCGTTCAAGCGAACCCGAAACGATCACGAATCCAGAAAAATATAAGAAAGCCTTTAAAATTAATCCGGCTGACATTGCAAATGCCATCAATGTTCCGCCAATCCCAGAACGTAAAGCCTAATTAAAAGCAGTTCAAGGGGAGGAGAACCACAATGACCGATGTTCAGCCTAAATTGTCTGATGATCTTTATGACCTTTTGAATGGAGAACATTTAGAGAAGAAGCAGCATGAAGCCTTCATGCTTGAAACGGTGAACGAAGACGGCTGGCCGCATACCGCCATGATCAGTGTGGGAGAAATCATTGCCATGGATTCGAGCCATCTGAGACTCGCCTTATGGCCCACTACGCAAACAACCCAAAATATCTTAAGAACCGGAAAAGCCATGGTTGTTTTATTTTACAAGGGTAAAGCGTGCTATCTAAACCTTGAGCTTCGTCCAATGTCCCAGCTTGAGAATCCTAAGCATAATCGCGCTCGCTTTCAAGCGGACCTCACACATATCAAAGAAGATCAAGCCAAATATGCGGACATTACATCGGGCGTCCAAATCCACCTGAAAGACAGTTCAACCGTCATCGCCCGCTGGCAAGAAACCCTCGACGAATTGAAACAGGGGGACGGTTCTCCCGTTTCATTCAAAAACCGAATGAAACGTTAAAATCAAAGGGGTGGTTTTCCTTTCACAGGAGAACCGTCCTTTTTTACACTCATTTAAAATCCTAAGTTAAAAGAAGGGGATTTTTCGCAGTGAACGAACGACTTGTCCCTTGACTAACCACTAGACGTCGCAACGTGTTTCCTCGGGACAAGCCAACATGAGGAAAGATCTAGGAAGCTAACCTCTGATAAGTTGAAGCAGCGGGCCCTCTAAGTTTTCCTCCACTAATAATTTGGCAGTAAGCCAAGCTATCCAATACAAAAATTTTGCGGTTTAATAAGAATAATGTTAACTTAACGGTTGATGGGAATTTTAAAACTAAATAAAATGATTAGGAAATGATATGATATGAATGCAATGGGGATTGTGGTTGTTGAGATTTGCGAAGCCAGTCTCATTAATAATCTAAATATTGAAGAAGAGATTGAATCCATTTACCCTGAAGTTTCGGTGATCACAAGTGATTGTTTATCTTTCTGCGGAATTTGCCGGCTCAAGCCGTATGCGATGGTCAATAATAAACGGATTTTTGCAAATTCAGCAGAGGAGTGTTTAATTAAAATAAAACAAAAAATTGAAGAAGAGTTGGCATTTTTCAATTAGAGATTGTCAAAGCTTTAGAGATGGAGGTCAAAACATGTCAGAAGATATTTCCGGAAATAAAAGCAAAGAGCAATTTACCATACTGAGCGGGGACTCAACAGATGGGGATGGCAGCTTTGGAGTCGGCACCATCAATTTAGATAATGTCACGCCGGTAATTATCGATCCGCAGCAGGGTGAGGCTTATATCGATATGCAGGCGATGCATGGAAGAAGCAAGATTGAAAAGCGTGTTCGTTTTTCACCGGACAGAGAAGCGATGTTAGAAAATTCGAATTTGTATTGGATCGTTTGGGTGGTTGTGGATAGAGACCTTAAGGGGCCAAAAATTAGTGGGATAGCAGCCTGTGAATTAAGGGTTTCAAAAGAAGAACGCCGGATTCGACCTGGCTATAAATCGATGCCTGAACACGTCAACAATATGGATAAGGCATTAAAGGGACATATTATTCTAGATAAAATGGATGCCAAATCCAAAGACCTATTAAAAGATTTCTTAGTGAAAAATCACTCTTCATTATTGGAAAACACTCGAGAAGAATTAAAGAACGCGCTCTCGATCTAAGAACCATTCCTATTAAAAGAGCTTCTCCTGTTAAAGAGAATTCAAAGCAAACTCTATGTTTAGTTATCAATAGTCATTAGTCTAATTGGTGGGTGAGAGTGTGGAAGTCATTGAATTAACACCTGAATTAAAGGGTGATTCGGAGTCATTGGTTGCGGTTCTGGGGAATTTTGACGGCGTTCATTTAGGCCATGAAGCGATTCTTCGTTCTGCAAAGAAATTAATCGGGGAAAAGGATCATTTGGCTATTATTGGTTTTTCCTCGGCTCATCAGGAATCAAGCCATTCAAACGCTTTAACATCCTTTAGTGAAAAGTTAGAGAGGCTAGAAAATCTAGGTGTTCAAAAATATTATAATTCATTTTTACCAGAAGATGGATTGGCAGATACAGCAAAAAAATGGGTGTTAGAGTGTCTGGCAAAATTGTCTATTAAACAGATTATTGTCGGACAATCGTACCGCGTGGAAGAAATGGGGATGTCGAGTTTTAAAGAGTTAGTGGATCTCTGTCGGCAAGTTAATATAGAGGTTCAAGTCGTTCCAGAGCTAACGGTTAACGGACATCCTATAGAAACCAGCAAGATCATTCGTCTCGTTGAAGAAGGCAAAATGGAAGCTGTTCAAACGTTAATGGGACGTCCCTTTACAGTTGCTGGTACAGTTATACATGGAGAAAAGCTAGGAAGAGAGCTTGGGTTCCCAACGATCAACTTAGGGAATGTCGAATCCTACGTGACTCCAAAACCGGGCGTTTATATCGGGATCGTAGGTATCCATGACGAATCACAGGGGATAACCGACTATTGGAATACCTTAATTAGTTCGGGATATCGCCCCACAGTAAATGGCAAGCATTACTTAATTGAAGCTTATTTACTGAACTATTCCGGAGATTTATACGGTAAACAGGTTTCCGTTTCCTTTTTAAGTTACATGAGGGGAGAAATCAAGTTCGACGGATTAGAACCCCTTATAGAACAAATGAAACAAGATAAGCAGGAAGCCGAAACGCTATTTGGATTGAACGAATAACTAGTCATCTCGGATTAATTGATTTTCAATTCTATACATAGAAAAAACCGTTAAGCTCTAAAGCTAACGGGTTCACTTCAGAGGTGCAAACATTAACTATCAAGGTAAATCGCACGGGTTCACATAGTCATTCACCGTGCGATTTTTATTGTAAGATCAATGTTTATTGACCTTTTCAAAGCACAGTGTAATTTACATGGTGTGGATATAATTATTGGCGGTGTGTGAATTAACCTGTGATTGAGCAAGTGAAAGGTAGGGGGATTACCAAGGTATTTGGATAAATATGTTAAAATAGAAGTTGGATTATCGAATTGTTCTTAAAGTAAAAAACGGACTGTCATGGTTAACAAGAAATTTTAGCGGCACCTGTGAACGTTGAAATAAGCGGAGATTTTTCCGTTATCAACCAAAGTAGCGTTCAGTTCGTCGTAAATAAGCGGAGTTTTTCCGTTTAAACCAAAAGAAATGACCTATTTTTATGTTTTTCGAGTCAATAGTCGGAATTCTTCCGTCTATTTTAGCTATTTTCAATGTTGATTTCTAAATAAGCGGAATTTCTCCGCTTATTTAGAAAGTTCGCTTTAGCCATTTAATGAGTAAAAAGTGGATCTTAATTTTCCAAACCCCTTTACATTTATATAAAGGATCATGTAGTATATCTATATACATATGAATACGAGGTAGGTGAACGTCAAAAATGTTCAACCGAGAGTTAGTGAAGGGGAGCACATCGTTAATCCTTCTGCAGTTATTAAATGAACGCGATATGTACGGTTATGAGTTGGTAAAGGAGCTGGATAAGCGGAGCGGGCATCATTTGCAGGTGAAGGAAGGGACGTTATATCCCGCCTTGCATAAGCTGGAAAAGCAAGACTATATCATCTACTACTGGCAGGAGCAAGAGAAGGGCCCAGCTCGAAAGTATTATAAAATTACCGATGCTGGCCGAGAGATTTTGGCTGAAAAGACAAGCGAATGGCAGCAATTTGTTCGGGTTATGAATCAAGTCATACAGGATCCAAAACCATGAGTCAAGCGAGTGAAATGTTCTTGTCCCAGTTGGCGCAAGGTCTAAAAGATCACTCGGAAAAGGAGTCCATTCTTGAAGAGTATGCGGTTCATATTAATGAAATCCTCTTAGAACGGTCTGCAGATGAACAGGGATTAACAGAACTGGATTACATCATTGAAAGGCTTGGTTCCCCAGAAGAAATTAGTGACATGTGGAGGGAAGAGGCGGTTGTCACGCCTTCCAAACTAAATAAACTTTTTCTGATCGCGAATTTGATTTTTTTTGCGGCAGGGGGGCTGTTGACGCTGACGTGTAACATCTTTGATTGGCGTCCGGCTGAGCTTGTCTGGCGGTATTTGACTTCCATTCCAATGATGATTATGCTCATCTACATGTTCTTTTGGGCGCTATTAGGCTATGAAGTCGGCAAAGCGTTTGGTCATAGCGGACGCCGTTTACTCAAGAACACGTTTTTACTAGCGCTTGTTCCAAACCTTTCTCTTATGGCCTTAACGGTCTTTCATCTGATTCCTTATTATTGGTTTGACCCGCTGCTGAGTCGTCCTTTTATAATAGGGTGTATCGTTTCAACGATGATTCTTTATCCAATCAGCTGGCTTGGCTACCGGTGGGGGAGAAGGGCATCGGTTTAGTGGTATATACATAAAAAAACGGATGTATATACATTTTTTTGAGTGTTTACCTAGCAATTCTATATACAAAGAAACATGATACAGGTGCTCTTTTTTTAAGGTAATACCTAGAATAACTATATACATAGAAAAACGACATATGGAGGCTTTTCAATGAAAATACGTATTCATAAATACGATGGCTGGTTTTTATTGGTTTGTTTGGGTCTTGGTGCTTTGGCAGAGGAGATGTTCTTCCAGAGTCAAATTGGTGTGTCTTATCTTATCTTCTTGGCAGGCTTTTATCTGGTGTTTTTTGTGCGCTTTAAGGGCTATCGTTTTACGAATAAACGCCTTGGGTATCTGATCTATTTTTCTATTTGGTTCTTAGCGCTCACTTATTTTGGCTATTCGAACATGGTATTTTATGCTTTGAATATACTGGCGATCCCGTTTCTGGTTTTCGTTCATCTCATCTTGGTGACAAGCCCAAAGTTTTTATCTTGGTTCAGGCGTTCATTCATTGGCTACTTGTTTGTGAAAATGGGAGCCGCGATCGTCTATGTGGTTAAATTTTTTGGCCTCCTTTTAAAGGCCTTAACTAAAGGGCTGAACACGGAGCAGGCCGCTGTCGTCAAGCAGGTGATCTTGGGTCTTGTCATTGCAGTGCCGCTGCTTGGCATCATTCTAGTCTTACTTTCGTCGGCCGATCTCGCCTTTAGTCGATTATTGACCAGTGTGCCAAAGTGGCTGCTAGGCTTTCAGTTACAGGAATTCATCGGTCGCGGGATTATCATTCTCCTGTACACGTTAGGTTTCTTTGGCGTCATGCAAGTCGCTTTTTATAAAAAAGGCCTTGTCCGGAAAGCTCAGCCAGATAGTGAGACTGTTAGTTGGAGCGGGATTATGGCGAGCACCGTGCTCATTTTATTGAATCTTGTATACTTATTGTTTACGATTGTTCAATTCAAGTATTTCTTTGGCCAGTCGCTGCAATCGGATATGACCTATGCGGAGTACGCTAGGCACGGTTTTGGTGAGTTGATGGTTGTTACCTTGATTAATTTGTCGATCCTCATTGCGGTTGTGACTTTTGTGAAGGAAGCGAGTCGAGGTTTACAACGAACCATTCAAATGATTTTATCCTGCCTCGTTATCTTCAGCGGCATTATGCTTGTCTCCTCTTGGATGCGCTTATCGATGTATGAAGAAGCTTACGGGTTTACCACTATCCGAATTCTTGTTCATTGTTTTATGGTGTTCCTTGCCGTGATTTTCGCTTATACGTTAATTAAAATTTGGATCCGGCGCTTGCCGCTTATTCACTTTTATCTTATTGCTGCCCTTGTCTTCTATGTATTAATTAATATCATGCCGCTCGATCGCTTAATCGTCGACCACAATATCCAGCGTTATCAGGCCACGAACAAAATCGACATAGATTACTTGAACCAACTGTCCTACACCGGTGTTGAAGGGCTCATACAATTGTATAAAACAAATCCCGATATCCCAGGATTAAAAAACCTGCTGCAAGAACGCAAGATAGAAGCAAACACCCATCATGCCGACTGGCGCTCCTACAACCTATCACGTGAGAAGGCCTACCGCCAGCTTAAAAAATTAGAGGTTTGAAACGCGGGGAAACGCGGGGACGGTTCTCACGTTTCATTCGGAAGTTGAAATAAACACTTAAACAAAGGACGATTCTCTTATTTTAATGGGGGAACCGTCCTTTTGTTTTTCTAAAAATGTGAGCGTCGTTGATGATCAAAGCTCTTTCAAATCAACTGAGAGGACTTGATTGGATGTGACATCGAAAAGGACAGTTCCTCGAACAAATTTGGTACCTGACTGCGATTGCAGAAAGAAGTCAAAGGATTCTTGAATGTGTGAAGGCGTGTATTGTCTTTCTTCAATAGGTCGGTAGCCTTTTACTATATAGTGAGGAAAGGCGGCTCTCGTCACGTTTACTAAATAATTCACCCATTCGCTTCGTCCAGTAGTATGACTAGCAGACTTCGAGACTGGTACTATTTCAATATGGATGAGACCTTCTTCTAATTTGGCACCCAGGGCTTCGAAGGCTTTTCGATGTAGGGTAATCCGTTTGGGGTGATTACTAGAAATCTCATCTACGACTATTACGTTTATCTCTTTTTGGTTGGATAAATTCTTCACATGAAGCATCTCGCCGCATTTATAAGGACTATTGGTTCCAACTCCTGCTGTCATATAATGGTTATCAGACCAAGGAATATTACATTTTGTAATGCTTCCGCCATCTGTCCAAGTGGCTTCCCCTTTGACCGGTTTTTCGCGTTCCATAGTGCTGCTCTGTTGTTGAACAAAATTCGTCTCATCTTGGTAAGGACTAACCTCATACGGATTCACATTTGAGTAATAAGGATCATTCGAATTCATAAAATGGCCTCCTGTCTAACCAATGCTCACAATAAATTATGGCAAGAGAAGGTTGACCCGTTCCAATTTTTTTGCGCGGACTGAAACGCGAGAACCGTCCCCGCGTTCCACTGAAACAATCGTTCGACTGAAACGACTATATAGTGAACGTAAAAAAAGGAGGAACTCGTTCATATGAGAATTAAACTAGGCGTTGGTGCTAGTCTTTTATGTGCCTTGATATTGGGTTTAAGTGGATGCAGCTCGGATCAGGCATCAAAGTCCACTAAAGAGCAAACACCATCTACCAGTCAATCGACTGGAACCACCAACGCGTCAACAACGAAGGAAAACAAGTCAGCAAACAACGGTTCAGTTTCATCCCAAAAGTCGGAACCGTCTTCTGAATCCAGTCAAACTCAAAATTCCGGTCAATCGACTGAAGCAAATACGGACAACGGGTCAAGTTCAACAAAGGGGTCAACAGCTAACAGTGGAAACGGCTCAAGCAATGGGCAAACCAACACTGCACCGACCACAATCAAAAGGGCTTTAAATGATGTGTCAAAATCGATACAGACGAAGGTTCCTGTGATGTTACCCACCGATGTTCCCGTTGCAAAAGGTCACTATTTGACAGCGGCCACCCATTCCGAAACTTGGTATTACAAAGCCCAATTATTCGAGACAAACAAGCCGGCAAGTATCAATTCGAAGGAAGCTTCCGCCGGGACAGCGATTGCGACAGTTGAAGGCACAGAGTATAAAAGCTCAGCAGAGGCACAAAAACAAATAACTGGATATACAGAAGTCCAAGCAACCGAAGGGCAAATGGTTGATCTTGGAAATGGGATTCAAGCTTTAAGTGAAGGGGCTGCCGGACATGCTTTTTTGTACTGGAATGAAGGTCGTTGGTGCATCAGAGTCGATAGTCCGACTGATCCGGCCTATCAAAATAAAGCCTACCCAGACAGTAAAAAATTAGCTGAAAACGTTGTTGCTTATTTACACGATAATGCCCTTCCAGCTCCCCAAATGATTGGCGTTGTCACCATTACTAATTGGAATCAATCCACCCTGACAACCGTCCAATGGCAATATCACCAAATGGTCTATCAAGTATCAAGCCGCAACCCACTGACCGCCTTGCAGATTGCAGTGGCCATGAAATAGGGGGACGGTTCTCCCGTTTCATTCGAAAATCGAAGGAAGAAGAAAGATCGGCGGCTCTCCTGTTATTTGAACAGGGGAGCCGTTAAATTTTTGATGCCAACCTCATAACAATAATAGGTGCCGGTCAATCAAAAAAGCCGCGCATCATAAAGTCTATATTAATAGTGAGTGTATCAGGTTTACAATTACAGAAAGCAACCTTTCGTGGCGCACTGCCACCAATGAATGCTCTGGACTTATTTCAGGGGAGGGACGATCAAAACAATGCTGATGCTTTTTCCTTGGAGAAAAACTATTTTGGAGTATTTTTTAGACTTTCAAATGATCGATTTAAAAGAGGAAGCGAACTAGGTCTGTCGAATTTAAATAAGTGACTCATTTTATTTGGATAGTCATCATAAGGTCACTTTTTTCTGCGCTTTAAACACGATTGTTGACCTTTATAGAAAGGAAGGATATGTCTTAATGAATGATTCATTGAAAAAAATAAAGGAAGAGGGCAACCCTGTTCACCTAAGCCGACTTCAGTTAGCGGTTCTTTTAGGGACGTTATGCGCTTTTGGGCCATTATCCATTGACATGTACTTACCGGCCCTTCCGCATATTGCCAAGGAGCTCCACACCATGCCTTCATTCGTCCAACTTAGCTTAACTTTTATTTTAATTGGTTTATCCCTCGGCCAATTGATCATAGGTCCGCTAAGTGATGTACGCGGTCGCCGGCATCTCCTTCTAATAGGGCTGCTCGTCTATTTTGTAGCCTCACTCTTGTGTGCGTACAGTCCCTCAGTTTGGTTTTTAATTGGTTTCAGATTTATTCAAGGTCTTTCCGGCGCAGCAGGGATTGTTATTTCACGGGCGATTGTTCGCGATCTGTATTCCGGAAAAGAACTGACCCAATTTTTCTCATTACTTGCTCTAGTGAATGGGGTAGCTCCCATTCTGGCACCGATTTTTGGAGGGCAACTCCTACGTTTTGCACCATGGAACGGGATTTTCCTCGTCTTGAGCGGTATTGGATTCGTTATGTTTTTGGTTGTTCTCTTCCGTTTGCCCGAAACGCTGGATAAAGATTCACGATCGGTTGGAGGAGTGTCGAACACCCTGAAAACCTTTAAAAAGCTTTTTGTTGATCGAAGCTTTATCGGATATGCATTGTCACAAGGTCTTGTCTATGCCTCTATGTTTGCCTATATTTCGGGGTCACCTTTTGTCTTGCAAAACATATATGGCGCTTCACCACAGCTTTTCAGTATGATGTTTGCCATAAATGGGATTGGAATTATCCTTTTTAGCCAAATTACAGGCCGATTGGCGGAACGTTTAAAGGTCAGACGCCTCTTCTTTGCAGGCTTAACCCTATCATTTATAGGAGCATGTGCCTTATTACTTTTACTCCTTTTGCATGCAGGTTTATTTTTTATCCTTATCCCGTTGTTCTTTGTCGTTGCAAGCGTTGGAATTATAAGCACATCCGGAACGTCATTAGCCATGCAAAATCAAAGGAAGTCAGCCGGAAGCGCCTCAGCATTACTAGGCGTTCTAATGTTCGTACTTGGAGGCAGTGCCTCCCCCCTCGTTGGACTAGGACAAAACCCCGCCATTTCGATGGGAATCGTCATCTTCCTATCCAGCCTCGGAGCCGTCCTATCCAGCCTCATCCTAGCTGCCAAACGCCCTTGAAACGCGGGGACGGATCTCGCGTTTCACTGAAACAGGGGGAACCACAGGGACGGATCTCGCGTTTCACTAGAGATCGTTCCCCTGATCGTTTCACCTTGGCTATGAATCAATAAATGAAAAACGCGAGAAAGGAAAAGAAAGGGTTGCTGTTTACAACGATGACGTTGAAACCCTCATTCCTGCCCATCCAGTATACATTGTGGATACAACAGGAGCGGGTGATTCGTTTAACGAAGCTCTCGCTTATAAACTGGGACAAGGTGAAACGGTGATGATAGAGGCCGTTAAGTATGCGAATGCGGCTGCGGCCTTATCCATCACCCGGATCGGCGCGCAGGCCGGAATGCCCACTAGTTCTGAAGTAGAGGCATTTCTGAATAGAAAAAAATGGAAGTAATGCAAGCTTTGAAATCTTACATCACCTACAGTGTAGAGACCGAAAATACGAATTCAACTCTTGTTTCTTCTAAAACAGGTCTAAAGAATCACCGAATTTCCTAATTTTTCATGGTAGAATGAAAAAAATGATAATTTTGTGATCGGATGAGAAAGGAGTGGTTGAATTGGTCATGCTATTTAAGATAGGCGTGTGGATGTGTTTTGCTGCCTTGATCCTTTATACCATTCTTTATGGAAGAAACGAAGAAAAGATGGATGGTAAAGTCTTTCTCATTCGAAAGATTTGGTATTTGTTTTACATTCTGGGGGCGTTAATTTATTGGACACAGTATCCTGAGAGTATTTTTACGGAATGGAAGAATTATCTGATTGTTGTCATTATCTTTTTTGGCGTCGATGCCTTTATTTTTTTGAACATGTACTTGAAAAGAGCAGGGGATTATGAATTGGATCGGTTTACAAATACCGTTTCTGCTAATGAAAATTTAATCCAAGATCACCTCTCCATGACCAAAAATATGGTGCATACCTTGAATAATGAAGGAATAATAGGTTATTATGGTACTAAGGAAGCATACCTATTAGGTTTAAGGGACGTTCTAGAGTCATATGCCAAGAAAGAAGATATGACGGTCAATCTGCTCCCATTTACAACCCTATCTGAAAAAGAGCAGGCTCTGCTGTCCTTTGCCAATCCCGATTCTATTCGTGCCAAACTCGATCGGGAGGAAACGGTTTATAATACCAAAGAAATGTATGCTTTGCACCCTGTCTATCTTTTTGATAATGAGTTGTATGTGTTGAAAATTACGGGGAAAAGGCCTATTTCTGAAATGGATTGTTTACTTTTTGTCGTAATGATACATATTTATGATTTAGCAGTCCCTGAAGACCACTGAAAATCATAAGACTTTTATTTGTAGGCGGTGACTTTGTTGAGTAAAAATGATTCAGCTATCCTGCTTAGAGAAAATGATGATCAAGATACAAAGAGGCCTTTTAAGAAGCGGTCAAGAGTTCAATCACCAACCGTTTCAATTAGCCCAAGCACCTTGAGATTAATGGAAGAGAATGAACGAATTATTGAAACGTACGGTAAGAAGCGTTCAAAATTTATTCGTCCAAAAGAAGATGCGGATCAATAACGTTCTGTTCTGGATAGACAATAGCCCATGGTTGTTGTCTTAGTTCATATTTACCCCCAATTTGCATACACTATTCAAGGTACTAAATACACTAAATTGGGTGATGATGTTTGAAGCAATTTCAAAAAAAATCAAGAGTTTATTCACCGATCCCAACCCTTTCACAACTTGAAGCAAATAGAAGAAGCCAAACCGAAGACCTACTGCTTTTCCTAAAAAAACAAATCTCAAAGAAAAGGTTGCCCCGATGAACTAAACTTTTGACCTTTATTATAGGCACTAACAGAACCCTATATAAAACCCCAAAAAGTCTACTTTAAGTAGGCCTTTTTTTATGAACCGGAACGCAGGCGACTGGAACGCAGGGACGGTTCTCGCGTTTCAAAGGGGCACAGACTGGAACGCGGGCGACTGGAACGCAGGGACGGTTCTCCTGTTTCAAAAAGGAGACCCCCCCACGTGATTAATTCATCTTTTTATTTCTTAAAGATATGATGGCCAATAATGGTGACGGTTGGTAAGGTTGCAAACCAATCACAGTTGGCAGGAGTAGAAAGCGCCGGGTTATAGTAATATAAGCTCCCATCATTATGTCGATTGTTGATGGCTTCATCAACAGCTTTATAATTGGTGCTATCGGGCTCCTGACTGATTGCTCCATCGGAAACGGCTTGGAATTGTCCTGGCTGATTAATAACTTCAGGTATCGAATTTGGAAATTGATTGGAATCTACTCGATTGAGGACAACGTTAGCCACTTCAACTTGGCCGGCAAAAGGTTCTCCTCCCGCTTCTGCATGAACTAAGCGTGCTAACAAATCGCGATCTGCAGAACTTATAATTGAACTGCTTTGCTTAGAAACCCCAACCTTTTTAGAAGAAGAGGCTTGTCCATTTTCTTTATTTATATGTATGCTTTCTCCAGGATGAATGAGATTAGCATTCTCTATTTGAGGGTTTGCTGCTAACAATTCCTGAAGGGTAAGATGAAACTCAGACGCAATCTGGCTCATGGTATCTCCAGCTTTTACTGTATACAAGTTTTCCGCGAACGAGGGAGATGCTGAAACAAATAAAGAGGCTGCAACAGTTAATAGAAGGATTAATCTTTTCATAGTAATGGGTCACTCTCCTAGTAATATTAAGTCAGATATTAATAGGTATGAACAACCCTCAGTAAATATGATTCATTTAATAGATTTTATGGAACGGAGGGACGGTTCTCGCGTTTCAAAGGGCACAGTAGGAAAGTGGAATACAGAATAGAACGGAGGAATGGAACGCAGGGACGGTTCTCGCGTTTCAAATCGAACACAAAGGAAGTTTACTTGCCTCTGATTTTAACATTTGTTATATTCTGTAAATTATTTAACTTAGCTTAAAAAGGAGCGGTGTCAATCAATCACATTCTAGCAATTTATTATAAGTTCTATTTAGGCCCTAAATGTTGGAGAACCATGTTTTTCATCACCTTAGGACACATCTTAGGAGAATTTAAGGGTAGACGTTCATTTAGTTCATCCAGTCCTTTTTACAACTCCCAATCCCCGTTATTGGTAAGTCCAAAGAAAGGGAACGGGCTGCCATTACAGAATGTGGTTTTTTGTCAATCGAATTGACATAAAAGGGATTAGCAAGATTTCTATTTTTTTATGGTAAAATAAGATAGATTTAATTATACTATTTCGACTAATTAAGTGATTTACCCATTTGTTCAGACACATAAAAGGTAATCTTGATCATATTTGCACTAAAAATAAACCTCAGGTAATGATACAGGTGACTAAATTATGGAATTAAGACAGCTCGAATATTTTGTTGAAGTGGCAAGAAATGAACATGTCTCAATGGCTTCAGAAACGTTACATGTCGCACAGAGCGCAATAAGTCGCCAGGTTAAACTTTTGGAAAAAGAATTAGGAGTCGAATTGTTTGAAAGAGAAGGTCGGAATGTCAAACTGACTTTTATTGGGAGCTTATTCTTAGATCAAGCGCAGATTGCCCTAAAGGCCATTGAAAATTCGACCAAACTCATTGAAGAATATTTGGACCCAGAACGCGGGGTGATCCGGATTGGGTTTCCTTCGAGTTTAGCAAGCAGTTTGCTGCCGGCAGTCATTTCGGCTTTTAAAATAGAACATCCAGATGTTCGGTTTAATTTACGCCAAGGTTCCTATAAATTTCTAACTGAAGCCATAAAAAGTGGAGAGGTAGGGTTAACATTTATAGGCCCTGTCCCGATTGATGATCCTGATTTACAGGCAAATGTTCTTTTTTCAGAAGATATTTTCGCTCTTCTGCCTGAAACGCATCCGCTTGCTAAAGAAGAAAGCTTGACTCTAGATCAATTAGAAAAGGATTCTTTTATTTTGTTTCCAAACGGATTTATTTTACGTAAAATAGCGGTTGATGCGTGCCATCAAGCCGGTTTTCGCCCCTTAATTCCTTTTGAAGGAGAAGATCTGGATGCCATTAAAGGTCTTGTTTCAGCCGGAATGGGTGTCACCCTTTTACCCGATACGACTCTCTTTGGAAATCTGCCCACTGGCACAAAAAAACTAAAAATTCGCCAGCCGCTAGTTAAAAGAACAGTCGGAGTCATCATCCCAAAAAACAGAGACCTCTCACCTTCAGAAAAAGTCTTCTATGAATATGTGCTGCATTTTTTTGAAGATGAAACGCGGGGACGGTTCTCGCGTTTCACTTGAGAACCGTTTTCTTTGTACGATCAGAAAGCCTAAACTTTCACGATTACGGAGATAGTAAGCCTACTCCTTGAATCAACCTCGTGATTTCACATCTTGGAACGACTCCGTGCTGGCTTGTCCCGAGGAAGCCCGCTCCGTTAGCATAGACTTGTAGACGCCGGGACAACAGCTCTTTACAAAGTACAAGCATGGAGTATTTCAAGACTTTTATCTCCGTGCTGGATTACGCAAAATCCCCACTTTTATCTAAAGCTTTAGCCAGGACTTGGCGACTTCCTCTGATGTGACTTTCTTAAAAGTCACATCAGTAGTCCTTAAGGGCAAGCCGTTTTTTTTCAACGAAACACAAAAGCCCCTCAGTTGATGAATACTGAAGGGTTGTTGTGTTTTCTTCTATTTAATTAATCCCTGTCCACCTTGCTCGGGAAGTGGGGGACAGGAGAACCCCATTGAAACGCGAGAACCGTCCCTGCGTTCCCACCTGCGTTCCCCTTGCGCTTTATTTTACTCCTGGGAACCAGCCTGGGGCGCCAATAATGGCTTTCCATAGTGGGTCTGGGATGACAAGGCGTTCTTGTCCATTAAGATCTAATTCGGTTTCAATTTGATCTTCTTGTTCATTTTTTATCTTCTGAACCCAGTCTGGATCGATGATGATTTCCCGGCCTAATGCAATTAAGTCGCTACCGGTTTGCAATACATTTAGGGCATCTTCGGCTGTTTGAACGGATCCAACACCAATTAAAGGAACACGTCCATTAATTTTGTCTGCCAGTAATTCTAATCGTGTTTTGTTCGTGACGACACCGCGTCTTGGTTCTGACTTATAGTCGATTAACGAGACATGGAGATAATCGAGCGGCTGTTCAGATAAGGCATCTACAAAAGCGAGTGTATCGGCCATTGTAATGCCCGGTTCAGTTGGTTCTTCAGGAGAAAAACGATAACCAATAATAAAAGGTGTTTTTGCATGTGCATCCACAACCCTTTTGACCTCTTTAATGATTTCTAAAGGAAAGGTCATTCGTTTTTCGAGAGTACCCCCAAATCGATCCTCACGCTGATTGGAGTGAGGGGAGAAGAATTGTTGAATTAAATAGCCATTTGCTCCGTGAATCTCAACACCATCGAATCCTGCCTCGATTGCTCGGCGTGTTGTTTCTCCAAAATCGCGAATAATTTGTTCAATTTCAAGCGCCTCTAGTTCTCTAGGAGTAGGGCCTTGACTTCCATCAAGTTGAACACCAGGAACTGCACTGCTGCTGACAATGTCCCCGTTTGGAACAAGGTCAGGCGGGCAGCTTCGACCGCCATGGAATATTTGCAGAATCGCCGCAGCCCCTTGTTCTTGAATCCCGGCTGCTAGTTTCTTGAGGCCGGGAATCTTGTCATCGCTCGTACCTGAAAATTGGCCGGGAAATCCTTTGCCGTTTTCAGAAACATTGATACAAGCCGTAATTACCATGCCAAGATCTTTAGCATGGTGGTTATAATAGCCGATCTCAGCATCAGATACGGTTCCATTTGGATTTGATGAAAAGTGAGTCATAGGCGCCATCACTAATCGATTCTTTAATTGAAGCCCATTCGCAAGAGTCAATGACTCAAACAAGGAATTATATTTAGTGTTCATCTTGAAGTCCTCCCATTTGAAAATGTTCTAATTTAATGTGCTCAAAAGCAATTTATGCGCTCGAAACGCGGGGACGGTTCTCGCGTTTCAGAAACGGGAGAACCGTCCCCGTATTACAGACATTTTGTTCTTTATTGAATAAAGTTTTTCGTTGCTTGGTACATTTTCTCTACGTATAGATCGATATCGTCACGGGACATACGCAAGCGATCAACTGAAGACCCATATCCGATTTCTTTTTTACCCTCAGCTAATCCTTTGAAAATACCATCTGCGAATGCATCTAGAGGTTCTCCAGACGTATGCAGGCCAGTTCCGCCCAAATCAGTATTCACAGCAGGTGGAGCCACTTCAATCACCTCCACTGATGTTTCAGAAAGCTGGTGTCTGAGGCTCATTGTAAAGGAATGAAGGGCTGCTTTCGTTGCGGAATAGATAGGAGCAATCACAAATGGAGTGAAGGCTAACCCAGATGTCACATTAATAATAGCGGCATCTTCTTTTGTAGCAAAATAGGGAGCGAACAACATAGAAAGTTGGAAGGGAGCTTCAATATTAATTGCGATTTCTTTATTGAAATAACTCCAATCGTTCTTTGCGTCTGCGTTTAGCAAATTAAACCGTTGTTGGATCCCTGCATTATTAACTAACACATTCACATCAGGATAATTAGAAGTTACCCAATCAAAGAGGGCAACACGCTCGGATTCAATGGACAAATCACACACTCGAGTTATCAGATTCGGAAAATTTTCCTTTGCCTTTTGAAGGACTTCTTCACGTCGTCCGCACACAATAACATTATTTCCAGCTTTTAAAAAGCGTTCTGCAAAAGCCAGGCCAATTCCAGCATTTCCGCCAGTAATCAGTATTGTATTTCCCGTAAGTTTCATTCTAATTCCTTCTTTCTTTTAATTAGGCTGTTTTCGTAAACGTTATTGCTTTTTACAAAATGAAAATAGGTTCGCTTTCCGCGGCAATCCGCGAGTCAGGCTACTGATAGAATTCAGCATAAGTTCGAATCCGGAGACTTCCTCATGATGCCCTGCGTAAAATTCTTAAAATGGTTAGTTACTTTCCTGCATCTGCTTAGTATAACGCTCAATCTTGTAGTCAATTCCTTTTAATGAGTCTGTCATTAATGCTATTTCAGCTAAAACATCCTGTTTGTGCTGATTCATCATTTCAAGTCTTTTTTCAACGGTGGTCTCACCTTCGACCACCCAATCAATATACTTTTTAATACTGCTTATTGGCATATGCGTACTTTTTAAACACATCACCGTTTCAAAGAGCGCTATTTGATCTTCTGAAAATAGACGATTACCAGATTCATCACGCTTGATGAGCGGTAGCAGACCTTTCTTTTCATAATAACGCAATGTTGATTGTGGGAGATTGAATTTTGCCGCCGCTTCGCCTATTAAATAATCACTCATCTGGAGACCTCCGAATTATCTGGAACTTTTTGTCGAAGTCAACAAGTTTGAAACGCGGGGACGGTTCTCGCGTTTCACTCCTAGTTTAAAAGAAAAAGACGGTTCTTCTGTTTTTGAAACAGAAGAACCGTCCCTGCGTTTCACCTGCGTTTCACCTGCGTTTCACCTGCGTTTCAGTTAGTCTTCCATGGTGCTGATGTCGATGACGAATCGGTAGCGGACGTCGGATGCGAGTACTCGCTCCCATGCTTCGTCGATTTGATTGGCGGAAATAACTTCGATTTCTGGGCCAATGTTGTGTTCGGCACAGAAGTCAAGCATTTCTTGTGTCTCGCGAATGCCGCCTATTAAGGATCCGGCAAATGAACGGCGCTGGCCGATTAGTGAGAAGACATTAACTTCTAATGGTTCTGCTGGTGCACCGACGTTAACTAATGTACCATCCAATGCTAGTAAAGAAAGGAAGGCATTAAGATCAAGCTTAGCGCTGACGGTGTTAACGATAAGATCGAAGGAACCCGCCAGACTTTTAAATGTCTCTGGATCGCTCGTCGCATAATAATGATCGGCGCCAAGCCTCAATCCGTCTTCTTTTTTCTTTAAAGTTTGTGATAAAACAGTAACCTCAGCTCCCATGGCGTGAGCAAGTTTCACAGCCATATGTCCGAGCCCGCCAAGTCCTACAATGGCTACTTTCTTGCCAGGTGCGGCACCCCAGTGACGAAGTGGGGAGTAGGTGGTAATGCCGGCACAGAGCAGTGGTGCTGCGACATCTAACTCGATTGCTTCAGGAATTCGAAGTACAAAGTCCTCCGTCACGACGATGTGGGTGGAATAACCGCCTTGTGTGTACTGTCCGTATCTGTCGACAGAGGCATAAGTACCTGTATTCCCTTCAAGACAAAATTGCTCCTCGCCTTGATGGCAATTGACACACTCTCCACAGGAGTCCACCATACAGCCGACACCAACGCGGTCGCCAATAGCATATTTGGTTACCTCAGAACCTATCTGAGTGACAATTCCTGCGATTTCGTGGCCAGGAACAAGAGGATAGTTAACCGGACCCCACTCACCGCGGGCAGTATGTATATCAGAGTGACAAATACCAGCGTACTTAATCTCAATGAGGACATCATGAGGTTGGAGATCTCTTCGTTCGATCGTGGTCAATTGAAACGGACCTTCTGGGGTGAATGTTGCGCGTGCTTTCACATTAATCATATTTAACCTCCTGTAATCCTTAAAAAATTGGTTGTTACTATTAATTTGTTGGGAATAACCGGTCAATTTTATCAAGAAGAATACTCTCTCAAGAACTACTATCCCGATCCCATTACTTATGATTATGAAGGAGAAACGAGAGGCTTTCAATTATTATGATTCATCTGATTGAGTGTTTATGGAACAAAAGTTAACAAAATTGTTGGTTATCCTAACTAAGCATTATTTGTTCGGAATACTCCCCTGAAAATAAGTTCAATTTGGATGGCTTGTGGTTGAAGGATACCCTTTTTCATTTATCTAGTGCTGGCACTTTGCCTAAGCAATCCATTTTTCAAATTAAAACCTTGCACTTACCATTTTTTAATACCGAACTTACTATTCCATTAATCATTACATGTTGAATGGTTTCGCTCCAATCATTTTAAAATTTAAACTATTTCCAAGCCTCTTTACACAGTCTGTTTTCTATTGATATAGTTATCGGGATGGTTTCTAGAGACCTTGAAAATCTAAGTATACATAGGAATTTATCTCTATTTGCTTACTTAAAGTTTCATCCAGAATGAAAGCGTTGCCCTTAGGGGAGACCAGGTAGAACGAATTAAAGCTTATTAACACTAGTCGTAAAGGAGACGATCACGATGGAAAATCTAGCAGGACTCATAGATCATACGTTACTTAAAGCTGACGCAACAAAAGCTGATGTCCTAAAACTACTTGAAGAGGCTCAAACTTACAAATTTGCTTCAGTCTGCCTTAATCCAACTTGGGTGAAAACAGCTGCTGAATTCCTAAAAGACACACCTGAAGTAAAGGTGTGTACGGTAATTGGCTTCCCGCTTGGGGCTACCACATCAGAAGTAAAAGCCTTTGAAACCAAAAACGCGATCGAAAATGGGGCAAATGAAGTCGATATGGTCATTAATATCGGTGCTTTAAAAGATGGCCAATATGATCTTGTCGAAGAGGATATAAGGGCGGTCGTGAAGGCTGCAGAAGGAAAAGCTTTAACAAAAGTCATTATTGAAACCTGTCTTTTAACGGATGAAGAGAAAGTAAAAGCTTGTCAGCTGGCTGTCAAAGCAGGGGCTAATTTTGTTAAAACTTCGACTGGTTTTTCTACAGGCGGTGCAACGGTGGAAGATGTTAAGTTAATGAGAAAAACAGTAGGTCCGGAGATAGGTGTTAAGGCTTCTGGTGGTGTTAGAAGTTTGGCGGACGCAGAAGCAGTTGTGAATGCGGGCGCCAATCGAATTGGAGCGAGCTCAGGTGTGAAAATCATGAACGGCCAAGCTTCGTCCAGTTCTTATTAAGTCAAACCGTTTTTTTGTGAATTGTAAGGCCGTTATAAGCTGCAACTTAAGAGTTAGTACATCAATGGAGGATCGATTTGATGAAGTATGTAATTGCACTTGTTGGTTTACTTGTCGTTTTTGGACTTGCTTTTATTGCAAGTAACAATCGAAAAAATATTAAGATCAAGCCTGTTATTCTAATGATTATTATTCAAATTGTCTTGGCCTTTTTACTATTAAACACAACATTAGGCTATGCCTTAATCAAGGTCTTTGCTGATATATTTAATAAATTATTGGAATATGCAGATGCGGGTGTCTCCTTCGTATTTGCCGGCATTGCAAACAAAGGACAAGCACCATTTTTCCTCGATGTCCTCATGCCGATCGTGTTCATTTCGGTCTTAATTGGAATTTTCCAGTACTTGAAAATCTTGCCGTTTATCATGAAATGGATTGGCTTTGTTTTAAGTAAAGTCAATGGGATGGGGAAATTGGAATCTTACAACGCGATTGCTTCTGCAATGCTAGGGCAATCCGAAGTATTTATTACTGTGAAAAAACAACTGGGGTTATTGCCGGCCAATCGTTTGTATACCCTATGTGCATCCGCCATGTCAACGGTATCGATGTCCATTGTTGGTTCCTATATGACGATGATCCAACCTAAATATGTTGTAACCGCACTCGTCATTAATTTATTTGGCGGATTTATTATCAGTTCCATAATCAACCCTTACACAGTGGATCCTAATGAAGATATTTTGGACATTCAAGAAACTGAAAGGCAAAGCTTCTTTGAAATGTTAGGTGAATATATACTGGATGGATTTAAAGTCGCGATTATAGTTGGGGCGATGTTAATCGGATTTGTTGCCCTGATGGCTGCTATTAATGATGTTTTCAATTTAATTTTCCATATTACATTCCAGCAGCTATTAGGCTATATCTTCTCACCAGTTGCTGTCATTATGGGAGTTCCAATGTCAGAGGCAGTACAAGCAGGCGGTATTATGGCCGAGAAGCTTGTAACGAATGAGTTTGTGGCGATGATGGACCTTTCGAAAATGTCCAAATCGTTTGACCCGCGAACACTTGGCATTATTTCCGTCTTTCTTGTTTCTTTTGCTAACTTCTCATCGATTGGTATTATTGCCGGAGCCGTCAAAAGTCTCAATGAAAAAAACGGAAACGTCGTGGCTAAATTTGGCCTAAAACTCCTCTATGACGCAACCTTAGTAAGTGTCTTATCAGCTGTAATTGTAAGTATAGTTCTATAAGAAAAAACGAAAAACAATTTCTCAACTAAACAGGGGGAATTGTTTTTTTTTGTTGTGGAACGGTGTGGAACGCGGGGACGGTTCTCCCGTTTCAGAAACAGGAGAACCGTCCCCAAATTTCACACCCGCTTCCCAATCTGATTGCCACGGTTTTGTCAAAAAAGATTGTGAATAATATCACAAACTTATTACTAAGATAGGCGTAAATTAAAGTCAAGGAAGGAAATAAACCTTCCTACTAAATCAAAGGTTGGTGATCGTCATGATCGTCAAATTTTTAAGAGAAAATAAAATCGCTTCTTACCTTCTCCTAGTCCTAAGATTTTATATTGGGTACGAATGGATGAAGGCAGGTCTGGAAAAACTTACAGGTCAATTTGAAGCCAATGGATTTTTAATTGGAGCTATTAAAAAAGCAACGGGTGAAAACCCAGCTGTTCAGCATTGGTGGGCGAGCTTCTTAAATGGTGTAGCACTACCAAATGCCGGAATTTTTAACTTCCTAATCCCTTGGGGTGAATTCTTAGTCGGTCTTGGTTTAATCCTTGGTGGTTTAACAACCTTTGCCGCTCTCATGGGAGCTGTTATGAATTTCGCTTATATGTTATCTGGTACAACCAGTACGAACCCACAAATGGTCCTCTTAACCATGTTCATACTTGTTGCAGGGGCAAATGCAGGTAAATTAGGTTTAGATTATTATCTTCGCCAAATCTTAACATACGAAAAACTAGCCCACAAATTCCACACGAACAATCACCACCATCCTCACCTTGGGGGACATGTCTAACAGGAACGCAGGGACGGATCTCCTGTTTCATTTAAGAGTGGAACGCAGGGACGGATCTCCTGTTTCATTCAAAGCTGACCCGTTAAACGCGTAAATCTCTTGGTCAGACTTAACATTTTTACTCTAAAGCTTAAAGCTCTGCATTGATAGGAGGAAAACGTAATGACTATGATCATGCACTATAAAAATCTCCAATTGACAGATGGAATGAAGAAAACGATTGAGACAAAAATAAGCAAAATCGTGAACCAGTATTTAACGGAAACAGAAGCTATTCCTGTTCACATCAATTTGTCAGCCTTTAAGAAAAATCATTGCATAGAAGTGACTATTCCATTAGGTGATCTGACAATTCGCGCGGAAGAGACAACGAATGATCTATATAAATCCATTGATCTAGTTGAAGATAAGCTTAAACGGCAATTAAGAAAATATAAAACAAAAGTCAATCGAATTCGAAAAGAGCGTTTCGTTCAGGAACTGGAGCTAAATGATCGGTCAAAAGACCAAGAGAATGAGGAAATTGTTCGGATCAAACACTTTCAATTAAAACCAATGGATGTCGAAGAAGCTATTTTGCAAATGAATCTACTCGACCATAACTTTTTTGTTTTCCAAGATGCTGAAACAGAGCAGATGAGTATCGTCTATAAACGCAAACACGAGCAATATGGATTAATTACTTCTGAAGTCGCACAGTGAAACGCGGGGACGGATCTCCCGTTTCACCCCATTATCAAATCGATGATAGGCTAGTTAATATGGGGCGGTTCTCCTGTTTTTTGAAACGGGAGAACCGTCCCTCTGTTTCATGCCAGATTTGCCCGGTACATCAAGAATGGCAGGGGTTTCAGTGGGGCGCGGGTCTGATTTTTCGACAAAATAAGATTGTTAGATAATTTGACTAATTATTTTAAAAATTTCAGTTATTAAACTAAGCTAAAACTAGTTCAACCAAACTTTATTCGAAAGGGAGTTTTTAGAAGACGTTTATTTTAAGAGAGAAATGGGGCGAAACAGGATGAAGAAATATCTGATTCTATTAGTTGTTTTATTGCTAGTCTTTTTGCAGGGCTGTTCCTCTCAAACTTCTGGTACGACACAATCTAACATTAATAAAACTCTAGTTATTGGCATTGAATCTGAAGCTGATGTTCTTGATCCTGATCGTGCTGGAGGATGGGTCACTTATAGAATTAATAGGCAAATTCATGAAGGTCTACTGACTGAGGATTTGTCTGCGGCTTCCAAAAGTCAATCAGTTCCCCCGCTAAAACCAAGCTTAGCAACCTCCTGGGATGTTTCGAAAGATGGTCTCCATTATACTTTTCATTTGAGAAAAAATGTCAAATTTCAAGACGGCACGCCTTTTAATGCTCAAGCCGTTGAATTCAATTTCAGAAGACTCATCGATAAGAATTTTAAATACTATGATCAACGAAGTGCCAGCAATTTGACTAATACGGTTAGTGATATTAAGAGCATGAAACTCATTGATGATAACACCATTGAATTCACTATGAAAAAACCATTTTCCGCCTTTTTGAGAATGTTAGCCGGTTCCAGTCAAGTCGCTATGATTAGCCCGACAGCATTGAAAAAATATGGAAATAACGGCTACTCAGAACACCCGGTTGGCACGGGGCCATTTGAATTTCAGGAGCGCGTCAAAGGGGAAAAAATCGTTCTAGTCCGTAATCCGAATTATTGGGGCAAAGAACCTAAACTTCAGCGTGTCATCTTCGTCCCACTGTCTGATGATTCAGCCCGTGTTGCAGCTCTTGAGTCCGGGCAAGTGGATATGATTGCCGTTCCACCGCCTGATGCTATCAAGAGTTTGAAGGAGAAGGGCTTTAACATTGAGTACGGGGCACCACCGCATGTGTGGTTTTTAAGTCCGAACTTCAATAACCCCTATATGAAAAACTTGAAAGTCCGCCAAGCCATTGCGATGGCGATCGATCGAAAAGGGATGGCTAAAGAGCTGCTGAAAAATACCGTCACACCCGCTTATAGCGCTCAATCACCGGCCAATGATGCGTATGATCCAAGCTTTGTGGATTATCCTTATGATCCTAAAAAAGCCAAACAGCTTCTCGCTGAGGCAGGCTATCCAAATGGTTTTACCACGACCTTTGAGACCTCTGTAGATGGCTCAGGACAACTCATTCCGGTGCCAATGGCGGAATGGATTCAGCAGGATCTTGCGAAGATTGGGATAAAGGTAAAGCTGCAAACCTATGAATGGATCTCTTATCTCGGAAAATGGTCGGATATGTCTTCATCTGTTGGCTTTAACCAAATGTCTTGGGGGATGTCCACACCTTATTACTTATACAATATTGCTTATTCCACTAGCGGGGCCAATGCCGGGAAATACTCAAATCCTGCTTTTGATAAAGTCGTTAATGAGGCCATGACCGCAACCAACACAGAAACAGCAACGGAGGATTGGAAAAAAGCAAATGAACTGATCGCAAAAGATGCGGCCATCATTCCGATTGTGAGTGATAAGGCTCCATATGCAATGGCCAACTATGTCAAAGGCTTTGTCGTACCAAACGAAGAATGGTATGACCTGACCAATGTTTATATTAAAAAATCAAATTAGATAGGTTAGTCTGAACGTTATCCAAATGTAACGGTCACTCATAACGCGTACAACGTTTTAAAAAAAAATGAGGAGGGGTTCAGGATGGGAGCTTATTTAGCCAAGAGACTTCTTTATATGATTCCGATTTTATTTGGCGTCTCGTTTCTCGTCTTTTCCATGATGCACTTGATGCCGGGTGACCCAGCGAGAATGATGCTCGGTCAGCAGGCGGCACCCGCTGCGATTGAAGCTTTAAGAACGAAATTAGGTCTGAATCAACCCTTTCTAGTTCAATATATTCATTGGCTATCAAATATTTTAAGAGGCGATTTGGGGACATCGATTACGATGCAAATTCCGGTTTCCGCTTATTTGTTTCCTAAATTAATCAATACTTTAATCCTTGCAGCCGGTGGGTTGATCGTTTGTGTCGTCATCGGAATTGGAATGGGCTTAATCTCAGCCCTTAGAAAGTATACCTGGATCGACCGAGTCTTAATGTTTTTGGCACAGTTTGGTGCGAATACCCCTGGGTTTTGGTTAGCCATTACTTTGATGTGGTTATTTGCGACAAAGCTAGGCTGGCTGCCATCAACTGGCATGTATGATGTCCGTACAGGTCCGAGTTTTATAGGTTTAATAAAACACCTCATCATGCCAGCCTTTGCTACCGCCACCGTTTCCCTTGCAGTGATTGCGCGTTTAACCCGCAGTAGTCTGATTGATGTCATGAATGCTGAGTTTATTAAAACTTTCCGTGCAAATGGGATCTCTGAATCCAAAATTATCTGGAAGCATGCCTTCCGAAATATTTTAGCCCCGCTCCTTAACATGATAGGTTTACAAATTGGTTATCTGTTAGGAGGCGCTCTATTTGTAGAAGTGGTATTCAATTGGCCGGGAATTGGCAGCCAGATCTACGCGTCTATTACTTCGGAAGATATGCCAATGGTTCAAGCGGGTGTCCTTTTCATTGCGGCCTGTTTTGTCTTAATTAACCTGATCAATGATATCATAATTGCTTTTTTGAATCCTAGATTAAAAAGTTAGGCTGTTCTTGTAAACATTGTTGCAAGTAGGCTCTATTCCTAGGTAGGGACAGTTTCTAGGGGCAAAGCAAAAGCAGCAATCCTTTTGGAAACGGCCAAAAGTTAATGGGAGGAATGTTTATGATGAATCGGGATGTTGTGGTTATTGATAAGAAGGTCGCCTTGAAAAGAGAACGCGCTGAAAGAATCAGGCGCAGCAAATTTTTGCAAACTGCACGGGTCTATTCAAAAGACCGGTTGGCGGTTATTGGAGCAATTATTATCTTTATTGTCGCAGCAGCTGCCATTTTTGCTCCCATGATAACGCCTTATAATCCAAACATTGGTGATGGAACCAAGCGATTACTTCCGATTGGAACTCCGGGCCATATCCTCGGTTTAGACGAAGAAGGACGTGATATCTTAAGCCGGTTAATCTATGGCGGGAGACTTTCTTTAGCTTCAGCCGTTTTCCCTATCGTAATTATGTTTTTCATAAGTTTGGGTCTTGGTTTAATCGCCGGTTATTTTGCAAAAGTCGGTGAAGTGATCATGAGGGTTTTGGATGTTTTGTTTGCTTTTCCTACTGCCTTACTTGCTATTGCTATTTCAGCAATCATCGGAACAGGACTAACAACCATAATGCTTTCGGTCTGTATCGTCATGCTTCCCTATATGACTCGTGTGGTGTATACCTCGACATTAAATGAAAAAAACAAGGAATATGTCGAAGCAGCAAAAGCGCTCGGGGCAAATAAACTCGAGATCTTGTTTAAGGAAATTTGCCCGAATGTGATGACGGATCTAATCGTGTATTCAACCACTTTAATGGGCACAACGATTGTTTTTGCAGCGGGTCTTAGTTTCATTGGACTCGGCATTCAACCGCCTCAAGCCGATTGGGGGCGCATGGTGACAGGTGGAATCAGTGTTTTAACAGAAGGTGCTCCGCATATTGCAACCATCCCGGGCCTAGTTATTTTAATTGTGGCGACTGCCTTTAACTGGATTGGAGATGGTCTGCAAAGTGCGCTTGATCCTTTTAAACGCACACAACTATAAAGGGGGCAGAATTCATGGATGTACTCACCATATCGGACCTTGAGGTACACTTTTCAACAGCAAACGGGGTTGTTAAAGCAGTCAATGGGGTTGATTTTTCAATTGGTTCAGGTGAAATAATGGCGCTCGTTGGTGAATCCGGTTCCGGTAAAAGTATTACAGGGTTGTCGATCTTGGGTCTCGTCCCAAAGCCCAATGGTAAGGTCGTAAATGGACGTATTTTATTTAACGGCGAAGACCTGGTTGGCAAAACGGAGAAGCATTATCGGAAAATTCGCGGTCAAGAAATTGCTATGATTTTCCAAAATCCATTATCCGCTATGGATCCTTCTTTTACAGTCGGTAATCAATTGTTGGAAATTATAAGGGATCGTCAAGGGCTTTCAAGGGTTGCGGCATTAAATGAAGCCAAGAAACTCCTTGATCTAGTTGGGATTCATGATCATAACCGGGTTCTGAACGCTTATCCTCACGCCCTAAGCGGCGGGATGCGGCAACGAGCAATGATTGCGATGGCATTAAGCTGTAAGCCGAAGCTATTAATTGCCGATGAACCGACCACAGCGCTTGATGCCACGATACAAAAACAAATTTTATCTCTACTTAAGAAGATTAATCAAGAATTGAATACGAGTATTTTATTCATCACCCACGATTTCGGAGTGGTGGCGAATCTTTGCGATCGAGTGGGTGTCATGTATGCAGGCCGTATTCTTGAATATGGCAAAACGGAAGAGATTTTAAAACGACCAAAGCATCCTTATACAAAAGGATTAATGGATGCCATGCCTGAAACCTCATTGGAAGCTTTTCTATCAACAAAAGGCAGTTCAAAGAAATTCCGGCTCAAACAAATAACGGGCTCCCCCCCTGATCTATTAGATTTGCCGTCTGGCTGCCATTTCTATGAACGGTGTGAACGCGCCACCAGCCAGTGTCTGCAAGCTTTTCCTGAGGTGAAGCAGGATAAAGATCATCTTGTAAGATGCTTCCATGAGGAGGAAATCTATGTCTAATTTAATTGAAATTCGTGATCTGACGAAGACTTTTTCAACGACTAAGACCTCGCTGCTTAAGAGTAAAGGAACGTTTACTGCTGTGGACCAATTCAATTTAACGATACAGAAGGGTGAAATCATTGGCTTAATTGGTGAGTCTGGTTCAGGGAAATCGACTATCGGGAGAATGATTTTGAAACTGATTGAACCGACTTCAGGACACATTCTTTATGACGGAAAGGACATCACCCGTCTCACTCATAGGGAGATGATGGCTTATTATCAAAAAATGCAAATTATCTTTCAAGACAGCGCATCCTCTTTTAATCCAAGAAAGAATATAGGTGATCAAATAGTGACCCCAATGCTGCGTCTGGGTGTCGAGGTCTCTCGCAAGAAAGCAGAGGAACAGGTGCAGAGAATGCTCGAAAAAGTAGGTTTAAAACGGGAGCATTTCTATCGCTATCCGCATGAATTCTCAGGTGGCCAACGTCAAAGAATCGGCATTGCAAGAGCGCTGGCTCTAAAACCGGAATTCCTTGTATTGGATGAACCGACTTCTGCTCTTGATGTGTCGATTCAAGCTCAAATTCTCAATCTCTTATTAGATTTGCAGGAAGAGTTTCAACTAACCTATCTTTTTATTGGACACAATTTGAGTGTGATTGAGTTCTTCTGTGACCGAGTTGCTGTCTTGTATAAAGGGAGATTAGTAGAATTGGCAGACAGTACCAGCCTTTATTCTAAAGCCCTTCATCCGGTATCGAGACTCTTGTTGGCTTCCGTTTTAACGCTGGATAAAGAACTAGAGGAGGAAAAGGAGTCGATTGAGGAGGAGAAGGAATTGGTTATGACTGATCATCAATCAGGATGTGTTTTCTCTGCAAAATGTCCCCATGCGACTGAGCTTTGTCTAAGTGATCATCCTCCTATGAATAGCGTAAATGGCGATCACCATTATGCGTGTTTTCATCCGCAAGAGATCGAAAAGGTTGTATAAGTAGGGACGAACTGACAAAAGGACTGAAGGGTGGTGCTAATCAAACGGTTTGTCATTGAATAAACGCAACCAATGGAAGGTTAATAGCCTTCATTAACGCAAGCTTTAAATCTAAACTAAAGCTTGGCACTTTAAAATAGGAAGGGGACTGCTCATGAAAAAGGAACAAGACTTGCTGCAATTATCGGAATTTTCGATTCTCGAAGCTTCTATTCAGGATTTACAAATCGCAATGGAACAAGGGCTTGTGTCATCGGAAGAATTAGTGAAGTTCTACTTAGATCGCATTGAAAGATATGACAAAAAGGGTCCTGCACTTAATGCGCTTGTTTATGTGAACCCGGAAGCAATAGAGACGGCGCGGGCGCTTGACCAAGAGCGCATGGAAAAAGGGTCTAGAGGCCCCTTGCATGGGATCCCTATCATTTTAAAAGATAATTATGACACGTACGATATGCCGACAACGGCTTCCTCAAAAACTTTGGAGGGCTCGATTCCGCTTCGGGATGCCTTTCTTACTGCGAGGTTGCGCGAGGCAGGTGTAGTGATTTTGGGGAAATCAAATCTCCATGAATTTGCTTATGGGATTTCCAGTATGAGCTCTCTAGGCGGGCAAACCTTTAATCCTTATGGGCTCAATCATCATCCAGGAGGATCAAGCGGCGGGACTGGGGCCGCCATTGCAGCTAATTTTGCAGTCTTCGGGATGGGGAGCGATACAGGTTGTTCGATTCGAAATCCTTCTTCTTATAATAGTTTAGTTGGTTTGCGTTCATCATATGGATTAACAAGTCGCGCAGGAATTATTCCGATCTCCATAACGCAAGATGTCGGAGGGCCTATGGCTAAAACAGTAACGGACATTGCCATTGTCATGGATCGCTTAGCAGGCTTTGAAGATCCAAGAGATCCGTCGACTAAACTTGGGGTAGATAAGAGGCCAGATACCTATACGGCTTTTCTGAAGAGGGATGGGTTAAAAGGAGCTCGCATTGGAATTCTGAGAGCCTGTTTTGGTGAGAGTAATGAAACAGAACCTGCCAATCGTGTAATCGAACAGTCGATTCAAGAACTAGAAGGTGAAGGAGCGAATTGCCTTGACATTGAACTCTCACAACTCCATGAAGCAAAAGAGGGGGATTTACCCAAGTATGAATTTCAAACAGCTATTGAGCGTTATTTAATGGAGCTTGGTGAAGATCGACCTGTATCAACGTTACAAGAAATCGTGGATTCTGGCCTGTGTATTCCTGGGATTATGGAAGCTCTCACATCTGCATTAGGAAAATCGATGGAGGACCCCGATTATAAAGCCGGATTAGAAAAACGGCTTAAGTTTCGAGAATCGGTGGAACAGGCGATGGATGACTCTGACATTGACGCGATTTTGTATCCGACCTTTCAGTCACCTCCACCGCTTATTGGACAGGAGAGATGGGCGTATAATAATGGTGCTTTAAGCGCCTATTCCGGACTTCCGGCAATCGCTGTTCCGGCAGGTTTTACGGAGGATGGATTACCTGTTGGCATGGAATTGTGTGCCCGGATGTACCAAGAACCGAAATTAATCGAACTCGCCTATGCCTATGAACAAGCGACCCATCACCGGAAACCTCCAGTAAAAAATGTCCCTTAATCAATGCCTGTTTTTCAAATTGGAATGATTGAATAGAATAGAGGCTTGATGAAAGGATTTTAAAATGTTTAATTCGAAGTGACGACCTTAGGATGATGAGTCCTGAGGTCATTTTTTCGGGTTGGGGAAAGTCCTCTTGAAGGTACAGGAGGCCTGCTGTTTGAAGCTTAGATCATGAGTTCTGAAGCAACCGACTAGAAAGCATGAGGAGGAATCCGGGCCATCACGCTTTTCTTCAATAAAAAAACTCCCCATTGGAATAGGGAGTGTACAAAACAGGATTATATTTTTGACAGGTTTGGAGCCATTCGGTGTTTTGTGGCTTGTTCATAAGCATACGCCATACCTATGAGTTCAGCTTCACTCCACATTTTCCCCCAGAAGGCGAGTGCGAAGGGAGAGCCGCTTTCATAATAGCCTGCTGGAACGGTGATGAGAGGCAACCCGCTGATATTGATCTCAGATATCGTTGTTGATTTGATCTCTTCAACGTTAAGGGCAGGAATCGCTTCAGGCATTTGAGGATAAACGAAAGCGTCTAACTCATACCTCTTCATCACTTTGTTAACGAGATATAATAACTCGGTTTTGACTTCATTAAATTCAGTCAAATCTGGTAAAAGACTGGGGTCGGCCATTGCGGTTTCAGGATTAAGCATGTCATGAGCTAAATTTAAAGGGCCACCTTCTGCCCAAGGTACTTGACCTGCCTTTTCAAAAACAGTTTGACTATCAAGATCAGGATTTAAATGGTTTAAGTATTTTTCTAAGTCGTGGAAGAAGGTCTCCATTCCGATAAAACTATTTTTAGACTTCATGTATGCCGCAAAATCGGTTCCAGCAAAGGGATCTTCAATGACTTCTGCCCCTTGATTTTTTAATTCTCTTATGGCTTGTTCGTATAAGTCTTGCGTCTCTTGGGATAGGGACTCTGTGCGCCAACCGGGACCATATAACCCGACACGTTTTCCTTTAAGGGCAGACGTATTAATGAAAGTCGTGTAGCCAACTTCTGGAACCTTGCCGATTGAAGCTTTGGTCTTCGGATCTTCTTCAGAATAACCGGCCATGACATCAAGCATGATGGCGGCGTCTTGAACGGTACGTGCATGCGGTCCTAAAACATCTCTAGTGCTCCCAGCGAGGGGTGTCACGCCAGTGGTAGGAATTAGACCAAAGGAGGGTTTGATCCCGACCAGTGCTTGAGCGGCAGCGGGTACCTGTATTGAGCCCGCAGTCTCTTCAGCCACACCAAGGACGGCAAAGTTCCCTGAGACAGCCATAGCTGTGCCGCTGCTGCTTCCACCAGGTGAAAGCTCGCGATTCACCGCATTATAAGTTGGACCATCCCAACTAGTGTTGGCATTATAGGCGCAGCTAAATGCAGGGATATTTGTTTTTCCAAGGATGATGGCACCGGCTTCTTTTAAACGTGCCGTTACTTCCGCATCCTTTTCAGGTAATAGTTCAATTCCTCCACAGCTCTTGCTAAGAGGAGCCCAGCCAAATGTGGAAGGGTAGCCCTTCACATCGACGGCTTCCTTAATCACAATAGGAATACCTGCCAAAGGTCCAAGTCTAGATCCTTCTTCGCGCAAACGGTCCATGTCCTTTGCCTCTTCTAAAGCATTTGGGTTCAAAAAAGTAAAAGCGTTATAAGAGTCTTCGAATTCTTCAATTCGATCGAGATAGGACTGAACAACCTCTTGTACCGTGAAGCTGCCTTCCTCATATCCCGCTAACAGTTCATTCACAGTTACCTCTTCAAAGCGGAACCCTTCTTTTTTAGATGTTAGTAAAGTACTATTTTCCAAATGGGGACCCCTCTCCATAATAAAATTAAGTCAAACGAGTTACAAAAGAGGATTTCTAAATATTAAAAATTAACTTTATAATTAAGATTCTAAAGGAATTCCCAAGATTTAAAATAAACCTGTTAGATAATTTGACACGAAAAGTGAAACAGAGGGACGGTTCTTGCGTTTCATTCGACTTTCGAACGAAACGCAAGAACCGTCCCCGTGTTTCAGGAAAACTTTGTAAAATATAACTCTTAATAACTATTGAAATACTGATTATGAATAGATATACTTATAACATTAATTTATGGGATATTTAGGCAACGCAGTTATTGGAACTTAATAGAATCGGTGAATGGTAATTTAGTATGGAATGCTGATTTACTCACTCCCTATTTAAGGACTATACAAACGTATATGGTCTTTATGGGGAGTTTTTTTTGTTAGAAAACGGAGGTCTTGTCGGTGTCTTGGATTGTTTTGCACATCATTGGAATAGTGGCTTATGCAGTAAGTGGGGCTCTTGTTGCCATTGAGGCAAAGTATTCTTTTATTGGAATCTATGTTTTGGGTTTATCAACTTCTTTCGGTGGGGCAGTCATTCGAAATATAATAATTGGGGCACCTCTTTCTTCCATATGGAATTCAACGACGATCACGATCGTCTTTTTGACTCTTACAGTCATTGTCTTTTTACCTACGAAATGGACCCAACATTGGAAAAAGTGGGGGCTGTTTTTTGACTCCATTGGTCTCGCCACATTTGCCTTACAGGGCGCAATGTCAGCCAAAATGGTTCATGATTATTTAGGGCTGCTGCTCCTTTCGGCTATGTTTACAGGGCTAGGCGGGGGGATGATTCGAGATATTTTGGCTGGAAAAAAACCGCTTGCCCTTAAGGAAGAAGTTCATGCTGTTTTGACCATTCTCTGTGGACTATGCATTTGGCTTGATTGGGATAATCCGATCCAATTAACTTTGGTTGTATTTGGCGTGGTTTCCTTACGTATGTTGGCTATCAAATTTAATTGGCGTTTTCCATTTCCATGCAGTCTGGGTGAAAACAAACAGGAATAAATTATCCTGAAACTAGTCTTAAGTTTTTTTGAGAACCAATCTAGTCAACTTTTTTGTAAAACTTTCATTCAAAATTGGTATAATCAAAGAGGACTGTGACCTCTCTAGGGGGTCACTTTTTCTGCCCAATCTCAAACTGCAAGACAAAATAGAGTTGTTGTCCCCTGTGAAAAGGGGGACGTCAATAAGAGAAGCCTGAGGTGAAAGTGGGTGTTTTATTTCAATCACTTATCAAGTCTAGGTAAATATACAGAAGGAGAGGTCAATTATCGCATGATTGCAATAGATGGTGTCGTCGGTGTAGGTAAAACAACTTTAATGGCTATTCTTACGGATGCAAAGGGATATGTCCCTTATATCGAGCCTGTGGTAAATAATCCTATTTTAGATAAATTTTATCATGATCGAGAGAGATATTCGTTTCCGCTTCAAGTCTTCTTCTTGAACGAACGGTTCAAGAATATTAAATCTGCCAGTACCCATGAAAAAGCAGTATTAGATCGCTCAATCTATGGAGATTTAATTTTTGCTAAATTGCTAAGAGATAGTGGAGACATGTCTGAAGAGGAGTTTCAAATCTATTTGGATTTATTTCATAATATGATCGAACATTGTAAACCCCCCGCTTTGATGATTTATTTGGAAATATCTCCTGAAGAGGCGATGAAACGAATTGAAAAACGCGGACGTGATTATGAACAGAAAGATGTTGTAGAAGCGGACTACTGGATCCGATTGAATCATGAATACCGGGACTACTTCTCCCAGTACACCATCTCACCTGTCCTTAAAATTAATGTCGATGACTTAGACTTTGAAAATAATTCAGAAGATCGTGCTTACGTATTAGACTTAATTAACAATAAACTAACAGAATTAGGTTTGAATTAGAAAAACGCAGTGGAACGCAGAGTGGAACGCGGGGACGGTTCTTCCGTTTCATTTAGGTGAAACGGAAGAACCGTCCCCGCGTTCCAATTGGATTAAAGTTGAATTCCCCTATAGCTAGTACAATTGCCGACACTCTATTAAATGGTTGATCATAGTTTGCTAATGTAACGACTATTTCAATTGGGGGAATTCAAATGAGTATGAAGACAATGACTATACGTGGAAAGGTTAGAGATGATGCGTTTTATTTTACGTTAAATGCTAATGGACGCAGAGTGAATAACATGATTTTGGATACAGGGGCTTTTGAATTAACTTTTAATGAACAGGTAGCGAGTGCCCTTAGACTTCCTAATCTTGGTGCGATACAAATAGGCGGAGTTGGCGGGACTGTTCAGGCTTATCAATCGGTTTGTACCATTCAGATAGGTAATGAAACGTATTCGAATGTACCATGTATCGTGGATCCGGAATTTCAGGAACCGGGACTTTTCGGGCTGCGTTTCTTCGTCGATAATCAGCTTTCGTTAGAGCTTAATCCTAATTTAGAAACGCTCACCATTCGCTCAGCAAGCTAAGTCGCTTGGCCTCATCTTAATTTCAGACAAGCTTTTCACATTCTTAAACTTAATCTTGCTAAAAATAAAAAAGGGCAGTTCATACAGGCAAAACGGTACGCCTGTCCTTTTTTGGTTTAAGATGTTGGGGGCCTGGTGTCTTTCTATTTTGAAAAATGATTTGCATCTTTTACTCATCATGAGCGAATGGTTAGACAGGCAACGCCTGTTAGACTTTTGCATCTATTTGTCCGTCCATAGACATAATATGTTTGTAGGTTCAGAACTTCATCTTGAAGGAAACGTAGGAGGCATTGCATGACGGATAATGTGTCATTTGGTTCACTTGTTATTGTGATCGTATCAGCTTTGATCACTCCCATTATTCTTACAAAACTTCGTCTTAAAGCGATTCCTGTCGTTGTTGCTGAAATCTTAATCGGGCTTGTGATTGGGAAAAGCGGGTTTAATTGGATTCATGCAGGTTCCTTGATTTCCGCTTTATCAAGTTTAGGGCTTATTTTTCTTATGTTTCTTAGCGGTGTTGAAATTGATTTCTCTGTCTTTACGAATACAAAAAGAAATAAACTGCCAAACGGACGATTAGAACCCAATCGAGTTCTCATTTCAAGTTTGGTATTTGTCTTCATCTTTGCTGTTTCTTATTTATTGTCATGGGGACTTTACCTTGGTGGATTTACGACTGATGTCTTTTTCATGACGCTTGTGATTTCAACGATTTCTTTAGGGGTTGTGATGCCGACTTTAAAGGAATCAAAAATAGTTAAAACGGGAATCGGTCAGACGATCCTTTTAATCACCGTTATAGCCGACCTCGTGACGATGATCTTGTTGGCGGTCTTTGTCTCGTTAAAACAAGGGGAGGGGAATCTGTGGTTAATCATCATCCTGTTTTTGGCAGGCCTTGTCTTGTATTTAATTGGGCGTTTCTTTAGACATCGAACGTTCTTTGAGAGCTTAACAACCGGGACGATTCAAATTGGGACTCGGAGTGTCTTTGCCTTAATCATTTTTTTAGTGGGACTCTCACAAAAAATTGGAGTCGAAACGATATTAGGCGCTTTTATTGCAGGGGTCTTAGTTTCCTTATTATCACCAAATAAAGAGCTTGTTAAGCAATTGGATTCTTTCGGTTATGGTTTTCTAATTCCTATCTTCTTTGTTATGGTGGGAGTTGATCTAAATATATGGCCGCTTCTCACAAACCCAAGCATTTTGATTTTAATTCCATTATTACTGTTAAGCTTACTATTATCTAAACTCATTCCTGCTTTAATTTTAAAACGTTGGTATGACTGGCCAACCGTGCTCGGCTCAGGCTTTCTCATTACCTCGACTTTATCGTTAGTCGTTGCCGCAGCAAAGGTAGGAGAACAGATCAAAATTATAACGTCTCAAACAGCCTCTGCCCTCATTTTATTAGCTATTGTCACCTGTATTCTTACACCCGCTCTTTATAAGCGGATCTTTCCGTTTCATCAAGTATCAAGCGCAAAGAGACGATTGGTGTTGATTGGTGCCAATTCGCTTACGCTGCCTCTAGCAAATGAGATGGATTCGAATCGGTATGAGGTAAGTGTGTATCATAAAAAGGGGGAAAACATCCAGGTTGAACGGCAGGCGAATTTTACATTAAAGCCCATTTCGTCTTATATGTTAGAGGAAATGATTGATGAAGATCTTTTTACAGCCGATATACTCGTAGCGGCAACCGCCGATGAAAATGATAATGTCAGACTTGCTGAAATTGCTAAGAACCAAGATGTTCCACATATCGTGGCACGAGTTGAAACACCAAAATACAGTGAATATTTAAGAGAAAGAGAGATCCACGTGGTGTCCTCCTTCTTCTCTACAAAAGCGATGATGCGTGTCATGATCGAATCTCCAGATGTGGCGACGTTATTTACAACAGAAGAGAAGGGCTTGTTTCAAATTGAATTCAATAATCGCAAATACCACCAAAAATCACTCCGGGCACTTCCCTTTTTAGGTGATGCCATCATCGTCCGAATCATAAGAAAGCAAGAATCCATCGTCCCCCATGGCAATACCCAATTACTGATAGGAGACCACCTCATCGTCACAGGCAACCAAACCTCCGTCCAAAAACTACAAGAAGAACTCAACCTCGACTGAAATGCGGGGAAACGCGGGGACGGTTCTCATGTTCCATTTCAATTGGAACACGAGAACCGTCTTCTTCTAATAACAAGTTGGCCTTGGGAATCGCTTCCTTCATGATACCAACCCTCGACTGCGGCCGTCGTTTGACTTAAAATGGGGGAATCCATTAATTACGCTTACCTTGAACTTTAAAAAATAGTTTAGTAAACTAAATAAAGTATAGACACCACCAAAATAATGGGTTAATCAACTTCTTGCCTGTTTTCTTTGAAACAAACAAGAGACGAACTGTTTGACTTTGAACAACCATTATAAGGATGTGTCAGATTAGGAAAATCAATCAAAAAAAGCATTGGAAGAAAGTGATAGTATTCATGACTAAAGGTAAAACGCTAACTATTCAACGTTTACTGGGTGTTGAAAAACTTCATCCTACAATCAAACGGTTATTGATTATTAGGGGATTGCGCAGTACGGGACAGGGCGCAATGGTTGTCGATTTGACTTTATATTTGAGCGCTTTACACTGGAGCGGTGCCGCGATTGGCGGTGTGACAACGGGTGCGGGCTTTGTGGGTTCTGCCCTTATTTTTCTCGTTGGTATACTAAGTGACAAGTTTGGTTCTAAGCCTTTTCTCCTAATCTATGAAGCAATGACCATGTTTTGCGCGATTTGCGCTTGTTTCACGTCTATGGCGATTTTTTTGGTATTAGCGATTGTGATTGCCGGGTTTGGGCGCGGGCAGAATGGGGGAGCTGGGCCTTTTGGTCCCGCAGAGCAGGCTTGGCTTGCGCGGAACATCGAACAGGTTAACCGTGGTCCGGTATTCAGTTTAAATAACGCCATTGGCTTTATGGGAATGGCTATTGGCTCGATTTTAGGAGGAGTTCCTGCTTGGATCGATTCAACAAGTCCCATTGTTAACTATCGACCTATTTTCATAGTGGTTGCTGTTCTATCATTAATTTGCGTTGTGATTATTTCAGGCACAGGAGAAAGTCAAAGTGCTGAAAAAGGACTGACCTCTGAAAATGAAGATAAGTTACATGAAGAGGAGAAAGCAAGAAATGAGGCCATGTTGGAACGGTCTATAACCAAACAGGAAAATAGATCGCTTCTCAAATTGGCTTTCGTTAATGTTCTTAACGGTTTGGGTGCAGGCATGGCAGGCCCCTTGATGGCCTATTGGTTTCATCTAAAATACGGTGTTGATTCAGCCACTATCGGAACGACGCTTGCCATTGGTTTTGTTCTAACCGGCTTTTCATCTATATTTAATGGATTCCTGGCTAGAAAAATGGGTATGGTCAAATCGGTTACGTGGATGAGAGTGATCGGCTGTGTGATGATGGTGGCTTTACCCTTTATGCCAACATTCGCTTTAGCCTCGGTCCTGTTCGTCATACGCGGCGCTGTTAACCGGGGAACAAATGGAAATCGGGTAGCGTTAAGCGCTAGCTTGACTCGTGATAAACGACGGGGATTTGCAACGAGTGTCAATGCTTTATCCATGCGATTACCGTCATCGATCGGCCCCTCCATCAGCGGTTATTTATATGATGTGCACCTTTTAACACTTCCGTTTCTTATTACTGCAGGGCTGCAACTCGCGAACGCTGCAATCTACCAACGGCTCTTCCATCATTTTGACCACGCGCGAAACTCTGAAAAATAAGTCGTGATTACATTTAGAACGACCCTGTATTTAAATGGAAATCAACGGCCTATTTTTGAACGAACTCTTTCAATCACCTTGTTAAAGCAACAGATAGTTGTCATCGACTAAGTGAAGAAGTACAATATTAAAGGAATGTTTCAATAGGTTGGAGTTGAGAACAATGAAAAAAAATATCCTTTGGATCGCCTGCTTTTTAATCGGCTGCGCAGGCCTCTTGTGGGGAATGTTTAAATGAAACGCGGGAAACGTGGGGACGGTTCTCGCGTTTCATTTAGTGAAACAAAGAAAGGCCTTGGTGTAGGGGTATGTCAACTAGTAGAAAGCCATCACTGACATGAGTGATGGCTTTCGCTCATTTTTTAATAGTATGACTTTGTTGAGGTATCTCAGGTTATGCAATAGCCTAAGAATGCGGGTGGAATGACTGTTAGTTTGTGACTCCTGCTCTCTTTTTCCAAATGGAGTGCTATCCGCCTGACCTCTAAACCTGGAACTTATTTTTCACTCGGCTTAAAATAGTCTGGTTGGTGTTCAAAAAACTGTGTCGAATTCTCTAGTGGTTTTACCATTTCCAAAAGTGATTCAATTTCCGCCTGCACATTCCATAATTTATCAACTAGCTCGTTTTTACTTTTAGCATTATAAATTTCGACTGTTTTTAAATGTTCACATAGGTTTCTATGGTACATTATTAAATATTTTAAACGTTTTTCAGGCTCCATTCCTTTAATCTCCTTTAGTCCAAACCATCATAACAACTATATTTTTATACAATTAACTTTAAATTATATTAAAGATCGTTAAATTACGAAAAAATATAACATCATTTCTTATTGGAACGAGGCGAGGCGATAAACGTCCTTGATTGATAGGAGGTTGATGTTTTTGGTTGTCATATATGTGGGGAAGATGATCACATTTAAGAAGAATGTTGGATTGGACCTTTTGGAAGAGGTGTCTTGGAGAATTAGCTAAAAACAAAACCGCCTGTTAGCTCCAAGGCGGTTAGTTTATGAAACAATCTAGATCAAAACGTTTTTTAGCACAAGTTTTTGCCACATTTAATATGTTCGCTAGGTTTTCTATTCTAACTATTTGAAGTCTGTACTAACTATAAAAGGACTTGTTCGATCTGTATAATTGGCAGACTCGATTTTGGTGATGATCCAAGCTTTTAATTTTGTGTCATAGCAGAGTGTAAGGAAAACGCCTTCCTTTTGATTGTTTAACTGCGCTGAAGGTTTATTCCCTTTTATTTTTGCCTCTTTAGTGTGAATTTGAACAAGTATCCTGTAAGTATATTGATTCGAGCTTACTTGGTTGAGTTCAGCCATGTCAAAATCAATTTTTGTACCAAGGAGCTGGCCGATAACGGAGTCGCCTTGTGCCTCGTCCTTCTGAATCGCGGTTTCGATCGTTTGTTTGGCCGAACTAGTCGCTACCGTTAACAAAGAAGGAGTCTGTTTCGTTAAAGCTTGCCACCGCTGTTTGGCAAAGGTATTAATGGTGTTTACAATTTGTTTTTTAGTAGTGTCACTGTAAAAAGGACTGGGTTCAAGATCCATGACAAGGGTATCTTTTGTGATTACATAGGTCTTACTTTTGTTGATTCCCCATGGATAAGTCTTTTCTCCTTGAATATGAATGTTCTGATCAACTGGGAAAGGTCCGAAAAAAGGTCCGGGCTCAATACTTGTTGGATCTGCATAATCGGCTTTCAAGCCTAAATCTTTACCATTCATCAGAATGTTAACATTCTTTTGTTGGGAAATGATATGGAAATCGGCACCTGTTAAATTAATATCAATTGACGAAGGGGCAGTTTGGTTATTGTTATTAAATAAATTAACTATTTTCTCCGATGTAAGAGTCGTATAGTCGTATTTTTTCTGTACTTTAATCGTGTATTGATCAGCGGGCAGGTTGTCCAGGGAAAAACTTTGAGCCTTCGCTTGAAGAGGGTACGATTTCCCATTGATCCAAAGTTTAATACCTTGTTTGTTAAAATTAAGATGGAGTTGATGGGGCCTCATATAAATATGATAGGGTTTTCCCTTATAATGGGTATAAGAAAAGTCACCCTTACTTAGAACGCTTAAGTCTAGTTTTTCTTCATGATTATTCTTTTTAGAAGGCTGCTTTTTGGTAGAGGACGCTTTAGCCAATCTTAAATCGATGGCATGACCCACTTTTTCTTGTTCTTTCAAAATTGAAACTTGTTGTCTTAAATAATCGGGATGCTTCTTTACGTATTGGATTAGATCCTGAATGGTTTGATCGGTGATCGTCATATTTGAATTCTCAGGTATTAGGATGGCTTTCAGATCTGCTGATTTGCCGGATTGTATATCTGCTTCAAAGCGTTCTATCAAATTTTTATTTATTGCGTTTGAATTCGATGAATTAGAGTGACTTTGATTTCGGCTGCAGCCAGCACTAACAATTAGAACAAAGCCTATAGTAATGACACCTAACAAGGTAGCCGGCCATCCATATCTAGAATTCCAGCCTTGCTTCTTAACTTTCTTTAAATCTTGCATCTTCAAGAACCCCTTTATTCTGGAACGAAATAAAGAGGCATTTCTCGTAGTTCTGAAACAGGAGAACCGTCCCTTTGTTTCACTCTTAGTTAAAACATCATACCCAATAGATCGTGCTTTGAAATTTTACCAAGGTAATACTCGACATCGATGGTACTGAGTCTCTCGGCAATCCTTTCACGATCATAGCGAACACCGATGAGGCGCTTCTCGATGTCTTCAATGTCGCCGACGCCAAAAAAATCACCGTAAATTTTGGCCTCTTCAATCATGCCTTTGGTAACCTTTAAACGGACATCGACAGTGCCTGATGGAAAACGGTGCTTCTGTTTCACGTTAAATGTCGGTGATTTTCCGTAGACCCAATCCCAATTACGATAGCGCTGATCCCGAATTTCCCGAACATGCTGCCAATCTTCTTCAGTCAACTTGTATTCAGGGATTTCTTCTTCACCTTCAAAAATATAGCGGAGCAGTGTTTGCTTAAATTCTTTAATCGTCATTTCTTTATTCAAGTGTTCACGAATGTTCGTGACGCGTGCTCGTACGGATTTAATGCCTTTTGACAAGTATTTTTCCGCATCTGGATTAAGGGCACGAGCGACATTTTCTAGATTGACATCAAAGAGCAGGGTACCATGGCTGAACATGCGTCCACGGGTCGAAAACTGGGCATTTCCGCTAATCTTCTTATCACCAACAGCCAAGTCATTGCGGCCTTGAAGTTCCGCTTGGACCCCCATTTGATGCAAGGCGCGTATCACTGGCTCCGTAAATTTTCGGTAATTATGAAAGCTGTCACCATCATCCTTTGTGATAAAGCTAAAGCTTAAATCCCCTTCATCGTTATAGACGGCGCCTCCACCAGATAGCCTTCTTGTCACCGCAATATTGTTTTCTTTAATAAAATCCATATTGATCTCTTCAAAAGTGTTTTGGTTTTTACCGACGATGACCGTTGGGCTCATGCTATAAAAAAGCAAATACGTCTCGTTAATATCGAGCTGTGTTAAGATATATTCTTCAAGAGCCAAGTTAAGCGTGGCATCCATATGATCTAGATTATCAATATATTTCACAGGAAAAATCCTCCTAAATAACGAACGCGTTCACTCGGGGTTCATTCGAATGGTCGTCTCGTCCGAAAATCATCATTAAAATAAGTATACTAATAATGAGCTCATACTTGTAACAGAATCCCTTCAACGAAAGGGGAGACGGGGCTCATGTTTTTGAAACGAGAGAACCGTCCCCGCGTTCCAACCGCCGCGTTCCACTTACTGGTCGTTCTTTTTCATTAGTCGTTTTAGTTTGGTTTCTGTTGCGGAGTCTTCGCAAGGGGTGAAGACACTGCATCTTAAATCCCTGTCACCTTGTATTTGGAGAGAGGTCATATTGAAAAGCATTTTTCCAGCTTTAGCGTGCCGGAATTCAATTTGAACTTCTGGGGCGATACTGACTTGGCTTTCTTGCCATAAGGCTTGAAACTCGGGGTGCAGCGTCGTCATTTCATCAAGAAACCGATTGTACCATTCATCTCCTACATAATGTCCGTAATAAACGCGAAAAATAGCGAGAAAGCCTTTGACAAAATGCTCCCAATTGACGGCTAGAGATCTTAATTCTTTTCGTGTGAACAATAATCGAATCAGGTTTCGCTGCTCCCAAGGGATTTCTTTAAAATCTAAAAAAACATGGGCAGCGGCTGTATTCCAGCCTACAATCTGAAAATGTTTGTCCGTGATGCAAGTCGGACAAGTGGTTAATTCAGAAAGAATTTTATTTAAAGCAGGGGGGATTTGGATCGGCTTATGTTCAGGCTCCATGACCTTGGGATTGACTTCTGCTGCTAAATCAAACAAATAAGTTCTTTCATCATTATTTAGCTGCAAGGCTTTGGCAATGGATTCTAGGACAGAAGCTGACACTTTAATGTCTCTGCCTTGTTCAAGCCAGGTGTACCAAGTTGTACTGACTCCAGCGAGTTGAGCGACTTCCTCTCTTCTTAGTCCGGGTGTACGCCTTCGCGCTCCCGTTGGAAGTCCAACAGCCTGTGGATTCGTATTATCTCGTTTTGTTTTTAAAAAGGCAGACAGTGCCTCTAACCGCATTTGATTATTCAACTCTTTCATTCTCCTATCATCATACGAACATCCTAGTAGTAATTATACTAGGATAACTAACAACTTGTAATAGGATAATGCTCGTGTAAAAATAATTAGTAACTATATTTGTTAGGAGGGACCAGTGTGGAAAGAGTCGTAATCACTGGAATGGGAATTGTTTCACCAATAGGAAACGATGTCGAAACCTTTTGGAAGAATCTTGTGGAAGGTCGTCCGGGTATTTCTGATATACATACATTTGATGTTTCGAATCATAAAACTAAAATTGCCGGGCTTGTGAAAGATTTTAACGCAGAAGAGCTTCTAGGTCGTAAAGAGGCCAAGCGTTTAGACCGTTTTTGCCAATTTGCTATGGCGGCTGCCGGACAGGCATGGGAAGATGCGGGGCTTAATAACGAAGAGATCGACTTAGAACGGCTTGGTGTCTACGTAGGATCCGGTATTGGCGGTATAGAAACACTTATTAATAATGTCGATATTATTCGGAAAAAAGGACCGAGTCGGGTGAGTCCGACACTCGTTCCAGCCATGATTGCCAATGCCGCCTCTGCCCAAATTAGTATTAAGTGGGGCGCAATGGGACCGTCCTTATCACCAGTTTCTGCTTGTGCAATTGGAAATACGGCTATTGGTGAGGCCTTTAAGGTGATCCGTTACGGTGAAGCTGATCTTATGTTTGCCGGCGGTGCCGAAGCTGCCATAACCGATATTTCTCTAGCAAGTTTTAGTAATGCAAAAGCCTTATCCACCCGAAATGAAGAACCAGACAAAGCAAGCCGCCCATTTGATGGCAATCGAGACGGTTTCGTAATGGGGGAAGGGGCCGGGGTTTTAATCCTTGAATCCTTAACACATGCGAAGCGCAGAAATGCGACTATCTATGGAGAAATTATTGGGTATGGTTCGAGCTCGGATGCCCACCATATGGTAGCCCCGCATCCAGAGGGGAAAGGTGCCATTCTTGCTATGCAAAGAGCGCTAGGAAATTCAGAATTAAGTCCTGAACAAATTGATGTCATCAGCGCCCATGCAACCAGTACAGAATTAGGGGATCAGCTTGAGACCAAGGCGATCAAAGAAGTGTTTGGCGCGCAGGCCTACCAGATTCCTATTACCGCTAATAAATCTGTTACAGGACATATGTTCGGAGCAGCAGGCGGTGCCGAAGCGATTGCTTTAGCCAAGATGCTTCAGGAAGGGGTTATTCCGCCAACGATTAACCAAGAGCAAAGTGACCCGTTATGTGATCTAGATTATGTACCGAATGTTGCCCGCCAAGCTGACGTGTCGATCGGATTGTCCAATTCGTTTGGTTTCGGTGGTCACAATGCTGTTATCGTTCTAAAAAAATATGAGGAATAAGTGATGATCATTAGGCGTCTTTCCATTTGGGAAGGCGCCTTAAAAGTTTTAAGACCTTGGCTAACGATTTTAAAAATTATGAAGTCGAGTGTCTTGATACTAATAGACTTGTTTAAAATAAACGAAAGAAGAGATCCTATTAATGAGCAAGTTTTCTCGTTGACCATTAGTTTGATTGACTACCTATAAGGAGTAGCGTAAAATTAAATTTGGTGTTTTTTTATACCTTATAAAAGTTTAACAGGCCACTCACACATTTTTAAGTAGAAGAAATGAAGGCTGTCGCTTTAGGCCCTCGTTCTATAGCGGGGCATTTTAGAATGGACGTGGCCGTGATGACTCTTTTTTACTTGATTGATTATTTTTAGGAGGTTTTTTGTATGGCATTAGTTCTCGCGTCTATCCTTGATGCGGATTGGGATCACTTACCAAAGGAAATTCAAGACGTCGACCAAGCAGGGGTTGATGCTTTTAGTATTGATATTATGGACGGGGATTTTGTTGAAAGAACAACATTCAGTCCTGAAACCGTGTCACAAATAAGAAATATAACGAAATTACCCATTGAAGTTCATTTAATGGTCAGTCGTCCTGAGGATCATGTAGAAAAATATTGTGATGCTGGAGCAGACCAAGTTGTGTTTCACTTGGAAGCCACAAAGGATCCGCTATCTCTGATCAACTACATAAAATCTCGAGGATTGCTGTCGGGAGTTGCGATATTAAAGGAAACAGACCTCAGCCAATTATCGGACGAGGTTCTTGAAGCGATTGATGCGATCACATTAATGTCCATAACGATTGGGTTTGGGGGGCAGAAACCGTCACCAGAAACCATCGACCGGATTAAGGCATTAAGAGAGCGGGCAAACCAGGTGAATCCGAATCTTGCCATCGTGATTGATGGTGGGATGAAGCCGAATAATGCTTCCATTTATACAGAAGCAGGTGCTGACGGCGTCGTTATTGGTACAGGAATCTATCATGCGGATAATTATGAAGAAGCGATCCAGCTTGCCAAAAAGGCGATTCATTCGGAGGACCCTGTTTCAAGAAGAAGATTTAAAGAATTTCTAGAAACGCCTAGCTTAAAATGAAGTGATGACAGTGAAAGATAAGAACGCTTGGCGACTGCCTCTGTGTGGCTTTCTATAAGTCTCATCAGTGTGTATTACTAGGGAAAGCCGAGTGTTTCAATCCTTGTCACAAAAGGACAGCCTGTTTGCCAAAGCATTCAGCTGTCTTTTTTTTCGTTTCACGCGCTAATGATGAATCACAACTTCAGTTCCTATGGAAACTCTTGAGGAGAGATCGAGAACATCCTCGTTGTACATTCGAATACAGCCGTGCGAAACATTTTTACCAATAGAAGAAGGATCATTGGTTCCGTGTATTCCGTAATGCGGTTTGGAAAGTCCCATCCAAAGAACACCAAATGGACCTCCTGGGTTGGGTTGTTTGTTAATGATGGTATAAGATCCATAAGGGCTCGGACTTACCATTTTGCCAATCGCAACGGGGTAAGTTTTAATCAACCGATTCCCATCGAAAAGTTTCAATTCATGTCGCAGCGTCGACACATTGATCCATTTCACCATGAAGGTCACTCCCTTGTTAGTTAATTGTATGTCAAAGAGAAGGGAGTGATTAACGGCTATCCCTGAGCGTGTCATTGGATTTCTTTACGACACTTCCATTCTGACCCATTAAAGCGCTTGAGTTGTTGATGAATGCAAGCAGTCAAGTAACTCTCTGGTCCAGTTCAAAGGACAGTATACTTATTTTTAAAAAAGATGGACACGATCTGCCAAGCCCCTTCATAGACTACTAGTAATTACTATAATGGAGGGGATAGTATGTTCAGAGAACCGTGGCTCTTGTACTTCGCATGTATGCTTGCCGGTTTTGGACTCATTCGTGTATCGGCTTCAGGGACTTTTCTTGCAGGGCTCGATCCTATCTTAAACATTATCGGAGTATTAGCCGTTATTGTTTTTGCGCTTCTAGTCATTATCCATGGCATTGCCGTTCTATTTAAGAAAATTTGAATCAACCAAAGGAACGTAGAGTAGGATGAAGAAAGAGCTGCTTTGCGTTCTTTTAAGTTACTAACTTATTAGTTGCGTGTTACGGTCAGGCTTGTGGTAAAATTCAGAATAGGAGGTGCGTAAAAAAAATGAAAGCGCTATTTATTGGAGGGACAGGCATTATTAGCACGGCGATCACGAAGCAGTTACTCGAGCAGGATTGTGAGTTGTATTTGATCAATCGTGGAAATCGGAACAGTCAATTGCCTGAAGGGGCGACCATTTTGGAAGCGGATATTCACGATGAAGCACGTGTTGCAAACTTAATCGAATCGCATGAGTTTGATGTTGTGGCTGATTTTATAGCCTTTGAGCCGGCCCATTTAGAACGCGATTTCCGTTTATTTAATGGTAAAACCAAACAATTTATTTTTATTAGCTCGGCATCCGCTTATCAAAAGCCTTTATCCGATTACCGGATAACAGAAGGAACGCCATTAGCTAATCCTTATTGGGCGTATTCAAGGAATAAAATTGCCTGTGAAGATTACTTATTGAAGCAGTATCGTGACAACGGGTTTCCAATTACGATTGTAAGACCAAGTCATACATATGATGAACGGTCAGTTCCCCTAGGGGTGCATGGGAACAAGGGATCATGGCAAGTCGTTAAGCGCATGATGGAGCACAAGCCCGTCATTATTCACGGTGATGGGACGTCTCTTTGGACGATGACACATAATCGCGACTTTGCCAAAGGGTTTATTGGTCTAATGGGTAACAGTCATGCGATCGGAGAAGCCGTTCAAATCACTTCTGATGAATCACTAACTTGGAACCAAGTTTATCAAACGATTGCCGATGCCTTAGGCGTTGAATTAAACGCTGTCCATGTGGCTTCTGAATTTTTAAATGCCTGCAGTCACTATGATTTTAAAGGTAGTTTAATTGGCGATAAAGCAAACACCGTTGTCTTTGAAAATGACAAACTCAAAAGATTGGTGCCTGGTTTTACAGCCACGACGCGGTTTGACCAAGGCGTCAAAGAAACGATTCGCTATTGTTTGGAACACCCTGAGTATCAGGTTGAGGATCCAGAATTTGATGCCTGGTGCGATCGGGTTATTGAAGCCTTAAAGGATACGATCGAACGGTTAAAAGGTTAAAATCTCCAAAAATCAAGAGACTGGGGCAGAAGTAGATGACGAATAGAAAAAACCGAACCTATTCACACCTTTTAATGTGATAAGTTCGGTTTTTCATTTATAAGTTAAGTCATTTATGAAACGCTAGTCAAAATACGTCGCTTTCTGCGGGCACGACCCAAGCCTCTTCAGCAAGGAAAACACTTGCTTGCGGGGTCTTCGGACACGTGCTGTTCCCGTAGGAGTCTCCGTATTTTGACTGCACTTCCTATTGGTTTCTGTCCTTATAAACATTTAGTGTTCGGAATTTAAGTCAGTTAGTTTCGTTTTGCCCCAGCCTCTTAATTGTCTTGTCTGGATACTAGCGGTTTGCTGAAGAGGAAACACGATTACTTTTAAAAAAAGTCGAGATAGAATTTAGGATTTTTGTCATAAGGAAGAAGGATAAGTTAGCGGCTTGTTCGTTGAATGTAACTGGTTGGAAAAAGTGGCAGGTTTAATAGTAAAGAACCGCGTTAGAGGATGGAATTTCCTCTTCAGCAAACCGTTTTTCCCCATCTATTTGGTCGTCGTGGGCACCTTATATTGATTTCAGTTGTATCATGGAAAATGTCAATTATTGGCTGCAATGGTTTGATCTGAGCCATCTGAATCAATCGTATTTGTTAGACTGAACCATTCATAATGAACCTGGAAATCTCCCGTTTCAAATGCTCCCGATCCCGAGATGGATTTGGACATTGCTTTAGGTGAAATATTCAAGACATCTCCAAAGTTAACTTGAGCGCCAGAGCCTATAGAGTCAATTTTGATTGGATTAAAATAAAACGAAGGCATCAGTTAAGCACCTACTTTAATTTGATAAAAAATATGAAACGAATACGGACTATTGTCGTTCTGCAGATTTAGCCTCTCTTCTATTGTACAAAAATTTTAGAAAAGTGTGCGAGAGGTTGAAGAATGAAGTACTTATATTTGGAAAAACAACCAAACAACTGTTCGTATAGTTGGTTTTAACGAAAAACAAAATATTGTCCTTAAAAGAGTCCAGAGAGCTTTTAGCTGAACCGTGTCAACGTGTTAAATCACGTTGATAGACTCCCCTAATCTCTTTTAAATAGGATGGAGTCTCTTTCAACTAACGACAAACTCTAATGCCTTTATACTGCGAGCGGTATCAGTCATAAACCACCATTCTAAGAAATATATATTAAAGTCATAGGGTGAAAGGGATCTGTATGTCTTCAATTGTCCTAAAAGATAAACGACTGGGTGTGGATGGATACGATGAGTTTATGGACATAAGGGCTGCACCTCACGTATTAGGCATCAAGGAGGATTTTATGTGATTCACATTGTCGTTTTAGGTGGGGGATATGGTGGACTGGAGGTAGTAAAGAGGCTCTTGACTAAGAAATCTAAAGCGCCTTTTTGTATGACGCTCATTGATCGACAGCCTTTTCATACGATTAAAACGGAAAATTATGCTCTGGCAGCAGGGACTCTTGCTGATTACCAGACCCGTGTCTCTTTCCCTAAACATCCACTATTAGATCTAATTTATGATGAGGTTAAACAAATCAACCTGAAACAACAATGGGTAGAAACCTCTAATCAACGCATTTCATTTGATTATTTAGTGATTGCATTGGGTTCTGAAGACCGCTTTGACCTAGTCAAAGGAGCCCGCGATTATGCAAGAAGTATCCAAACGATAGAGGAAACGAGAAGAACATCGGTTGCCTTATTGAATACAAAACCTTATGGGACTGTCAAAATTGTCGGAGGAGGATTGACCGGTGTCGAGCTTGCCAGTGAATTAAGAGAGTCCCGGGAGGATTTAAACATCCATATTTATGAGAAAGGGAATCAGGTGTTAAAGACACTTCCTAAGAAAATACAAAACTATGCTAGTGATTGGTTAAAGAGACACGATATTGAGGTCCTGACCCATTCTAATATTGAGTTTATTGGAAAGCACAACGTATATCGGAATGGGTTAAGAGAGGAAGCTGATTTGATTTTGTGGGCAGCAGGCATTCAATCTAATGCTGTGGTCAGAGGGTTGATGGAGGAGAAGGATCAAATGGGACGCCTCAAAATTGATTCATTAAACCGTGTCCAAAATTATCCCAACATCTTTGCGATTGGGGACTGTTCATCAACCCCCTTTCCCCCAAGTGCTCAAATCGCCCAGCAACAAGGTTCGCAAGTCGCGATCATTTTACATCATCTCATAAACCGAAAAAAGCCCATTCGTATTAAGCCAATCAAAAATAAAGGGGTATTAGGAACATTAGGCAAGAAGGATGGCTTTGGAATGGTTAGCGGCGTGGAGTTAACAGGAAAACTGCCTCGGATTTTAAAAAGAGGGGTCGAATGGCAGCACATTAATCGTTAAGAGGTAAAGCTTTTAAAAGGGATAGGAGCCTTTTCATAACTGAATAAGCCTAGTTAAATGACACGCTAACATGGCCGTGTCATTTTGCTTGTTGTGGAAATTCGCCAAAATAGGGTTGTGAGGCAGTTGAGAAGGGCGTTCATTGAGGGAATGAACGCCAAAAAGAGGGAGTGAGGCAGCCGGAATGGCGTTCATCAAGGGGATGAACGCCAAAAAGAGGGGGGGAGGCAGCCGGAATGGCGTTCATTGAGGGGATGAACGCCAAAATAGGGTTGAGAGCAGGCAAGAAGGGCGTTCATCGAGAGGATGAACGCCAAAATAGGGTTGAGAGTAGGCAAGAAGGGCGTTCATTGAGAGGATGAACGCCAAAATAGGGTTGAGAGCAGGCAAGAATGGCGTTCATCGAGAGGATGAACGCCAAAATAGGGTTGAGAGCAGGCAAGAATGGCGTTCATTGAGGGGATGAACGCCAAAATAGAGTTGAGAGCTGTTAAGAATGGCGTTCATCGGGGGGATGAACGCCAAAAAGAGGGAGTGAGGCAGCTGTAAGGGCGTTCATCGAGGGGATGAACGCCAAAAAGAGGGGGGGAGGCACCTGTAATGGCGTTCATTGAGGGGATGAACGCCAAAAAGAGGGAGTGAGGCAGCTGTAAGGGCGTTCATTGAGGGGATGAACGCCAAAAAGAGGGAGTGAGGCAGCTGTAAGGGCGTTCATCGACGGGATGAACGCCAAAAAGAGGGAGTGAGGCAGCTGTAAGGGCGTTCATTGAGGGGATGAACGCCAAAAAGAGGGAGTGAGGCAGCCGGAATGGCGTTCATCAAGGGGATGAACGCCAAAAGGAGGGAGTGAGGCAGCCGGAATGGCGTTCATTGAGGGGATGAACGCCAAAAAGAGGGAGTGAGGCAGCCGGAATGGCGTTCATCAAGGGGATGAACGCCAAAAAGAGGGAGTGAGGCAGCTGTAATGGCGTTCATTGAGGGGATGAACGCCAAAATAGGGTTGAGAGCAGGCAAGAATGGCGTTCATCGAGGGGATGAACGCCAAAAAGAGGGAGTGAGGCAGCCGGAATGGCGTTCATAGAGGGGATGAACGCCAAAATAGGGTTGAGAGCAGGCAAGAATGGCGTTCATTGAGGGGATGAACGCCAAAATAGGGTTGAGAGCAGGCAAGAAGGGCGTTCATCGAGGGGATGAACGCCAAAATAGGGTTGAGAGCAGGCAAGAAAGGCGTTCATTGAGGGAATGAACGCCAAAAAGAGGGAGTGAGGCAGCTGTAAGGGCGTTCATCAAAGGTATGAACGCCAAAATAAGTGGATGAGTCAGCCGGAAGGGCGTTCATCGAGGGAATGAACGCCAAAAAGAGGGAGTGAGGCAGCCGGAATGGCGTTCATCAAGGGGATGAACGCCAAAATCAATTAAAAAGTGCTAATGGGTTCTGATCCTTTCATAAATCGTTTAAAAATGGCTCATCTATTTATGCTATAATGATTATGGAAAAGTTAGGAAGCGCCTGAAGAAGAGGGGAAATAAGGATCATGGAAGAGAAAGTATCAAAAAAAAGAGAATTTTGGAGTTGGGTTAGAGCTCTCCTTATTGCCATTTTACTCGCTATTATTGTCAGGCATTTTTTCTTGACGAATTATGTGGTAGATGGCATTTCGATGATGCCTAATTTCCAAAATAATAATCGCTTAATTGTAAACAAAATGGTTTATGATTTTAGTTCACCTCATTATGGAGATGTGATTATTTTCCACGCCACGCCCACTGAGGATTATGTGAAGAGAGTGATTGGGTTACCTGGAGATACCATTGTATATAAAAATGATCAGCTATATAGAAATGGGAAAAAGATTTCAGAACCGTATTTAAATCAATATAAACAAAAATTCGAAGAGGAGAACCCAGGTAACTATTTCACCAATAATTTCTCTCTGCAAACAGAAAAAAGTACAAACTTTGTAATGAGGGTTCCAAAAGGCAAGCTATGGGTAATGGGGGATAACAGGAGCGTAAGTGAAGATAGCAGGATGATTGGTTTTGTAAGCATGAGTCAAGTCGTCGGCAAAGTAAGTTTAAGATATTATCCGTTTAATGAACTATCTCTCTATTAAGTCGCGGTCGTCTCATCCTTTTGTCTTGAACCATTGGAACATAACGATCTTAGATAAACGCCTTAACAAATAATCAAAAAAGGTTTTCAAGGCTACGGATGCTTTGAAAACCTTTTTTAGTCGAGAATCGCCATCGTTTAATTGGAGTGGCTTTCCTTTATTTTTTTCACAATTTCTTGCCACTCTTCAGGTTGTTGGATCGGTGTTTTATCATAGCCATACCTTCTTCCTAAATAGGTCCACGTGCCATTCACACGCTTCCAAATATCAATTCCCACATCTAATTCTCCATCATCATTTCGTCTGGACGAACAAATTCGCAATTCCTGTTCCAATTCATCCACTTTGTAAGATCGAATGTCAATTAATTTCATCGATAACACTCCCTTTCACTTCCAATTTTATTGACAGTTACATCAATTAGAACTGTTGCGGAAATTTCCCCTTTATATTTATTAAAATTCAACGATTGAGATAAATAACTATTTTTTAAGTTTAGTAGGTTAGTGTACAAGATAAAAAGAATCACGATGAATAGCTTATTTTTGTAAGACCAAATAAATTAAAAGGAGAGATTAACTTTGGGTAAACACTCTCATAAAGATCACCATCATCACCATCATCACGATCATAATTCAACAAATCTCTTTGGTTTGTTGCCAATCTTTAAAAGACTTAGCCCTGGTGTGACGATTCGTGTTGTAACGGACTCTGGCGATATCATTACAGGAACTTTTATTAGACTAGTTGGGGATCCATATATTGAAATTAGCGTGCCGGGAACTTTGTCGCCTTTTGTAGAAGGAGAAGTTGTTTTTGTTGATGTCACAAAAATTGAAAGCTTAAGTTTTGTATCCTAGTCGCTAGATACAAAGGGTCCCAAACAATTGGGGCCCTTTCAATTTTAGTGGTGATAGGAAAAGCTGGATATAAAACCAATTTTTAAAATACTAGGTTGGAGTACAAGAACTTAACTGTATATTGAATAATTTGGTAAAAACTATGCCATAAATCATAAAAAGGAGAGTTCATAATATGAATGAAAACACTCGGAACTTATTAATCTCTATTCTTGATGATGTCAAAAAATACTCTCTAAGCAAACGTTTTTATTTAAATGATGCGTGCTGCGTCCTCAATCAAAAAGACGACTGCGACGATCACAAAAAAGATTGCAAGAAAAAAGACGACTGCGACGATCACAAAAAAGATTGCAAGAAAAAAGACGACTGCGACGATCACAAAAAAGATTGCAAGAAAAAAGACGACTGTGATGATCACAAAAAAGACTGCAAGAAAAAAGACGACTGTGACGATCACAAAAAAGATTGCAAGAAAAAAGACGACTGCGATGATCACAAAAAAGATTGCAAGAAAAAAGACGACTGTGATGAAGAAGCCTTCGATGCCTCTTCTAGTCTAGTTTCTTTATTTGAAGAACTGAGCTTGGGTACTGAAATTCGTATCGTGACGGATTCTGGTGATGTTATTGAAGGAAGACTCATTGATTTTAATGAAAGGTATGCCTATGTCATTTTATTAGTCACAAACTCATCCCTTCCAACAGGTGAAGTCACTTATGTCGATGCACTAAAAGTTGAAAGTGTTGCGTTTGTCGGTTAACACTATCCAACGCTTAATCACTCGTCCTGTCACCACAAAAAAGAGAGAGGATCTCTTCTTGGGTTTCCCCTTTTAGAGGTTTTCTCGCTAACTGATTTAGAAATTATTGTTACTGAGGGGATAACTTGCTTGAAGGCTTCATGGCAGAGGCAGTGGATCATAGGAGGCTTTCAAATGGGTTAAGAGGGACGATCCCTTTTGTATGATCTTGAAAAGAAACCATGAGGAATGATTGATTTCTAGCTCTGTCTACAGAGGACTCTGCTTCATTTTTTCTTGCCTTTTTAATGACCCCTCTTCTATTAAACTAACACTAGAATGGAGGGATAACCTATGGAGAAGTCGAATCATCTCACTTGGCATAAGGGGCATATTACAAAAAAAGTCAGGCAACATCAAAAAGGACATAAGAGCTATGTGCTCTGGTTTACCGGATTATCTGGATCAGGGAAATCAACACTTTCAGTTGAAGTTGAAAAACAACTAGTGGATAGGGGGATCCATTGTTATCGTTTAGACGGGGATAATTGTCGTCATGGCCTTAATAAAAATTTAGGTTTTTCTCCTTCTGACCGTAAAGAGTCGATTCGTCGTATGGGTGAAGTTGCTAAATTATTTGTTGATGCGGGTCTTGTTGTGTTGGCGGCCTTTATTTCCCCGTATCAGTCTGATCGAAACGCTATAAGAGAGCTGCTTAATCCCGATGAATTTATCGAAATATACGTGAAATGTTCAGTGGACACATGTGAAAAACGAGATCCGAAAGGCCTCTATCAAAAGGCGCGTCAAGGTGAGATCAAGCAATTTACCGGAATTGATGCCCCTTATGAACCACCTGCAGCACCTGAGTTGGTTATAGATACGGAAGCCGATAGCCTTGAGGCATGCACCAATCAGATTCTGAACCTGCTTGAGGAGAAAAAACTATTGAAGGTGGAAAAGAATGAAGAAAAGATATAAGGGTGTAAGAACGAGCTTAACCCTTTATGTGATTGAAAGGAGGACGATCGATGATATCAGTTGTGGCATGCACGAAACGTCCGGCCTTTTTGAACAACATTCTTTTAAATTTTACAAGGCAGGAGCTAGAGGAAAAGGAACTCATTCTTATTCTAAACACGACACGGGTGGATCTAGAACAAGTTAAAGTCTTAGTAGATTCTTATGACATTCGCTATCAACTGTTTCAGTTCAAAGAGACAGTGAGTTTAGGAGAATGCTTAAATCATGGGATACAGGCAGCTGCTTACGAAACGGTATCCAAATTTGATGACGATGATTATTATGGGCCAACTTATTTAGTGGAAGCTTATCAAGCGATCACTAGCTTAAAAGCGGATCTTGTCGGTAAATGCAGTTTTTATATTTATTTCAAAGATGAGGATGAACTCTATTTATATAACCCTCATCAAGAGTTGGCATGGATTCCAGCGAATGATGCCGATTATCAGGCTCGTTATTTTATGAGCGGTGCAAGTCTTGTTTTTAAAAAAGCGATTCTTAAAAAAGTTCGGTTTCCTCATGTCAATGTAGGGGAGGATAGTCTCTTTCAGCAGGCTTGTTTTCAGCAAAACATGAAAATGTACTCCTTATCCAAATCTAACTATGTTTATATCCGTTATCAAGAAACGGGTCATCATACCTCAGACGCTAAGAAATTCCAAATTAAAAAAAGAAGTCAATGGATCAAAAATATAAAAGAAGCGGATCTCTACGAACTAATCGATCATTTCTGAATCTCTCCTATGCGATGAATAACTATTTTGTCTTTTACTAGGTTGAAATACAAGTCAGCTTGACTAGTCATGAATACGCTAAAGGTGAAGCTTGTCGTTTTTACAATGTTAAAACTTCTAATTGTTGATGGGGGATAAGAAATGAAAAAGAAGTGTATCGTTTATGGAAATTGTCAGATTGGTCCCATAAGACAATATTTGATGTCGTCAAAATCTTTTAGAAAGCTTTATAAGATGATCGAGGTCCCGCCCGTTCATCTTTGCGATCGTAAGACGGGGTTAACTGAGGCTCAATTAAATGAGCTGAACGATTGTGATCTGTTTATTTATCAAAAAGTGAGTGATACGTATGGACCTTATCTTGCAACAGATTACCTTTTGGAAAAATTACCTGATAAATGTCAAACCATGACGATCCCCGTGTCCTATTTTACAGGCTATCATCCTCAATTTGCCAAAGGGATTCAGCCCTATGCCGATAAAAATATCATTCATTTACTAAGACAAGGCAAGTGTGATGAAGACATTATTTCCATTGTATCCGATGAGAACTTTTATACATTTGAAGAACTTCAAAAAAATGTTCAATTGAGTTTGAATGAGCTTAAGAAGCGTTCAAATGATCTGGATGTGACTCTAGATGATTTTATCGAACGCTATTATAAAAACGTCCATTTATTTTTTACTGTGAACCACCCTAATTTCCCTATTATTCGTTATGTATCAAAGAAAATTCTTGCAAAATTAGGGCTGCCTGCTGATGAGTTAACCAATGTTGTTCATCATACAGATTTTAGGAGGTATATATTACCGATCTATCCAAGTGTCATGAAGCATCTGAATCTTACTTTTGCGAAACCTGAGGATAAATATTCGTCTTTACACAATATACCTTTGAATTTCCATGAACACATTGCTGAACATATTAAGTTTTTGAAAGAAAATAAACAGTTGTATGAGCACTTGTAGATAGAGAGAGTGGATGGATAGTTACCATGGTTTTGAAAAGGGAGGAGTTATATGAGGATTTTAATTGCACATCGAGGCAAATACCCTAATATCGGCGGGGTTGCTGCCTATATTACACAATTGAAACAAGGACTTGAAAGTAAAGGTCATCAAGTGGACCTTCTTGCAAGAACCGACTCTTTTTTTCGATTTTATTTAAATAATAGAAATCATGAGTTTGATATAACAAAATTATATCAAAATCTAAAACCAAATATCAAAAAAAGGATCGAAAACTTAGGGGAAATTGATGCTTACTTCAAACAGGCTGAAATTGACCGTTATATTTATGGAGAAGTGGCTTCCTATTTTGGATTAGAGAAGTATGATGTCATCCATGCACAGGACCTTCAATCCGCTTATGCGTTATCATTCATAAAACCTGAGAAAACACCTTTGATAGGGACGGTTCATGGAACTCCTATCTATAATAAATTACTGGATGAGGGGTTGTCTTATGAGTCTAAGTCATGGGAGTTTTCAAAAAGCTATGACAGAGAAGCTGCAAACTCAAGCGATCAATGGATTCTTCCATCGGAATGGATGAAACACTTCCTTATCAATTCGTATTCGGTACCTGAACAAAAGCTGTCGGTTGTCCATCATGGGATTGATTTAAATCTTTTTAATAAAAAGATGGAAGAACAGGTTACCCTACCTCCTTCGTCTAATAAAACCGTGATTGCCTGCCCGGCAAGACTAACTGAGGTTAAGGGCCATAAATACCTATTTGAGGCTTTGGCAAAGCTGAAGAAGGACAGGGAAGATTGGATTTGCTGGCTAATTGGTGATGGGAACTTAGAAAATGAGTTGAGAAAACAAGTCGCAGAGCTTAACTTAGATGAACATGTTGTCTTTCTTGGTTATCAGAGTAATGTCCCGGCCGTCTTGAAGAAATCTGATATTGTCGTGTTAGCTAGTTTACAGGAAAATCAACCGTATGCGGTTATGGAAGGTCAATTGGCCGGTAAACCCGTTGTCGCAACTAATGTGGGGGGGATTCCTGAAATGATTGCACACAACAAAACGGGACTATTGTCAAAGGGACAAAATAGTAATGGATTATATGTTAACTTAAAAAAGCTGTTGGACGATAAAGAATTAAGGGATACTTTAGGATCAAATGCACAAAAGTTTGCCATGAAAGCTTGGGATTTAGAACGAATGATTAATGATACGATTTCAGTTTATACCAAATCTTAGTGGAAATCCGATTCATTTTCGTTTGATCGACAATATTTTAACAATGAGGTGTTTAAGATTGGCTAAATATTTGTATGTTGTAGGGGGTCAGCAAAAAGGACGAATCCAAGAAGAGTGGAAACAGTATCAAAAAGGCGTGATTCTTAAGATCGATCTTGAGACACGCGAAATAAAACCCTGTTTAAATTATCAGTCACCTCCCGAAGTGACTCCTGATTCCGATTCCTCCATTTTATTTAAAGCAGGGACTCTGATTGATAACCAATTATATGTGTGTACTCAAACAGAGGTTTTGATTTATTCAGTACCTGATTTTAATCTCTTGCATTATGTTTCGTTACCTCTTTTCAATGATGTTCATCATGTTTGTCCGGCAAAAGACGGCTCTTTATTAGTGGTAAACACAGGATTAGATATGGTCCTCAATGTCGATTTGTCAGGAAAAATATTAGGTGTGTGGAATGTCTTACAAAAGAATCCTTGGGAGAGATTTTCAAAGTCAGTTGATTATCGTAAAGTATTGACAACGAAGCCCCATCAGTCCCACCCTAATTACGTGTTTCAAGTGGGGGATGATGTATGGGCGACTCGATGTCTCCAAAAGGATGCCATCTGTTTGACGAATCCCTCAAAACGAATTGAAATAGGGGAAAGGCTCATACACGATGGAATTGTGGTGGGTAATTCGATTTATTTTACTAGAGTAGATGGGACCGTGTTCATTGCCGATATTAAGAACCAAAAAATTAAAGCTCAATATGACCTCAAATCATTCTCTTTGACACCTAAATCAATTGGATGGTGCAGGGGAATTCTTGTGTTGAATGATCATACAATCATTGTCGGTTTCTCAAGACTTCGACCTACTCAATATGTAGACGAAAAGGGTAAGCAAGTGAGAAAAGGAGAATATGGGGCAATGCCGACACGACTCGCTTGTTATGATTTAAAAAATAAAAAAATGTTATGGCAGCTGCCCTTAGAAAGTCATGGCCTTAATAGTATTTTCTCGATTCATTTACATGAGGAGAATGAATGATTGAGATCCAAAGAGGGATACAGGATCCGATTAAACGGACTTTGACAAATAAAGCGGGGATATCTATTGAAAATATTAGTGGCTTTTCACTCTATACTTCCTCATATTGGCGGCGTTTCAACCTATGTTAATCAGCTCAGTAAGGGTCTAAGAGACAAGGGTCATACGGTTGAAATTATGGCCTTGCATCCTTCGCAACAAGGGTATTACATGATGAACACGGATCGTATCGTGGATCTATCAATGCTTAATAAATTTTCACATAAAATCCTAACCACCTACTACAAAAAACAGAATCATATGACCACACACTTTATCCGTAATATTGAAAAAATGAAATATAATATGGAGTTAGCAGCAGCCCTGTTTGATCTAAACCAATATGACGTTATCCACGCCCAATGTGCGATCTCTACGCTTGCTTTATCGCGTATAAAAAATCCGAATACCCCCTTAATTTCAACTCTGCATTCCACTTTTAAAAATGACTTTACAATAAGCCGAAATCCTAGAGATAAACAGTATTTTGAATTCCTGGAGCAACGAAGCATGGAGGTCAGTGATCTCACATTAGCCCCTTCAGAAGCGCTGCGACAAGAATTGATTAAAAATAGAAAGGATTTAGCTGAAAAAGTAGTGACCCTCCACAGCGGGATCGACATTACTAACTTGAGGAACAGGGCTAAACGGCAACAGAACCCATTCAAAAAAGAGGGGAAACAGCAACTCATCTACCCAGCACGCCTTGTTCAAGAAAAAGGGCATTTTATTCTCATTGAAGCATTAGCCATGCTTAAGAAAGTGAGACAGGATTGGCTTTGCCTGTTAGCCGGCAATGGCCCTGAAAAAGCTTCTATTGAACAGGCTATAAAAAAACAGAATTTAGAAGACCATGTCCAAATTCTAGATAATGAGAAGGATATTGCTTATTTATTAGCGGAATCGGATCTATGTGTTTTCCCAAGTTTAACCGAAAATCTCCCTTATGGAATTATGGAAGCACAATCAATGGGGCTTCCCGTTATTGCAACGAAGGTTGGAGGCATTCCAGAAATGATTAAACACGGGGAAACAGGTCTGTTAATTTCACCTTCAGACAGTCAGGCGCTGTTCAAATCGTTGGAGCAGCTCATGAAAGATGAGAAACGAAAGCAGGCCCTATCTGAAATGAGCAAACAATGGGCTGAAAACCATTGGTCTATTAATAGAATGACGGATTCTATCATGACGATCTATAGTGATGAACTCAGGGAAAGTAAGTTAACAGAACGCGTAGAGGATAAGCAAAAGAGAAGCCGAACACCGAATCGATTCTTTAAATACCTTAACACGTTCTGCCTGCCTGACCATTATAAACTTCCAGATCCAAATACCATCCATTTTTTCGAAAAGTAAATTTGCCTATCGGGGGGGACAGAACACTGCTAAAGTGACTAACCGCTCTAGGAGGTCTGTCCTCCCAGTTTTTTCTGAAACCAGCATGATGTTATTTCGAGAAGGTAGCGGCCTAAATTCAAGGCGCTCATTTTTGTTGAACCAGTCTCAAGTAGATGAGAAGAATAGGGACTATACATAAGTACAGGTAAACGGGAATCTGTCGTTCTATTAAAAGACAAGTGCCTATTATAAATAAAAAGATCGGAAAAAAGAGTAACCAAATGTATTTATCGATATTAATCGTCAACCACTCCCCCCATAGACAGTAAAGACAGATCAAGGAACATAGCCTTATATTAAATCCTTCTACTATAAAATCAGTTTATTCCTAGTAAAAAGGAGATATTCTCTTTAATCAGGGTTTCACTAACTAAAAGTCTCTCACTTTTTGCTGCTGTTTGGTGTGTGTGTTTTTGAAGTTATCAGAGTCTCATCCATTGAAGGATAGTTAGATAAAAAATGGTCATCCTATTTGGTAATTAGGGGGTTACTTTGAAAATCAAAGATGATAAGGATAGGGGTGGGTTGCAATCGTACGGATTAAAAGGTTGAGTGTGATCAGTGTGGCGGTTGTGTCATATATAATGGGGTTTTCAACCGTTTCCTATGCCATTGATGAGAAGCCGAACATGAGTTTCGGTATCATCAGTGACATTCACTTGCAATCAAGGATAGATAACAGCGGAAATCCAATTGATGATGAACAAGCAGAAATCAAACTTCAACAGGCACTTCAAGATCTCCATTCGATTAACCCTGAAATGGATATGCTAATCATGAATGGCGATCTGACTCATACAGGAATGCAAACGGATTATGATGTTTTGAAAGAGATTTTATATGGAACACCTCATCCTCAGAATACGCTGTTTGCTATGGGGAATCATGAATTTTATTCCGCGTACCGCTTACCTACGGGAGAATTTAGCAAAAGTACCTTTCCAAACGGTGTAACTGAACAGGCCTGTATAAATCGTTTCATAAGGAATACAGGAATGCCAAGCCTCTATTATGACAAAGTGATTAAGGGCTATCATTTTATTGTTTTAGGTTCAGAAGAGTCTCGGATCACCAATTGGAACAATCTTGATTCTGCTGTTCTTTCTGATACACAACTACAGTGGCTCGACCATGAATTAAAAGAAACTTCAAAGGATCAACCGACCTTTGTTTTCTTGCATCAACCCATCCCTCATACAGTGGCCGGAAGTGAGCAAGGAACTATTGTCGATTCTGAAAAGCTGGTCACGATCCTCAGTCACTTTCCGCAAGTGATTTTCTTTTCAGGTCATAGTCACATCACTTTGAAAAATGAACCTTACACGATGTACCAAAATCACTTTACCATGTTTAACGATGCCTCTGTCCGAAACCCTGTAACGCCATTTGGTGAGTTAATTGGTGACAGTGAAGGGTTATTTGTTAAAGTGTACAAGGATCGAGTTGTTGTAACAGGTCGCGATTTTACTAATAAAAAGTGGATCGATTCTTACACAGTGAGAGTCCCACTTCCAAAATCGATCATCAAAGAGGGTGTTCAATGAAGAGCAGCCTAGTGATGCTGAAAATAGACAGGAAGGGATTTCGTCCTGTCACACCAAATTACAAAAGTTTGATAGGAATCAAATCTTCCCAAGTAAAGACTTAACCCATATGATTTTCTGATCCTGTTTATTGTTTAAACCTTAAACAAAAATGAGCGATTGTCTAACCGATGTGGAAATCCTCTCGCTTGCCGCGGACGAACGGCTGAGCCTCCTCACTTGTATTGGGTATTTTGGGGTCTCTGCCGCCCGTTATTCCGCAGGCGTATCGAGAATTCCACTCACTATTCTTTTTTTAGAATAGGAGTTAAAGCTATTGAAGATGATGTATCAAGTGATTTTGCGTAAAATTCTTATAATTTATGATACTTTACGCAAGCAGCACGATGTAAACTCTTGGTAGCGAGTTCATGATGGTTTCCAAGTAGGAGCCGTGCCCGGAGAAAGCGAGGTCATTTCATTGCTTGAAAGCGGTGTTTTAATGGCGGGGCATCTACAAGTCGAGAACTATATAATTTCTAAACAACAAAAAAAGATTCCTCTCGCGGAAGAACCTTCTTTATATTCGCAATCCTTGAAAGTCATTTAGTCTGCCAAAAAAACTTTTTAAAAAGTCAATGAGACAAATAAAACTAGCTCTGCCCTGAATACGGGCTATCTCCGTTACCCTTATGATGGCCGATACGGTTGCATGTATGGAGCAGCCGGGTAGTAGTGAACTGTTTGGCCTTCCTGATAAGGTTGATTTATATTAGAGTAAGAAGTGTGTTTCATCAGTCGTTCATAGTCTTTGGATGGGCCGATATAGGTTGATGATTTAACTGGTTCAATCGCTTGCTTCCATTGATTTTCATCCATACAATACGTATGAGCCATGATATTGGCAGGCGTGAATTTCAAAATATCAGAGCCGAGAATCACTTCTGGAGTGGGGGCATCGAATATAGCTAAGAGATGAGTGCGATCAACTAAAGCGATTTCATAGTGCCACCATCCTTGAGGAATGTTTGCCACTTGCCCTGGTGTGATCGTGAAATTAAGGATTTGTTTTGTAAAAGGATTGAAGATCGAGACGGTTGCAGAACCCGATATACAATAGACAAGTTCAGCGGCATTTTGGTGATAATGCGGTTCAATAACATTGTTCGTACTTAGGAAAATATCTAACAGGGATATGTTTTCTAGAGTATTCACCTGTTCAATACCTAGTATGTTAATGTAGTTTCTGCTATCTTTTTGGAAAAAGGGACTTTTGTTAAGGTCAAACGTGAATTGAGTGGATGGGGACGTGTAATCTATATAGGAAACCATAAGTTTTTTTCACCTCATTTGTAGTCATGAAGCCATATAGGCATGTTATGTACTTCTACATAATTTGGTGTGACTGAACGCCATTTATTAGTTTTTAGATCCGATTCGAATGAACCGATAATCTTTCAATTAAAAAGTACTGGATCATGAGGACAAGTAAAGAATAGTTCCTGTTAAGCGAAGCTAAAACTGATCAATCGAAAAGGAGTGTTCCCGAGATGACAACAAGAGATTTGAATCCTAAAGTGGATGACTTTTTATGTAAGTCCAAAAAATGGAAGGAAGCCTATATCAAGCTGAGGCAGATTGTTCTTGATTGTGAGCTGACCGAAGAATTTAAGTGGATGCATCCTTGTTACACGTATGAGAACAAAAATGTTGTTTTAATCCATGGATTTAAAGATTACTGTGCGCTCCTGTTCCACAAAGGAGCTCTGTTAAAGGATTCTCATAAACTTTTAATTCAACAAACAGAAAATGTCCAAGCAGCACGCCAACTTCGATTCCGGGTGGTGCAAGAAATCGTTGAATTAGAGCCTACTATAAAAGCTTATATTCAAGAAGCGATCGAGGTTGAAAAAGCAGGTTTGGAAGTCCCCTTAAAAAAGCATGACGACTACATCATTCCTGAAGAACTTCAAACTAAATTTGATGAAATCCCGAGCTTGAAAACGGCTTTTGAAGCACTGACCCCAGGACGCCAAAGAGCCTACATCCTCTACTTTTCGGGACCCAAACAAACCAAAACCCGGCAATCCCGAATCGAAAAATATACGCAACAAATCCTCGACGGCAAAGGACTAAAAGACTGAAACGCGGGGACGGTTCTCTTGTTCCGCTTTTTTGGATCGCGGGGACGGTTCTCTTGTTTCATCTTTTTGATCACCTTCCATTCAATCTTACCTTTCTTGGCTTGATAGGAAGGCATTCAACAGACAACCAAAAGAAACTACGGGCATGAAAAGAAAAAAGGGTCCCATTGGCAATAGCCTCTAAGGGACCCTCTTTCTAAGAAACGGCAAGTTCATTTCCTTGTGGTTATTTATAGTAAGGATTAATTATAAGGTCTTCCAAATAAGAACACTGTTTTGCCCGCCAAACCCAAAGGAATTGCTCAAAGACGTCTCCACTTTTTGTGCGCGTCCCACGTCGGGAATAATATCATGGGGGGCTGATTCCTCCTTATTCTCACAATGCAGGGTAGGAGGTAAAGTGCTTGTCTCCATCGCTTTAATACAGGCTAGACTTTCAATGGCACCAGCACTTCCTAATAGATGACCAATGGCACCTTTTATAGAACTGACTGGAATATGGTCTAATGCCTCTCCGAATGTTTCCTTTAGGGCAGCAGATTCTGCCCGATCTCCCGCAGGAGTGGCTGTGGCATGTGCATTAATATAGCCGATCTCTTCTGTTGAAAGCTGGGCGCTTTTAAGGGCGTTTTGCATAGCAAGGCTGGCACTTTTTCCCGAAGGATTTGGAGAAGTCTCGTGGTAGGCATCATTGGTTGTCCCGTACCCAACCAATTCCGCATAAATCTTAGCTCCGCGTGCTTTTGCGTGATCGAGAGTTTCAAGCACTAAAATAGCCGCACCCTCTCCCATCACCATGCCCTGGCGATTTTGATCAAAAGGGCGGCTCCATGTGCTGAAATCATCCGGTCCGTTAGTAGCGAGTGCCTGTGAAGATCTAAGACCGGCTAGTATAACGGGAGTAAATAAGGATTCAGCACCGCCGACTAATACAAGATCAGCTTTCCCTAATTGCAGCCAATAACTCGCTTCCCCAATCGCGTTGGAGGATGAAGCGCAGGCAGTGGAATAAGTCATGACGGGCCCATGCAAGTCATATTCCTTTGCAATAGTTGCGGCCGCCGCATTGGGAATCGATTTTGGTACAAGCCGGGGACTGACTTTTCTTGATTGTCCTGTTGCAAGACGTGTGCTGGCTTCTTCTAATGTAATGATTCCCCCATAGGCTGAGCCAATGGAGACACCAATTCTATCAGTAGAATAATAGTCTTTAAGGACAGAAGCATCCGATAGATTCGCGTCCTCTAACGCTTCTTTAACGGCGATCAGGCTCATTTGCGCAAATCGATCCGTCAATTTAACGAGTTTGGAATCCAGATATTTAGATGGGTCAAAATTTGGTACTTGCGCGACCACAGGCGCCCATTGCGAGAGTGCTTCATCCGCATTTTTGCCGACAGCGGAGTGTCCTGAAATGATTTTCTCCCAAAATGTTTCGACTCCGATTCCAAAAGGTGTAACAGCTCCGAGACCTGTCACAACAATTCGTGGTTGGTTTGCCATTGTTGAACACTCCTTAGTTGTTAATACACTATTTAGAATAAACATTTATTCTCGTTTATAAAACGAATCGTTCACCTTGTACTCCTTTTCTAGAAAAATTAGTTAGGTGCATTATCCGTCTTTCGAGTATAGCATTAAATGTAAAAGGATTCTTAAAAAATGACGTCTTCAGTTGTCCTTTTTTTCAATTGTTAAATAAAGATAAGTCGAAATAATTGTCTTAAAAAATAGAAAAGGATTACACTGTATTTTATAGACTATTTTAATAGAAACTAGCCAAGAAGCAAGAATTAGGTTTTTTTATACGATCTGAAAGTATTAGAAAGGCCTTTTAACTAAAGCTTTTGGATGGAACTAGGACGGCAAGCCAAGTTTTTCTATTTATTAAGGTAGTTAAGAAAAAATGGAGAAGTTGGAGGGACTGACATTGACTGCTCAAACTAATAAGAGATTTGCAGGGAAAGTGGTTTGTGTAACAGGTAGTTCTCGTGGAATCGGCAGACAATTAGCCTTGAGTTTTGCTAAGGAAGGTGCCGATCTTATTATTCATTATGTAAGAAATGGCGAGGCCGCACGTGAAGTGGCTAAGGAAATTGAAGAACTTGGTCAAAAGGCGATCACCGTTCGTGCCAATTTAGCACAAGAAGAAAAAATTAGCACCTTATTTGATGAAATTGAATCTGAATTTGGCCGTCTAGATGTTTTTATTCATAACGCCGCATCGGGCCGAAATCGCGCTATTATGGAGGTCGATTCTAAGGGCTGGGACTGGACGCTTAATGTTAATACACGTGCCTTTCTTTTAGGAGGGCAGCACGCGGCAAAGCTCATGCCTGAAGGAGGAGCGATGCTTGCCATTTCTTCATTTGGTTCTGATCGAGTCTTTCCTTATTATTCGACTGTTGGGCCAAGTAAAGCCGCTTTGGAATCTTTGGTTCGCTATTTTGCGATAGAACTTGCTTCCAAAAATATAAATGTGAATGCCATTTCAGCCGGTGCGGTTGAGACGGATGCTCTTAACCATTTCCCAGAGATGGACCAAACACTGGCCACTCTTAAAGAAAAAATGCCTTATCATCGAATGGTCACGGCCGATGATATTGCTAATACAGCTCTTTTCCTCTGTTCAAAGGAAGCTGAAATGATGCGAGGACAAACCTTGCGTTTAGACGGCGGTCTAACGCTGCTTGTCCCATAATTTAAAAAAGAAGTGCTGTCGCAGAGTTCATGTATGCTCTTAGTGAAAAATGAAGCATCTAAACCAACTTATTGGAGGATTGACTATGCCAACTGTGTTAACGAAAGAACAAATTGAAGAACGTGTTCGTAAAGTTGTAGGAGAACAACTTCAAGTCGATTCAGAAAAAATTAAAGGGGACAGTCTCTTTGTGGATGATCTAGGGGCGGATTCATTGGATTTGACGGAGCTTGCCATTGCCTTTGAAGATGAATTTGATCTTGAGATTCCTGAATCGGACTTTGGCCAACTGGCAACGGTTTCTGGTGTTGTGACCTATTTACATACTCGATTTAAGTCATAAAAGGGAGCGAAAGGTATGAGAACCGCTTTTTTTGAACCAGGTAAAGGCTTCTATATAAAAGAGGAGCAAGGGCGAGGACTCGATCCAAATGAAGTTCGTTTAAAGGTTGAGGCTTGCGGGGTATGCGGAAGTGACCGTCAAGTGGTTCATGGTGAATCATTACCTTATGGGGCTCATTTCCCTCTCGTCATGGGCCATGAAATTGCAGGGACTGTGAGTGAGATCGGTGAAGCGGTAGGGGACTGGAAGATAGGGGACGATGTCATCGTTCATCCCTTTAATAATTGTGGGTCTTGCTCCGCTTGTCTTAATGGTCTTTCCAATCTATGCTCTCGGCAGCGTTGTGTCGGTTTTCATCAGCCAGGCGGTTATTCAGAAGAGGTTGTGGTTCTAGACCGGCAGTTAGTGCAACGGACGAAAAAGGTGCATCCAGTTGAGGCTGCTATACTGACCGATGCGTACGCGACCCCTTTTCATGCTCTGCAGGATGCTGGAGTTACATCTGGTTCAACACTTCTTGTCATAGGAACTGGGGGATTAGGGCTTGCCTCTCTTCAATTAGCTAAGGCGTTGGAGGTTTCGTTGTTAGGCTCTGTTACACGACGTGAAGAAGGGATGGCCATGGCCTCAAAATTTGGTGCACAAGCTGCGTTTTCGATGAAGGAAGGGCTTCGAGCTGTTTCGCGAAACATTCGTCGTTCGGGGGGCTCGCGGGGATTTGACTGTGTATTGGATACGGTTGGAACCGATGATACTTTAAAGCTTGCGCTTGATAGTGTCAGAATAGGGGGAACGGTATCGGTTATAGGGATGAGTGAGGCATCAGCTGTTATCCCGATTGCCAAGCAGGTTCGGCGTGGGATTACCATCAAATTTAGTTATGGTTCCATCATTCAGGATCTTAAACGCGTCGTTGCGCTAACAGAAGAAGGGAAACTGAAGCCAAAGGAACTGATTGCAGGAACACTAGCACTCACGCAAATTGACTCGGCTTTTTCAGAAACGCGTTCTTCGGGTAGATGGGTTGTTTTACCTCAATCAACCTGAAAAAGGAGTTAGGAATCGACTGTCTAAAGGATGGAATGAAATAGCGTTTGGTTAAATTTTTTTCATGGGAGAAAGGAAGCTTTCTCCCATTTTCTATACCTAGTTTTGTTAAAGGTGCTCTAAAAGCCCGCTTACAGCTTGGAATTAGCTTGAATATTTGCGTCATTATGGGGCAACTTATACACAAATGCGTTAGAACATTTTTAAAGGATGATTGCGGTGTCCCTTGCGCTATTTACCTTGATTGCATGGATCATAATGATTGTATTCGTCATTGTGCCAAAATGGTTGACTATCACGGAATCATTCTTTTTATACTTTGTCATTGGAATCCTGTCTGTCGCCTTATTTACAATACTTGACGTTAATTTACATTGGGTTCCCGTTACAAGAGATTTAGAAAAATCCTTAGATCTGGACATTTGTCGTTTTATTATAATACCGCTTCTTATCATTATGGCTGCGGGGAGCTTTAATTCACCCTTAAGAGCCATCTTAAGATGGATGATAGGCGCGGTCATCTTAGCTCTGTTGCTTTTGGATGATTGGGTCATGCAAAGGTGTGGCCTCATCGACTTTCGTCAGTGGAGCTATTTATATTCTTTTCTTATGTATGGAGTGTTTATGGCTGTTATGACTTTAATTGCCCGATGGTTTACTCGCCTAGACTAAGGAGGATACAACCAGCCTTGAAAGTTATACACTATGACAATCATTTTAATGCGAATGAATGGTTTGTGATTAGTTCACTCTTCGTTGGAATCTTTGTCGTCTTACTTCTCCCTAAAAGGTTTCCGAACAAGACATCGATGGTTTTTTTGCTAATTGGTGTCTTTATTGGTATTGTGTTCGATTACACGTTAAGCGTTCTTCCAGTTAACTATTATGATCTAAATGATAGTTCGAAATTTGAATGGACTGATTTTTTAACCCACGGAATGTACGCAGCATTTGCCTACATATTCTTTTATCTATATGATTATTTAAATATTAAACCAAGTTTTTTACTCGTGTATATTTTGGTATGGTCGATTATAAGCGTCGGGCTAGAGAAAATCAGTTCACTTTTAGGGGTCTTTCATTATCAAAATGGGTACCACATTTTCTTCTCATTTATCATTTATTTGTTGGTTGAAAGTAGTTGGATCGCCTTTTATTATCTAATAAAAGCACATGGTGAGAGAAAGGTTTAGAATGGCGCGATGGCTAGGATGTTTAGTTCTAACGGACATTGTAAAGTATACCGAAGCAAACCAAGGTCAGTGAGGAAAGGGGTGTTGGACAAAAAGCTTTTAAAAATGGGGTGGAAGGCTATATTTAGAAGCCCTCGGCAGCATGCCAGGGCTTCTTGGTCATCAACTTCTTAATTAGGTCAGGCTAGTTTGAACGGTTCTTGGTAAAGAGGTAAGGGGCGCTTCATCGTCAGAAAATGAAGTCTTCCTCTTTCTTTGATTAGGCGAACTGAATCATTGGTGCTTTAAGGCATGAAGTTCTTTACTAAGTGCATCGCCTAATTTTTTTGATTGAGCAGCGGCGGCTTGGATACAGTCGATAAAAGCCTGTTGGACATGGTTTTCTTCAAGGATTTTAATGCCTGCTTCTGTTGTTCCGCCAGGGCTTGTCACTTCTTTACGCAGCTGTTGAGAAGGCTTTGATGAAGATTTCACCATTTCGGCAGCCCCTATAAAGGTATTAATAATCAGTTTTTTTGCCATCTCTTCTTCAAGCCCAATGGCAAAGGCGGCTTTTTCCATGGCTTCCACCAAATAATAGATATAAGCAGGGCCGCTTCCGGATAATCCGGTTACAGCATCGAGCTTATCTTCGGTCACGAATGCTGCAAAACCAATCGTTTCAAAAAGTTGTTTTATCGTTTCTATTTGCTGGGCCTTAACCAAATCATTCACTGCAATGGCGGTTGCGGATTTTCCGACGGCAGCAGATGTATTAGGCATTGCTCTTGCAATTGCTAGAGATTTGCCGGATAAGACTTCAATCGTTTGAATAGAGACGCCCGCAAGAAAGGAGATGATGAGCGTATCCTCTGTTAGAAACCCGGCAATCTGAGTAATAGCTGAAGCCGCATCTTTTGGCTTCATAGCTAAGATGACTGCTTCCGCTCCCGCAAACAATTGGGGGAGATCATAGCTCCCTGTCACACCATATTTTTGTTGCAGCTGAGTAAGCTTTTCTTTATTGGTTCTATTTGTCACCCATATCTTTTCAGTCTCAATTAACCGATTCTCTATGACTCCTGAAATCATCGCCTCGGCCATTGAACCCGCACCTACAAAGACTAATTTATTCATTTTACGAACCTCCCCATGTTTTATTTATCACACGAACGCTTTAAATGAGTGAAGATAAAAGGCAAATGATAAAGATAAAAGTCCAGGTTAATCAATCAGCTTATGCGCATACCACTTCTTTCCTCGAAACCGCCATATAAAGACAACTCCTCGTACACTCCATTCAATACACATGGCTAACCAAACCCCTGTAATCCCATATTTCAACGTGATTCCAAGAATATAACCGAGCACCACTCTTAACAGCCACATGGAGAGCAAAGAGGTCACGGATGTAAAAGTAGAGTCACCTGCCGCCCGCAAAGCGGATGGTAAAATGAAGCTGATCGACCAAAAAAGCGGCTGGGCAACTGCAGAGATGACAAGCAGTGTAAAAATGGTTGGGATAATCGCATGCGGCGGGTGAAACATTTTAATAAGCAATGGATATAAAGGGATAATGAGCGCATCTGCTGCAATAAAGACAGCAGTTGCAAGACCAAGGATGGCTTTTACGAATTTCTTGGCTTCCCCTATATTTTTTCTCCCAATACACTGTCCAACAATCGTAACAGTGGCAATCCCTAAGGCATTTGGACCAATTTGAAAGACCCATGCAAGGGAGTTGGTGATGGCATAGACGGTTATGGAAAGGGTACCTAACTGGACAATAAAGGTCTGGGTTAACAGCTTTCCTCCATTAAAGAACATTTGTTCAGCCGCAAACGGAATGCCAATGTACAGGATTTTTTTCAAAATAGACCATTCTATTTTTAAGGCACTTCTAATTCGAAGCCTTAAAGTCTCGTTTATTTTAATGATATAAATTAAGGACGCGACCATCCCTAAAAACCTGGCAAGCAGGACAGAAATAACGAGCCCAATAATCCCCATATGTAAAACGGTAATGAGAAGGACATTAAGAATGGTATTCGTTAGGTTCATTAATAATGATAGGAATAAACACGGCTTCGTTTCGCCCACCCCGCGCAGAGCCCCGCAAACGGCTTCAAATACAGCAATAAACGGGTAGGACAAACAACTGCCAATGAGATAGATCTTAGCGTTGTGAAAAACATCTGACTCAGCATGACCAAACAGGAGATTTAAAGTGGGCAAGTGAAGGCAGATGATTAGGGCGCAAAGCAAAATCGAAATAACTGTTACAGCGCTAATGGCCTGGTTAGCGGTTTTGGAAACCATCGTCCGATTCCCACTTCCTTTATACTGGGCAACGATGACCGTTCCGCCTGTTGCAACGGCAATAAACACATTGATCAAAAAGATGTTTAAGGAGTCCACCATACTGACAGCACTAACCGCTGCCACTCCTGCCGAACTGATCATGGCGGTATTCAATAAGCTCATGATAACAAGGAAGGATTGATCAACAAAAATCGGAAGAATAATAGCAAAAAATTCCTTGTATCCGATCGTTTCACCGGAAAAGTACTTCTCCAAAAAGAAAACAGTCTTATGCCGAACCTGCACATGTGTTTTATTCATGACTTAACCTTCTCTGTTGTTTTTAGAAATCAATGCGATTATTATAACATGATTTCAGGAGAGCAATAGAGTTATCATTTTCAAAAAAAATTTTTTAAAAAAAGTCCTAGATATTAAGAAAAGGGGAGGAAGCTTAAATGTTTAATCATTTCCCAGGCAAGCGCAATATCCGACAATTTCCTAATGCTTTAAACGATCTCAAGTTAAGATTAGGCGAAGGCGTGTCTAATTGCTACCAAAAGACGGAGTGTCTGTCAAATAAAGGAGTCTTCATAAGTGTTCAATCGTTTCTGACCGACCCGTTTCGACATCTCGCAACATTTGGCACTTTGATTTCCCCGTTCTGACTGTACTTGTCAAATAAGGCGTTTAAGGCTTCAACCAGCATGGGGTAAAATTCGTCTTCTACAGTTAGAGCAAAAGAAGAGGATAAATGCCGGCCGATAAACTGTTCCTTGTTAAAGATAAGCGGATTTTCATAAGACATTACCGAATAATCTTCAGCAAAGAATGAATCATAAATGTCTTCAGCACCAAGTAATCCATTTGAAAATCCTATGAAATTGGGACAGTAACGCTTGTAAACAGCGGCTATGTCTTGATTAATGGCTGTATGGATGATTCGTTCATTTGAAATAACCGCCACTTTACCGCTAGGCTTTATGATTCTTTGGGCTTCTTTACGAAATTGTTCTAGATCAAACCAGTGGAAGGCCTGTGCAACGGTAATGAGATCAACACTTCTGTCAGCCAATGTTGTGTGCTCGGCAGAACCATTAACTGAAGTGAACTGTTCATAGTGTTGCAGGTCAACTTCTGCAGTGCGGCGCATTTCGTCATTGGGCTCAACAGCGTAGACCTTGAAGCCGCTATCTAACAATTTCTTTGTCAAAATGCCAGTGCCTGACCCAATGTCCGCTATGTAGGACTGAGAAGTCAAATGATTGTCATTTTTTAGGTCTATGACTAATTGATCAGGATAGTCTGGGCGAAACTTTGAGTAGAGCAAGGATTTTTTATTGAATCGATTAATAGGTTCCATCTTTCCCCCCAATTGGCACTCATTTTATATGCGGTTCACCATCTTATTGAACTAAAACCAGTTCAATCTCCTGGCACACGTCAGTAAAAACAAAAACCATCCTTTTATAAATGAGTATAAGTGATTTTTTGTATTTTGTATTTAAGAAAGAGGCAAGTTTTTTAACCTAAGTATGAGTTGATTAACTGGGTCTAAACCTATATTCTGTCTTCTTTATAAAAATATGACGTTTGGACGATGTGCAACTTGCTGAATTGTGCGAAAATAGAGGGGTATTAACTAATATATGGACTTAAGGAGGATTTGAATGGACACATCTAGTCAACGGAAAGACCAAAGTCGCTTTGAAACTTTAGGTGCCCGCAGGTATGAGCTATTAAATCAAGCCAAAAACTTGGGTCCGGTTGATCCCAAGGAAGACATTGAGGTGACTCTTCTCATTCGCCGTCCATCTATTAAACAAGAATTTGAGAAATTCATCACGCCTCGCAGCCTTGATTCAACGCCGCTAAGTAGAGAAGCCTTTGCAGCCTCCTATAGCACTCATCAGGATGATTTGAATGTTGTAAAAGAGTTTGCTAACACGAATCATTTAGTCATAAAAGATGTACGACCAGAGGCAGGGACTATTAAACTTTCAGGAAAAGCCACTGACCTGAATCAAGCTTTTAATATTCAACTTGAACACTTTGAACATCCTCAGTTTAAATTTCGCAGCCATAAGACTTCGATAACCATACCAACACATTTAGAGGACATTGTTGAGGCGGTTTTTGGATTGGACAACCGTCCACAGCTTAAACCGCATTTTCAAATTTTTAAGGAAGAGCATGGACTTTCCCGTGCTAATGCCCAAGGGCAATCCTTTAATCCGAATACCGTTGCCTCGCTTTATAATTTTCCAGAAGCCTCGAATCTTAATGAGGTGTGTATCGGAATCATTGAATTAGGTGGCGGCTATAAGGAACAGGATTTACAAGACTATTTTTCCTCTCTCGGTATTCAAGCACCGACTGTCACTTCGGTTTCAGTGGATGGGGCAACGAACAGTCCATCAGGCAATCCAAATAGTGCAGACGGAGAAGTCGTGTTAGATATTGAGGTGGCAGGTGCTGTAGCCCCAGGAGTCAAAATTGCCGTTTATTTTGCTCCAAACACGGATGCCGGTTTCTTAAATGTGATCAAAACAGCGATCCACGATACAGAGAATAAACCGTCTGTTCTTTCAATCAGCTGGGGCAGTGCTGAAGCTAATTGGACAGAGCAAGCGATGAAAGCTATGGATCAAGCCTTTCAGGATGCTGCCACACTTGGCGTCACCATTTGTTGTGCAGCGGGTGACCAAGGATCTTCAGATGGGGCAAATGATGGTAACGTTCATGTCGATTTCCCAGCATCAAGCCCGCATGTCTTAGCTTGCGGTGGAACGAAACTAGTGGCTTCAAATAATAGAATAACAGAAGAAGTCGTTTGGGATGAGAGCAGTACGAGTGCTACAGGCGGAGGCATTAGTGAGGTATTTGCTCTTCCGGATTGGCAAAAGTCGTTTAATGTGCCGCCTTCTGCCAATAAAGGCGGTAAAATTGGCCGCGGAGTACCAGATGTGGCAGGTGATGCGGATCCCGCAACCGGTTATAATGTTCTGGTTGACGGTCAAACCATCACCGTTGGCGGGACGAGTGCGGTTGCGCCATTGTGGGCAGGTCTTATTGCGATCATGAATCAGAAACTGGGTAAACCGGTTGGCTATTTGAATCCAACTATCTATAATACACAAATTCAAACGACCGCCTTTCATGACATTACTCAAGGAACCAATGATAATGTACGCGTAAGAAAGGCTTATCCTGCAAAAGCTGGCTGGGATGCTTGCACAGGATTAGGGACTCCGAACGGCACTCAACTAGTTAACGAAATTCAGAAACAAATGAGCCAAAATTAGACCAAGTCTAGTACTTGAAAAGGATCTTGAGTTCTCCCGAGAATTAGCTGCATGCTCACTTGTAATGAAGCTAAAAGGAAAAGATTAACTCACACTCAGAAAAGGAGGCTGAGGCGGTGCCCGCGGAAAGCGACGAATTTTGACGGATCGTTTCATAATTGATCTAACTTATAAATGAAAAACCGAACCCATCACGTTAAAAGGCGTGAATAAGTTCGGTTTTTTCTATTCGTCAACTACTTCTGTCCGATCCTCTTTTAACTATGGTGGACAGACCTCTACTGAAAGAATAACTGAGTGTATGGGGGGACAGACCTCTACTGAATGAATAACTGAGTGAAGAGGTCTGTCCCCATTGATTTTTAGAGATTTGAAAAAAAGAAAGAGATTTTGAACAATTCATTACCTTTCATCAGGTATTTAAGTGTAAACTAATTATATAATGAGTATTTTGCGGCTTAAAAGGAATCGGGTTCCATAAAAAAGACGAGGCCTTCTAAGAGAATGCTGCATAGTTTCATGATAAAACGGAAATATTACAACAATCATTTAACTAGTACCTGAACATCTTAGCTGCCTCTAAAAAGACATCTAAGAAATGAAAGTTAATTAAGTGGAGTTGTTTTGAAAAGATGCACAAGAAACTACTTTTAATCATGTCCATGTTCTTTTTGATTAGCGGGGGAAGTCCAAAGGAGCTGGTTCCAGTCACGGAGGCTAACCACACCGTTGTTCCAACAATCGAGTTATTCTCCGATTCAAATGCTTACAAAAATCCGGACGGTCCAACCATCACTAAGCGCTTTGAATTATCCACTCCTTTGAAATTACAAAGCATCGCCTATCTTAATCATGCCTTTTATGCGGGCTTTGATTCACCAAATGATCAGATCATAGTCTATAAGTATGATGAAGAGGGAGAAGAGTTGGGGCACACTCAGACGCTGCCTATCATTCACGGTGCTTCTATATCAGCGGATTCTGCCAACCATCATCTCTATATTACGAATGGGGGTGGAATGAACCCGACACAAGTTTATGAAGTTCAGTTTCCTCAAAAACAGATAATAAAGCGCTTAAATCTCAGCAAACTAGGACATTCCGGTCTATCGACAGTGGATGTCGCCCATTCTCGCTTATGGATTGAAACCTCACCCAATGATCATGGCAGACAGACTTTCACTTATTGTGATTTCAATGGCCATGTATTGGAGCAATTCACGATACCTAATCAAGGCGTTCCGCAAGGCCTCGATTTTAGTCATAATCGGATCTATCTGTATACAAATAATCGGATTACGGTTATGTCAACAGATGGAAAGATACTGCGACATTTAAAAATAAATGAACCGGGTGAAAGCGAAGGAATGGTCATTCTGCCTTCTGGGGATATTTTAGTAGGTTATAGTGTCAAAAAGGCTCAAGGTCACTATCTCAACCAAATTTATGAGATAAAAGGATTTAGGTGAACCAATCGGCTGTTGTTTATTATAAATGACCATTAACCGCGATTGCTAATCACCTCGACTTATAGCTTACTTGTAAGACTTTCTTTTTCATTCCTCTAACTCGATCTAAGAAGGGATTTTTATGTGGTTATTGGTCATAAGTGCCTTTTTGCTACCTGGAATTGTATGGTTAATGCCAAAAAAAATACCCAGACTTTACCTGTATGCAACAACTGGAGTGGCAACCTATTTCCAACTGTTAACAGACGTTTTTTTACATATCGAATTGAATTGGTACGGCTATTTTAACCCTGTGCCGAGGTCAGAATGGCAGACCTTATGGCTAGTTCCTATTTATTTTTCGATTGATCCGATCTTCTTGAATTTCTACCCTTATAAAAAAGGGATGAAAAGACAGATATTGTATATGATAGGATGGTCCTTATTTTCAACGGCTTATGAGTGGCTGGCCAGTCAATTAGGCATTTTTTATCATAATAAGTGGAAATTATATGATTCCGCGATCGCGTATCCTTTTTTGTTTCTATTATTAAGACTTCAATTGTGGCTGGTCATGAAACTAAGCGAAAAGGATCTCGTATTAAAAAACGGAAATTAAGCGAAAGAAAAAAGCACACTCCTTAGACAGGGGAATGTGCTTTATAGTTTGATCGAAACCTTTGTGCCGTTTTTCATGCTGGTTTCAACAAGAACTAAGCCTTTTTGTTTGGAGAGCTCGCTAAGGATTGGTGTAAAATCTTTCTTGTTTATATTGGGTATTTGAAAGGTCGTCTTTCCGTGTTTTTCAATAGCGCGATTAGCTATGGCCCTGAGTCCTCTTGAAGTTAAGATGCCAATCGATAGGTTGACCAAAGCATACGGGACGGGAATACTGAACGCTCTGCCTTTTGCCTTAATACCAATCTTCATCATCGTCTATTCAATGACCACCAATACTTTATCACCTTTGGCTGATGTAATATCCACAATCTGCCCATCTAATTCATTTTCGATGGCTTCGATTAAAAGATCAATGTCGATATCCTTAACGTATTTTTCTGATTGCGGAATTTTTTCGGCTACATTCGTTCCAACCTTTAAAAAAGCCTTAACTAATTTAATTGGCAAATTAACATTCACATTGTCGCCATCTACTGATGTTACACGAACTTTCAGTATCTTTTCTAAGTAAGGTGATGAGGCGCGTTTATTTAGATCAATGGATTTGCTCTTTCCTTGAAGGGCATCGATTAAATCAACGGCTTTCTCTTTGTCAAGCTTTCCTTCCTCTACCATTGTTAAGACTCTTGAAATTTCTTCATTCATTTTAAGACTCCTCCTTATTTAATAGTTTGATGGCTTCATCGGGTGTAATTTCGTCTTTTTCCAGCATTGAGATCACTTTGTTTCGGTCAATGTCGGTTTTCTTATTGGTGGAATAGCCAAGGGACGAGATGATATCATCTAATTTCCCGCGAACAGTAGGGTAGGATATGCCGAGTTCTTTCTCAACTTCCTTAATATTTCCACGGCATTTTAGGAAGATCTCGATAAAATCCAGCTGTTCTTTGCCTAGACTTGCAAAATTCGAGAGCTCAAATTCATTTTCAATGACCGTGTGACAGTGTGTACAGGCGAGCTTTGTAATTTTCAACTGCTGCCCACAAACAGGACAATCTGAAATAAGAGGGTATGCCATAACTGTCTCCTTTCCTTTTCTTAAATCCAATATACAACAATTATTTTAAAAAAATAAACCATGAAATTAAAAATATTTAAAATGATAATAGATAAAATTAAATATGTTTATTTTATGGTTAAATTATTTAAATGGATTTTAAATGATGAAGCTTAATTTCAGCGTAAAAAAAGCATCCTTAAAAGGTTAAGCTTTTAAGAATGCTTGACTGGCTTTATGTTTTACTTTAGTTCAATGGCTGCAGCCGTCTCTTGAATGGGTTGAGAAGGTGCAACTGGCTTCTTCAAATCTTGTTTATCTAAGAAAAGGGTTGCCAAGGTGCCGCCAATTAATCCCCAAAATGGAGCGCCAATATGAAAAATTGAAATACCCGAGATGGTAATTAAAAAGGAGAATAAGGCACCTGATTTGAACGGGCCGGAAAAACTCATCTTTAAAGAATCGACGAGCACGCTAATCATGGCGACACCGCCTAATAATTGAATTAATGAAGCCGGAATGACATGAGGAATTTCCGATGCCATTGGCGAAAATAAGGCAAGTAAACAAGACAATATGCCTAAAACAATGGCAGCGACGTATCGATGCTCGTGTTTTCCTGAATCCTTATTGGCTAATAAGGCAGTCATAGGACCCGCAATACAAGCCGGATGGCCTCCGAAAAAAGCATTGACAATGGAACCGATTCCGCTCCAGTTGGTCATAGAGTTAATTGGCGGACGATAGCCGCTGCTCTCTAACATCGCAATTCCTTGAGCATTTTGAATGGCGATGACGGTTAATATTAATGGGATCACTAGCTCACCTATAACAGAAAAACTAAAAGAAGGTGTTATAAATTGAGGAATGCCTATCGAGACATGAATGGGTTGAACGGTCACTCCTGGTAAAAACTTAATACAAAGAATAGCAGCGATGATGGCACCTAAGATAGGTGGGAATTTTTTCGAAAATCTTAAGAAAAAAGACAGAGCAAGAAAGACGAGTAAAGGGATTCCGTTAAGAAGGGGATTCTTCATGACAGAATGAACCATATCTGTTCCAAAAGGCAGCAACACCCCTGACACCATCCCCATCATTACCGGCATGGGCAAGACTTTCATTAATTTCGTCACAAGCCCTGAAATACCCAATAGGAAAATGATGATTCCCGTTATAATGTAGGCACCGACAACTAGATTGAGCGCATAATGAGTTAAAGCAGATCCGACGAGAATCGCGCCTGGAATGGAAAAGGCATAACCAATTGGCTGCCCGTAATAGAGGGACATGAGAAGGGTGAGCAGGCCGCCGATCCCATAAATAGCAAAAATCCAAGAACTCGTCGTCGAATCAGATAAATGCCCTTTGGTGGCAGCTTGTAACACGATCAATAATGGGCCAGCTGAACCAAAAAGCCAGGCAACGAACCCATTGGATACATTTCCAACAGATAATAATCGCGGAAATTGAACAACATTTCTTTTCAACAAAAAAAGTCACACTCCTAGTCGCTTATCGAATGAAGTTAGCACTCTCTTAGTGTATACTTTCTTCATTGATACTTAAAATATCTGTTCAATCTATTTACTATATCTTTTGGGTATGATGGAGGCTTTTACTTGGATATTCGACAGTTAAGATACTTTGTAACGATCGCTGAAGAAGGAAAAATTACGACGGCTGCAAAGAAATTAAATATTGCTCAACCCCCGCTTAGTAAACAACTCAAACAAATGGAGGAAGAGTTAGGAGTGGTTCTTTTTGACCGGGATAATAAAAGTATCAATTTGACCTTGGAAGGAGAGAAATTGCTTCTGCGGGCAAAAGAAATTTTGAATAAGTTCGATGAAACGATGGTAGAGGTTCAAGAATTAAGGAAAGGAGCAAGCGGGACTTTATCGGTTGGCTCCAATCTTTATTGTGCGGCATTAATTCTTTCAAAAGTGGTTGCCATTCGTGAAAAGAACCCAGAACTAACCTTCAAGGTATGGGAAGGGGAAACCATTCATTTGATTAAAATGCTCTCGAGGCGACAAATTGAGATTGCGCTATCCAATAGTCCTATTTCTGAAAAAAATATGTCGCAAATGAAATTAGAAAGCGATCCTTACGTCCTTGTTTTGCCTGAGAAATGGGAGTGGAAGGGTTCACAGCAGGCTAAATTAGAAAATATAGTGGATCTCCCCTTAATCCTCTTGCGGCCGAACTATGGATTGGGAGCCTATGGACAAATCGTTAATGAATTTCAGCGGTTAGGACTAGAACCGAATATTTTATGTGAATGTCAGGATTTAATTATGCTGCTCGGGCTCGTTTCTTCAGGGTTTGGTGCGACCATTCTGCCTTTCTCGTTATTATCCCTTCATTCTTTAGGAGGGCTCCGCATTATTGAACTTCAAGATAAAGCGTTAATCTCTGAACCGGCCGTGATTTGGAGGAAAAATAGTTATCTTTCTAAAGCCGCCAGAGAGTTCTTAGCTTTATTTTGACACAATTTAAATTGTTGATTTTTTTACACATTTTAAAATAAAATAGGGGGTGGATGGTTATCCTAATAATGTTTTTTCACCTTTTAAATTCATTATTTGGGGGGATCTTTTATGGCAACAGATGATTACAAAAAGCCAACATCAAGAGTGCCTGAAATGGTGCTCGGAATAATTGGCGGTGTCTTGGGAATTATAGCTGGTATTATTGCGCTTGCCGTTGGCGGCATTGGTGAGGCTCTTACTGGAAGCGGGGGTGGAGTGGGAAGCCTTGGCTTTTGGTGTATTCTTGTTTCCGTTATTGCTATTATATTTAGCTGTCTCATAAATAAGAAACGTGTCTTATTCGGCATCATTGTCTTAATTTGTGGAATCCTTAATATTGTATTTGTAAGTTATTTCGGCATTCTAAGTGGTTTATTAATCATCATATCGGGTATTCTTGCCCTTGTGCGCAAATAAATCAATTATTTAGAACGAGGCGGGCACAGAAGTAGTTGACGAATAAAACAAACCGAACTTATTCACAGATTTTAACGTGATGGGTTCGGTTTTTCATTTATAAGTTAAGTCCTTTATGAAACGCTCCTTCAAAATACGTCGCTTTCCGCGGGCACGGCCTAAGCCTCTTTAGCAAGGAAAACGCTTGCTTGCGGGGTCTTCAGACACGTGCGGTTCCCGCAGGAGTCTCCGAATTTTGACTGTGCTTCCTATTTGTTTCTGTCCTTATAAGCATTTAGTGTTCGGAATTTAAGTCTGTTAGTTTAGTTTTGTCAAAGCCTCGTTTAATGTTTATATTGGAGGTTCATCACGCGAAATGGGAGCCCGCCATGCTGAGATTTAGCTCCGATTACACGCGATGCCGTGAGTGATTGAGGGGGTTGACTTGACGATAGGCCAATAAGAATGTAAAGTCTGTTATGGAAAATGATTTTCTATAAAGCGGAAGAAGGACTAGACGTGCAGAATGAATCTCAAATAAAAGTTTTACTTAATGAACAAAAATTTCGGTTAACAAACGAACGGCATCTCCTTTTAAAGTTATTTTCGGAATCATCCAGGATGTTGACGCCTGCTCAACTTCATGAGTTAGCGTTAGAACATCAGGTAAAAATCGGTCTTACAACCGTTTATAGATTGCTTGAAGTGTTGACTAAAACAGAATTAGCCACCCCCTTTCTTATAGAGGGTGTGATTTATTATACATTTTGTGGCTGTAATCACCATCATCATTTGGTCTGCCTCTCCTGTCATCAAGTATTAGAAACTCATCAATCCTGTCCTACAGTTGAAGTGCCAGAGGATTTCCGAGTGGAGCATCACCGGTTAGATCTTTACGGTAAATGCTCGGCTTGTCAGCACTCAATCGAAGGGGGAGAGTCCCATTGAATTTCTGGTACGATCCACACCATATCTACTGGACGATCGATTTGCTTACCGTTCTTTTAATGGGAATGGTACATGGCATAACACCCGATGAACATACATGGCCAATTACGTTTAGTTATTCTATTGGCAGCTACAGTACAAAAGGCGGGATCCGATCAGGTCTTTATTTTTCCTTAGCTTTTACCCTCCAACGGGCGATCGCTTCAGAACTTGCGTATTTTGCACTCGTTCGATTTTTTACACAATCTGGAGCTGAACAAATTGTCTATATGATTGTTGGATTAGTGATGCTCTTATCCGGCTATTATATTAGGTTCAGACATAAAACACTGCATCTCTTTCCCTGGATTGAGAAACTCGCGCCTGCTGTGAAAAAAGAAGGAGAGCCCGTCCCGGCTAAACTGGCTTTGATCCACGGGTTTATTGCGGGATGGGGAACAGGTGCGTTTGCAACCATTATCTATACGGTCATTTCTCCCAATATGCCAAATGCATGGGTGGCTTTTTTGCCAGGTCTTTTCTATGGCATTGGAACGATGATCATGCAGATGTTAATTGGAGGTTTGTTTGGCAGATGGATTGAACGGCAAAACCTTGATCACCTTGCGAAATCTTATATAGGTCGATTTGTATCTGCCAATACGCTCCTTTACGGGGGGATTTTGTTTGTGGTTTTAGGATTTCTAGAATTGACGGATCCAAAGATATCGGATTGGGGTGTTTCGACAGGACTGCCTATTTTCAATCTTGATTCCATTAATCTGGCCTTATTATTAACTATTTTTATAGTAGGTGGTGTTGGGGGCTATTCTATTTTTAAAGCCATTCGAAAGGTGAAAAACGAGGCGACAAAAGCATTAGCAAGTAAAAGTAATTGATCGCGAGAAAAGGAGAGGCATTGTGCCTCTCCTTTTTTAGTTAGAAGGTCGATTTATGAGTTGAGTTAAATTGTTTCATAAGCTGGTTCCAGTCATTCGATGAGATCATGTTTAAATTCCAAAATCCAACACCGCCCAGATGGTACTTATTAATAAGCTCTAAGTAGGCAAGTAGAGAGCGATTATTTGATAGCCACACCTCATAATGCTTTCCATTTTTATTATAGGACGTATAGTAATCCGCTAATTGAGGGTTCCAGGTTTCCTTATTGTGTTCTTCCTGCATTAAGGTATTGATATATTCATTTGAAAGAGCGGAACTGCTGATTGTCTCCCCATTTTTATCAACTTGCCAGATTCTCGAGTAGGAGGGAAGCCCTAATACTAATTTTTGCGGCGGTATTCCCGTGTTTATGAATTGTTTAATATTGTCCTCAAGCCACTCAAGCGAGGTAACGGGTCCTGGCTTTGCATCTGTCGACCAATGTTGATCATAACCCATGTAAATGATGTAATCACTGTCTTTTCCAAGCTGCTGATTATAAGTGGCTAGGTGAGGGATCGTCGAGTCTTCCGGCTGCAAATCGATCGATAAAGTCAGATGAGTTTGTTTGGTTGCTTTGGAGAGCTTCTCGACAAATTGACTATACGCGCTCCGATCGACTGCTGGAATCTGTTCAATATCTAAATTAATCCCATCGAGTTTAGTTTGAAGCGCTCTTGCTATGAGTCCGTGAATTAAGGGGGTCATTTTGCCGGTGTTTTCTAAAAAGTGTTGCGTGGTTGCATCGGACTGTGTGGATAAAGTCACTCTGCCCCAAACTTTTTTACCTTCATCATGAAGTGTTTTAATGGATGAAGCCGATAAGTCCATATGAATTTGAGTATCAGCACCGATTGTGGCAAAGAGTGGAGAAACGGTTTTGAGCTCTTGATAGGTCGTGAGTTGAGCGTTTTCCCCTGTCAACCAACCCATGGCAAGCAGTTGGTCAGACGTTTTATTAGAGGAAGCTTTGTTCTGGGTTTTCGGATTGATGGATTGATTAGAGAGATGAACGGATGATTTAAGTGCATTTGGGTGAGAAAGGGTGTACATCGCATTCTTAAAATTTTGCGGTTGAGATAAGATTACCATCGTTGGGAGGCCAACGATGCCGATCGCCAGGATTAATATCATTATAAATAACCGTTTAAAGAAATGTTCGAAGATGAGAGGGAGATTATTCAAGTCAAGTCACTCCTGAAGGTCTAAACTATTAATTAGTCTATGCGATAATAAGAAAAGGTAGAATGAAAAAAAATGGTTAGTCGGAGTTTCCAGAATGCTTGACTAAAAGATTTTCTCATCCACCCGTATCTGGTTAGTCTTTAAGCACAAGAAGGGGCTAAATCGTTATCTATCTAATTGGAAATTAAAGCGTTACCTAAGAGGTGAAGGGAAAAATGGGGACTTTGTCGAAGGTGCTTATTGGGAGCATCCTGAAGGACAGGGATCTGATATTGAAGAAAGGCTAGATCATCCTGTTGTTCATGTTTCATGGGATGATGCACAGGCCTATTGTGAGTGGGCTGGGAAACGATTACCTTCTGAAGCAGAATGGAAATTTGCTACGCGGTGGATCCTATTTATGCCATAAGTCGTATTGCGATCGGTACCGAGTAGCGGCACGAACATCTGGTAATGCGGGTTTTCGCAGTGTAGCTGATGTTTGAGGTATTTTATTTCTATCAATAGGCAAGGATATCGGTTGAATTAAAACAAGATAAACTAATAAATGGATTCTGATTCCATTGTTTTAAGTAAATGATCGAGTATACTAAATATAGTTCTACTCTTTTTAGACATCCCATCCGGAGGGTATTATGGATAAGATTGTCACATCTTTAAGAGAATTTAAATTAACTAATGACATAAAAAACATGATTTCTTCCATTGATCCTGCAAACAAGTCTACCGATCTATCGGCCGTATTAAGAGGGTATTATGACAAGGATTTAATAGGAGAATCGGAATATCTGGCCTTAGAAACAAAGATAGTATTAAAGCGTTTTTGTTTATTAATGGAGCAAAAATTTAATGGCTTGATGCATGGTGTTTATCTTTATGATCATAAGACAAATAAAGTATGGAATGCGTCGGTCCCGAATATCCCAACAGGTTATAATGAATACTCAAATGGTGCATCGGTAGAAGAGGACATTCAAATTGGAGAACATGTTCCTGAGCAAATGAAAAGCATCCTCGCTGTACCGGATGTTGATCGAGCAGAGGATTTAACTTCCTTAAACCATAAAAAAGACTTAATGAAAAATGGTATTTATGCCTATTGCTCGGCCCCACTGTCCTGTAATGGAAGTGTAATTGGTCATACCGCCATGTTCTCAAAAATGAAGCGTGACTTTTCCGATAAAGATTTGGTGCAATATAATATGTGTAATCAATTAATTGTTGAAAATTTACTATTAAAGAAAGAGCAATTGATTCGTGTTTTTAAGAATGAAAATAGGTTGTAAGGGTGTTTTATATGTTAGGGTATGGTGAGAAACTAAGATGTTTACGTATTCAAAGGAAAATGACATTGGAACAAGCCGCCAAAATTGTGGGTGTTGCTAAATCAACTTATGCTGGATATGAAACAGAATTTAGACAGCCTTCACTTGAAAAATTGACCTTATTCGCCAATTATTACAACGTGTCTTTGGATTATTTATTAGGTTTGAAGGCTAGTGAGGAAAAGGAAGAGTCATCCGATCCAATGACTCGAAATGTAAAAGAAATGCTAAATAGCACTAATTTGCATTGGGACGGGATACCGCTAAGTGAAGAAGAACTTATGTCCATAAGAGAATTGCTTGAGAATACTGCGCAGCGCCATGGACAAAATAAAAAATTAATAAAATAACGAAAAAGAACCCAAATCTAATGACAAGTAGTTCCATATTCGTGGAGAATCGATGTAAATAGCATATGAATTAACATTCCTTTTAATATAAAAAATACCAGGCCTATTTCGTTGGTCTACAACGCTTTATAACAAAATAATACAAAAATCGATCCTTTGGCAGGTAGGTTGTGTGACTTAATTTTACCACAAAGGAGCGATTTTTTATTTTGGGATTTTGTTAAATAGCTCTCGAATAATCCAAAGGGAATCTGGGAGACTTTTGTGGGATCAGCGAGCAGATTCGTTTTTTATATACAAAAACACTTTAACCCAAGTGAATAAGAGCAGATGCCCTTAATAGTTAGACCTTGGGACACCTTCATCAGTCGTCCTTTAGACTAAGTCGTTTCTCTTATAGTAATCGATTTTTTGCCGAATTTAGTTCTCGTAATGAGAATCTCCATGATATAATATGGCGTAAGTCTCACAAGTTTAATTAATTGATAAAATGGATAAGGATCTTTTTTGACAATAGGTTCTCGAATAGAGAATCTTTTAAACCGATAGGCTTTATGCCTTCCTTTCATTTTATACTTTATTGATCACGGTCAGAGTAATGGATTGAATTTACACAAAAATATAAGTTTTACGTAATCCACTCTGTATTTTAATAGATCGTTGCAAATTTCTAATTTTGAGAATCGACACGATGAGGTGGACCGAATGAACAATTCTTATGTAGATGAAGATAAAATAAATATATTAATGATAGATGATCGCCCCGAGAATCTTCTCGCTTTAGAAGCGATTATTGATTGTGAGGACTACAATATTGTAAAAGCTTATTCTGGAGAAGAGGGACTAAAGTATCTACTTAAATATGATTTTGCTACTATTTTATTAGATGTTCAAATGCCAGGAATCGACGGCTTTGGGACTGCCAAAATAATTAAGGCCCGTGAAAAAACAAAGAATGTCCCTATTATATTTATTACAGCAAATAACATGGATTCAGAACATATATTTACCGGATATGCCATTGGGGCTATTGATTACATACTTAAACCAGTTGATCCTTTTATTCTAAAGTCTAAGGTTGAAGGTTTTATCGACATCTATAAAATGAATCAAAGACTGATTAAACAAGCAGAAAGCCTGACTGCAAAGACTGAGGAATTAAAAAGAACCAATATAGAGTTATCCAAGACCACCTCCCAACTACAAATTTCAGAGGCCTTATCTAACGTTATTAGTGACACTTCAATGGATTCTATGATCATATTTGATAAAGATGGTGTCATTCTAAAGGTCAATCCTGCCGTTCAGAAGATGTTTCAATATAGAGATGAATCAATCCTCGGAAAAACAATTAATGCATTATTTAAAAGTGGAGATTCATTAGCTTACATCAAGACTGTTTTAAAAGCCATTTCTAACTTAGAAATAATGGTGGGTGATGAGAATTTAAAGGAAGTGACAGCTATTCGGAGGGATGGCACGACATTTCCGGCAGAGATCCAAATTGGAATGAGGTTTGTCCAGGAAGACTGCATTATGGCTTGTACGATACGTGATATAACAAAGAGGAAAGATTATGAACAAAAAATCACGCATATGGCCTACCACGATGGGTTAACCCATTTACCTAATCGGCGATTTTTTAATGATCAATTGGTTACAAAACTGAATCAAGCCAAACACTCTAATCAATTATTAGCTATGATGTATTTAGATATAGATCATTTTAAATATGTTAATGATTCTCTTGGTCATATTGTTGGCGATCATCTCCTTCAGAAAATTTCTAATAGGTTAAAAGACTGCTTGCGTAATGGTGATTTCTTGGCACGAATAGGCGGAGATGAATTTAATATTCTCTTACCTGATACGGACAGGGAAGAGGCACTGGAGATTGCAGAGAGGCTTGTCGAGGCATTTAAAGAACCTATATATATTGATAGCTATGAATTGTTTATTACAACTTGTATAGGAATTAGTATTTTTCCGTATGATGGCGAGGATTCACTTTCATTAATCAAGAATGCAGATGCAGCTTTGTATCGTGCAAAAGAGCAAGGTAAAAACAATTGCAAAGTGTACCATTCAGGAATGAATATTCAATCTTATAAGACTTTCGTAATCAAGAATGATTTGCGTAAGGCAATAGACAACGAAGAATTTTCGCTTGTATATCAACCGCGAATAGATATCAAAACTGGAGAAGTCAAAAGCGCAGAGGCATTGATACGTTGGCATCATCCAATCTGGGGGCTTATATTACCATCTGAATTTATTCCTTTGGCAGAAGAAATTGGACTGATTAGTACAATAGGGGAATGGGTACTTATGACAGCACTCAAACAGAGTAAGAGCTGGCAAGAAGCTGGTTTATTGCCCGTTCGAATGGCTGTAAATTTCTCAGCACAGCAGTTTTTACAAAAAGATCTTATCGATAAGATCCAGCGTATTCTTCTTCAAGCGAAGGTGAAACCTCACTTATTAGAAATCGAGATAACTGAATCAGTGATTATGGGGAATGAAAAGACGGTTATAAAAACCTTAAATGACATAAGAAGAACAGGGGTTCATATAAGTATTGATGATTTTGGAACCGGCTACTCCTCACTTAATTACTTAAGCAGGTTTCGAGTGGATGCGCTTAAAATTGATAAATCATTTGTTAAAAACATGTCTGATTCTGTTTCTGACTGTAATTTGGTTTCCACCATTATTTCATTGGCTCATAGTTTGGAAATGACCGTTATTGCAGAAGGTGTAGAAAAAGAAGAACAATTGACGATATTACGAAATTATAAGTGTGAAGAATTTCAAGGTTACTTATTTAGCCCGCCTATAGCACCTAATGACTTTAAGGCTCTTTTAGTAATCAACCAAGAGGATACATCAGATGTACCAAAAGTTAATGGTTTAGCGGATGGAAATAATTATCTAAAAAAAGTTACTAAAATTGAAAATAATTTAAACAATGAAGGGTTGGAGCAAAATAAAGAGGTTTTAGATAAAGCATTAATCCTTATCCAAAGAGACTATTCCATTTCTTCAAGAGAAATTGATGTCTTTAAATTAATTGTAAATGGATTAAACAATAAAGAGATTGCTAATGAGTTATTTATTAGTGAGCATACAGTGAAAAATCATGTTACAAACATTTTTCGGAAATTAACTGTTAACGATCGCCTTCAGGCTATGGCCAAAGTCTATCAGACGATTATTGAAACAGGAAAAAGCCTAAATAGGTATTAAAGTTCTTATAACTATATATATCTCCCGAGGAGTTCCAACTATGACAATTAAAACAAGGTTTTTACTTGTACTGAGTATGTTACCTGTACTTATACTACTTTTACTTGGGATTGGATGGTTACAATCTGCGAATCTAAATAAAATAAGCGATATGATCCAAAATAAATACCAAACCTCTCTATTAGCTGAAAAAACTTATATTGAGGTAAAAAATGAAGCCGTAAGTTTAAGAAATCTCGTGATATTAACCAATGCAGATGCTCGAAATAAAGAATTATTAAACATAAAAAAAGAAGCCGATCTTATTAATAAGAATATCGCTTTACTAGATTCAAACGTTCAATCAACTAAACAAAAAAAAATGGTAAAGAGTCTTAAAGAAACTAATGTAAAATATAACGCTTATAAAGCACAAGTCTTAAGTCTAATTAGCAAGGGTAAAAAGGCTGAGGCCATTCAATTAATCAACAACAAAAGCAGCTCTATTCAAAATAGCTATTTTCAAATTATCTCGAATCTTACGAGTTATCTAGATAATGAAACGGCAACGTCCTTAGATCGCCTTTCACATGACTTTGAAATGCAAATTGCAATAGGCAGTGTTATTTCTTTTGCAGCTATTCTTTTTGTTATTATCTTTATTTTTAAAAGTCTATGGTCCATTCTCACCCGAATAAATAAAGTTTCAACAACTATGAGTGGTGTAGCAAATGGTAGCACTGGCCTAAACACTAGAGTTGCCGTTACCTCCAATGATGAGATTGATCAAGTGGCTATTTCGTTTAATAAAATGGTGCAATCACTAGAAGAGCAGATGGAGAAGGAACAAAACCTCATTTGGAGCAAATCAAATATTGCAGAGATTACAACAGAATTAAACGGAAAGCACGATCTAGGATCCTTATCTAAAACTGTCCTATCCAAAATAGCTCCACTAGTAGAATCCTCTCATGCAGTATTATATGTGAAGGAGATGGATGATAGGGATACCAAACCAGTCTTTAGACTTTCAGCATCTTATGCTCTAAAAGATCGTCAACTACAGACGAATGTCTTTCAAATTGGGGAAGGTCTAATTGGACAAGCAGCCCTTGAGAAAAAACCGATCGTATTAACAAATGTACCATCGGACTATATTCAGGTTAGATCTGGTTTAGGGGAAGCTTCGCCTCATACTATTTATGTTTTTCCGATTTGTTTTGAAGAGGATGTAAAAGCTGTATTAGAAATCGCCACATTTAAGCCTTTCAATTTTACTCAGCAGTCGTTTTTAGAAGAATTAATCAATGGTCTAGGCATCATCTTTGAAAGTACTATGGGCAGAATACGATTAGCAAGATTACTTGAGGAATCTCAAACTTTAATGGAGGAAGTACAGGCACAATCGGAAGAATTACAAACACAGCAGGAGGAACTAAGAGCTACAAATGAAGAGCTGGAAGAGCAAACACAAGCCCTTAGGCAATCAGAAGAGAAACTTCAGGTTCAACAGGAAGAATTAGAGCAAATCAACGCTGAGTTAAAAGAAAAAGCAGTAGGATTAGAAGAACAGAATCGGAAGTTCGAATTAACCAATCGCGAAGTTGAGAAAGCCCGTGCTGAACTTGAAGAAAAGGCCAAACAGCTTATGCTGAGTTCTAAATATAAGTCCGAATTCCTGGCTAACATGTCTCATGAACTCCGTACGCCATTAAATAGTTTATTAATTCTTTCTAAACTACTTTCAGAAAATCAAGAGGGAAATCTATCTGACAGGCAGATTGAGTTTACCAAAACGATATATTCATCTGGGATCGATCTCTTAACTCTTATTAACGATATCCTTGACCTTGCCAAAATAGAGTCTGGCAAGATGGATGTCAATCCAAGTAAAGTTTTTATTAAAGATCTAGTAGACTTTGTAGAAAGTACGTTTAGGCCGGTAGCGAATGAAAAAAGACTTACTCTTAATATTGTGTTAGCTGATAATCTCCCAAAATATATCATCAGTGATTTCCAAAGGTTGCAACAGGTCTTAAGGAATCTTTTATCAAACGCTTTTAAGTTTACACATGCCGGAGACGTGACCTTAAAAATAGAGTTTAATGATCGATACCAATTTTCTGTTATAGACACAGGTATAGGTATTGCTAAGGATAAGCAGGACCTTATTTTTCAGGCCTTTCAACAAGCAGATGGAACCATGAGTCGAAGATATGGAGGAACGGGTCTAGGCTTATCCATCTGTCGCGAAATAGCAACACTTTTAGACGGAAATGTACGAGTAGAGAGTGAAGAGGGCAGGGGAAGCACGTTTACTTTTGAAGTTGGTAATCATAACTATGAAGAAAGAGATTTGAGCCAAATAAAAAAAGCTGTAACCAAAGACACTTCAAGTGATGTACAAGAATTTAAAGGGCATCCTGTTATTCAATCCGCACCTTCAAATCTGCCTGAGTACCCAATTGATCATCCAAACAGTTACATTAAGAGGCTTATAATTGTTGACGATGACATCAAACAACGCAATAGTTTAATGGAATTGATTGGAGAAAAAAATGTCATAATTAAAGCTGTTTCTTCCGGCACTGAAGCAATCGAAGAGATAAAAGTTAACCCCTATGATTGCATGGTCCTGGATTTAGGATTAATGGATATGACTGGGTTTGAATTACTTGAAAAAATTAAATTACAGCGTGATTTTGAGAATTTAAAGGTCTTTATTTACACTGGCAGAAGCTTAACCACCAAAGAAGAAATCATATTAAATAGATATGCTCACACTATTATTATTAAAGATGCCCAATCACCAGAACGGTTAAAAGATGAGCTGGACATGTACTTAAAACTAAGTAATGAAGAGATAGAAAAATATGGTCAAATTGAAGAACAAGTAAAGAAGGCATCTGGTCTTGAAGGAAAAAGGATTCTACTCGTGGATGATGATGTCCGAAATGTCTATGCCTTATCGAGTATTCTTGAGATTCAAGGAATCGACATTACCTTTGCAGAGAATGGTAGAGAAGGCTTAGAAGTATTAGAGAAAGACGATGGGTTTGATTTGGTTTTGATGGATATCATGATGCCTGAGATGGATGGATATGAAGCCATCAGGAGAATTAGAGAACAGCCTCAACTCAATCATTTGCCTATCATCGCTTTAACTGCAAAGGCCATGAAAGAAGACAGGGAAAAGTGCATGGAGGTTGGGGCATCAGATTACATCGTTAAACCCATTGATCCAGACCAGCTTATCTCTTTAATAAAAGTGTGGGTTTATCAGTGATAAAAGAAAATTTAAGGCTCCTTTCTAAAAAAATTGCTATTTTAGAGGATTTAAAGAAACTGGTGAGAGTGGAAACACTTGCATATCTGGTGTTTCTTTAACGCCGCTTACTCTTGAAGCATAGAGTAGAGTCCTGCGGGAATAGCAATCCAAGCGAGAGAAAAAAACAAAAAAGTGTATGTAAACAGCCCAATGTAAAGAATTTGTTTAAAGGAAAGATCAAATGAGCGACTATCCAGGAACAACTAATACTGAACTTGAGAGAATTGAAATTGATTTATTATTAGAAGGGCTATATAAGTGGTGCGGCTATGACTATAGAAATTATGCCTATAACTCCATAAGAAGAAGAATATGGCATCGCGTTCAGTCTGAAAAGCTTTCTAGTATTACAGGTCTATTAGAGAAAGTTCTACATGACCCGGCTTGTTTAAAAAGGCTTGTTGCGGATTTTTCCATTAATGTAACTGAGATGTTTAGGGATCCCTTGTTTTTTTTGAATTTTAGAGAAAAAGTGATTCCTCTATTACGGACGTATCCGTCAATAAGGATCTGGCATGCTGGCTGTTCTACTGGAGAAGAGGTTTACTCTATGGCTATGCTGCTCCAAGAAGAAGGCATTTATGATAAAACTAAAATCTATGCAACTGATATAAATGCAAATGTTTTAAAAGCAGCCAAATCTGGAATTTTTCCATTGAAAAACATGAAAAAATACACGAATAATTATTTAAAAGCGGGAGGAAAGAAGGCTTTCTCGGATTATTATACGGTCACTAATAGTGGCGTGTTGTTTGATGCGGGTTTAACAAAGAATGTCGTATTTGCTCAACACAATCTTGTGACAGATCGGTCATTCAATGAATTCCATGCCATTATATGCCGGAATGTCCTTATCTATTTCGATAAGTCACTGCAACAGAGGGTTCATGAACTTTTTTATGAGAGTCTCTGTTTATTTGGAATCCTAGGATTGGGTGATAAAGAATCCCTTTATAACACCGATCGAGCAACGTATTACGAAGACGTCAGCACTGGCCAAAAGTTATACAGAAAGATTAAGTAGTTTTATCTAAAAATATTTGAAGATATCCTTAAAAAGGACCTCTTTCTTCCCGGGAGAAACTCATGGACTAAGTCTATACTTGGGAAGAAGAGGATCATGGCAATTAGCGATTTTGTTCTTGGTTCCAAATAAATTAAATGAAAGAGTCTACAATTGATTAAGCATCGGAATCGTTTTATGAAAAAGGCTCATTGTTTTGTCATTTTTTAAACGAATCCGCCAAGTTGCTTGAGGATCATGATTGGAAGCGCTATAATTCAAGTAAAATTAAAATAATTAATATTTATTGTCTTTTAAAAATGAGGTGTGAGAGTGGGAGAGTTAAAGGTTGAAAGAACGGCATCTGGAAGTATTAATCGAGTCTTATCAACGAACCTCGATGATTTTCTAGAAATTGCGAAAGCGCTGTCTACCGATATAAGATTAACTATTTTTAAGCAATTATTGAAGCAAACGATGAATGTCAACGAAATAGCGGAAATGTTTAATCTCCCACCCTCAACGGCAGCGGTTAATATCAAAAAATTAGAAGAAGCCAAACTCATTCAAAGCGAATTGATACCTGGTACGCGGGGGACTCAAAAGGTTTGTGCGGCTGTATGCAACAGAATCATGGTTGAAATGGATCCTGCAGGAGAAAAAAGAGAGGAACCTTTTTCGCTTGTTCAAATGCCAATCGGCCATTTTTTTGACTCTCACGTTGCCCCGACTTGCGGGCTTTTAGATGAAAATGGAATCATAGGTGAATTTGATGATCCAGGCTCTTTTTTTGATCCAATGCGTGTTAATGCGAAATTAATTTGGTTTTGCCGCGGATTTGTCGAGTATCGTTTTCCAAAGCGAATCCCTTATGGCGCACCTATAAAGAATGTTGAAGTAACCATGGAGATCTGCTCAGAAGCTCCTTTACATAATAAGAATTGGCCATCCGATATAACGATGTGGATGAATGGAATCGAGATTGGTACTTGGACCAGTCCCGGGGATTTTGGCGGTGAACGAGGCGTTTTAACACCGTCATGGTGGGGTGTTGAGAATAGTCAATATGGCCTTTTGAAAACTTGGCGAGTGAATGATGAAGGAACCTTTATAGACGGGAGAAAAATCTCAGATTGTCAATTAAAGGATTTAAATCTTTCGTCTGAATCTTATATAAGGGTGAGAATAGGGATAAAGAAAGAAGCCGCAAATAATGGGGGGATTAATTTATTTGGAAAAGGGTTTGGCAACTATGATACCGATCTTGTTATGAGGCTTGATTACAGTCTCAAAAAACAATAAGGGAAGATTGTTAGTGAGGCATTTTAAACAAACTATTAAGGAGGCGGCAGATGACAAGCTTATCTAAGAAGTATGAAGGCCATCCGACACCACAATTCACGCGAAATGATTGGGTTAATTTAAATGGGGAATGGGACTTTGCTTTCGATGATGAGAATCTGGGAGAAAAAAGGAAATGGTTTAATGGCGCTCATTTTGATAAAAAAATTATCGTTCCCTTTACATATGAAACGAAAGCGAGCGGTATTGGTGATGAGACATTTCATCCATTTGTTTGGTACAAACGCACCTTTGGCCTACCTGAAGAGTCAAAAGAAAAGCGCGTTCTCTTGCATTTTAATGCCTCCGATTACTTGACTAAAGTATGGGTAGACGGTCGTTTTGTTGGAAGCCATCAAGGTGGCTATACCCATTTTTTCTTTGATTTAACCGATTATCTGAATGAAGAGGATCAGCATGAATTGATTGTCAAAGTAGAGGATTCGATGAGTCGTGCACAACCGAGAGGAAAGCAGCGATGGATAGGCGAGAATTTTGGTTGTTGGTATGTACAGACGACGGGGATCTGGCAAACCGTCTGGTTGGAATTGGTGAATGACACGCATCTAAAGTCCGTTAAGATAACACCCGATATCGATACGGCTTCAATTACTTTTAATTATGAACTAGCTGGTATTGGACTGAAAAAAGGATTAAGTTTAAAAACAAACATCGAATTTGATGGTCAACCGGTTAAAACCTTTTCGCAAGAGATTCAGAGTGCTAGGGAAGAACTGACACTAAATATTTCGAGTGCAGTGGACGAATGGGGGATTAAGCTTTGGCATCCCGATCATCCGAATCTTTACGATGTGACGTTTACTTTATATGACAAAGAGTCTGTGATTGACCAAGTGTCTTCCTATTTTGGAATGCGTAAGGTATCCATTGAAAATGGCAAAGTCTTGTTAAATAATACCCCCATTTACCAAAGGCTAATCCTAGACCAAGGCTACTGGCGAGACACTCATCTAACCCCACCATCTGAAGAAGCTCTTATAGAGGACATTGATCGAACACTAGAAATGGGTTTCAACGGTGTCCGGAAACACCAAAAAGTGGAAGATCCCCGTTATCTTTACTGGTGTGACCGTAAAGGATTGTTAGTCTGGTCGGAGGTGGCAGCGACTTATGAATTCTCTGATGAAGCTATTCATAATTTCACAAATGAATGGCTGGATATTGTTCGCCAAAATTATAACCATCCTTCAATCATCGCATGGACACCTTTTAATGAATCTTGGGGAGTTAAAAATATCTTCGTTGATACCAAACAACAACACTTTACAGAGAGTATCTATTATTTAACTAAGTCCCTGGATTCCATGAGACCGGTCATTGTCAACGATGGCTGGGAGCATACGATCTCTGATATTATTACTCTTCATGATTACGAAGAAATGGGTGACTTATTTGCAAAGAGATATGCGAATAAGGAAAAGATTGTCACCAATGAAATCACGCATAACCATCATAAATATGCCATGGCCAAAGGATACGAATACAAAGGTCAACCGATTATTCTTTCCGAATACGGCGGTATTGCTTTTAAGGAGGAAAGCGGATGGGGTTATGGGAATCAGGTGAATACGGAGAAAGAGTTTTTTGCACGCTATGATTCTATTACTCAAGCCATTAAAAATTGTGATTATATTGTAGGCTATTGCTATACGCAAATTACAGATGTCCAACAGGAGATAAATGGTTTGTTAACTGAAGATCGAAAGCCAAAAGTAGATCTTAAGCGAGTGCGTGAAATCAATCTTAAATGACAAGAGTAGGTACTCCCGCTTTTGCGGGGTACCCACTTTTTTAATTAAACTGAATGACGACGCTTTTTGTCAGACATCATGGAGAGGAGATCAGTTGTGAATTATCTATATAGAGAAGGAAAAGCCTTATCAGACGAAATCGAGAAAACGGACATGCCATATGGGACCGTTTCCATTTGGCATCTTGGCCAATCAGGTGTCATTATAAAAGGAAAAGCGAGGGATGGGGCACTTATTATTGATCCCTACTTAACGGAAAATGTAGGAACTAAGTATAAGGACAACTAGGCTGTCTCCTTCAGCGAAAGGCTGTGGGCGATAGTCTATTTTTTTAAATTGAATGATTAAGAGATTAATGACTTTCTATGAGGTCAGGGTTGTCTCTGAATTGACTAGGGGAAATGGCATAATGATTTTTAAAGGCTCGTGAAAACGAATAGAGGTCTGAATACCCGACTGACAGGGCAATTTCTGTAACGGTATAGTTTGGATTTAGCAGCATCTGATAGGCTTTTTTCATTTTTATGGTTGTAAGATATTGCAGGGGGCTCATTTGCATTTCTTTTGTAAAAGAGCTCGTGAAGTAGGAGCGGTTGATGCCTAGATATTTGGCGACATCGGATACGGATATACCTTCACTGTAATGGTTGTCCATATATTTCCTGCTTTCTTGCAGCCAATTGGTTGAATTGACGACTTTCACGATATTTTTTTGGATGGCCATAGTTGACAGATTATAGAAGAGTTCATAGATTAAACTGATCCTCTCAAGTGTTTCCGCTTCTCTTAGATTTGAAAATCGCGTACATAGTTTTTTTATGGTTTTTCTTACTTCATTTGAAATTAAGCCTGCTGCGTGTGGTGACTGCTCGCTCAAACCAATCCTTCGTATGAGTTCCTCCGACTGCCTGCCATCGAACGCAAACCAAAACATGTTCAGACAGTTAGAAGGGTCCGTTGTGTATTGGTGGGTTTTATTGGGAAATAAACAAAAAATATCGCCTTTATTAATGGCTTTTTTATACCCCTCTTGATTGAATTCTCCTTTTCCATCTAACACAAAATGTAAACTATAGTAAGTAATAAACCGAGGGCCGATCTTATAGTGAGGCTTTGACGAAGTTTCTCCAGCTCGTACCGGCCAGATTCCGCTTGCTTTTTCAAAAGGCGTGGGGATATAAAACCAATGGTTGGCGTATTCATGCGAGTACTCTCTCATTTTAAATCAACTCCCCCAAAAAACAGATAAACTAACAAAATGACAAATGCTAAACGACATTTAAACATTTAAATTAGCCAAATAATGGATTATGTTTTTAATAACTAGTTTTCATTAGTTTTATTTTATTTTAATTAAGGAGGATCATCAAGTGGAGCAAACACCTAACATCTTGTTTATCACGACAGATCAACAGCACTGGAATACAATCAGAGCACTTGGGGCTGAAAAAATAAACACTCCCAATTTGGATAGGCTAGTTAAAGAAGGCGTTGCTTTTGAACGCGCTTACGTAACGAATCCCACTTGCTCTCCAAGCCGATCCTCAATTATTACAGGGAAATATCCTTCTCGACATGGCTGCTGGAATATCGGGGTTGCTTTGGATCAGTCTCACCCATCAATTGGTGAGATTCTTTCAGAGAACGGGTTTCACACAGGTTTGTTTGGGAAAGCCCACTTTCAGCCTGTATTAAAGGAAGGGAGTTTTGAAGGCAAACCTAATATCCATCACCGAGAATTTTGGAAGAAGTGGGATGGCCCCTATTATGGATTTGAAAAAGTGGCAATGGTTCATGGACATGCCGATGAAGATTCCTCTCATGGTATGCATTACGGGGTCTGGCTTGAGGAACAAGGAATTGATCCGTCACAGTATTTTGGTCCGAATGGAGGACATCGTGAGGGCTCTTGGGACTTACCAGAAAAGTTCCATTATACGCGATGGACCGCAGATAGAACGATGGAATTTATTGAATCAACAGTAGGAGAAGGAGACGGAAAACCGTTCTTCGCCTGGTGCAGTTTTCAAGATCCGCATAATGCTTTTCTTTGCCCAGAACCTTGGAATAGTATGTATAACCCTGAGGACTTGCCTCCATTTAATGAACTTGAAGGTGAGATGGAGGATAAGCCTAAGATTCACAACTATTTAATCGAGGATCGAATGGATGAACTTGATGTGAAAGCGATGGCGGATCCTGGGCATGATACAGGCGGGATTCAGTGCTTAGGTCATACAAACAAGAAAATAGGTTATGACAGGGCTCGAAAATGGCTTGCCTCCTATTATGCGATGATCAGTTTAATTGATCACCATATTGGGCGGATATTAGATAAGTTGGATCAGCTTCACCTCAGTGAGAACACGTTAGTTATTTTTACTTCCGACCATGGTGACTATGCGGGTAACCATGGCTTATGGTTAAAAGGTCCCATTCATTATGAGGATATTTTGCGCGTTCCATTTCTTGTCCGTTGGAAAAATCGGATACCATCTGGAATAAGAACCGATTCCTTGTTAAGTCTAGTAGACCTTGCTCCAACTTTATTGGATATTTGCGGAATTGAGCCCGTCACCGCTATGCAAGGAATCACTCAAAAAGAAACCTTCTTAAATCCTGGTAAAGCTTCAAGGGGTTGGTGTTTAGTCGAGAATCGGGCAGAACCCCATTTTTATGTAAAAACATTAGTGAAGGATCAATATAAGCTCAATTATTTCTTAAGTCGTCAAGAAGGGGAGCTTTATGATTTAAAGGAAGATCCTTACGAGTATGTGAACCTTTATAATAAGCCTGAATACGCTGAACTTCGAACAAAGATGTTCATGGAATTAATCGATATTTATGGGAATCTGGAAAACCCTTATCCAGTAAGAGAGAGCTTTGCATGAGGAAACGATCATCGTGTTTTTAACCCTAAAGTCAAAGCGCGCACAAAAAAAGTTTGAATGTTTAAATCGTTTGATAAATTCCAGCTTGACTTATCGGGAAAGTATTATTAAACTTCAAACAGAATCTCGTTACCAATCAGAATAAAAGTTAACCTACTGGTCTACCAATGGCTCCTTAAGTTTTTCGTTCAGTTAACGCAAAACTTAAGGAGTCTTTTCATTTTTTATGAGGGGAGAATGGTTATAAGAGTCTTGTTATTGAAAATTAGAAGAGTAGATGTAAAGAAGCGTTATTTAACCTAACAAATTGATAAGTAAAACCTAACATAATGACATTATTATTTGATTTAATCTTTAGTATATTTAGTGTAAACCTTTACAAAAGCGGAGTTTTACTTATAAGATGTCGTTCTTTCAGAGAATGAGGAGCAGAACAATTCGTTTAGTTTGAGTCAATTAACTTTTATAAAAGATTAAATAGGGAGGCAGTTAATTTGAATAAGACCATTTTTAAAGTTTTAAGTCCTGTTGTTCTATCTTCTGTCTTACTGGTGGGGTGTGGTTCCAGCGCAAGTACGGCTGTACAAGATCCTTCCAAAGAGGAAGCACCATCGAATTTTAATGCGAGCGGTTTTCCAATTGTTAAAAAGCCAATTACGATGACGATGTTTGCGGACCGTTCGGCAGCAGATGGACCCTATAAAGACATGTCTATGTTCCAGGAATATGCAAAAATGACAAATATTAATATTAAATTTAATGATGTGCCTGATGCCTCTTTTGCTGAAAAGAAAAGCTTAATCCTTGGTTCGAATAATCTTCCGGATATTTTATTTAAAGCCAATCTTACCCCTTTAGAAGCAGTAAAATACGGTTCTAGCGGTGAATTAATCCCATTAGAAGGGTTAATCAAAAAATATGCCCCTAGCCTTCAAGGCCTCTTCGATAAATATCCAGAAGTTAAACAGGCGCTAACAGCTCCAGATGGCCATATTTACGCTTTATCCGATATCGTCACCTTGCTTTCGGCGAGAACGAATAAGCTGTGGCTTAACAAAAATATGTTGGCAGGCGTCAACATGAGTGTCCCGACCACTACTGACGAACTCTATAATTATTTAAAAGCGATAAAGGTAAAATACCCGAATGATACACCACTTTCAACAGCCAGTGTCGGTGATCTTATCAATGCAATTGGAGGGGCATGGGGATTAACTCAACAAATGGGCTACAACATTAGTGTTAATAATGACAAAGTCTCGATCTGGACAACAAGTGATAAGTACAAAGAATTACTCATGTATTTACACAAACTCTACCAAGAAAATCTACTAGACCACCAAATCACCACTCAGACTTACGCGCAATATCTTGCTAAAATGCAGTCAGGTAAAGTAGCCTTGTTCACCAATCAGGCAACCGATGCTTTTCCACAAGATGCTTCTCAATATGAAGGCATTGCTCCATTCAAGGGACCAGAAGGCGATCAATCCTATACAGCCGGTCCCATTACCCGTTCGTATGGCGCGTTCGCCATTTCATCAACGAATAAAGATCCCGAAGCAGCTATTCGCTGGATCGATTATTTTTACGGAGATAAAGGCTCTATCTTTTTCCGATACGGTGTTGAAGGAAAGACCTTTAGCTATTCAAGTGACGGGACACCGGTTTATGCGGATAGTGTGTTAAAGTCTGATCTCGGAATTGGCTCGATGACTCCTTGGCCTGGCGGCGGTTCACCAGAGTTGATTAATGATAAAAACTCAACAGCTATCAATCCGCCGCAAGTTCAGCAAGCGGCTGATAAGATTCAACCTTATATTTCACAAAAAATCTATGCAGCACCACTCTTTGATCCAACTACAGCCAATGAAGTAAATGATCTCAAGACGGATATTGATACGTATGTTGGCGAGGCGACGGCCAAGTTTATCACGGGTCAACAAAGTTTCAGTGCATGGAACAGCTACGTGTCTCAGTTGAATAAGATGGGAATCGACAAACTGGCAAAGTACTATCAAGAGGCTTTTGACAAACAATATAAGTAATGAAACAGGAGATGGGGGAATTTAGACGAATTTCCCCAGTTCTCTTTTCTTAGATAGGGGTGAAAGAATGAGTCTTAAACCTGAGAGTACGAAGCGAATAAAAGAAAAGGTTCTTCCTGCAACCAAACCGAAGAAGAAGCTTTGGAAGAATATAGTCAGGCGATACGATCTCTATCTGATGCTCATTTTGCCGATGGCTTGGTATATTATCTTTTTATATGGACCTATGTACGGTTTGCAAATTGCTTTCAAAGATTTTATACCCATTAAGGGGTATTGGGGGAGCCCCTGGGTTGGTTTTGAGAATTTTCAACGGTTCTTTTCATCGTATTATTTTTGGAGATTGATACGAAATACGGTGACCATCAAGGTCTTTTCTATCCTATTTGGATTCCCCATTCCCATATTACTAGCCTTATTAGTAAATGAACTTAAAAATAATAAATATAAGAAAGTTTTACAAAACATTACCTATATTCCGCATTTTATTTCAGTCGTTGTCATTGTCGGGATGTTGAACCTGTTTTTAGATCCTAATACTGGAGTGGTAAACGTTATTCTCCATTCGTTTGGTATTAAAAGTATCCCATTTATGCAAGAGGCTGGTTGGTTTAAGCCTTTATTTATAGGCTCCAATATTTGGACGAATATGGGATGGCAATCGATCATTTATATTGCAGCATTAAGCGGTGTCAGCCCAGAATTGTATGAAGCTGCAAGAGTAGATGGTGCAAGCAAACTGCAAAGGATCTGGCATGTTTCCATACCAAGTATTATGCCTACCGTTATTATTTTATTAATTTTAGAAGTCGGTCATTTTATGGATATTGGATTTGAAAAAATCCTTTTAATGCAGAATCAATTAAATATGTCCTCTAGCGATGTCATTGCCACCTTTACTTATAGAACGGGTATTTTAGATGGTGAATATAGCTATACCACAGCTATTGGTCTATTTGATGCCATTATCAATTTTATATTGCTCATCGTGATTAACCAAATAGCCAGGAAAAAAACATCGACCAGTCTGTGGTAGAAAGAGAGGTCAAGCGATGAACGAGCAAGTCCATAAAGTGAATTCTGAGGATCGGATCTTTAATATCGTCTTAAATTGTATGGCTGCCATTCTGATTGCGATCGTTTTGTACCCTTTGATATTTGTCATTAGTGCGTCATTTAGTGATCCGAGTCATGTCGTAAATGGAGATATTTGGCTGTTACCTAAAGGGTTTACATGGGAAGCTTATGCGAAAGTTTTTCATGATGCTCAGATTTGGAACGGCTTTAAGAATACGCTCATTTATACGGTACTCGGGACATTTATTAATCTCTTTTTAACAACGCTAATTGCGTATCCTCTATCAAGACGAGATTTGCCTGGCAGAACTATTTTTACGTTTATCATTGCTTTTACGATGTTCTTCTCAGGTGGAATTATCCCAACCTATTTATTAGTTAAAAATTTAGGGATGTATAATTTGATTTGGTCAATGGTCATTCCGAATGCGATCGCGACTTACAATGTGATTGTCATGCGCTCCTTCTTTCAAACGAGCATCCCTTGGGAACTGCAGGAAGCGGCCCTTATTGATGGCTGCTCCAATTTTAAATTATTTATAAAAGTTATATTGCCTCTTTCTAAACCCATCCTCGCGGTCATGGTCTTGTTTTATGCGGTTGGGCACTGGAATGAATATTTTAACGGCCTGATCTATTTGCAGAATGAAAAGCTATATCCTCTTCAACTTGTTTTAAGAGAAATACTGATTCAAAATCAAGCGTCTGATACGGATATCACGGCCTCTATGGCAAAACAGACGCTATTAGCTGAAAGTATGAAATATGCGATTATTGTTGTGTCTAGCATACCCGTTATTATCCTGTATCCGTTTGTTCAGAAGCACTTTGTTAAAGGTGTCATGATTGGATCGATTAAAGGCTAATCCTTTCTAAGTTATTAAGGAGGACAATTAACATGACGAAATCTGCCAGTGTACAAATTAACGGCGACCAGATTGGTAAGGAGCGGATCCATCCCTTCATATTTGGACATTTTGTAGAAGATATTAGAGACCATATGGATGCAATGCTCGCTTACGGTCTTCAGGATATGGACTTTGAACATGAAGACCTCAAGATCAAAGGGGTTTCAGGGTCCTGGCTTCCTTTTACAAATGGAAGACATACCCAATTTGCGTTGGAACCTGCTGCACCAAAACATAGTGGACACTCGCAAAAAATAAGAATTTTTAGTGATGATGATGGTTATGGAGGGATCGCCCAAAAACTCTCTGTCAGGGGAAGTGTAACTTATCATTTTCAATTATTTGCAAGGGCTTCTATAGAAATTAATGAGGTTAAGTTAGAGATGATCGATAAACACACACAAGAAAAATTAATGCAGACAACGATTCCGATTGATAGCCATGATTGGAAAGAATATAAAGGGCAATTTAGCCTTGAAAGAGATTGCTGCGAGGCGGAATTAAGGATTTTTATAAGCTCTGAAGACAAAGGATGGAAGGATTCAGTCGCAACTGGGATGCTTTGGATTGACCACTTTTCAATGTTGCCAGAAGACAGTGTGGGCATTGTAAAAAAGCAAGTATTTGACATGTCGCAGGACCTAAATGCTGGTATTATGCGTTTGGGCGGTAATTATATCAGCGCCTATCATTGGGAGCATGGAGTAGGCTCTGTTTATGAAAGGCCTGTCATGCTAAATGAAGCATGGGATACATTGGCTTGTAAATATTTTGGAACCGATGAATTTTTAGCCTTTTGTGAAGAATTAGGTGTCGCGCCGCAAATTTGTGTGAATGATGGTTCAGGCTCGCCTGAAGAAGCCGCTCGTTGGGTCGAGTACTGCAATGGGGAAGAGACGACGCCAATGGGAGCTTTGCGAGCACAGAACGGTCACAAAAGTCCTTATGGTGTGAAGTATTGGGAAATTGGAAATGAGGTTTGGGGCAATTGGCAAGTTGGACATTGCACTGCTGAAGCATTCGCTAATCGCTGTGTCCGTTTTGCTAAAGCGATGAAAGCCGCTGATCCTAATATTGTTTTATTAGCTTGCGGTCATACCGATCCTGAATGGAATAAGACTGTTCTTCAAATGGCTGGTAACTATATCGATTACCTAACATTACATATTTATCAAGGCTATGGTCACTTTGGTTATATTAATAAGGAAGTATCGCAGGCTGACAAGTACCGAGCTATTGTTTCTTACCCAGAGGTCACTCATCGGTTTCTTAACGAAATTAGGGAAACCTTAAAAGATTATCCGCATGTGAAGCTTGCTGTTACCGAATATAACACCATGTATTATCCAAATAACATAAGAAAAGGGTTGCCGAATGAACATACGCTTGAAGCGGCTATCGCGAATGCCGGAAATCTTAATGAATTCATTCGCAACTGTGACCTTATTGAAATTGGCAATTTCTCAGATCTTGTCAATGGCTGGCTTGGTGGTTGTATTCGTGTAGGGGATCATTATGCCGATCAATTTAGAGGCAAAGAACCGGGATGGAGTGGGAAGCCGGATGTGGTCTATGGCACACCCACTTATCACGTGCTTAAACTGTATGCCAATCGCGATATCGCTTATCTCGTAGAAACCCAAGTCGAATGCGATTCATTTTGTTTTTCAAACCAACACAATCGGGTGCAAACGGATAAATTACCAGAATTAGATGTTGTTTCCTGTATCAATGAAAGCAGGGATGTCATGACGGTTTTTATCGTTAATCGCAGTTTGGAAGATGTCACTGTTGATCTCTATCCCAATGCCTTTCATTTCAATGGGAGAATGAAGGTCGGCGAAATAACAGGTCCAGATATCAATTGCATAAATGATGTGTTTAACCCTGAGGCGATCACCTGTCATTATGAAACCTTTGAAATCGATGGTGCTCCTATCAATTATTTGTTAAAAGCTCACTCCATTTATACCTTTGAATTAATGGGTTAATTCTAATATGGAAAGCGAGAAGGAAGGGACCCTTGTGTCTCTTCTTTTTAGTTTACCTTATTGTTCAAAAAAATTTTCATCCTGTATTGAAATGGCAGACGCATGCGGGAAATGGGGGTGGTGTTTTCGATCAATAAATGAATTACCATAAATTGATGCGTGTTGTCTAGAGCTATTTGACGAATAAATAAAGCAAATGGGAAGGGGGTTCTGCAGGCTAACTCCTTTTAATTTTTCCTTTAATATCAATGGTTCCCGGCTATCTAGGACAAGACGCAAGGGTTATTATTTGCAAAGAATCAGATGCAAACCTAGAATAGGATATGGTGTTGTGTCCAGGATGCCTAAAAAATATCCGCTTACTCTGACCGCTTCAGCCTTAGGCCTTATGGGTTTTGTGTCTAAAGAGAGTCCGGTTCATTTCGTGATTCTCAAGGTGTATGGGTGCCTCTAAAAATTTTACGATATGAGTGTCATTTAACATAATTTACCCCATAATCAAAGTTTTTATAGGGACCCCTTTTATTTCAAGGTAACGGAAGTAATTGCCTTGAATGATAAAGGATTTTGGAGATAATCCTTTTACTGATATAACGAAAAATAATAAGAGAGAGACATTTTTCGTAATAAATATGAATCAAGGAGAGCTAAACAATGGAATCGATGACCTTTGTTTTATTTGGGGCAACCGGTGATTTGGCAAAGAGAAAAATTTTTCCTGCTCTTTACAATCTCTATATAGATCAAAAACTTCCGGAAGTCATATCCATCATTGGATTAGGAAGAGGCAATCAGACACATGAGGACTTTCAAGAAAAGGTGAAGGACTCTTTATTAACCTTTTCTCGCCGTAAAGGACAAGACGGAAGAGACATGGATCGTTTTCTGAATGCATTCCGTTATTTGCCTTTAGATGCAAGAAACCCAGAAGATTTTGCTAACCTTTTGGATATCGTTAAAAAGCGGGAAGAGGAATTACAGATTGAAGAAAATCGACTCTTCTATTTGTCGGTGGCTCCAGATTTCTTTGATGTGATTGCGTTAAACATTAAAGAAAGCGGGTTAGGTGATACAAAAGGCTGGAAACGTCTTGTCATTGAGAAACCTTTTGGCCACGACCTTCAATCAGCGCGTGAGTTAAATGAAAAACTAAGTCACGCCTTTGATGAAGAAGAAATTTATCGAATTGACCATTACCTTGGTAAACCAATGGTACAAAATCTTGAAGCGATTGAATTTGCTAACCCTATTCTTCAAACGGTTTGGAATCATGATTTTATCTCCAATGTTCAAATCACGGCCAGTGAAACCGTTGGTGTTGAAGAAAGAGCGGGTTATTACGATCACGTCGGTGCGATTAAGGATATGATTCAGAATCATATGCTCCAGATGCTGATGATGACGGCCATGCATGTCCCTCAAAAAATTAATGCCCGTGAGATCCGAAACGAAAAGCGGAAGGTTATGGAAGCTCTTCGTCCTGTTAAGAAAGAAGAAGCTAAGAAGCATATCGTCCGAGGTCAATATGAATCCGGTGAAATCAACGGACAGAGCTTGCCTGGATACCTAGACGAGCCAGGTGTCGCTCCGCAATCGCAGACCGATACTTTTGTAGCAGCTCGTCTATGGATTGATAATGAATTCTGGGCGGGGGTTCCATTCTATATTCGCACTGGGAAAAGAATGAAGGAAAAATCCACGCGTATCGTTATTGAATTCAAAAATACGTTAGAACTGGACTACAAAAAGGACCAACACAACATAGAGCCTAATTTGTTTATCATTGAAATCAGCCCAGATGAAAACGTATCTCTACAACTAAACAGTAAGAATCCAGCGAAAAACGGTGAGATTGAACCGGTTAGGATTAATTTATCTTGTGATAATAAAGATCTTAATGTTCCTGAAGCTTATGAAATTCTTATTAATGATGCGATGGTGGGCGATTCCACGTTCTTTGCTCATTGGAAAGAAGTCGAATTGTCTTGGGAATGGGTTCAACCTATTTTGGATGCCTTTGATGAGAATCTTTTACCGCTTCATGGTTATCCATCCGGTTCTTATGGTCCAGAAGCAGCGGATCAACTGTTAGAAGAAAATGGTTTTAAATGGTGGCTGGATAAGCGCAAAGAGGTAAGCGAAGAAAAAGTACTTCAGTATTAACAAATATTTGGAGGATTAATGATGACACAAAATATCGATAACTTAGCGGTTACAACCATTCGTACTTTATCTATTGATCAAGTTAATGAGGCGAACTCAGGGCATCCGGGGCTGCCCATGGGAGCAGCTCCAATGGCTTATGCGGTTTGGGCAAAGCAAATGAAACACAATCCAGAAAATCCAAAATGGTTCAACCGTGACCGTTTTGTTTTATCAGCAGGTCATGGCTCAAGTCTTCTTTACAGCCTTCTTCATTTGACCGGTTACGGAGTTTCAATTGAGGATCTTAAGAAATTTCGAAAGCTCGATAGCTTAACACCTGGACATCCAGAGTTTGGTCATACCCCTGGTGTTGAAGCAACGACGGGTCCATTAGGGCAAGGAATTGCGAATGCAGTGGGAATGGCGATGGCCGAGGCACACTTAGCAGCACAATTCAACAAAGAAGATCATTCCATTATTGATCACTATACCTATGCTTTAGTAGGGGATGGGGATTTAATGGAAGGAATCTCCTATGAGGCAATGTCAATGGCTGGGCATATGAAGCTTGGCAAGTTGGTTGTCTTATATGATTCCAATGATATCTCGCTTGATGGTGAGTTAAATGTTTCCTTCTCAGAGGATGTTAAGAAACGCGTTGAATCCGCTCATTGGCACTATTTGAGAGTAGAGGATGGCAATGACGTTGAAGCTATTTCAAAAGCGATTGAAGAGGCCAAACAGAATACGGAACAGCCTACGTTAATTGAAGTTCGTACCATTATCGGCTACGGAAGTCCAAAGGTACAAGGAACCAATAAGGCTCATGGTGCTCCACTTGGAGTTGACGAAGGGAAAGTCACCAAAAAAGCTTATAACTGGCTTTATGAAGAGGATTTTTATGTCCCTGATGAAGTGAAAGAGCATTTTGCACAGTTAAAAGCAAAAGGTAAGGATATCGAACAAAATTGGAACCAGTTATTTGCTTCTTATAAAAAAGCTTATCCTGAGCTTGCAGAACAACTAACTCATGCTATTGATGGAAACGTCACATTTGATGCCAAAGATATTTTGACATTTGAATCAGGTAAAGACGTTTCAACACGTGTAGCAAGTGGGAAAGCCATCAATCATTATGTAAAACAAGTTCCATCTATTTTTGGAGGAAGTGCAGATTTGTCTCATTCCACAATGACAGAAATAGAAGGGGAACAAATTTTTGCCGTTCAAGATTATGCGGCTCGTAATGTTTACTTTGGGGTTCGTGAGCATGCTATGGGAGCAGCCGGAAACGGGATGGCCTATCATGGCGGAATCAAACCATTTGTGAGCACCTTCTTTGTCTTTAATGATTATCTGCGTCCATCGATCCGTTTGGCTTCCTTATCCAAGCTTCCGGTGACTTATGTCTTCACTCATGATTCTATTGCCGTTGGTGAGGATGGACCGACACATGAACCTGTCGAGCATCTAGCCGCTCTTCGTGCCATCCCTGGGCTGACTGTTATTAGACCTACAGATGCCAATGAAACGGCAAGTGCATGGGCTTATGCGCTTGAGCAAAAAGAAGGTCCGGTTGTCTTAGTTTTAAGCCGTCAAAATTTACCGGTCTATGATGAGACGAAAGCTAATTTGGATAATGTCTCAAAAGGGGCTTATGTGCTTACTGAAACGAATGCCAACCCAGAGATCATTCTTATGGCAACCGGTTCTGAGGTCTCCTTAGCTGTGAAGGCAAAAGCTGAGTTAGAAAAGGAAAACAAATCGGTCCGCGTTGTGGCAATGCCAAGCTGGGAGTTGTTCAACAAGCAATCTGAAGCTTACAAAGAGTCTGTTCTACCAACATCGATTAAGAAACGTCTTGCCATTGAGATGGGGGTTTCATTAGGTTGGGAGAAATATGTTGGCTCAGAAGGCAAGATCTTATCGATTGAAACTTTCGGCGCTTCAGGAAATGGATCCAAAGTGCTTGAGAAATTTGGTTTTACTCCTGAAAATGTTGTTTCCATTGCTAAAAGTTTATAAAAAAATTTCGAACTACTGGAGGAAGAAATCATGAAACTAGGATTAATCGGTTTAGGAAAAATGGGTTTAAATTTAGGGCAAAATCTAATGGAGCATCAGCATGAAGTTGTTGCTTTTGACGTAAATCCTGGCGCAGTTGAAGAAATTACGAAAATGGGTGCCAAAGGTGTATCAAGTCTTAAAGAACTTGCTCAATCGTTAGAAAAACCAAGAGTTTTATGGGTAATGGTTCCGCATTCTGTTGTGGACGTGGTCATTAGTGAAGTTCGCCCATTCTTAGAAGAAGGGGATATCGTCATTGATGCAGGGAACTCCCACTATAAAGAATCCTTACGTCGCTATGATGACTTGAAGAAAGACGGAATTAGCTTTATGGATTGTGGTACTTCTGGCGGTATGGAAGGTGCTCGCTATGGAGCATGCTATATGATCGGTGGAGATCCTGAATCATGGGAAATTGTTGAGCCAATGTTCCGCGATACGGCTGTTGAAAACGGCTATCTTTATGCAGGTAAAGCCGGAAGCGGACACTACCTAAAAATGGTTCATAACGGAATCGAGTACGGGATGATGGCAGCTATTGGCGAAGGCTTTGAAGTCCTCGAGAAAAGTCAATTTGATTACGACTATGAAAAAGTAGCAAGAGTATGGAATAACGGTTCCGTTATCCGTTCTTGGTTAATGGAATTAACTGAGAATGCTTTCTCTAAAGATCCAAAATTGGATGAGCTTAGAGGGATCATGCACTCTTCTGGTGAAGGCAAATGGACAGTTGAAGAAGCGCTTGATCTTCAAGCCGCAACACCTGTTATTGCAATGTCATTATTAATGAGATATCGTTCTTTAGAAAATGATACCTTTACAGGAAAAGTCGTTGCCGCATTAAGAAATGAGTTTGGCGGCCATGCGGTTGAAAAAGCAAAAGAATTAGTATAATTCATGGTTAATTCAAAAGTTAGAACTGGAGGGAATATAAATGAAATTTTTTATTGATACAGCTAACTTAGATGACATAAAAAAAGCCTATAAAATTGGTGTTTTGTCTGGGGTAACTACTAACCCATCACTCGTTGCCAAAGAAGGCGTCAAATTCGAAACACGTATTGAAGAAATTTTAAAAGCAGTGGAAGATGTTGAATCCGTATCTGCTGAGGTAACTCCAAATGCTGTAACAGCTGAACAAATGATTGCTGAAGCTGACGAGCTTATTAAAATAAATGGCGGCGATTCACGCATTACCATCAAGCTTCCAATGACATTAGCCGGACTTGAAGCTTGCCGTTATCTGACAAAAAAAGGTGTTAAAACCAACGTTACCCTTATTTTCTCAGTCAACCAAGCGCTCTTAGCTGCACGTGCAGGTGCTACCTACGTTTCCCCATTCTTGGGTCGTTTAGATGACATCAATGAAGACGGAATCGAACTTGTTAGCAAAATCTCTGAAATGTTCATCATTCAAAATATCGATACTCAAATCATCGCAGCATCTGTTCGTCATCCAGACCACGTAACTCGTGCTGCTTTGGCAGGGGCTCATATTGCAACAATTCCTTTTAAAGTTATTGAACAGCTCTCCAAGCATCCATTAACTGAACAAGGTATTGAAAAATTTGCTGCTGATTGGAAATTCTAATTTAAATATGGGGTGTTAGAGCTTCTAAAGCTCTAGCACCTTGTACATCTTTGATAAAAAAAGGAGTATGAACATGACAATTAGTTTTGATTATTCAAATGCGTTATCTTTTATGAATCAAAGTGAAGTAGATAACTTAAGTGAATTCGTTAAAGTGGCACACACCATGCTTCATGAAAAGAAAAGCCCAGGTTCTGATTTCTTAGGTTGGGTTGATTTACCAACTGATTATGATAAAGAAGAATTTTCAAGAATCAAAAAAGCGGCTGAACGCATCCGCAGTCATTCCAAAGCGTTGATCGTTATTGGAATTGGCGGTTCTTATCTTGGAGCAAGAGCGGCTATCGAAGCCCTTTCTCATAGCTTCCATAACCAAATGGATGGTGAAACTGAGATTTATTTTGCTGGGCAAAATATCAGTGCGACTTATATGACTCATCTATTAGAGGTTATTAAAGACAAAGATATCTCAGTTAATGTCATCTCCAAATCCGGAACGACTACCGAGCCTGCCATTGCCTTCCGAATCTTTAGAGAATACATGGAGAAAAAGTATGGTAAAGAAGAAGCTAAAAACCGTATTTTTGCCACGACTGACCGTGCAAAAGGTGCTTTAAAAACATTGGCTGACGAAGAAGGCTACGAGACTTTTGTTATACCTGACGATGTAGGTGGACGCTATTCTGTATTAACAGCAGTGGGTCTATTACCAATTGCTGTTGCAGGTCTTGATATTGACAAGATGATGGAAGGGGCAGCCGCTGCCGCTAAGAAATACAACAATCCAGATCTTGCCACTAACCAAAGCTACCAATATGCTGCGGTTCGTAATGCCCTTTATCGTAAAGGCAAGTCCATCGAGCTTCTTGTCAACTATGAGCCACATTTGCATTATGTTTCTGAGTGGTGGAAGCAGTTATTTGGTGAGAGCGAAGGAAAAGACCAAAAAAGCTTATTCCCAGCGTCTGTTGATTTTACAACGGATCTTCACTCAATGGGTCAATATGTACAAGAAGGCCGTCGTGATTTAATTGAAACAGCAGTAACGGTCAAGAAGCCTAATTACGATATCACTATAAAAGAAGAAGCTTCTGACTTAGACGGATTGAATTATTTAGCTGGAAAGACAATGGATTTTGTTAATAAAAACGCCTTTACTGGAACTGTTTTAGCTCACGTTGATGGTAACGTTCCAAACCTGCATGTTGAACTCGATGAATTAAATGAATTCACATTTGGTGAAATGGTTTACTTCTTCGAAAAAGCCTGTGGCGTCAGCGGATTATTAATGGGCGTAAACCCATTCGACCAGCCAGGCGTAGAAGCTTACAAAAAGAACATGTTTGCATTACTTGGCAAACCAGGCTTTGAAGCGCAAAAAGCGGAATTGCAAAAGCGCTTATCAAAATAAGTGAAACGAAGCGCTAACTAAAAGGTGAGGTCATTCAAATGAATTTATTGGATGCCAAAGTCATTCAAACAGAGTTAGAAAAGGAAATTTTTATTGATCTACCTGAAAATCTTGAACTTAAACGATTTCAATACCATGGTGAGAATCGGCCGCATTTTGAAATATTAGTTGGTGTCATAATGGGGCGTGTTCGAAACTGGCAATTTTATGGTAAAGAAAAAGTGTATTTCGGTTTGCGCGCTACGGATGACTTGCAGGCTTTGTCGATTTTCGATCCGGGAAATGAAAGCATCTTTGCCGCACGATACGGAAAAGAGGAAGACACTGTCATTGAGTTTATTGATTATATATTGATGGAGTCTCCAGCATTTAAACATTTGCTGGAAAACGTAATCAGTAAAGCGGAAGCACCTAATAAAGTCAAGATGTTGCTTGAAAAACTGTTGAACCTGCAGCCTGGAGATATTCAGTTTAAGCATAAAGAAACTGAAATAGTGACTCAAGTCTAAAAATAAAAGGAAGAGACATCCCGTCTCTTCCTTTTATTAGTATGAAGAGACGTTATTTACTTATTCCGCCCAGGGTTGACGACTTGTCCGGATCGCTTCTTGAGTACGAATCGCTTTTTCTATCATAAGACCTAAATACTGGTCTTGCGAAGCTTCAGCCAAACTGTAAAAACTTGTTCCTTGAGCCATGTATTCAGACATTTTTACCAGGCATTCGGCAATCGCCAATTCATCATCATATAACCGTGCTGGAAAAAAAGGATTTCGGTATATCCAATGGTTTCCGGATAGGATCCCCTCAAGATAATAGCCTTCTTGATTTTCCTCTTCACCTTTATTGATTCGTTTAAGATCACTGTAAATGGGTGTTGTGTAATCCGCCAAATAGGTTAAGCGGTTATCGAAGATCTCTCCACGATCTCCTCGAACGGACAGATGATTAGAACGAATCCATGACCGATGCTGATCCTTTGTAAAATCATAAATGCCGAGTTTATCGCCAAAATCTAACCAGGCGAGATCGCGTTCTGCGTTTATTAATTTTTCTTCTTTTGGAGGGCCGCTGCGATCAGGACCACTCGTGATAGGCGCTGAAAAATGCATTCCTTTAATGGTCGCCTCCTCAAAGCCGATCCCGAGCATTCTTCTTAGGAGACTCACCCCATGGTAAAAATGGGAAATGGAGACGGTCGCCTGTGTGACGTTTCCCAATCTGCCAGACTTGATTAAGGAAAGTCGAGCTTGCTGGACAGGGTGCAAATGATATTGTTCAGCGACTTGGATTTTAGCTCCCTTGCAAGTCAACTTCTCATGCAGGTCAATTAATGCTTCTAGATTAGGAGCAGGAGGGGTTTCGGATAGGGCGGGGATCCCAAGTTCACCTAGTCGGAGGAGGAAACTTGGAATCATTGAACCGCTTACAGAAACAACGATAAAATTGGGATTCTCTTTTTCTAAAAGCTGTTCGAGCGTTCGATAAGTTGAGACGTTCCAGGTTTTCTCGAGTTCTTGGCCTTTATCTTCATTTCTGACAACCATCCCGCAGATTTGAAAAAGTTTCGGAAGTGCTTGTGCAATTCTTAAATAATATTGGGCACGAAAACTAGACCCGCCAATAATGCTAAACGCAATCATTCAAGTTTCCTCCAAGAAGTTAAAAGTCAGATGGACTCTATTAAAAAATGCCGTTTATTATGAATCAGGCCGTTCATTCGAAAAACTTTCAATGCTTAGTTGACCTCTATTTTAACAGATTTCATTCAGAATGGAAGCGTTTTTATTTATTTAAATACTGTTTGGGCGAAGAACCTGATATCTTTTTGAAAGCTTTATAGAAGGTGGAATAGTCGCTGAACCCGACAGCGTGAGCCACATCAAGTGCTTTCTGACCGGATGTCAGGAGCTCCATTGCCTTTACAATTCTTTTGTAAGTGATGTATTCGACGACCGTAAATCCTGTGCTTAATTTGAAGAGGTGACAAATATAATATTTGTTAACGAAAAATTGCCGTTCAAGCGAATCAAGTGTAATTTTTTCATAAAGGTTTTTATTTAGATGGTCGATAATCGCATCCATTTTTTTATCATAGTGAGGATGATCGGAAAGGAGATGATTTGATTTAGATAGGCTGTTATTGATTTTAATCAGCATCTGTATGAAGTAAGTTTTGACTAGGATCTCCCGCTCTGGGGTCGCTTCAAGTGAAGCTTTTTCAATTTGCTTCCACAACTGGCTAATGCCTGCCTCAATCACCTCTTTTGCCGGAATTCGATTAAAATAACCCCGTTCTCTTTTTTCTAAATTGGCTAGCAGGTTATAGTCACTCGTTTGGTAAGCGGTAATGTATTCGGGCTTAAATTGAAGAAAGCTTCGTTCATAGATCGCCTTAGAATGAAAGATGATTCGGTGCAACTCCCGTGAATTGGTAAGGATTAAATCATTTGGTTTTAGATGGTAAGCTTGTCCTTCAATGTAATAGGTGAGGTCACCCGAAATAAAGTAAAACAGTTCATAACGATCATGGATGTGAGTGTCAATATTAACCGGTGAATCCGTGACCCAATGCTCTAAGAAAAAATGCTGATCGGTATAGCTGCAAATTTGCTTATCCAATATTCTCACCTCTTGAGTGATACGCGGGGACGGTTCTCCCGTTTCTGAAACGGGAGAACCGTCCCCTTGTTTCAATGATATAACAAAAAGCAATATTTGCAATATTTAAAGCAATAATTCCCATGATTCTTGCTCAGTATTGGTTTACGATAGAGTTATTAGATTTAATTGAGAATAAGTTATTAAAAGGAGAGAGCGGTGTTGAGTCAATTTGTGTTATCTGCTTTTGCGGATGAGGTGGCAACTGAATTAACCACCCAGATGGATATTTTAGATGAGCATGATATAAAATTTATTGAAATGAGAGGGGTAAATGGAAAACCGCTTGTTCATTATGATTTAGATGAAGTAAAGGCTATTAAGAAAGCGATGGATGAAAGGGGCTTCAAGCTCTCAGCTATCGGATCCCCTATCGGTAAAATTAAAATTACGGATGATTTTGAACCGCATTTGGCACTTTTTAAGCACACACTTGAAATAGCAAAGATCATGGAATGCCGTTATATCCGGATGTTCAGTTTCTTTATGCCAGAAGGTGAGGATCCTTCTAACTATAGAGATGAGGTCTTACATAGATGGAGTCAATTTGTTGAGGCTGAAAAAGGAAGCGGTGTCATTTTGCTTCACGAGAATGAAAAAGGGATTTATGGAGATACCCCGGAAAGATGCTTGGATCTCATTAAAAGCTTACATTCTGACCATGTAAAAGCTATATTTGACTTTGCAAATTTTGTCCAATGCGATGTCAAAAATTATCCCGATGGCTATGAGCTTCTTAAGGATTATATCGAGTATATCCATGTTAAAGATGCAAGGTACAGTGATCATCAGGTTGTGCCGGCAGGTCATGGAGACGGTGATGTCAAAGAGATCCTTAAAGATCTATATCGTCATGGTTTCGAAGGCTTTTTATCGCTTGAACCGCATCTATGGAACTTTAAAGGGTACTCCGATCTTGAACCCAACTCACCTGGCTTTCATTTACCAGAAGGAGAAGCCAAGAATTTTGCGGTGGCGGTACAGGCCATTAAAAATCTGATCAGAGAAATCACAAATCGCTAGGAGGACATACTGTGGAAAAAGTACGAATAGGCATCATAGGGATTGGAAATATGGGAACCGGCCATGCAAAAAGTCTAATAGAAGGAGCTGTGCCAAACGGGCAGTTGACAGCAGTCTGCGATATCCGTTCAGACCGCTTAGAATGGGCGAAGGAAAATTTGGAGCATGTAAAGGTATTTGATAATGTCGACGCATTCTTTAAATCGAAGGCCTTCGATGCAGTCTTGATTGCAACCCCGCACTACGATCATCCGCGTTTGGCTATTCAATCATTAGAAAACGGCTACCATACGTTGATTGAGAAACCAGCAGGGGTTTATACGAAAGCGGTTAGGGAAATGAACGTCGTCGCCGAAAAGACGGATAAAGTATTTGCCATTATGTACAACCAGCGGACGAATCCTGTTTATCGGAAGTTAAAAGATCTCATCGACTCTGGTGAGCTTGGTGAACTCAAAAAAACCATTTGGATCATAACAAACTGGTATCGCTCTCAAAGCTATTATGATGCAGGAGGATGGAGAGCCACTTGGGCAGGTGAAGGAGGGGGTGTTCTCCTTAATCAGGATCCACATCAACTTGATTTATGGCAATGGATATGCGGGATGCCGAAACGAGTACGTGCCTTTATGTCGTTTGGAAAATATCATGATATTGAAGTTGAGGATGATGTCACGGCTTATGTCGAATATGAGAATGGAGCAACAGGGCTATTTGTGACGACGACAGGTGAAGCGCCTGGAACGAATCGTTTAGAAGTCACAGGTGACCGCGGAAAGATTGTTATTGAAGATGACCAATTAACATTTTGGAGACTTCGTGAGTCCGAAAGAACATTTAATCAAAATTTCAAAGGCGGCTTTGGAAGCCCTGAGTGCTGGAAATGTGAAATTCCTATACAGGGAGATAACTCACAGCACATCGGGATTTTACAGAACTTTGTTAATTCTATCTTGAATGGTGTAGCGTTAATTGCGCCTGGAGAAGAGGGAATTAATGGGCTTACCATTTCGAACGCGATGCATTTATCAGCCTGGACGGATGAGTGGGTGGATCTCCCCTTTGATGAGAATCTCTATTATGAAAAGCTGCAGGAGAAAATTAAGAACTCAACCTTTAAAAAGAAAATTACAGATATCACGCTCGATACGTCAGGGACTTATTAAAAAGGGCAAAGCTTGAGCGGGGCGTCCCTTTAATCGAAAACATAAACGAAACCATATAGAAAAGATATTCAAATATTCTGAAATTAATTAGATTAGCGATACGTTAAACGGTATCGCTTTTTTGTGTTGATATAAAATTCTCGCTTTTTGAGTTACCACTTTAAATATACAACACCCTGGTTTGGTGTATGGGAGCCTTCATCACACACAATGGGACCCGCTCGCGCCTTAATTTGGTGTATTGGAGCCTCCATCACACAAAAAGGGGTACCGCCGCGCCACGATTTGGTGTATGGGAGCCCGCAACGTACAGGACGGATTGCTATTACTATTGTTGTTGCTTTTGAATACGCTTTTTATGTTTTTCTAATAAGTCCAATTAATAAAGAAGGAAATGGCTTATCTTTTAGGGAATAATTGAATATATAATTAGGAAGGAGGATAAGCTGAACCAAATTGACTTATTTGTAAATGTTCTAGAGTCGACATTCGATAAGGAAAGCTGGTATGCGCCGCTCGGGATATGCAGTCCATGGATTGGCGGCAGAAGAAGCGAATTGGAAACCATCAGATAAGCAACAAAATCGATTTAGGAGAACCTAAATCATTTCATATATTATAAAAAGACGATTGCTATCGAAAATGGAAGGAAGGCCATGGGCGAACCCGCTTGATGGTGAAGAGACTTATCTTTATAATCAAGCTGTGAATGATGATGCAGCTTGGATAAAGGTGACTGAATGTGCCGAAAAGTTTTTCAGCAGTTGAAAGGTTTGCTTCTTAATATTAAAGTAGAAGAACTTGATGAGGCCAGGTCAATACATTAGAATGTTTGGACAGCCTGCTGCATGACGCCTATCATACAGACCAAGGTATTCAAATTAGAAAGCTTCAGGGGTCTTGGGCTTCCCAACGCTAAAAATGGTGTAAAGAAATAGTCTGCCTGTCCTGATTAATGAAGAATAGAAAATGGTGAATTATATATAAAGCTTGGAGGGATTTGTTTGCGTTCACGTCCTTTATCTAGTGAATATCCAGCCTATTATGAGAGATATGTTAGTCTTGTTCCAGATGGAGATATTGAAGATTGGCTAAACAGGCAGGGAAGCGAGACACATGCCTTCTTAAGCCGTCTCACTGAGGAAGACGCAGAAAGAGCGTATGCTCCCGGTAAATGGACGTTGAAAGAAGTCATCGGGCATTTATCAGACACTGAACGTGTAATGGCCTATCGAATGCTTGCTATGGCTAGGGGTGAGCTTGTGTCCTTACAGGGAATGGACCAAGAGTTGTACGTTTCGTCTGCTCACTTCAATCAATTAACTTTGGCACAGCTCTTAAAAGATTTAGGGATCATGCGTTCAGCTACCATAAGTCTGTTATCGACCATTGACGATGACGCGTGGGTTCGTACGGGAACCGTGTGGGACAGCCCGGTGACGACGCGTGCTATTGCCTATATTATTGCCGGCCACGAACTGCATCATTTAAAAGTTATTCGTGATAACTATCTATAAAACCAGAAGATCGAATTAATCAATGGTGATCGTACGAAAAAACATGAAAAGTGCATTGCCCATAGACTCTAGATACCCATCATTTACAGTTTCTTAGCCTATAGGAACTCTTAGATTGTCAATTCGACTATAAAAACTGTTATAGTTAAAGAAGAACAACAACATTAAAGTAAAGGTTTTAGGGAGTGGATCATTCTGAAGCGTTTACTCTTTCTTCTAGGGACGGTTGTCTTCATTAACTTAGTTTGGTTTTTGATTATTTTCCTTTTGCCTGTGACAATTGGTAAGGGATTCCTTCTTTTGGCGTTAGTTAGCTTTTTAGGACTTATTCTTTATCACATTATTAAATATATAAGAACAAAAGGGAAAAGGCATCTTGCTGCTATTACTTATTCCCTCGTTCTTTCATTAACTTTTACTGGAATTGTTATGACAAATGCTTCTCTTCCATCATTTAGCCAACAAGTTCACAAAAAGGATCTGACACATACTTTTGCGGGAAGAATGAAGCTGTTATATGAACTATTGGACCATGTGTCCCCGCCGAAGGCAGCAACTACTTATTTTCAACCTATTAAAAAAGGAAAGACCACTTTTTATTTTCAATTTAGCCCCAATCAAGACATTCTAAATGCCTATAATCAAGGTATAGAAGTCGAACAGAAAGACAATCAGGAATTCTTTAATAATGTGTCAACAGGCTCTCTAACTGTGGTTTTCTATCCGAATCATTCACTTATAAAAAAAGATAGTGGTTATTTTGTAGACTCGTACGGTTATTTTATCCCTAAAGAAAACCGTCTTACAATAGAACTTTCGGATACCAATAAAACAAGTTCAAATTATGACAATCAGAATACGATAAAAATGAGTGCTCACGAATATAATCATTATCTTTTATATCAATTTAGTCGAGAGCATCACATTAAGCTGTCAGATATTCCTGTTTGGTTAGTTGAAGGCCTGGCAAGTTATACAGCAGACCGAAGTGTTGGGACCCCATTAACAGAGGAAAGACTTGAAGGCAGTAAACTGGTTCCATTCGAAAAGCTAACCAATCCGTTAAATTGGAAAAGCTATACCTCTAATGGTCATTACAGTCCTTATAACCAAAGTGCCATTTTTGTCAGTTATATGATGAATAAAAATGGGAGCGATACGATAAATAAGCTCCTCTTGAAGCTTCAAAACAAAAGCTTTAATCAAGCCTTTAAGGACACGACTGGACTAGACTTCTCGTCTTATGAGAAACAATATTTTAAAGACATTCATCAATCTCTGACGCTTTGGAAACAGGTTCACGATCTTTATCAAAAAAAGAATTCTTACCAAGCCATAAGCTCGCTCAATAAGATTCACACACTTTGCCCGCAGAACAGTCTGCCATTATTAATGGCTGCTCAACTGTATATGAATGAAGGGGAGTATTCGAAAGCGACGTTTCTTGCCCAAAAGGCGGATACATTAAACCCGAGGGATGTTGAACAAAATGAGTTTCTTTCAAGATTGTATATGTACTCCAATCCTTCTAAAGCCTTAAATGAAATACACAAGATCCAATTAGGGCGTCCCTATCATAGAGCGCTCACCCGACAAATCGAACTATTAAATAGCCAGATTAATCGCGGGAGAGCGGATACCGGTTTCTATCTTTATCTTAGATGGGATAAAGCAACCCATCTGACTAATAAGATTGATTTAATCAATTACGTTTTATCTCATTATCCCATTACTGATGAAAGAATCGTTCAACTAAAAAGACAGTATGAACAACAACTAAATCTGTGAAAGTAAAAAAGCGCCTTATTTAAATGGTTTCAGAAATCCCAAACCATTAAAGAGGCGCTTTTGTTTTAAATGTTTTCGTGCTTTAAGGCATCGATAATGTTTTCCTTTTTAATTTTTTGAATAGAGTAAAGCATGGCGGCAGTTACGATCGTAAAAATTGCCGCAATGACAATGATCAGGCTTACCCAGGGTAGTGTAAAGCTATATTGAAAGTTGTTTCGAAGGGCCAGATAGATTAGAACCATGAAGACGCCGCTGATGGGTAGGCCGAAAGCTAAGGCGTTCAGGCCGTAAAAGAGACTTTCATAGGTCATCATTTTATTAAAGCCATTTGGCGTCATACCCATTGACTTCAACATAGCGAATTCTCGTTTTCGAAGGGCAATGCTGGTTGAAATGGTGTTGAAGATATTCGCGATGGAAATTAACGAAATCAACGTAATAAATCCGTAAGCGAATAGGTTCATGAAAAGCAACATTTGTTGACTGTGTTGGTGGTCAACATAGTCATTAAACACATACATAGTTGGACTTTTGACTTTATCAATGGCTGTTTGTGTGGCGATCGGGTCAGAGCTTTTCAAATATAAATTGGATTGAACTTGTTCTTTTAAAGTGTTGGATTTTTGCACGAGTTTTCGAAAATCCTTCATTGAAACAATGATATGGAATTCATCGGCATCCACTTGATAATTCCCCAATGGAACTTGATCGGTTAAAGCCCCGATTTGTAGTTGGTCAATAGGCTTCTTGTGAGCGGAGTTTGTATCCATCGAATATAAGTTTAACTTAGTGCCAAGCTTTGCATGTAGGGTGGTTAATTCAATATATTTGTGCGATTGATCGTCTTGATAACTGCCTTTATTAATGACAATTGCCGGATGATCGGTTGGATCAACACCAACGCGGGTTGCGTATGCTGTATAGCTTGGCTCATCTAATCCCTGTAAGATGACATAATAAGGAAACTTCCCGTCCTTATTTTTTTCATTCCCCTTCCTTTGGTTGCTGGCCATGGATGGATCGATCCAGGTCATCAGTGTAAGTTCTTTATTAAGTGTGGATTGGGTGACATGGGTGAGATGGGCAAGCGGTTCAAGTTCACTGCTGTTGGCACTTGTTTGGCTGATTTGAATATCGTAATTCATTTTGCTTTGAGACATCACAAGCGACTGTTTTATATTTCCAGTAAAAAAGGAGACGGACAGAAATAGGACAATACTGATGACGAGTGAGAAGACGGTCGCTCGGTATCTCCGTTTGGTCCGCTTTAAATTTTTCAGGCCAATATCGGCCTCAATCCCAAATAGCTTTCTCACAAGCTTTGATGTTTTGACTTTTCTTCTGGAGAGCCTTATATCTTCGCTTTGTCTTATGGCATCAATAGCGGAGACTTTTGATGCTTTGATCGCTGGCAGATACGTCGAGATGAAAATGGTCACAATGGATACGAGACAGGCTATGATAAGTGAGAGAGGGGTGACAATAACCCTCAGTTTTTCTGTTCCACCTAGGACACCATTAAGGAATTTATTAATAAATAGAAAAGTAGCCGCCATCCCGCCAATACCTGCAAGGAGTCCTACTGGAATACTGACCAGACCAATAACAGCTCCTTCAAAGAAGACGGAATTTCGTTTCTGTTTCTTGGTAGCTCCAACGCTCGAGAGCATGCCTAAATGTCTTGCCCGTTCGGAAACGCTAATGGCAAAAGCATTATAGATAAGGGCAACGGACCCAATGATAATGACACACATAATGATGGCTACTAAAGAGTATAAGGTTCTCATTAAGGAATCATTATTGGTCACTCCGTAAAGTCTTAGAAGGCTAGCATTAAAGGAGACGTGTTTAATCTGATGATTGTTTGCAAGTTGTTTGGCGTGCAGATAAAGCGAATGGTTGACCTTTTTTAAGACAACAAGAGCGTCGGCTCTATTGGAATTAGATAATTGAGAAGGACTCATATAGCTGATCGCGAGATACGAAGGCGAAATCGTCGAAGCCCATGTCGGTTGCTCAAATGTCCCGACGATTGTATAGGTATGGGATGATTGAACATCCAAAGTTTCAGTGATTTTACCTTTTGCATTGACTTGGAGAGGGTCATTTTCTGATAACTTTTCATGGTTTCCTTTAATCTGTCTGTCGCCAACCCCTAATGTCAAACGATCTCCAATTTTATAGGGGTGTGTTGAATGGTGTGCTAGGTCATCGGTTATGAGAATTTCCTGTGAGTTTCTCGGAAGATGCCCGCTTGTTAAATGGATGGGGAAGCTCTTAAGACCGAGGCTATTGAACGATTTAATAAAGAGATAAGGCTTATTTGGATCAATGGACTCATTTAACTTGGCATACCCTGTATCTTGTGCAAGACTGAGCCGTTTGGTCCAACTGTCGTTCTCAATCGTTTTAAACTGATCTTGGTTCACATTTGGATAATCAACATGCCATTCTCCATTATTGGCTATTTCTTGCCTTATTAAGAGATCGGAAAAAGAGAAACTAAGGGTCGCCACAGCGGTGACCATAGCGACTGAGATGATGACGCCTATAATCGTCACAAGTGTTCTTCTTTTATTTCTTTGTAACTGCCTAAGTGTAAGGGTGTTAACAATGTTCATGGACGAATCACCTCGTCAGTCGCAATATGCCCGTCTTCAATCGAGATGACACGGTCGGCTTGTAAGGCAATTCGCTCATCATGGGTAATGACAATAAGCGTTTGATGGAACGTTTTGTTAAACAGTTTGAGCAGTTCTATTATCTCTTGGCTGTTTTTACTGTCTAAGTTTCCAGTCGGTTCATCTGCCAGCATAATACTGGGATTGCTTATAAGTGCGCGCCCGATGGAAACGCGTTGCTGCTGACCACCTGAAAGCTGATTCGGTAAATGGCCGAGCCGGTCTTCAAGCCCTAAAATTTTGACCGTTTGGTTAAAGTGTTTGGGATCCACCTTATGGCCATCCAGCAATAGGGGAAGGGCCATGTTTTCTTCAACGGTTAAAATAGGGATGAGATTATAAAATTGATAAATTAGCCCAATTTGACGTCGCCTGAAAATAGCCAGCTTTGTTTCACTAAGCGAATAGATATCCGTTTGATCAATCCAAACCTTGCCATTGGTGGGTCGGTCGACACCTCCTAATAAATGCAGCAAGGTGGATTTACCTGATCCTGATGGACCGATAATAGCGACAAATTCGCCTTTTCTCACAGAAAAAGAGACCTTGTCAAGTGCGGTGACAGTTGTTTCCCCTTTACCGTAGACTTTAGACAGATTGTCAATCTTCAAAATAGCCATTTAAAAACCTCCTGATTAGAAACATAGCTTTTAGTTTATCTGTCCAAGCTGACGATTAAGTGACTTTAAAGTGACAATTTAGTCACTTAAGGTAAGGAGGTAAAAAGGCAATGAACTTTGCGAGGACATAAAGTATAAAGGGGAACATGGAATATAGGGTATTTGTCATTAAAGCTGGTTGCGCTTAAACGACTTGTTTATAAAACTTAATCTGAAATTGAGTACCTCTGCCTGCCTCACTCTTAACAGAAATAGCCCCATTTTGTTCCTTTATAATCGTGTGAGCCATAGCAAGTCCAATGCCAACGCTGTCAAGACCAGCGTTTTTCCCTTTATAAAAGCGTTTAAAAATGTAAGGGAGATCTTGTTTGGATATCCCATTTCCATTATCTGAAATGTTCATTTCAGTATATAAGACATTTTCTGAATAAGAAATAGTGATTGTTCCATGTTCGGGTGTATGCTCTACCCCATTTTTTAAAATATTGATGAGGGCTTCAACCGTCCAATTGATGTCTCCATAAAAACAGGCTGTTTCATCTCCTGAAAGAATGAGCGTTTGCTGTTTAATATCCATCGGAATGGCGATCGACTGTGTCGCTTTTTGAAGCAGATCGCTTACGCCTATTTTTTCTTGCTTAAATCGGACGGTTCCTGCTTCAATTTTTGAGAGCTTTAATAAGGATGAGACGAGCCAATCAAGCCGCTCCATTTGAACCGACATGTGATGCGTAAATTCTTGGCGCTTTGATTGATCAAGGCTGGAATCGCTTAATAAGTCCACCATAACCGTCATGGAGGTCAGCGGAGTTTTTAATTGATGAGAAATATCGGAAATAGCCTCCGTTAATTTTATCTTTTCATCATGCAAAAGGGAGTGATGTTCAACCAGCATGTTTGTGACTTTGAAGATATCATTTTTCAGGATGCTTAGTTCACCTTCATGGTTATCCCGAATATCTAATTGATGATCTCCATGACTGATCTGCCTTAAATAGCTGGATAGTTTTTCGATTTCGCGATAACGCCAGGCTGTAAAAAAGAGAAAGCAGGTAATAAGGAATACTGATAGAAAAAAAGTATAGAGAGCAGCTTGAATAGAGAACAAATAGGCCGCAATCCCAGTACCAATTATCGTAGACAAAGAAAGAATAAGTAATAGAATTTGAATTTCTCGGTTGCGCCACATAGTTAATCACCTAATCGATAACCCAAACCGCGCACGGTTTTTATTAAGTTTGGACGCTGCGGGTCATCCTCTAATTTTTCTCTCAATCTCTTTATATAAACAGTTAAGGTATTATCGTTGACAAAATCACCGGCAACATCCCATATGCGTTCTAGAAGCTGTTCTCTTGTTAGAACTTGTCCAATATGGTTTGCGAAAATAAGAAAGAGTCGGTATTCGAGTGTCGTCAAGAAAACCTCGATTCCTGATTTGTATACCTTTGCCTCTGAAGTATGAATCTGAATAGGACCGAACTGAATAATCGGGTCATTTGGGGGCTGCTTATGGTAACGGCGCAGGACAGACTTGATCCTAGAAAGCAATTCACGAATACGGAAAGGCTTGGTGATATAATCATCCGCCCCCATATCTAGTCCCATGACGATATTGACTTCCTCGTCATAGGCGGTCAGAAACATCACGGGTATATCACGTCGCTGTTTAACAAACTCACAGATTTCATAGCCATTTCCATCCGGTAAACCTAAATCTATTAAAAAAAGACCAATATCATGGAGTTGTTCAGTAATGAGGGACTTTGCCTCATGGACCGAATAAGAAACCAATGTTTCATAGCCTTCTTTTTGCAAGGAATAATCAAGACCAGACGCAATCGTATGATCATCCTCTACCAACAAAATTTTCATCTTAATTAACACCCCAATTTTTTTGTGAACAAGGGTGTGAACAAGGGGACGGTTCTTTTGTTCCATAAGTTTAAAGTTCCCCTTGTAACATTCCCAAGTATCTATCAACAATCACAATTAAAACTATTTTAACCTTTGAACCAAATAGTTCAAGTTCTATTAAACGTTCTTCCAATTTTAAGAGTTGATTTTTTAGAAAGATTTAGCTTTCCTTAAAACCACATCTGATGTGGATCCTTTAGAGTCCAATTTTAAATGTCCGTATTTTACTCCTAGGTTTGAAAGGGGATAGGATTCGACTATAGATATTTTGTATGGATTAATCAAATGATCTTCAACAAGGTAGATTCATGTACATTTCCTGTCTGTTTTTGTAAAATTGATTGTATAACTTTTATTTATTGGCTGTTTTCGTAAACTTTGTTGTTTTTTTTAGACTCCAATAAGCTCGCTTTCCGCGGGAGTCTCGCCTATTTCCACCTATTTTTATCAACTAGCAACAATCTTTTAGAAAAGAGCCTATTTATTAAAGTGGTGGACGGTTGAACGGGATTAAATAGTAATACATAAGCGGTTGAAGTGAAAGAAATCAGTATCGAAAAAGGAGTTTAATTTTATGGGAGAAAAGAGTAAGACCAATACATTCCCTGAAAATGGGGATCCGCGAAAATGGTGGATACTCGGTAATGTATCCGTTGGGACATTTATGGCAACCTTAGACGGCAGCATTGCCAATGTTGGTTTACCCACGATATCCGATTCCCTTCATGTGCCTTTACATGTGGTGCAATGGGTCGTGACGGCTTATCTATTAACCATTTGTGCGATGCTGCCGTTAGTGGGGAATCTTGCCGATCGTTATGGGCGTGGAAAATTATATAATATGGGTTTTTTAGTCTTTGCACTGGGTTCGGCTTTTTGTGGTCTGTCAGGAACGATTTCCTTATTAATTGTATCTCGAATTATTCAAGCCGTTGGGGCTTCCCTTTTAATGGCTAATAATCAAGCATTGGTCGTTTCTGTCTTTCCAATAAATCAGCGCGGCCGAGCATTTGGTGTGACTGGGACAATGGTTTCACTCGGATCTTTATCAGGGCCTGTTATCGGTGGTCTGTTAATTGGTTTTTTTGGTTGGCAGTCGATTTTCTGGGTAAATGTGCCGATTGGCATTGCCGGCTTTATACTAGGTCTATTCTTATTACCAAAAGGCAAGCCCAATACGTCTGAAGCAAAACGATTTGATTACAGCGGTTCGATTTTATTTGTTTTAGGGATTGTCCTCTTTTTATATACAGTCTCAAATGGAGATGTTTGGGGATGGTCCTCGAAACAAAGTGTCATGGGCCTTATTTTCTCAATTCTTTTACTCATTGCCTTTGGAGTTAGAGAACGATTTGCAGGAAATCCGCTCATTGATTTTTCATTATATAAAAATCGGTTATTATCCTCGGCGAGTTTTGCCGCAATGTTGTCTTTCATATCCCTTTTTTGTACCACGACGATCATGCCGTTCTACTTGGAGGATGTCTTGCATGCGAGTCCGGAGTTAACGGGAACGGCTATGATGACCTATCCGTTAGCTATGGCAGTTGTGGCGCCGATTTCTGGCTGGTTATCTGATAAAATAGGTCCTTATGTGTTGACGACTGGCGGACTGCTTCTTAATGCACTTGGTTTTGTCTTATTAACGTTCCTCTCCGGGACAGCACCCGTTTGGCTTGTTGCCCTGCACTTAGCGATCTTTGGAATTGGACAAGGCATGTTTCAATCCCCCAATAATTCAAGTATTATGGGTGCGGCACCCCGTTCAAAAACCGGTCAAGTGGGCGGTTTAAATGCTTTAGTCAGAAATGTCGGCATGGTACTTGGAACAGCCCTTTCTGTGTCCTTGTTTTCTGCCCGCTTACATAGTTTAACCGGAATAGCAACTCACGGTGAGCTTACAAATATTCCTTCTGAGCCGTTTCTGCAAGCCTTGCATACCGTGTTCTGGGCGGCTGCCGCTGTCTGTGTTCTTGGCGCAATCAGTTCTTCGTTAAGAGGTTCAGGAACGCATCCTAAGCTTCAAGGGGCAAGAAGCTAAGAGAAAACAGTCCTTCATTTTAATCTTTTGCTTCTAAAAACTTAATAACACTTTGCTGGAGGAGTTTTCCAGCATCGAAAAACGCGCAAATGCTGCGTGTTTTTTTTTATATAAACGTATTCTAAACGCATGATTGTTTGGTTTCTCTACTCATGATAACGGCTACAACCATAAAATCAAATAAAAACAAAAATAAATCCACACAAAACGAAACGAATGTGTTACAATTTATTTAGACAAAAGGTATATTGATAATGGGAGGGAATAAACTTGGTTAAAAACTTATGGGATTCACAAGCTGCTGCTAAACATACAGGTGTCGAAGAATTAGTTTACCGTTCCAATTTGATTGGTTCCGATCGGGCGGTTTGTAATTACGGCGGCGGAAATACTTCTATGAAAACGGTTGAAAAGGATTTTATGGGTCGCGACGTAGAAGTTATGTGGGTAAAGGGAAGTGGTTCTGATCTCGCCACTATGAAAGCGAAAAATTTTACAGGTTTACGTCTTGATGACATTCGTCCATTGTTTGAAAGAGAGGAAATGCCTGATGAGGAAATGGTCGATTACTTAACTCATTGCATGATTGATGCTAAGCATCCTCGCGCTTCTATTGAAACGCTGCTCCATGCTTTTCTACCATTTAAGCATGTTGATCATACCCATCCAGATGCCATCATCAGCCTTTGCTGTGCGGATAACGGTCGTCAACTAGCGGAAGAACTATTTGGAAATCGTTTTGTTTGGGTACCTTATGTACGACCTGGATTCACACTTTCAAAAATGATCGCAGAAGGAGTCAAAAACAATCCCAATGCTGAGCTTGTGTTAATGGAGAAGCACGGTCTTGTGACTTGGGGAGAGACTTCTAAAGAAGCCTATGATCAAACGATTAAAATTATCAACGAAGCAGAAGCCTTTATTAATAGTAAAATCAATGAGGAATCTGTCTTTGGTGGGCCAATCTATCAATCTCTTTCTGATGAAGAAACGGAAAAAGTTTTAGCAAAGGTCCTTCCTGTTATTCGAGGTCAAGTGAGCGATAGCAAGAAAATGTTATTAACTTATGATCGCGGGGCTGATGTTCTTCAATTTGTAAACAGCAAAGAAGCGCCGGTGCTTTCACAAGTTGGCGCCGCTTGTCCGGATCATCTTGTTCACACTAAGCGAATTCCTCTTTATGTGGACTGGAATCCTCAAACCGAAGATGTCAGTACATTGGTTGACAAGCTGAAGGCTGGTATCCAGGCTTTTAAAGAAGAATACATAGCCTATTTTGAACGAAACAAAGTAGAAGGGGACCAAATGTTTGAGCCGGCTCCTCGAGTTGTCCTAATTCCAGGGATCGGTATGGTGAATACAGGTAAGGATCTTAAGAATGCCAACATCAGTGGTGCGCTTTATCATAGAGCCATTGCCGTTATGAAAGGGTCAACAGCACTAGGCCGCTTTGTCTCTTTAAATGAAAACGAGTCCTACAATGTGGAATACTGGCCGCTTGAGCTTTATAAGCTGTCTTTAGCACCTGCTGAAGCTGAGTTTTCAAGAAAAGTCGCTTTTGTAACGGGCGGGGCCGGCGGGATCGGCAGTGAAACCATCCGTCAATTCGTTGCACAAGGGGCGCATGCAGTAATCGCTGACTTAAACCTTGAAGGGGCAGAGAAACTTGCGGCTGAAATAAATGCGAAATACGGTGAAGCAAGAACTATCGCTGTAAAAATGGATGTTACGAAAGAGGAAGAAGTCCAAGCTGCATTTGAGAAAACAGCTCTCACTTTCGGTGGTGTTGACATCATTGTGAATAATGCCGGTCTTGCAACGTCAAGCCCAATTGAAGAAACCACTTTAAGAGAATGGAATCTTAATATGAACGTGCTTGGTACGGGTTACTTCCTTGTCGCTCGCGAAGCCTTTAAGCAAATGAAGGAACAGGGCGTTGGCGGAAGCATGGTCTTTATCGGCTCGAAGAACTCGGTCTATGCTGGTAAAAATGCAGCAGCCTACAGTTCTGTAAAAGCACTTGAAACTCATCTTGCAAGATGTATCGCAGCTGAAGGCGGTCCGTACGGTATTCGTGTCAACTCTGTGCTTCCTGATGCGGTGCTTCAAGGTTCTGCTATCTGGAATTCAAGCTGGAGAAATGAGCGAGCAGCGGCTTACGGCATTGAGCCAGACCAACTAGAAGAGCATTACCGCAAGCGGACGACTTTATTAGTTAATATTTATCCAAAAGATATTGCTGAATCCATTCTCTTTTTCGCTTCTTCCAAAGCTGAAAAAACAACAGGTTGTATGATAACGGTTGATGGCGGGGTTCCAGCAGCTTTCACTCGATAGTCGAGATAAAACGAATACTTTAAGCGAAAAAGGCTCATCTCCCGGGTCTTTTTCGCCTCTATAAAATTCTGCTAATTTTGACACTTTTCTGGTACAATGACTAAAAACCCTGCGTGATACAGCATGAAGATGGTTTCATGAAAGGAGACTTAGAAATGAATGTCTCATTGTTTGTAACGTGTCTTGGCGAGATGTTTTATCCGAATGTTGGAAAAGACGTTGTCGAGATCTTAGAACGATTAGGCTGTCATGTCGATTTTCCAAGAGGACAGGTTTGCTGTGGACAGCCTGCTTATAATAGCGGTTACTTGAAGGAAGCAGCAAAAGGCGCAAAGCAGATGATCAAAGCCTTCGAAAAGTCGGAGTATGTCGTCACCCCATCTGGCTCTTGTTGCGCCATGTTCAAAGAATATCCAGGTATGTTTAAAGAGGATCCGGAATGGTTTAACCGAGCGAAGGGCCTTGCCGATAAAACGTTTGAATTAACGCAATTTATTGTTAATGTACTGGGTGTTGAAGATCTAGGAGCGACATTTAACGCAAAGGCGACTTATCATACATCTTGTCATATGACTCGATTATTAAATGAAGGATCTGCTCCTTTTAAATTGCTTAAAAATGTGAAAGGCCTTGAATTGGTTGATCTTCCACATAATTATGACTGCTGCGGTTTCGGCGGAACTTTTTCAGTAAAGATGGTTCCTATTTCAGAACAAATGGTGGATGAAAAGGTGCAGCATATCACAGAAACAGAGGCAGAGGTTTTAATTGGAGCAGATAATGGCTGTCTGATGAATATAGGGGGGCGTCTCAGCAGAAAAGGTCAACCGATTAAAGTGATGCATATAGCCCAAATTCTTAATTCAAAAGAGGGAGGGATCGCTCATGCCAATGAAAATCGGAGCGGAGCCATTCTTTGATCGTGTTGATAAGAGCTTAGACGAAGCCTTCATGAGAAAGGCGGTCAGTGGCGCGCAAGACCGGCTGCGGGGACGAAAGCTTCAAGTGACGGTAGAGGACGAGTCGCTTGTGGATTGGGAATTATGGCGTCATGCAGGTGAAGACATTCGTTCACATACTTTAGATAATCTGGATTTTTACTTAGAACAGCTGAGCGAACAGTTTGCCTCTCGCGGCGGTCATGTCTTTTTTGCTGAAACAGCAGAAGAAGCCCAGAGATACGTACAAGAAGTTGTAAAGAAGAAAAAGGCGAAACACGTTGTTAAGGCCAAATCGATGGTGACTGAAGAAATCAGTTTAAATGAAGCTCTAGAAGAGGCTGGATGCGAGGTTCTTGAATCTGATTTGGCGGAGTACATCCTTCAAATCGATGATCATGATCGGCCATCCCATATCGTCGTCCCTTCTCTGCATAAGAATAAGTCACAGATTCGTGATGCGTTTCGGGATAAACGGGGTTATAAGGGAACGGACCAGCCTGAAGAGTTAGCAGCCTTTGCGCGTGCAGATTTGAGAGAAAAATTTTTTCGAGCGGATATTGGGATAACCGGCTGTAATTTTGCAGTTGCCGAATCAGGAACCATCGCCCTTGTTACAAATGAGGGGAACGCCAACATGGTGACAACGCTTCCGGACACTCAGATTACGATAATGGGAATGGAACGCCTTGTCCCATCATGGGAATCTTTAGATATATTACTGACCCTCTTATGCCGAAGCGCCGTTGGTCAAAAATTAACGACTTATATCACCACCTTGACACCGGATCTTGAGACCGATGCCGTTGATAGTCCAAAAGAGTATCATTTGGTGATTGTTGATAATGGCCGGTCAAATGCCGTTGGAACAGACTTTCAATCCGCTCTTCACTGTATTCGCTGTGCGGCTTGCGTTAATGTTTGTCCTGTTTATAGACATATCGGAGGCCATGCGTATGGGTCGATTTATCCCGGTCCAATTGGCGCCGTTCTCTCTCCGATTCTTGGCGGCTATGAAGAATATGGGGAATTGCCCTACGCCTCCAGTCTCTGTGCAGCGTGTACGGAGGCATGTCCTGTTCGAATTCCTTTGCATGAACTCCTTATCAAACATCGCCAAGCTTATGTATCTGGAGAAGGACATCCGAAACTTGGTGAAAAACTATCTATGAAAGCGTTTGGAATGGGAGCGGGCTCACCTTCTTTATTTGAAATGGCTACCAAATTTGTCCCTTCAATGCTCGGGCCTTTTACGAAAGATGAGCGTATTGAAAAAGGGCCAGGCCCTATGAAGCCTTGGACGGAAATCCGAGATTTTCCAGCCCCAAGCAAAGAGAACTTTAGAAAATGGTTTGAACGACATGAAAAGGAGGGAAGAGCTCATGACTAAAGGTGTCATACAAGGGCGTGAGAAATTCCTTTCGTCTATTGCAAATAAGCTTGGCCGAGCTAAACCAGAACGAGTTGAAGAGCCTTCGTGGACGTATAAGCCTCAATGGGAGGTCTATAAAAAAGCCACTCAGGATGAACTATTAGAGGTCTTTCTGCAATCGTGTAAACGCCAGGGAACAGACGTCGTGATGACTTCTCTTGATCATTTAAAAGTTAATTTGGCAGAGATGATTCAGTCATACGGCGGCGGTCCAATTGTGGCTTCCAATGATCCAAGATTTGAAAGTATTGGGATTCGAGATTTTTTAAGCGAACTCGACACTTATTTTTGGAATTTACGGCTAGGGGATTTCAATATTGAGCAAGCGAAGCAAGCGACGATCGGGATTTCTTTCAGCGACCAAGCCCTCGCGGAATCGGGAACGACTGTTTTTTTTCATAACAAAGAAAAGGCCCGATCGATCAGCCTGCTTCCAAAAGTCTCGATTGTCCTTCTGAACAAGAGTTCTATTGTCCCGCGATTAACTCAAGTCACGAAAACGATAGGAGACCGAGTTAAACAGGGGGAGACGATCGAAAGCTATATCAATATGGTTTCAGGACCTAGTAACAGTGCCGATATTGAGATGAACATGGTGGTGGGCGTTCATGGACCAATAAAAGTCGGCTATCTTATTCTTGAAGATCAATAGGCTAAGAGAAAATCTAAAGTTCTTTAAAAAGGAAGGGTTCGATGACAAATTATAGCTTGGCGGTGGATATTGGTGCCTCAAGCGGCCGTGTGATGCTCGGTTACTTGGACTCCGGTGTCCTGAAATTAGAAGAGCTGCATCGTTTTGAAAACGGACTCATTAAACGAGGCGGCTATGACTGTTGGGATGTAGAGCGTCTTTTTCAAGAAATAAAGAATGGGATTCATAAATGTAAGGAACGCGGGATTATTCCAGAGAGTATTGGCATTGATACTTGGGCGGTTGACTTTGTTTTATTAGATGAAAATGATCAGTTATTGACAGAGGCGGTCGCTTATCGCGATTCCCGAACGGATGGCATGATGGAGGAAGTCTTTCAATTCATTTCTAAAGAAAGACTGTACCTAGAAACAGGTATTCAATTCCAAAAATTTAATACAATCTATCAATTAATGGCTTTGAAGAAGCAGCAACCTGAAATTCTAGAGAAGGCGCGTACCTTTCTCATGATTCCGGATTATCTCAATTATTTATTGACCGGTGTTAAAGTGAATGAATATACGAATGCCACTTCCACGCAATTAGTGAATGCGTTTACGAAGCAGTGGGACCGAGAGCTATTGGCTCTATTAGGCTTAAACGTTGAGATGTTCCAAACGATTAAACGCCCAAAAACCATTTTAGGGACGCTTTCTCAAGATTTAGTACAGGAATTTGGCTTTGACCTCAAGGTGATATTGCCTGCGACTCATGATACGGGTTCTGCAGTCGTATCCGTTCCTGAACAAGAGGATACGATTTACATCAGTTCAGGAACTTGGTCGCTGATCGGCGTGGAAAACCATTTTCCGATCTGTGTAACGAAAGCGCTTGATTATAATTTTACAAATGAAGGCGGCATCGATTATCGTTTTCGATTTTTGAAAAACATTATGGGACTTTGGATGATTCAAGAAATCAAAAGGCATTTAGGCAGCGCTTTTTCTTTTGAAAAACTTGTCGATCTTGCTAAGGAAGCTTCTTATTTTAAGACGATTATTAATGTGGATGATCCTCGATTTCTGAATCCGGAAAACATGATCGAAGAGATTCAAGCGTATTGCCAAGAAAATAGCTTAATGATACCTCAGACTCCAGGTGAATTGGCAAAATGTATTTACGATAGTCTTGTTGTCAGCTATCAAAAAGCAATTGATGAAATCGAAGCGATCTTTGAGAAATCATTCAATAAAATTAATGTGATCGGGGGCGGTTGTCAAAATGAGTTGTTGAATCAGTGGATTGCTAATGTGACTGACAAGCAAGTGCTCGCTGGACCCGTGGAGGCGACCGCTATAGGAAATATTGTGGCACAATTAATGGCTTTAGGTGATCTATCCAATTTAAAGGAAGCGAGACAGCTGATTCGAGAATCTTTTCCAATTAAAATCTTTGAAAAAGCGGTCAGTTATTAATAGAGAGGGGCTAATAAAATGGCAATTAAAGAAGCTTATGAATTAGCAAAACAAGACTATGAAAAATGGGGAATTGATGTTGAAGCGGTCCTTAAGAAATTAAGCACCATTCCGGTTTCCATCCATTGTTGGCAAGGGGATGATATTGCCGGATTTGAAGTGAACCAAAATGAGCTGTCTGGCGGTATTGATGTGACAGGCAACTATCCTGGTAAAGCAACCAATCCTGAAGAACTGAGACAGGACCTTGAGAAGGCGCTTTCTTTGATTCCTGGAAAGCATCGCGTCAACCTCCATGCTATTTATGCGGAGACAGACGGTGAAGTAGTTGAACGGGATGTGATTGAACCTAAGCACTTTGAAAACTGGGTGAACTGGGCTAAGGAGCACGGGCTAGGTCTGGATTTCAATCCAACTCTTTTCTCACACCCAAAAGCAGATGATGGTCTCACACTCTCTCATCCTGATGAAGCAATTCGCAAGTTTTGGATTGACCACTGTATTGCGAGCCGTAAGATTGGCGCCTATTTTGGCCAGGAACTCGGTACGCCAGCCGTGACGAACATTTGGATTCCTGATGGCTATAAGGATATTCCAAGTGATCGCCTGACTCCGCGTCTTCGATTGAAGGATTCACTTGACCAGATTTTTGCAGAGGATATCGATGAAGCTCATAATCTAGATGCCATTGAAAGCAAGTTATTTGGCATTGGCTCAGAAGCGTATGTGGTTGGGTCTCATGAATTCTATCTTGGGTATGCTTTGAAGAATAACAAACTTTGCCTGCTTGATACCGGGCATTTCCATCCAACAGAAACGGTATCGAATAAGATTTCTTCCATGCTTCTTTATTCGGATAAACTCGCCCTTCACGTTTCTCGCCCGGTTCGCTGGGACAGTGACCATGTCGTTATTTTTGACGATGAATTAAAAGAAATTGCCCTTGAAATTGTCCGGAATGATGCCTTAGATCGCGTGATTATTGGACTTGACTTCTTTGATGCCAGCATCAATCGAATCGCCGCCTGGACGATCGGTACACGCAATATGATTAAAGCGCTTCTTTACGCGATGCTTGTTCCGAATGAGCAGCTTAAGCAGCTGCAGGAAGAAGGCCATTTCACAGACCGACTGGCATTAATGGAAGAGTTCAAGACCTATCCATTTGGCGCTGTTTGGGATTACTATTGTGAAAAGATGGGTGTACCAGTTAAAGAAGAATGGTTGAAAGAAATAAAAACCTACGAGGAAGCGGTCCTTTCAAAAAGAAAATAGAGAAACATAGGGAGGGAAGACTCCCTCTCTATTTCACTGAAACGCTTAACTCTTTTGAAAAACACATAGAGTGGAAATAGAGGAGGTGGGGAATGTGCTTGTTGCGGATCGCCAGCGGAAAATTGTGGAGTTAGTTAACGAAAAGATAAGCGTTCGTGTAACGGAATTGAGCCAGTTATTTAATGTAACTGAGGAAACGATCAGGCGGGATCTTGAAAAACTCGAAAAACTTCGAGCCTTGCGCCGAAGCCATGGCGGAGCGGTTCGACTTGAGAACGACTCCCTCGAAATTTCTTATCGAGAAAGAGAGATTACCAATCAAAAACAAAAAAGAGCGATCGCTCAAGCTGCCATTCAGTTCATTGAACCTGGTGATAAGATTATTCTAGACGCCAGCACAACCTCGTGGTACATGGCTCAGGAAATCCCCAACCAGCCTTTAACGGTTATTACTAATTCCATCAACGTCGCGCTCGCATTAAGCAAAAAGGATAACATTCAGGTCATTTCGGTTGGCGGCATGTTATCACCAAAATCTCTGTCCTTTGTCGGACCGCTCGCCTCACGTTCACTTAGAGCCTATCATGTTAGCAAGGCCTTTATTTCATGCCAAGGGATCGACTTTGAGACAGGGATATCGGATTCGAATGAGTGGCAGGCGTTACTAAGAAAAGAGATACTGGCTGTCTCTGACAAAACAATATTACTAGTCGATTCTTCTAAGTTTCAAACAAGGACATTCGTCCAGATTACGAATTCTCTGACTGACATAGATATGATTATAACGGATCATAGATTAACAAAAGAAGAACATCAAGCCATGCAGCATTTATCTATAGTGTATAAGTGTGTTTAATTTAAGGCAGGCATTGGGAGTGGTCGAAATGAAGCGAATCGCATCTATCATGTATGTGAAAAAGGATGCTTATGAGGAATACGAAAAAAGACATACGGAAATTTGGCCAGAGATGGTGGCTGAGTTGAAAAATCACGGAGCGAGCAATTATTCTATTTTTCTTGACCGAGATTCAGGGCAGCTGTTTGCTTATCTCGAAATTGAGAGTGAAGAAAAATGGGCGCAAATGTCCCAAACGGCGGTTTGCCAAAAATGGTGGCATTTCATGGACCCGTTGATGGAAACGAATGAGGATCATAGCCCGGTTTCAAAAGAATTACATCCTGTTTTTTACATGGCATAATTTTGGGCTTATGTTCGGATTTTTTAGGCTCCGTTATTAAGGACTTGGCGGTAAGCCAAGTTTTTCTAAAAACAAAGCGAAACAAACATTTAGATCTATTAGAGTCAGGTCTAGAGACATGAAAAGAAGCTGGGACGGAAGTATTTGACGAAGAGAAAAAACCGAACTTATTCACACCTTTTAACGTGTTGGGTTCGGCTTTTCGTTTAAATTTGTTTCTGTTCTTATAAACATTTAGTGTTCAGAATTTAAGTCAGTTAGTTTAGTTTTGCCCCGGCTTCTTCTATTTGGAACGGATGTACGGCTAAAATCGCATCTTCAAGAGAACCGATTAAGGATAAGTCTTATGTCTTTTTAGCTGTGGAGAAGAGCTTGGGAGAGTATTTTGTGACTTGATAGCAGAAAACGCTTTACAAAAACATATAAACAAATAAAAATAAACATAATTTTTGTGTTTGTGTTGATTTTTCAGTCAATTTACCCTAATATATAGATAAAGACTAAAGCGCTTTCGTTCCTTTGAATACAGTATGTGAAGCGCTTGCGAATAGGAGGGAGTTCACCATGGCGAAACTCGGAAGCAAATCCACTTCTGGTTGGAAGGCGACCATTTCTGTGGCAATGTCAAATTACATTGAGGCAGGTTCCATTATTGCCGCAGCGAGCAGTTTATCTTTGTGGCAGGCTTATTTACATTTACATAGTTTAGCCATCAGTTTTTTAAGCGCATTAAGTGCAAACGCTTTAGGGGCTGCAATTGGTGCCATTATTGGCGGGTACTTGTGTGATAAGTATGGCCGTAAGTTTATCTATACATATGATCTGCTTGCCTACATGCTTGGTATACTGATTATTGCTTGTTCCTTCAATTTCCCAATGCTTTTAGTGGGTACAATTATCACAGGCGTTTCGGTTGGAGCTGGAATCCCTGCATCTTGGACTTATATTGCCGAAGAGGCTCCCCATCAAAAACGGGCCGCACACGTTGGAACGGCACAACTCGCCTGGTCTTTTGGCCCTGCCTTAACCTTCCTATTGGCCGTCTTATTATCACCTCTCGGCTTGCTCGGCAGTCGGATTATTTTTCTTCATTTGATGGTGATTGCTTTTATTACGTGGTACATTCGTCAAGGTTTATCTGAATCTACTATTTGGAAAGAAGAAAAGGATAAAGAACAAAAAATTAATCAATCAGGTCTATTACCAGAAAAATCTTTTAAGGATCTTCTCAAGCTTAAAGTGAATCGACAAGCACTTTTTCTTTTAGTCGGGATTTACTTGTTCTGGAATTTGACAGCTGGAGCCATGGGTTATTTTATGCCTTATATTTATCAGCATGTTGGCGGGTTATCCAGTGAACAAGCGAACCTCTTGCAAGTCTTTTTATGGGGACTAACTTGTTTAACTACCTATTTTGTCTTCATGAAATGCGGTGACCGCATCAGTCGACGCTTCTTGTTTGGTCTAGGAGCGGTCATGGGAATTGTTGCTTGGCTTATTCTTACGTTCGCTCCAATGGGGTGGTTTACGTTATTTGCCTTTGTTATCCTTTGGGGATGTGCAGCGGGCTTTGGCGCTCAAGCTTTCTATGGCTTGTGGGGCGGTGAATTATTCCCGACACACTACCGGGCCGGGGCTCAAGGTTTTATGTTCTTCCTGGCTCGTGTAGCTGTTGCTATTTGGTCCTTTATTTTACCGCTGCTCATGGATGCTCTTAACTTCAAGGTCGCAGGACTCGTCATGATTGGATTTTTAGTCATTCACTTTATCATCGGGATTACGCTAGCACCTAATACACTCGGAAAATCACTGAAAGAAATTGAAGAGGAACGCTTTGGTAAGACAGTTAGCGAGAGAAAATACTCTTAAAGCTTTTAATAGAAGAAGCAAAACATCATTGAAGCCTCCAAAAGTCCGGGGGCTTGTTTTTTATTTGGACAAAGATTGGTCTATTGTTTAAACTTTATTTAACCTTAACTCATTTGGAAAAAGGAAGAAATGATGATGAAAGACTCTGATTATGATAAACATCTACATATAAAAACGGAGAGCCGAAAGCTTTATGATAGGAGCGACCTTCACTACTATCCTTATGAACCAACCCCTTACAGTGCACTTGATGAACTAGTGAGACGGTTTGAAGTAAAAGACGGTGACCGAATTGTCGACTTTGGGTGTGGAAAAGGCAGGATCCTTTTCTATATTCATCACTTTTTCAAAGTACAGGTTGCCGGTGTGGAGAAAAATGAGCGGCTATATCGAAACGCTGAAGAGAATCTCGAAAGCTACAAGAAGAGGCATCGAGTCAAAGAAGGCGACGTGAGGCTCTATAATTGTTTAGCAGAAGACTATCCCGTAAATTCAAATGACAATCACTTTTATTTTTTTAACCCATTTTCAATAGAGATTTTCAGAACGATTATCTGGAATATTCTTCAGTCTTATGAAAAAGCACCAAGAGATATTGAGGTTCTCTTATATTACCCATCAGAGGCCTATATCGATTTTCTAGAGAACCAGACCCCGTTTAAGTTAAAAAAAGAAATTGTTTTAAAGGGTTTATATGAAACAGATGTACAGGAGAGGTTTTTAATCTATAGATTGGAATTCTAGAACGAATAACGTATGAGTGAAATCACTTACAACTTGAGGTATGATTAACTCAAGTAGACTATTAAGATAAACGCCTTACAAATAGGGGGGAATCGAAGTTGGACCAAAAAAGACGTGTTTCGATACGCCCAATGGTGAAACAGGATTTTCCAGTCATCTATCAATTGATGCATGGAGTAAGTGGGAATAAGATTCCAGAGTGGAAGAAGTGGGATGCCCCGTATTTTCCTTATCATAAGCCCAGCTTTCGCTTGTTTAAGCAGCAAATGCTTGAAGAGATGGAGGAAAAGCAACGATTTGTTATTGAGACAATGGAAGGTGAGCCAATTGGTATCGTTACTTTTTATTGGGAGCATCGACCTTCGTATTGGTTAGAGATGGGGATTGTCATCTATGATCCAAAGTATTGGAATGGTGGATATGGAACCCAAGCCCTCATTCTTTGGATGGAGCATTTGTTTGAACGTTTTCCTTTAGTAAGAATCGGATTTACAACTTGGTCTGGCAATGAGCGGATGATGAAGGTTGGAGAAAAATGTGGCATGGTCTTGGAATCACGGATTCGCAAATGCCGACATTATCAAGGTGTTTACTATGACTCGATCCGTTATGGCATTCTTAGAGAAGAATGGGAAGCGATTCGGCAAGACTTGCTTCAACGTTATTTCTTAGATGCTTTAAAGTCATAAAAAATTTGTTTCTTTTTTGAAAAATAGTTGTTGTTGTTTCGTTAAGTTTTTGTATAAAATGTAAATGCGACCTTTATTTATTCATATTAAAATCAAGAGCAGGTAATTTAGAGGAGGCATATTTTATGGAAAGCAAAACGTTTAAGGTTGTTAGTGAAGCAGGTATTCACGCACGTCCGGCAACAGCAATTGTCAACGAAGCTAATCAATATGCAGCTGAAATTGAAATTACTTATAAAGACAAAACCGTTAATTTGAAATCCATTATGGGTGTCATGTCCCTTGGGATTGCCCACGGTGCAGACATTACCATCACCGCTGAAGGCAGCGATGCTAAGGAAGCGATTGAAGGATTAACTGATCGATTGAAGAGTGAAGGTCTTGCCGAATAAAGTTGTTGCTTAAGTTACTATTTTTCTAGAGAGTGATCGTTGTATCGCTCTCTATTTTTTATACATTAATTAAGTGCAATTAAGCGCCCACGATCACCTTAAGGCGTGACACGAGCTGTGTTTTCTTTAACTATTCTGGCATTTGGTTCATATACTAGGGATAGCAACGATATAATGATGGGAACAGAAAAACTGGTCGACCCTTATGATTTTAATTTATGAGAAAAAGGGAGGTATTACCAGTTGGAGAAGAGGCATTTTCGCCAGACACTTGGGAAATTCGTGACAGGCATTACGGTTGTGACCACTGAACACGATGGGGACATTTCAGGCATGACGGCAAATGCGTTTATGTCTGTCTCGTTAGTCCCACCGCTTATATTAGTCTCAGTGGACCAACAGGCAAGCATGCATGAGAAGATCATGAAAGCAGGCCGATTTGCGGTGAGTATATTAAGTAAAGAACAAAAAGAGGTCTCCATGCATTTTGCCAAACAAAAGCGGTTAGATTCAGTAGACGGTTTATTCGGTCGTCTCGCAGGGCAGCCGATCCTAAAGGACGCTTTAGCCAACCTGGTCTGTCGACTCCATGAAGCGCACCCTGCCGGTGACCACACGCTATTTATAGGTGAAGTACTTGAATTGACATCTAGAAACGGGGAGCCGCTTACTTACTATCAAGGCAAGTATGGCTATCTTGAAGATAACTAAATCATAAACCTAATCGTGCAGAGAATCCGCTGCTGCATGGGATTTAGAGGAGCATCCCTTTATAGGATTAACGGGTTCACTTCAGAGGTGCAAACAATTAACTATCAAGGTAAATCGCACGGGTTTCACATAGTCATCACCGTGCGACGTTTATTGTAAGATCAATGTTTATTGACCTTTTCAAATCATAGTGTAATTTACATGGTGTGGATATAATTATTGGCGGTGTGTGAATTAACCTGTGATTGAGCAAGTGAAAGGTAGGGGGATTACCAAGTTATTTGGATAAATAAGTAAAAAACGGACTGTCATGGTTGACAAGAAATTTTAGCGTCACCTGTGATCGTTGAAATAAGCGGAGATTTTTCCGTTATCAACCAAAGTAGCGTTCAGTTCGTCGTAAATAAGCGGAGATTTTCCGTTTAAACCAAAAGAAATGACCCATTTTCTTGTTTTTCGAGTCAATAGTCGGAATTCTTCCGTCTATTTTAGCTATTTTCGATGTTGATTTCTAAATAAGCGGAATTTCTCCGCTTATTTAGAAAGTTCGCTTTAGCCAATTAATGAAATAGGTAATCGATTGCCTTTTATGAAAATAATTAAACCGAATCTCAAAAGATTCGGTTGTTTTGGCGTTTACTTTACTTTCTTTCAGTGATTGTGAATAGTAGTGTGATTGAAGGTGATAATTAGAGTTTTGCACCTCACAAGTAAACCCGTTATTTATAGTTAGGGTGCTTTTTCTTTTTTCAAAAAAGAGTTTAATCGTGCTTTTTTGGACATAATTGTTTCTGGAAAGCAAGATCTATTAGTTAGCAGAATAACGATCTTATTAAAGACTATGTATAAAGCGAGTCCATAGCTGTTTTCGATTGTACGGAGATGTTTTTCTGATAGATATTTACAGATTAGAAATTTGATGAGAAAATATAGGAGTTGTGCAAATCTGACAAATCACACATTGGGGTTTAACGAAAATTCCGATGGCAATATCCGGTTAAACAATGGCTTTTTCATTTATTCAATAAGTGTTACTTATCAGTCATAATAACATGATTGAATTTTACTTATTGTCAGGTTTGCATTATGATAGTTATGTAGAATTTGAACTAGGTTGTAAAGGAGTGAAAGGCATGTCTACGTCTGTTGAAAACAGAGCGAAGAACGATGTGTATCAAGCACTGAGTTCCTTCCAAGTGAATGGCAAAACTTATAACTATTATAAGCTTGATGCACTTAAGCAATTTGGCGATATCGAACGCCTTCCTTATTCTATTAAAGTTTTGCTCGAATCTGTGCTTCGCCAATATGATGGCCGTGTTATTACTAAAGAGCATGTTGAAAACCTTGCAAAATGGGGTACTGACAAACTTAACCCTGATATCGATGTTCCTTTTAATCCTTCACGTATTGTTCTCCAAGACTTTACAGGGGTTCCAGCTGTTGTTGACTTAGCGTCATTACGTAAAGCAATGGCAGACATGGGTGGGGATCCACAAAAAATTAATCCAGAAAAACCGGTTGATCTTGTTGTTGACCACTCTGTTCAAGTTGACGAGTACGGAACTAATGAAGCATTAAAATATAACATGGAACGTGAATTTGAGCGCAATATCGAGCGTTACAAGTTCTTGAAATGGGCTCAAAATGCGTTTGAAAACTATCGTGCGGTGCCACCAGCAACGGGTATTGTTCACCAAGTTAACCTTGAGTACTTGGCCTCTGTTGTTCACGGTGTGGAGTTAGAAAACGGTGAGTATCTTGCTTTCCCTGATACCCTCGTTGGTACGGACTCTCACACAACAATGATCAACGGTATCGGAGTACTTGGCTGGGGTGTTGGCGGTATTGAAGCTGAAGCTGGAATGCTCGGTCAGCCTTCTTACTTCCCTGTACCAGAAGTGATCGGTGTCCGTTTAACAGGTACACTTGCTAGCGGAATTACAGCGACTGACCTTTCTCTTAAAGTGACTCAAATTTTGCGTGCGGAAAAAGCCGTTGGTAAATTTGTGGAGTTCTTTGGTCCAGGTATGGCTCAGATGTCTCTTGCAGACCGTGCCACGATTTCCAACATGTCTCCTGAAAACGGGGCAACTGCAACGTTCTTCCCAGTAGATGAAGAGTCATTAAATTACTTGCGTTTGACTGGTCGCAGTGAAGAACAGGTTAAATTGGTTGAAGCTTATTGCAAAGAAAACGGCTTGTTCTATACACCTGATGCACAAGAGCCGCGCTTTACAAAAGTAATCGAACTTGACCTTTCTGAAATTCAACCCGCTCTTTCTGGTCCTAAGCGTCCACAAGACTTAATTCTTTTAAAAGATATGAAAAAAGAATTTAACAAAGCTTTGACAACTGAACAAGGTGTTCATGGCTTTGGTTTAGGTGATGATGAAATCAACAAAACGTCGACCATCAGCTACAAAGATGGCCGTACGGAAGAGCTGAAAACCGGTGATGTTGTCATCGCTGCTATCACAAGCTGTACGAATACATCGAACCCAAGCGTTATGATCGGTGCTGGTCTTGTCGCTAAGAAAGCGGTTGAAAAAGGTCTTCAAGTACCTGGCTATGTTAAAACCTCTTTGGCTCCAGGGTCTAAAGTTGTTACCGATTACCTAGAAGATGCAGGGCTTCTTCCATACCTTGAACAACTTGGCTTTAACCTTGTCGGTTATGGTTGTACAACATGTATTGGGAACTCTGGTCCGCTTCTTCCTGAAATCGAATCCGCCATTAATGCAAACGACATGACCGTTGCATCAGTTCTTTCCGGTAACCGTAACTTCGAAGGACGTATCCATCCGCTTGTCCGTGCAAACTATTTGGCTTCACCGCCATTGGTTGTGGCTTACGCGCTTGCTGGGTCGGTTAACTTCGACTTAGAAAACGATTCATTCGGTAAAGATAAAGACGGCAACGATGTGTATTTCAAAGATCTCTGGCCATCTTCTGAGGAAATCAGCGAGCTTCTTACGAAGTCGGTTAGCCCAGAAATGTTCAAGAAAGAATACGGTCGTGTCTTTGAACAAAACGAACGCTGGAATCAAATCGAAACAAGCACTGGTGAGCTTTATGATTGGGATGAAGAGTCCACTTATATTGCGAACCCGCCATTCTTTGAAAATGTTTCACCAGAACCAAAACCGGTTAAACCAATTACTGGTTTACGTGTTCTTGCTAAGCTTGGTGACTCCGTTACAACTGACCACATTTCTCCAGCTGGTTCGATCGCAAAAGGCGGCCCGGCAGGTCAATGGTTAATGAGTAAAGGGGTACAGCCTCGCGACTTTAACTCTTTTGGTTCCCGTCGTGGGCACCATGAAGTCATGATGCGCGGAACATTTGCAAATATCCGTATTCGCAACTTGCTTGCTCCTGGTACAGAAGGCGGTTATGCTCCTTACTGGCCTACGGGTGAAGTTCTCTCCATCTATGATGCAGCTATGAAGTACAAAGAAGACGGAACCGGTCTTGTCATCATGGCTGGTGTTGACTACGGTATGGGTTCATCTCGTGACTGGGCAGCTAAAGGTACCTTCTTATTAGGAATCAAAGCTGTTATCGCTGAGAGCTACGAGCGTATCCACCGCAGCAACCTTGTTTGCATGGGTGTGCTTCCACTTCAATTTATCAATGGTGAAAATGCTGACAACCTTGGCCTCACTGGTAAAGAGACGCTTGACATTCAAATCGATGACAACGTAAAACCACGTGACATCGTTAAAGTGACAGCGACTGATGAAGCGGGCAACACGAAGACTTTTGAAGTCCTTGCTCGTTTTGACAGTGAGGTCGAAATCGACTACTACCGCAATGGTGGAATCCTTCAAACGGTTCTTCTTAAGAAATTTGAAGAAAGTAAACAAGCTTAACTTTTTTACCAACAACCCTGCAGCACTTGATGCTGCAGGGTCGTTTTGCGTTAAAGCGGGGACAAAGGGGGAGCGTTATCCATAAAAAATGAATTAGCGAACGGTCCTCGCTTTGTTCTCTCGAGTCTCCGTGTGTTTTGCGTGAATAACTTTTTTCTTCTTTTGCCAATTTAAGTATGATGAATTGGAGTGCTTAAGTAAAGGTGAGGTGGGAAAGGGTGACGGATCATCGAGATATTGTCTTACAAGCCGTTCAAGATACGATGGATGAGGCTGGTGAGGTTATGAAAAGATGGGGACAATACGAGGGTGCTCCTTCTTTTAATAAAAATAGAGTGAAAGAAGAACTAGATAGGACACAGATGAAGCTTCAGCATTCTTATGAATTAGTTCATCTCTTGTGTGCTGAAGGGAAAGCTTCCTTTCAAGATTTTTATCAGCTTCAAACCGTTATTCAGCAGGTTTCACGAGCTCGTCATCAGGTTGAGAAAATGGACCAAACCATGTGAGGACACGTATTATGTCAAATAAAAAGAACAGTTCTCAAGAGACACATCTTTCATGGTGGCAATTATCTTTAGTTGGTATTGGGTGTATCATTGGGACGGGTTTCTTCCTTGGGTCAAGTCTCGGGATTCGGATGGCAGGCCCATCTATTTTAATAGCCTTCATAATTGCAGCATTTGCGACGTATGTCGTATATGATGCCTTAGCAAAAATGACCGCAAAAGACCCTGCTGAGGGGTCTTTTCGTTCCTATGCCAAGAAAGCGTTTGGAAGATGGGCAGGCTTTAGCAGTGGGTGGGTTTACTGGAGTTCCGAAATGCTTATTATGGGAAGTCAGATGACAGCACTCGCACTTTTCTCACGCTTTTGGTTCCCAAGGGTCCCTCTATGGGCTTTTGCAGCGGGTTATGCCGTGCTTGGGATATTAGTGGTCCTTATGGGGGCTTCGGGCTTTGATCGACTTGAGAATCTATTTGCTGTTATCAAGGTCGCTGCTATTATAATGTTCATTCTTTTGGCAGCTCTTGCCTGTATGGGATGGCTTCATCACCACGGCACTGACCCTCGTCCTCATATTCCGGATCGCTTGATGCCTCATGGATTCATGGGCTTATGGTCCTCCTTTATCTATGCGTTATACGGCTTTGGCGGTGTAGAAATGATGGGGCTTATGGCCATCCGTTTAAAAGATAAAAATGATGCCCCAAAGGCAGGGCGAATGATGCTGATTTTACTTGTCACAATTTATCTTTTATCGATTGGACTAGCTGTGACCATGGTTTCCTGGAATGAGTTTACAGATAAAGAGAGCCCTTTCGTTATCGCTCTAAAGGATTATCACGTCCCATTTTTTCCACATGTGTTTAATGGTGCCCTGATCATTGCTGGTTTTTCCACTATGTCGGCCTCACTGTTTTCGGTAACCAGCATGATGTCGACCTTAGCGAAGGAAGGAGATGCCCCGTCATTCTTCTCCAAGAAAACTAGGCGGAACATACCCGTTAGAGCTTTGATCTTAACGATTTCAGGGATGGCTGTGTCTGTTATTATGGGACTTTTAATGCCAAGAATGATTTATGAATACATCACGACTGCAGCGGGATTAATGCTTATTTACAATTGGTTATTTATCTTATTTGCTTCTAAAAAACTACTTGAACTTACCTTCTGGGGAACGTTAAAAAATTTTCTTGGAATAATTTTAATAGTTCTTGCGGTCATTGGAACCGTACTTCATAAAGGGAGTCGTCCAGGGTTGTTCATTAGCTTTCTCTTTTTATTGGTCATAGGGAGTGTCATTTTTTTGCTTAGAAAAAAATGGAATAAAGAAAAGGGAGCCTAGAGTTCAGCCTCCAACACTTAAAAGGTTGGGGGCTAATTAAATTAATTTAGTAAGAGCAACATCCCTTGGTAACCAAAAAAACAGCCAAATCCTATTAATGATAGACTTGAAACTAAGCTGATCGCCTGGATCAGACGTGAAGTTAAGAAAACTCTGAAACTGCTTGATATGGCCGCCATTGAAATATCCCACATAAACAATCCGAGGAAGATGAACGTACTGCAAGCTAGAAGTTCACGTGTTCCAAATTTCGAAGCGGTCTCTGCTAAAACAGACCCATAAATACCAAGCCAAAATAGAATAGTTAGAGGGTTTGAAAGGGACATAATAAATCCTGTGAAAAAGCTTTTTATCAAGGATTCCTTTCCTCTTGTCAAGCTTTTTGTCGTTTGGTGGTTCCATCCTTTTAATCCTTCTATTCCAGTATAAATTAAGATAAATGCACCGAATCCCCATAAGAATACTTTAACAAATGGGATATTAATAAAATGAAAGAGGCCAAAATAAACGATAAGCATATACAAAATGTCGGCAACATTTGCACCTATTCCCAACAACCAGGCTGAAAGAAATCCTTCTTTTAATCCTCGATCAATTTGGGCGGCATTTAATGGCCCAATAGGTGCGGCTAAAGAGAGACCTAATAAGAAATAACTAAGTAAGATACCCATCTTGCCACCTCTTTTTTCTTATTTCATAAGCCTGTACAATGTTATTCAACGGTGAGTCGGCTTATTACCTAAAAAAAATAGTTTGAACCTTAATTAAGATGATCCTAATGCAAGCGGTAAATGAACTAGGAAAATAAGTGTGGCAGGTAAGTCGATAACCAATTGTTATTTTTATATAAAACGCTTACAAAATCTTATAGAAGACTTATCGACTTTTTTCATAAAAAATTCACGAAGAAAACGTATTATTTTAGTCGTTTTTATCTTAAAATAAAGAGATGTGAGTTCAATCATTAGAAAGAGAGTTTTGCCTAATGGACGATAAAACATTTTCAAATCGATTTGATTATTCCTTACTGTTTATGATTTTTCTCTTGTTTTGTATAAGCTGCCTAGCTTTATATACAGCTCAAGTCCAGCATTTAGTGAATGGTAACTACCTATTACAGCAGATCATTTGGTATGTGATCGCGCTTCCTATTCTAGCTTTAGGGATTTTTGTCGACTTAGACATCTATAAAAGACTGTCCTTGTACATTTATCTATTTTGTCTAGTGTTGATTTTGGGTATATTAATTGCACCAAACAGTATTGCACCTGAGCTGAATGGGGCAAAGGGCTGGTATCGCATTGGACCTTTTTCCATTCAACCAACCGAATTTATGAAAATCGGCTTTATTTTTATGCTGAGTCAATTGATTTCAAAGCATAGTGAAAATCCGAAATACGATCGGGACCGTTTCAGAGATGAATGTATCCTAATTGGGAAAATGCTTCTAGCCTTACTCCCACTTGGGTATTTAACAAAAGAACTTCCGGATATGGGAAGCTTATTGGTGTACGCCTTCATCTTTTTTTCAGTTCTTATTGTGTCGACGGTTCGATTTAGAACGATCTTATTATTTATGTCTCCTGTTGTCATTTTATTAGGGGCTTGCGTCTATGCGTATCTTGCACATCCGCATTTCTTTTTTAATACCATCCTAGGAGCGCTCCCTTCTTATCAAGCAGAGCGGTTTTATGGCTGGTTAGATTCCTCACATTATACGAATTCAGAGGGATATCAATTACAGCAAGCCCTTGTGACGATCGGTTCGGGCCAAATTTATGGAAATGCGGTAGGAAGCTCTCTAGTTCCATACGCTTACTCTGATTTTGTCTTTGCTATAATTGGGGGAGCATATGGTTTCTTGGGATCTGCTGTCTTAATCATCATTTTCTTTATCATCATGTATCGAATCGTGATTATTTCGATGGCCTATCAGGATTATTACGGGCAATTGGTCTGTGCAGGCATTATCGGGATGATTGGCTTCCAATTATTCCAGAACATTGGGATGACAGTCGGATTACTACCAATCACTGGATTAAGCTTACCGTTTATTAGCTATGGCGGGAGTTCATTAGTGATTAATGTGTTTGCGATTGGTCTTGTTTTAAATATTAAGCTTAATACGAGAAAGTTTATGTTTTCATAAATCGATGTGAAGGTCGCCGATATAGTTGGCGGCCTTTCGTGTTTTCAAGGTGGTGTTTATAATCATTCAAATTCATTCTGTGGATGGTTTTTCCTGGAACTTAGAATTTTTTTCGTCCAATTAGTTAGAACACCATTTATAGTCTAATCTGTAACCAACCTTGATCGATCTGAATACTTAATATTAACCCCAATATAGTAAGGAGGGTTAGTATGTTGGATAGATCAAGATGGTTTCAATGGTGGGCATGGCTAATCGCCGTTATCCTCGTAGTCGGTTTGATTTGGTTATCGTTTTGGTCGGTCAAACAAGCTCAACCAAGCGGTGGTTCCACTTCTGGAAGCTCCTCTAATCCTAAGATCGCTTGGGGAATTGATACAACAAGTAAAATTAATTCTTCGTTCTATCAATGTGTCTCCTCCAATTATGGAGACCCTGATTTTGTAGGCAGATATATGACGACCAAGAGCGGTGTCTATAGTGGATTATCCAAATCAGAAGTGACCTATTTGCATGATAAGAAGATTAAAATTCTACCAATCTATAATCAGTTTACGAACGCAAAAGGGTCAAAGCAAGGAACCGATGTTGCCCAAAAGGCAATTAATCGTGCTAAGGATTTAGGAATTCCTAAAGGAACCGTTATTGCAGCTGACATTGAAAAAGGAGATCCTATTAATTCAGCGTTCATAATTAGTTGGACAAAGACCATGGAAGATGCTGGCTACAAAGCAGGGTTATATGGAAATCTTCCTAATTCACCTTTAAAAACCGCTTATACTGATGCAGAGAATCAAAGCAAGGCGGTTAAAAATGATTTGATTTTGTGGTCTAACCAGCCGAGCGGCGATACAACAACAAAAAGCAAGGCCCCAACTTCCTTTAAGGCAGATAGTCCTAATCAAAGTCAAACCTTTGTTTGGCAATATGGGCTAGAAGGAAAAAAATGTAATGTGGATACGGATTTAATGAAAGGGAACCTACTGAACAATTTGTGGTAAACCATCTATTCTTTTTAAAGCCCGTCCTTTCTTAAATAAGTCGTTCCAATTGCGTGGAGAAAACTAAAATCAAAGGATAAACCATTCGCTGTATAATTATATAATGAGCAGACAAAAGCTTGGGGGTTCCCAAGCTTTTTAATTGTTTAGGAAATTACACTAGCGTTGCATAAAAAAATTGCCGCAAAGTCAACGGTAATCATTTGGAATAATATGTAATATTATTCCAAATGATTAAAAACCGAAAATTCAGTCTTATATTTTTATGACGAAGGAGCCAAAAAGATAAAGGGGGGTGTTTGAAGGTAATCCTTATCCGTTTTTTTCCATTTATAAGATTGGATCATAAGTTAAATCATTTAAATGGTCCACCTCTCCTTCTTCATATTGTGCCAGTGTATCTTGGAAAATTTGTTCGTGTTTAAGCTTTCGCCTACCAAATGAAGAGCGTTCTGGCTTTTTGAATAGCGCTTTTAAGAACGTTATAAAGCAGTTTGACCAATAATCAACTATGTAATCAAGCATATCGAGAAGTGTCCCTTGATAATGCACCTTCTTCTTCATTAATAAGGTTAAACAGAAGGTGATCATGGCGATATAAACTTGATTATATACAGCGTTTTGACTCTTCCCGTACATTTTCTTTAATTTTAGATGTTGTTTCATCCATTTAAAGAACAATTCAATTTGCCAGCGTTTTCGATAGAGGTCACTAATTTCGCCAGCACTCATTTTTGCATCATTGATAACGATGGAAAGCTTATTTCCTTGACTATCCAAGGTTTCGACTAGTCGAAGAGGATATCTCATGTTCCCAAGCTTAACAATCGCTTCACGAAGAACGTTAGACGACGGGTCAACGGGTATTTCTTCAATAACATGAACGATTGTATTATCTTTGATTCGCGTGCAAAAACGACTATTTTGTTTACAGTACTCATCGAATTTCTCAAAATCAAAGTAGCCTCGATCAAAGACATGTAAGGCATCTTGTTCAATGACCATCAGCGAATCTAATTGGGTCACATCAGCTGGACGAGCAGGTGTCACGATGATCTTATCTGGTGTTGTTTCGTTACCATACAAAACAACGCGAGTATGAACTTTTATCCCACCTTTAGTAGATCGGAACACGGCCCACTTATATTGACTCAGGCAAAAAGAAATCGTTGACGAATCAATAAGATGGATTTTTCCAAGCAAACGGTCACCCTGTTCCTTTCCAAACTCTCGATGAACCTGCTGAACAAGATGTTGAAGAACAGCTTGAAAGATCTCTGAGGGAATATCTGACAACTTCCTAGATAGTTGTGATTGACTAATACTCTTTAACCCCAGTTCTTTTTGGAGCTTCTTTAATCGCTTCACCTTATTACTTATTAGTTTAAGGCTCTCTAATTGGTTGATCTGAGCAAATATAAACAACTTCGCAAAGGTTAGAGTATCTAACTTTTTAACATATTTATCGAGCTTCATTATATCCACCATCTTTGAAATGATTTCTCCATTAAGAGGGTGGAGGTATTTCTTAAAAACCGTAATTATGGTATGCTTGTCCATGTGAGCTCCTTATAGTTAGGATTTGGACAGGATTACCTACCTTCCACCTAATTATAAGGTTTTTTAATGCGCTCGAAAACAATATTTACCATATATTAAAAAATATACAAATTATTTTTTCGATCAAAAACTATTGACAAATTGTTTTTAATTTACCGCAACGCTAGTGAGGAAATTATAAAATTCTCGACTTGTGGATACATCGACATTGAAACGTCGTTTTTTTGTGCGAAAATAACCTCGCTTTGCGCGGGCACACGGCAATACGTCTGCGCAAAGCGAGGGAATCGTCGTTACACGTAAAACGATTAGGCGTAACCAGAATACGCTATCCGCCGCGAATCCGGCCGGAATGCCGAAATAACGGATTGACGTTACGCCTATTTCAGTTGAGCGTAACGAGGATTCGCTATCCGCCGCTAAATGGGGCTGGAATGCCGAAATAAGGGACTGACGTTACGCCTATTTCAGTTGAGCGTAACGAGGATTCGCTATCCGCCGCGAATCCGGCCAGAATGACCAAATAACGGAATGTCGTTACGCCTATTTCGGTTGAACGTAACGAGGATTCGCTATCCGCCGCGAATCCGGCCGGAATGCCGAAATAACGGATTGCCGTTACGCCTATTTCGGTTGAGCGTAACATGGATTCGCTATCCGCCGCGAATCCGGCCGGAATGCCGAAATAACGGAATGCCGTTACGCCTATTTCAGTTGAGCGTAACGAGGATTCGCTATCCGCCGCGAATCCGGCCGGAATGCCGAAATAACGGAATGCCGTTACGCCTATTTCAGTTGAGCGTAACGAGAATACGCTATCCGCCGCGAATCCGGCCGGAATGCCGAAATAACGGAATGCCGTTACGCCTATTTCGGTTGAGCGTAACGAGAATACGCTATCCGCCGCTAAACGGGGCTGAAATGCCGAAATAAGGGACTGACGTTACGCCTATTTCAGTTGAGCGTAACGAGGATTCGCTATCCGCCGCTAAATGGGGCTGGAATGCCGAAATAAGGGACTGACGTTACGCCTATTTCGGTTGAGCGTAACGAGGATACGCTAACCTCCGCGAAATGGGACGGAATGCCGAAATAACGGAATGCCGTTACGCCTATTTCGGTTGAGCGTAACGAGAATACGCTATCCGCCGCGAATCCGGCCGGAATTCCGAAATAACGGAATGCCGTTACGCCTATTTCGGTTGAGCGTAACCAGAATACGCTATCCCTCTCCCAATTGCCCATTTGAGTCGTTAGGCGTAACGAGCATTCTCTATTTAACTCGGAACGGCCCATTTTACCCAGGGAGTTGACCAGTAACGTATCCTAGTTACGCTTCTTATGTTAAAACGGGACGATTTTCCACATTGGTTAGACAACCACCCATTTTTGTTAAGTGTTTAAACATAAAAACAGTGCCCGAGAAAAACTCATAGGTTAAATCTATACTTGGGAAGAAGGGAGTCGTGGTGTTAGCGATTTTGTTCTTAAAGGAGAAGTGGTACAAGCTCATTAGACCCTACCTACCGCGGATTTTTGATAAATAAGCGGGAAAATTATGTTACACTTTACAAAATACACCTATAAAGATAGGGGGAAAACGAAGTGTTTGAGCACAGAATAGATGATAAGGTCTCATTACGTTTATTTAATAAGGATGATGCGGAAGAATTCTTCCAATTAACAATGGAATCGAAACCATATTTAAAAGAGTGGCTCGGCTGGCTGGATTCTGTCAAGCGTGTAGAGGATACAGCTGAGAATATTCAAGCCAGGCTGACCGCAATGGCGGAAATCGGATCGGGACAATCGGGTATTGGCTGGGACAGGGCTTTCAAGGGAAAGGGATTATGACGAAGGCGCTCGAAGCGGTTATTCATTACGGCTTTACAGAATTGAATCTTAATCGTATCGAAATCCAGGCTGCGGTTGGCAACAAGAAAAGCAGGGCGCTTCCCGAAAGCCTTGGCTTCAAGGAGGAAGGTAGAATCCGGCAAGCTGAATGGTTGTATGACCATTATGTAGACCATGTCGTCTATGGACTATTGGTTAAAGATTGGCAGGAGCTATAACGTATTTTTTCACAAAAGTGACATCTAGAGCGAAGGGCTGATTGGGATTAGCGATGAATGAAATCGACAATTATCCCGTACAGCCTTCTTTAGCCGAACGGTCCTTCAATTTAGTTGTTTAATCATATTAAACCAAACCTCATCGCCATGTTGAGAAGCAGAACTTCCTTTATTTAAAAAGCCATGCTTTGCATAAAATGGAATGAGTGGTTCTTTACAGGTCAGTGTGATCGCTTGCCTCTCTTTCTGTTTCGCTTCTTTTTCGAGATGGTTAAGTAAGGCTGACGCAACGCCTCGTTTTTGAAAGGCAGGAATGACAGCAAGTCCAAGAATGCTCTGATAACCGCCAAAGGGTGGATTAGACCTTGTGTGTTGAAAGAGGTCATCGGTAATATATAGCTTCTCAATAACGGGTCCATTGATCAGCCCGATTAATCGGTCTTCTCTTCCCGCAACAAAGAAGCTATCAGGAATCGTTCTGATGCGTTGTTCAAAGGCGTCTTGTGTTGCCGCTTCCTCTTGTGTGAAGCAAAGTTGTTCAACCTTTATAAGCTGAGGTAAATCCTCGCGATGGACGTTTCTTATAGTTAACAAAGCTTTCCCTCCAAAATTAAGAGATAAGTAATTTCAAGATTTTAGTAGTGAACGCAGCTTTATTTTGCTATCTACATTATAACATTCCCAATAGTCCATCATTAGGTGAGAGGGATAGTGAACAACTCAGATTAAATGTAGGGGGGACTCAAAGTGAAACAAGAGCCTGTCCATGCTGCACAACGGCTTGTTGATAAACGATTTCCGAATTGCAGTGGTGCCATATTAGCTGGAAGCATTGTCCGGGGAGAATGGACAACCACTTCTGATCTTGATATCGTCATTTTTGATGCCGCTCTTCCATCCCCTTATAGAGAATCCTTTATTGATTATGGTTGGCCAATTGAATTATTTGCTCATAACTTGACTTCTTATCCTGCTTTTTTTGAAACGGACTGCAAGCGTGCAAGGCCATCTTTGCCAAGGATGGTGTCTGAGGGGGTCGTGTTAAGGGATAATGGCATTATTTCTTCAATAAAACAAGTTGCTGATGAATTATTGAAAAAGGGGCCAGAGCCATGGTCGGTCGATACGATAAACACGAAACGTTATTTTCTTACAGATGCTTTAGATGATTTTATTGGCTGCGAAAATCGAGAAGAGGGCATTATGATCGCAAACGCTCTCGCGGAAAAGGTTAGCGAGTTTGTTTTAAGAACCAATAAGCAGTGGATCGGTGCTTCGAAATGGATAAGTCGTTCTTTGAAACAGTACGATTCCCAGTTAGCCAGCGATTTTTATGAAGCCTTTGATGATTTTTATAAAGATAATTTGAAAGAAAAAGTAATCAGGCTGGTTGATCATGTCCTTCTGCCTTATGGCGGGCGGTTATTTGAGGGCTTTTCTCAGGGGAAGGTTTAGTTGATACCTTCAATTGGTTAAATAGGGCATTATCTAGAGTGCATGAAAAGACTTAATCTGAGAGGAGATGTCCAAAGTGATGAAAAAGTGGTGTGGCGCTTCGGGTGTTTGTATCAATGAAATGAATCAAATTCTTATGGTCTTGCAAGGAACACCTGAAGAGGAAAAAACATGGTCGATTCCTTCAGGTGGGAGAGAAGAGGGTGAGACGTTTGAAGCCTGTTGCGTTAGAGAGATTGAAGAAGAAACAGGTTACAAAACAAGAATTCTTGAAGAGATAATGATTAAGAAAGGAAGCTACGAAGACCTTAAGATTGCTTTTGAAGTTCACTATTTTGGGGTAGAAGTGGTTGGCGGAGACATGAATATCCAAGACCCTGATCACTTAATCTATGATGTGACATGGAAATCAGCAGAAGAAATAGAAGTCCTAAAATTAACATACCCTGAAGACCGAACGTTTTTAATAGAGACTCTTAAATCCTACCAAGAGGAAGCAAAGCGAAACGGAAATTAGTACGAATAGCATTGTGATTTTATCCTCGTTATTTTAGTTTCAGAGCCCGATGCAAACTTGCGTAACTTCCTTATGAACGGTTCGAATCCGGTCTGGTCAAGGTCGCTAGTCATACTTTTATTTTATAAGGGTCCACTTTGGAAATTGACTTTGCTAACTGTTTTGAATAAAATGTGTCTTAATAGTTTAAAAAAAGGCAATGAAGAGAAAAGTAGGATGATCGTGTTTTTTACCAGAGAGCTTCGAGAGCTGAGAAGAAGCAAAAACATGTCATTTGAACAATGGCCTCTTGAGCTGCGCACTGAACGTTCTTTCAAGGATTAGTAGGCTGCGACGAGTTTTGGCACTCGTTATCCATGTCACGGTATAAGAGCAGTTCTAGTCTGCTCCGTACTGTATGAGGCAAATGGTGTGAGCTATTTGCAAAATAAGGTGGTACCACGTGGAGCATTTAAGCCCTCGTCCTTAACTGATTATGTTAAGGCGGGGGCTTTTTATAATTTAAAGGAGGGTTCACTAATGAGTATTTTTATTGGCGGTGCATGGGCTTATGCTAACGGTTCATTGCATTTGGGACATATTTCAAGCTTGCTTCCTGGCGATATTTTGGCAAGATATTATCGGTTAAAAGGTGAAAAAGTCCTTTATGTATCGGGGAGTGATTGCAATGGAACGCCGATTACGATTCGAGCAAAGCAGGAAGGTGTGACTCCAAAAGAGATTGCCGATCGTTATCATCAAGAGTTTGAAGACTGTTTTTCAAGGCTGGGCTTTTCGTATGACACCTACACCCGGACAGATAGCGAACATCATCATCAGCTAGTCCAAGAAATCTTCTTGGAGTTGTTAGAAAAAGGTCTTATCTATAAAAAGGAAATTGAACAGAGTTATTGTGAGTATGATAAGCAGTTTTTACCTGATCGATATGTCGAAGGGATATGTCCTCATTGTGGGGCAAAAGCACGCGGTGATCAATGTGATTATTGTTCGAGTGTACTTGAACCTTTAGAACTTTTGGACCGTAAATGTAAGATTTGCGGAAACTCGCCGATAACACGATTGACCGAGCACTTTTATTTTTCGCTGAGCGCCTTCCAAGAGGAGCTGAAACATTATACAAGTCAAGCAGAAATTAAGAAGCTTTGGAGAGATAATGCTATTTCGCTTACGCAGCGCTATCTCAAAGAGGGACTCCAAGATCGAGCTGTATCAAGAGACCTTCCAATCGGCGTGAGTGTACCGGTTGAGGGATATGAGGATAAGAAAATCTATGTGTGGATTGAGGCGGTATCTGGATATTACACTGCGAGTTCGCTTTGGGCACAGGAGAACCAACAGGATCATTCGGCATTTTGGAAGGCTTCGACCACTGCTTATTATGTTCATGGGAAGGACAATATACCGTTCCACACTATCATCTGGCCAGCTCTTCTTTTAGGACTTGGAGGAAAGCCGCTCCCAACACATATTGTCTCTAACGAATACCTCACCTTGGAGAAAAAGAAGCTATCGACGAGTAAAAATTGGGCGGTATGGGTACCTGATCTTTTAAAAAGGTATGATCCCGATTCGATTCGTTACTTTTTAACGATTAATGCCCCCGAAAGCCGGGATGCTGATTTTTCTTGGAAAGAATTTATTTATAGCCATAATAATGAACTGTTAGGAGCCTATGGAAATTTGGTAAACCGGACATTGAGGTTTATTGAAAAATCTTTTGACGGGAGAATTCCAGAGCAAAAGATCGATTCAGTGATTAAGGAGAAGGTAGAGACCGTTTATGAGAAGGTTGGGGGCTGTATCGAAACGGCTCGTTTTAAACAAGCATTGGAAAAGGTGTTTGAATTAGTTCGCTATTCGAATAAATATTTTGATGAAAGCAAGCCTTGGAAGCAAATTCATGAAGAGGAGCTTACCTGTAAAGAAACACTGGCGAATTGTGTTTATCTCATTGCCAATCTCTCACAATTATTAGCTCCTTTTCTTCCTTTCTCAAGTGAAAAGGTGAGACGGTTTCTAGGACTTCCTCGCTTTGGGTGGCGTCCCATTCATGTGGAGTCAAAGCCTCTCACGCCTATCCAACCATTATTTGAACGTATTGACCCTGTAAAAATAGAAGAGGAGCTTGAACGTTTAAATCAACAACTTGAGCTAATGGTAAGAAAAGGACGACGTTTATTATAAAAATTATTGACAAGGGTAAAGACTATTATTAATTTTAACTTAACAAAGGGTTTTTTAGATCGAATTTTGATGACGTTGGGGGGATTCGATGAGTCCAGTTTTAAATCAAATTGGAACGATTTTTATTCCGGTGAGTGATATTAAAAAAGCAAGAGATTGGTATTGCGATCTATTAGGGCTTTCCACGGATGGAGAGATTGCATTTGGTCATTTATTCGTTTTGCCTATGCAAGGAACTGGAATCGTCTTAGACAGCAAAATTTTTTCAGAGGAAACGCGCTTTAAGAAACCGCTTTTTCATTTTAATACAACTAATATTCAAGAAGCTTATGACTATATGAAAGCCAAGCAGGTAGAGATAACTACTGACATTGAAAACAATCATTGGTTTAATTGCAAAGACCCTGATGGTAATCATCTCATGATTTGTCAATGTTAGGCTTTTAACTTGAAAAGGCGTGTCCGTTAGACACGCCTTTTAGAGTTGCACCTGTTTTTAGTTCTTATAACCTGTTACCCTCAATCTTTTATAGTCTGCTACCCATTTTCCATTTTGGTAAAGAGTCCCTTTAAGGGTGGTTTCAACACGCGTGATCAACTCTTCTTTTACAAGTTCAGTAGTTGAATCTAGAAGGCTCGATGAAAATTGAGAGATCCAGTTTCTTAAGCCATTGTCTCCATCAAGGGGTGTAGGTCGGTCAATCCACTCCGCATAAACAACGCTAAATCCGGCTTCCTCCATTAGGCTTGTGTATTCTCCAATACTAGGAAAATACCATGGGAAATTTTCTGGTGAGTAAGGAATCTCGAGTTGATGGATTTGCCGAATGATTTCATCGGTAATCGTTTTGACATTTCCCTTGCCGCCAAACTCAGCCACGAAACGTCCGCCTGGTTTTAAGCTTGAGTAGAGAGCCCTTAAAGCTTGCTGCGGTTGTTTGACCCAATGCAGAGTGGCATTGGAAAAGACGGCATCAAACGTATTAGAATAGGTTAAATCAAGGACGTCTCTGACGATAAACTTTATAGAAGGATATTTTAATTGAGCTTGTTGGATCATCTTTTCGGATTTATCCACCCCGATTATCGTTACCCCTTGTTCATATAGGTTATAAGCGAGATCACCCGTGCCGCAGCCTAGGTCAAGGATTTGTTCACCTTGTTTGGGGGCTAATAGCTGAATGATAGCCTTTCCATACTTTGAGACGAATGCATGCTTATCATCATAAAGCTTGGCGTTCCAATCATCCACTTCCTTATTTGCCATCTAGTTAATCTCCTTTTTATGTAAGTTTTAAATCATTATAATTTTATTATAAATCTAATAGTTTATAATAAAAACATTAGATCAAATATTTAATTAAGAAAGAGTAATGGGTTTAGGAGCGTGAACGTTCATAAGGTTGAAGAGGTTGGCAGAGGCTACGGCCAGTATCTCCGAGTAAAATAGATGAGATTCAATCTCGTGCTTTATTCTCGTTAGTTACGCAAAAATAAATATAGAAAAACTCCTGCCGCCATTTGACGGTTAGGAGTTTTTCGTACTTAGCCTTTTCTTTTACGCGTTTTGGATTCGGCAACTAGAATGCGAATGGACATGTAGATGCCTGAGAGGGAAAGGAAAATAAGGGCGATGGCGATGATATCCATAATCCAATGCACGTCTACACCATTGATCGTCCCTTTATGTAATTGCTCAACAATACTTTCAAAGGTACGGAAGCCGCCGCGCGCCATTGAAAAGTTACTGTTACCGGATCGGTTACCGAAATTCCCGCCTTGGAAGTTTCCTCCACCTGAGTAACCTCCATTGGAATTGTTCCCTGCCGTGTTTCCATCAGAGTTTGGGGAAGAATTGCTGGAGGAGCCGTTTGTGGTTCCATCATTGAAGCTTCCTGAAGTGTTCCCAGAGCTATTTCCTCCGTTTTGATTAAAGGACGGGAAATTGCCGCGGTTAAAGTTTTGCGGATTTAACTGCGCTTGTTTAGTTCCTCCAAACCATTGCGGTTCCTCTAGCATAAGACCGGTTACAGATTCGAATAAAATAATAATCGAGCAAATAAGTCCGACCCAAAGGTGAAGTCTTTTTAATTTTCTCAAGCAGATTGCCTCCATTTACTAGATATAGGTTACTTTTTGATGGTAAAAATAATTTCTTAAAATATCCTTAAGAAATTAAATTAAGATATTTTTTACAAAGTTAACCGTATGTATGGAGTGACACGCTTACTTGAGCCTCTTATGGAACGATAGGATCGATGAAAGAAAGATCCCCAGTGGATAGGTCCGCGGGGTCAGGCTTCACTCAATTTGTGCAGAAGATCAGTTAACGCTTCTGGAGCCGTATCGTTTGGATTGTGGCCGGCTGCGAGCTCGTAGTAGGGCCAATCCAAAGATTGTGCCAAGGAGGCGCTTGCTTCCAAGGCTGAATAGATCGGCTTTTCCTCTCTTTTTGTACATTTAATATAGGATTTCTTCATAGTCATCCAAGCATCGAAATTTTCCAAATTGAGCTTTTGGAAGAAGGTTTGCAGCGGTTGGGCTGTGTGCCGTGGGTCACTGCCGGCCTCTAGCATGGCAGGGATGGTCCAGCCGTCACCGAACTGATTAGCAAGTTCGACCCATTGCTCGATAAGCTCTGAATTTCCAAATTGATCAACAATGGATTCTCCACTTTTTACGACAAAGGCATCTAAATAGATGATTTCTGAAATGCGTTCTGGAATTCGTCCGCCAACCCCTGTGACGACCGCTCCGCTATAACTATGTCCAACTAGGATGACCTCTTTTAAGTCTTCAAAATTGATCACATTCACGATGTCTTGAATATGTGTCTCAAGATCGGTTGCAGGTGTTCCTAAATGCTGCCGTTCACCTAAGCCGGTCAAGGTAGGTGTATAGACGTCATGTCCTTTAGTATGAAGTCTTGCAGCAACATTCTTCCAATACCACCCGCCATCCCATGCACCATGGGAAATAACAAAAGTTGCCATCTCAGGTTCCTCCTATGATTAAGATAAACGTTGTTAAGTCTTTTCAACCGGACGGATCAATGTGACGATAAAAGCAATAGCAGAAAGCAGCGCTGTCAGCCAAAAAACAACCGCAATTGAAGTTGTTTCAGCAACTTTCCCTGCGATAAGCGGTCCGAGAAAAATGCCGCCTGCGTACAGCGATTGATAATAGCCCATTCCCGCCATTCTGATTCCGGCTGGTGTTACTTTAACCACCTGTCCAAGCAGTATGGGAAAACAGAATCCTAAAAGCAGCCCAATGCCAAAATGAAGCAGACTAACTATTAATAAAGTATGGGCAAAAGGAACCGCAATTAACAAAGGAATTAGACCAAGTGTACTTCCTTTAAGGAGTCCTTTAGCCATTTTTCCATTTGTTGGTTTAAATGAAAGCAGCAGAGAAGACAAGGTATGCGGGACAAAAAAGGCGGCAATCAGCCAATCAAGGGCCGGTCCAGTTATACCGATTTTTTCAGCGTAAATGGGAGAGAAACCAAAAATTGTTATAAAGAGAATGGCATTACACAAAAAAGAAAGCAGCGTCACGATGTTCAACGGTTGGATTCGAATCGTTTGCTTTAGAATGGCACCAATGGAATAAGCTTTTACATGCTGACTCTCTTCTTCATCTTCATCTAATTCTTTCAGTACAAACACGAGGAAAAGTCCGATTAGTGAAGCGGCTGTTCCCACCCAAAAAGGAAAGGTCCACCCATAGCGATGGATGAGAAAGCTGCAAAGCATCATGCTGATAAATTGCGCAAATACTGTTAAAAATTGCAGTAAACTCATCGCTTGTGAGGCCCGTTCATTCGTGAAGTAACGCGAGTAAAGGATGGTCGCAGTTACCCACATCGACGCGGTAATACCGGCTAATAAACGGGCAATTAAAATCGCAAGAAATGAGTGAAAAAAGATAAAAAGAAGGCCGCTTATAAACCCCATTAGGAAGCCAGTAGCAAGCAAAAGTTTTTGTCTGCCTCTTAAGAAATTGGCGAACAGACCAAGAGGCAGTCGCAAGAGGATTTGAGAGATCCCATAACTGCCCAGTATGACTCCAACGGCTGAAAGAGACAGGCCGATCTGATTTAAGTAAACACCAAAATCAGGGACATATATGTAGATCGAAAACCAAAAGCAAAACACCGCAAGTTGAAATACGAGGTGATCCTTTAGCGTCACCAATTGAGGTTTGTGCATAATTGCCTGAGACACAGCCGTCATCCTTTCTAATTCTCAATAAATAGATCGTAAACGCGGGATTTTCAATGCGTGTAAGTGACAGATAAATCGCATTGTTCTTTTTATAGACTTTCCTTAACTATATCTATCCACATTGTTTTTGTCATTTAAATAGAAAAAGTTGTTTTGCTCATCTCACAACATAGGCCTTAAAAACTAAATAAGAGTGAACTTATGACTTTAATTTCGTGAAAACAGCCTTTCTCAACTTTAGGGTGATGACGCTTACTGATTATGAGGGATTTTGACAGAAGAACTAAAAACGTTATGACTCAAGTGTTTTTATCCCCAAATGCAAAAGGGTCATTAATAAAAAGAAAAAATAATTTAAAGCTGATTGACTTAAGTGTATTAATTGATATAATACACTTAAGTCAATCAGAGTACCTCGAATGGAGGGACATAAATGGAACATTATCAGGTTGGCTCTCTGCCGTTCTCAATTGACCTTAGCCAACCGCTGTATGAGCAAATTCTTGATCAGATCAGAAGTTTAGTGGCAAAAGGAGAGCTTGAATTGGGGGCAAAAATTCCTTCTGTTAGAGAGCTGGCACAGTCTTTGAAAATTAACCCTAATACTGTTATGAGAGCCTATCAGGAGCTGGAACGAGATGGACTTACAGAAAAACGTCGAGGTCAAGGGACCTTTATAACCGCATCCGCTGACCAGGTTAAAGGCTTTAGGGAGGATCTCGCTCTTCAAACAATTGAAGAATTCCTTACTAAAATGAGCAATCTTGGCTATTCGAGAGATGAAATTGTAGCATTTATCAAGAGAGAGGGAGTGAGGTAGATGGAACGTGTTGCCGTTCAATGTTCAAATTTAACAAAGCGTTATGGCCGAAAGAAAGCATTGGATCAGCTTCAACTTAATATACCAACAGGTAAAGTGGCGGGGATACTAGGGTCAAATGGAGCTGGAAAATCAACCCTCTTTCGCCTTATGATGGGGCTTGTAAGGCCGGATGAGGGAGAACTCTTCATTTTTGGAGAAAAGCCAGGCTTTCAGACGAATGCTCGAATTGCCTATCTCCCGGACAGGGCCCGCTGGTATGCAGATCATACGGTCAAACAGGCTTTTCAATGGGGCTGTCAGTTTTTACCTGGATTCGATTTATCGGAAGCTAATCGTTTTGCCGATCAGATGAAATTGGACGAAGAGATGAAACTCGGGGAGATGTCAAAGGGTCAGGAAGCGAGGCTTCAACTTATTCTTTGTCTCGCCCGACATGTTCCGTTAATGATTCTAGATGAGCCTTTTTCAGGGATTGACACGGTTTCACGAGAGCAAATTATTGAAAGCTTAATTGATCTGATGAGTGAACGGGAACAAACACTTCTCATTAGCACACATGAAATATATGAAGCAGAGGGCTTGCTAGACTACGCCATTTTCTTAGAGGAAGGCCGTGTAGTATTAGCGGAAGAATCTGAGGTTTTAAGACAAACCTATGGCTCTCTGCATTCCATTCCTAGGAAATTACTAAAATAGGGGGCAATCAAAATGTCTGAACAACCTGTTTTTTGGTCGTTGGTCAAACACGATATGAAACGGCGACGCAATATAAAAAAAAATCGGAATCGAATGTCACGAAAATGGGTGTTCGTTTATGTATGCTTTGCATTGCTCATTATTCTTGGGTTTACTTCTTATGGAGCAGTTAGCGGTCATATTCGTTATGATGGCACCTGGTACTTTACCTGCGGCCTTCCTTTTATGATATTTGGTATGGTCATTCACCGGATAAATGTTGAATGGCAAAATGAGACGGTTGGCTGGTGGCTGTCTTTACCATATTCTCGAGGAACACTCATCAGAGCTAAGTTTGTCGCGAGCCTTATAACGTCCATCAAAACCTGTCTGATCATTTACCTATTGATCATCCTCTTTGGCCTATACACAATGGCTCTTAATGGCCAGTTTGCTGGTCCTGTAATGTGGTCTTTTATAAGGGAGGGTTTGACATGGGGGATATTCATGATTGCTTCGAGCCCCATCATTGTAAGTTTTGGTGTTTTTACGGGAACTCTGTCCCACACGAACCTTAAACCTGCCTTACCAATGGTTTGGGTTTTAATATGGGTAATCGGCATTTTAACCGGGATGACGGGTACTAATTTCAGTTATTTCTATAATAAAATTGGTCTTCCACTTAAAGAAATTATTCTTGGTGCTATTCTTATCAGCTGGTTAGTGGCTTATATTCTTATTAAAGCGTCTGCTTACCTGCTGGATCAAAAATTAGCACTTTAATACGAGGGGGATGTAGGGTGGAAAAGGTGGTACAGGTTGAACATTTAGGAAAACGCTATGGCCATAAGATAGCATTAGAAGATGTCAGTTTTACTGTAGATAGTGGATCATGTTTTGGCTTACTAGGACCAAATGGGGCTGGTAAATCCACGACTATGAAACTATTAACTGGGATCACGGATACTGATAATGGGATTGTAACGATCCTTGGCAAGAACGCTAAGAAAGAACGCCAAGCTATTCAAAAGCAGGTCGGCTATGTGCCTCAAGCCATTACACTGTATGAAAAACTTAGCGCACTAGATAATTTGATTTTTTTTGGGGAAATGAACGGTGTAAATGGGCGTCTGTTAAAGACACGTATTTCAGAAGTGCTCGAGCAAACAGGATTGTCTGATCGGGCAAAGGATGCGGTCAAAACCTTCTCAGGCGGTATGAAACGACGGATTAATATTGCGGCTGCCTTATTGCACAAACCAAGGCTATTAATACTCGACGAACCGACTGTAGGGATTGATCCACAATCACGTAACCGCATTTTTGAAATGATTCGTTCCTTAAAGCAAGAGGGTGTTTCCATTATTTATTCCACCCATTATATGGAGGAGGTTGAAACGCTTTGTGATCAACTGGCTATTATCGACCATGGCAAGGTGATTACAGAAGGGAGCGTATCCGGCTTAATCGACCAATACGGTCAAAAGGCGATTTATTTGGAGGCAACAGGCATGACAGAGCCTCCTAGGCTGACGGAGCCAGCAAAAGTTTACGCAAAAAATTCAGGCTGGGTCATTGAGTCCAACAAGCTAGTCGAAACGATGCAAGAAGTGTTAGAGCAGGCAAAACACCAAGGCAGAGAGATTAAAGCACTTGAGATGATGCGCCCGACTCTCGAAACGGTTTTCTTGACACTTACAGGAACGAGTCTAAGAGATTAGGTTCAAATTGAAACATTTAATTGAGAGAAGGGAGACGGTAATTTGAAAAGCATTGTCATAAAAGAATTAAAGCTCATGCTGAAAGAAAAGGGGAATTTCTTCTTTCTGATTTTGATGCCGATCCTGTTTATTGTTCTGTTCGGATCGATTTTTAGTAGTTTGGGAAATTCAACGATTTCTCTTCAAGTGGTTGACCAAGACCATTCTGCTGCCTCGAAAGCCTTTATTGAGCAAATCCATCACATTAAAGGCTTCAAGGTCAATCAGAGTGGGACCCAAACCGCTAATCAACAAATTCAGCAGATCAAAGATGGCAAACTATCTTCTTTGATCGTTGTACCAAAAGGCTTTGAGGATAATCTGAAGAGCGCTCAGACACCTGCCAAAATCAAATTTTATGAGGATGCCGCATCCAGTCAAGAAGTAACACCGATCCAAGCTGTGCTCACTAATCTTTCGGATGGCTACCGCGAACAAAAGATGTCAACCGCTTTATTAGCCTCCGGAAAAAGTCAGACAGAAATTAAGCAAATCATGGCATCCCCCATTAAGATTCAAGATATAAAAGAAAGTGCGTCCCACGTTGATCTAGTATCGCAGGTTGTACCAGGATACACCGTTATGTTTGTTTTCTTTATTTTGATTACGATGGTTCGACGCTTCTTTAAAGAGAAAGAGTCGGGAATGGTGGCACGGCTTCGCAGTACATCCATGTCCTCAACAACCTATTTAATCGGCATGTGGATTCCATCTTTAATAAGTGTTGTCATTCAGTGTGCAGTCCTTTTATTGTTCGGCCACTTTGTTTATGGAGTAAATCTTGGTAATATCGGTTCGGTCATAGCTGTTGTTGTGTGTTTAGCGATTTGTGGAACGGGCGTTGGACTTGCACTTGCCCTTCTTGTGCGAGGTGAAAATCAAGGTCAGGGGATTACCCAGATCATTACACTTGGCGGAGCCGCTTTATCGGGACTTTGGGTACCTTATGATCTCTTGCCGCCTTTTGCCCAAGCGATTGGTCGCTTCACCCCGCAATACTGGGCGATGCAAGGGCTGGTGAATTCGATGGTGCATAGTGCACAAATCAGCGATGTTTGGAAATCACTGGTTATCCTTCTTGCTTTTGGAATTGCTGGATTGTGTGTGGCCACGCTGAGATTTAAGGCCTTTTTGCACGCCTCAACTAATTAAGAACGGCTTTAAACGAAAGAGCGGTTGATGATTCCACCGCTTTTTTGCTAGACAACCGCTTTTTAACGATTAGAAAAAAAGTAAGCCGCACTGTATAAAGGTGCGGCTTTTACTTTATTCTAAAGTTCTTTTGGTTGGCTCTTTTTTTCTACCTCAGAGTCATCTAGACCTGGATTTAAGGCTTTTTTAAATTCGAATAAGGCTTTTCCGGCACTGCTTCCGAATTCAGGGAGCTTCTTTGCACCAAAAAGGATAAAGGCAAGGAGGATGACAAGAATAATTTTACCTGGGCTTTCCATTATGTATCCGCTTCCTTCTTTTGGATTTTAACAATTTCCTGAATGAACTCGATCTTAGTGAATGGGTCAGCTAACTTTTAAAAAGAGGTTTGTAGTTATTGTAGCTCATCTTATGTGAAAGAGAAAGCAGTAAAACGGTTAAAAAACTTAATGTTATAAAAATTTAAAAAGGCTGGCTAATCTTAGTGTGCTTTACTTTAATTTCACAGGATATTGGATTGTATAACGGGGCAGTGCTGCTATTAAGGATATAAGAGCTTTTATCTGAAGCGCGTTCCACACATAAACTCTTGGTTATCAGGTGAATGCCTTACTCATTCTTTGGAACACTATAGATAAAAAAGGATGTGGATTCCATGGCTAAGGATGAGAAACTAAATGAAGAAGCGGCACCTAATAATAATAATCCTCTATCAGCGTCGACGGAGGATCTTATCTTTCTCAATGAATTAAATGATCATAATAAATATTTGCCGAAATCCAAAGACCGTACCATTAAGAAAAAGAATTATCTCGAATAAACAATTCTCTTGAAACATGCTTTGATGGAAGTCGAAGCATGTTTTCTAATGCCAGGAAATTATAAAAATCTCGACTTGAGGATAACTCCATAAAGAATGCCGAAACAATTAAAAGTGAGATCAAACAAAGCACGAGCATCCTTTAAGATTTTAAAGATTGGTGGTTATATCTATTAATCTACTGCAAAAGTAAAATAAAGGATTTCTATTCAGCTATAGAGAACTGTAACAGGAGGTTAAAAACTATTCAGGGTTTACGAGTTGGAGGGGACTGGGATGACTTTAAATTTTTTCAATCAATGTACGGAAGCGTTGTTAGCTTTGAAGGAAATGCCTGAAAGATTTCTGACCGATCCGATTGGAGAAGGGAAGTGGTCGATCCGAGAGATTATTGGCCATTTGTATTTTGGGGATTTGTATAATTTAGAAGAAATGGTACCATTAATGGCTGATGGTGTAAGTCTTCCTCCATTTCCAAATCATAACGAACATAACGAGAAAGCGATAAGTTATATTAAACGCTTTGAAACAGTGTCTGATCTTCTTGGGACATTTGCTCAAACACGTCAATTGCTTATTCAAGCCTTAGAGAAAGTAGGAAAAGAGGCTCAATTTGAGATTGAAAATGAGCCTGGCCAATATACAGTAGAATCATTTGTGGACTTGTTTGCCAAGCACGATGCTCACCATTTAAAACAAATTCAACTGAAACTAAAAGGACAAGCGCTTCACTTTGATAAACGATAAATTTAGAAAAAGCGTCTACCACTAGAAAAGGCGGTTCGATGAGATGTACGGTATGATTACACTTTTTGATGAGAAAACAGAACAATTTATTAAAGATATTTGGGAACTTTTAAGAAAATTCGGGATTTCTTCTTATGCTTTTGAAGTCGAGGACAGAAGACCACATCTGACTTTAGCAAGTTATTCTGATATTGATGGTGCGGCTTTCATGGATAAGATGAAGCGTGTTTATGAAAATAAAAAGGCTCTTCCTATAACGTTTAGCACGATCGGCTCCTTTATAGGATCAGGAACCTTGTTTTATTCTCCTACCCATACATCTGATTTAATGGATTTTCACTGCCAGCACCACAGACAATTTGAGGATTTTGCAAGTGACGCCGACTCGCTTTATTCTCCGGATAAGTGGATCCCGCATTGTACCATCGCTAACCGACTTTCGCCAGACAAATTGATGGAAGCCTTCCACTTTTGTTCTAATAAACGAGAGTCTTTTTCGGGACAACTAAAGGAAGTGGCACTTATTGATACTTCACAAAAAAACAAAGCCCCAATCCTTTATTCAGTTGCTTTAACGTGAGAATGGTTCGTTTCTTGGAAGGAACACCCATTGACCAGCAAAACGGAACGTACAAGTATTTATCACGGCATAGAAAAATAAGCCTGTATGAAAAATGAGACCATCTCGATAGGAGTTATATATGTCTATATCTTTCAAGAAATTAATTGAACCCGATTCAGACCTTGCGAGCGTAATCAGTCAATGGGAAAATGACCCGTCAATAATCCCCCTTACTCGGCCGAATCAAAATCAAGAGGAGCTTGACCACAGAGAAGAGGTAACTGTGGAAGAGCTGATGAAACGAATGGAACATCACCAGATCTATCTGATTTATCTTGATGATCAATTAGTTGGTGAAATGAATTATATGGTTGACCCAAGTCACTTGTACAAAAAGGAAACAGGGACTGCCTGGATTGGGATTACAATCGGTGAACCCGTTGGCAGAGGCAAGGGCGTTGGGTACAAAGCGATTCAATTTCTTGAGAACGAGATTAAAAAACAAGGACTGAATCGTATTGAATTAGGTGTTTTTGAATTTAATCAGACAGCTCATAAGCTCTATAGCAAAATGGGATATAAGGAAATCGGCAGAATCGATCAATTCACCTATTGGCAAGGAAAAATGTGGACCGATATTCGAATGGAAAAATATTTTGGATCTGCAAATAATAATTGAATTCAATAAAAAAGTTTGATGGCATTCTCTGAATAAGGGAATGCCTTTTGTGTTTAATCACGAGAGTCAAAATTAATTCCGCGTTTTTCTAATAAATAGGTTTATATTGGAAGGCTTGTTCATAAACTGTACAAGCTTTTCTTTTTTTTCAAACTTGGCTGTTTTCGTAAATTTTGTTCCTTTTTGTAAAATATAAAAAAGACATATTTCCCGCGGGAGTCTTGTCTAGTTTTGTTCAATATAACTCAACTCTACATAGCAACATAATGAGCCTTTAACTAAAATTAGCTGTCTCCTCTTGAGCGATGACAACTCTTTAGTCAAGCAGGCAAGGTGAGTGATCGAATAGCTTTGACCTCTCATATAAGAATGGTCACATCAAGATCCTGGTGGGTTTCTCGGGGTTATCATTTAAAGGAGATGTTCTTATTGAATTTCGGAATACTTTTCAGTTATGTGGGGCTTGGCTTAATGCTGGCAGCACCGATCGGTCCAGTGAATTCCGCACGTCTGGATAAAGGGATTAAGAACGGTTTTTGGCATGCTTGGATCGTCGGATTTGGTGCTATCGTTGCAGATGCGTGTTTTATGATGCTTGTTTATTTAGGACTTGTCCGGTTTATTAATATTCCGATTGTCCAAATTTTTCTTTGGCTGTTTGGTGGTTTTGTCCTCATTTATACGGGAATTGAAGCGGTTAAGACAGCCAATAAATTCAAATTCGATTACCGAAATAAAACAGATTCGATTGTTTCTTGTTTTGTCACGGGTTTCTTTATTACGATCACCAGTCCATTGTCTATTTTGTTTTGGTTAGGGATCTATGGATCGGTCTTAGCGGAGACGGCTGTTAACAATGGGTTTAGTCGTGTTCTTTTATATAGCGCTATGATTTTTCTTGGTATTACGATTTGGGATCTTTTTGTGGCTACTCTTACATCAGGTTTTAAACGCTTTTTCAATTATCGCATGTTAATTGTCATTTCGGCCTTGTCAGGGGTGTCGCTTATCCTATTTGGCGTTTATTTTGTTTGGCAAGGTCTAAAGGCCATTTTTGGTCAATGATTTAAAGGCCGGATCGTATTCAGTTTAATTAAATGACTAGTCTGCTTGAGAAGGGCAATCGTAGACGCTCTTCTTTTTATTTTGTTTCATAATTAGACAAAAGTCGTGTTAAAATGAACCCGTAATGACGGTTAACTCAAAAAAGAGGTGCTAAGATGCTAAAATTTACAATTTGTTTTATTAAACAAGGGAATCATTTTTTGATGTTAAATCGGGAATCTCCTGAATGGATGGGAGCCTGGAATGGTGTTGGAGGCAAGTTGGAAGAAAATGAAACACCGATCGAAGGAATCCTCCGTGAAGTAAAAGAAGAGACTCATTTAGAGCTTCAGCAAGATCTTGTTCAATATAAAGGAAAAGTAACTTGGTACGACGTTAACGGTACGTTCTATGGAGGGATGTACCTATTCTTAGCTGAAATTCCAGAATCGATGCGTTACGCAACGCCTGTTAAAACTGCGGAAGGCATATTGGATTGGAAATCACTTGATTGGCTATTGCATCCACAAAATAAGGGGGTGGCCGATGTTAAGCGATTCTTTGAGACGATGATTCATGATGCGCATCCTTATGACTATCGGTGTCTTTACGACGAAGACCTGTTAGTAGATGTTGAGAAAGTCAAGATAGTAGAGGAGCCTTTTGTTTAACGAATCAGGATTATCATTTTGCATGGACCTCGCAGGAGAGGAATGACACACTTATCATTCTTAGATTGATGATTTTGGACTTTTTGAGACATTATATACTTAAGGATAAATTTGTACTTCAGGCATTCATTCATCCTAAAAAAACGCTTGATTGTAATGAGGAGGGGCTTATGAAGCCAATGTTAAAGGTAGTGACGGCAATCGTCATTATTATACTGCTTCTTGCATGGTATGAACGCCCTATTCACGTTAAGGTCAATGGCCATTCAAAAATGATAAGTAAACAAGTATTGGGGATTGTCTCTCAATCACCAGCAAAAGAATGTAACTGTCCTCCGCCAAAAGGTCCAGGAGATCTCGAAATTACATATAAAAAGACGACTTATCACATTTATAAGGATCAATCGAAAGTTTATTATAAAAAGAATAAGGACTATGTCTTGTATGAAATAAGTGATGATGAATTGAAGAAGGTTGTGAAGGAAGTTGAACCATGATCAACTTCCTTTACTTATGTCTGTCTAATCCAATGTAACTTGAATTCATGACTAGTTGAATGAATGGACTCACGTGCCGAACCCCTATAGTTTAAGGCCTCCAACTAGGTCTCTTAAGTTTCTAGCAATGGAAAAGCTATTTTTATAAATTTTTATAGTCTATTTTTTTATTCACTTCATAGATATAGACATATAGTCGAATCTACTAGAGGTGAGGAAGATGGATTGGTATAAACAAACTGCACAAGCTGTTGAGGAACAGCTCGATAGTGATCGTCATAAAGGGCTGACCCAAGAGGAAAGTCAGAGGCGATTGAAGGCAAATGGCTTTAATGAATTAAAAGAGCAAGACAAGCCATCAGCGCTCTCGATTTTCCTATCACAGTTCAAGGATTTCATGATTTATGTGTTATTTGCAGCCATTTTGTTATCTGCTTTTTTAGGAGAATACCTCGATGCAGTCGCTATTTTTCTTATTGTCATCATGAATGGCATACTTGGCTACATTCAAGAGCAACGTGCTGAAAAATCACTTGATGCGCTCAGGGAGCTGTCAGCGCCCCATTCACTCGTTCTAAGAGAGGGAAAATGGATGAACATTCCTGCGAAAGAATTGGTGGTCGGAGATATCGTTAAGGTTGAAAGTGGTGACCGTATAGGCGCTGATCTTCGCTTTTTCTCCGCTTCCAATTTGCACGTAGAGGAGTCGGCACTGACAGGCGAGTCCGTTCCCTCACAGAAACAATCAGAGCCCATTCATGGCGATGATCTGCCTCTAGGGGATCAGTCCAACCGAGGGTTTATGGGGACGATGGTGACACAAGGAACAGGTGTTGGTATCGTCACGGAAACCGGTATGGATACAGAAATGGGTAAGATTGCAGGACTCATACAGAGCGCTGAGAAGCTGTCTACCCCATTGCAAATGAAGCTTGAGCAGCTTGGACGTACTCTTATTTATTTGTCTATTGGATTGACCGTATTGGTAGTATTATTAGGGGTCTATCGTGGGCATGAGCTCACTCATATGATTCTTTCAGGTGTGTCACTCGCTGTAGCTGCTATCCCCGAAGGATTACCAGCGATAGTAACGATTGCTCTAGCATTAGGTGTGCAGAAAATGATTAGGCGTCATGCCATTGTTAGAAAGCTTCCGGCAGTCGAAACTTTAGGGTCTGCAACGGTCATTTGTTCGGATAAAACGGGGACTCTTACTCAAAATAAAATGACGGTCACTCATCTTTGGACGGATGGAAAAACATGGGATGTGCCGGAGGATCCAAAGGTGGACCGTTTTAAAAAAGATGGCCGACCTATGCATATAGAAAATGAAACAACGCTAAAGCAACTGCTTGAATATGCGGTTCTTTGTAATGATGCGGTGATTGATCAGGAGGATGGGGACAAGCCTACACAACTTGGCGACCCAACTGAAATTGCTCTTTTAGAAAGCGGCAAAAAGGCGGGTATTACTAAACAAGGATTGAGTCCATCTTATAAAATCGTCCAAACTTTTCCGTTTGATTCCAGTCGTAAGATGATGAGTGTTATTGTTGAAAAGCCGAGCGGTGAACAATTTGCTGTGGTAAAAGGAGCGCCTGATGTTCTGCTTTCCCGCTGTGATTATATCATGTGGAATGGAACACGTGAGTTAAAACGTTCTAAGCATACCAATGCAATTGAAGAAGCCATCGATCAGCTTGGCCGAAAAGCATTAAGGAATATTGCTGTAGCCTATAAGCCGATTTATCAGAGTAAACCAAGCTCAGAAGCCGATCAGGTGGAAAAAGGTTTAACTTTTGTTGGACTCCAAGGCATGATTGATCCGCCGCGTCCGGAAGTGAAAAAAGCGATTGCGGAATGCCGGGAAGCTGGAATAAAGACTGTCATGATTACAGGGGATCATGCCGTTACAGCGAGTGCGATTGCCCGCCAGCTTGATCTATTACCTGCTCATGGGAAGGTTATGGATGGGGCCGCACTTTCAGCGTTGACTGAGGATGAACTCGTCAATCAAGTTGAGGATATCTACGTGTATGCTCGCGTTTCTCCAGAACATAAATTAAAAATTGTTAAAGCGTTACAGAAGAAAGGGCATGTTGTGGCCATGACGGGGGATGGAGTTAATGATGCACCAGCGATCAAATCCGCCAACATTGGTATTGCGATGGGGAATACAGGAACGGATGTAGCGAAGGAAGCCGCAGCTCTTGTCTTAAGCGATGACAATTTTTCATCCATTAAAGCAGCGGTTGAAGAGGGACGTAATATCTATGAAAACATCCGCAAGTTTATTCGCTACTTGTTAGCATCCAATGTCGGTGAGATTCTTGTGATGCTGATTGCGATGATGCTCGCCCTTCCGCTTCCTTTACTTCCTATCCAAATTCTGTGGGTTAACCTTGTGACAGACGGACTGCCTGCCATGGCCCTTGGCGTTGACCAAGCTGAAGACAATGTCATGAAACGCGGACCAAGACCGACTAATGAAGGTGTCTTCGCACGAGGGCTTGGCTGGAAAATTATCTCAAGAGGCTTTCTGATCGGTGTTGCGACAACAGCGGCGTTCTGGATCACTCTAAATGGCGATCCGGATGATCTGTTAAAAGCGCAAAGTGTCGCCTTTGTTACGCTCGTCATGGCCCAACTGATTCATGTGTTTGATTGCCGAAGCGAGCGTTCCATCTTTGATCGAAATCCTTTTGAAAACCGGTATCTTGTACTTGCGGTTTTTTCATCGATTTTACTGATGCTAGTCGTCATGTATGTTCCCGTTCTGCAGCCGGTCTTCCACACTGTTCCGTTAACCGTTCGTGATTGGCTGCTCGTCTTAGGTCTTGCTGCAATCCCAACTTTCTTATTGTCAGGCAATCAGCTTTTCAAGAAGGACAAAAGAACAACAGCAAGTCGCGTAAGCAGCCATTAATAATAAAAACAGCATGTGACAAGCTAACGGGTTTTCATTTGTGAGGATCAAAATTGGTCACTTACAAACTTCACCATCAAAAAGGCTTAGAGATGTAACGATCTCTAAGCCTTTTACATTTGCCTCTATGAAAATGGTCATTTGACACTTAAGCGAGTTTGATAAATAAGCGGAGAAATTTCTCTTAATCAAAAAATAGAACAGAACCTATCCTGGTAATTATTTTATTAAGTTAGCCGGGAGTTCTCCTATATAGTTAGCAGAGGGGCGGTAAATGGTATTAGCCTCTGCCTGTTCTAAAACGTGGGCAGTCCATCCTACAATTCGGCTAGCTGAGAAAGTTGGTGTAAAAAGGGATGGATCCAGCCCGATCGCCTTCATGATCGCTGCAGCATAAAATTCAACATTTGTATAAAGCTTGCGTCCTGGTTTGTATTTTTCAAGCAATTCAATCGCTCGTTGCTCTAAAAAATTAGCAAGATCAAGCCATGGATCTTCGCCGCCTATTTGTGAGGAAATTTCTTTTAAGGCTATCGCCCGCGGATCTTTTGTTTTGTATACGCGGTGGCCGAAGCCCATGATTTTTTCACCAGACGAAAGCTTTGATCTTAACCAGCCCTCTACATTCTCTTTTACTTTGATTTCATCCAGCATGTTAAGGACACCCGTCGGTGCTCCTCCATGAAGCGGCCCTTTCATCGTACCGATTGCCCCTGTAATCGCGGAAATAAGATCCGATTCAGAGGAGGAGATGACACGAGCGGTAAAGGTAGAAGCGTTCATGCCGTGTTCCATCGTGAGAATCATGTATGATTCGAGAGCCTTTACATGGGCAGATGAAGGCTCTGTTCCCCTTAGCATATATAAATAGTTTTTTACATGGGTGTAATCTTCATTTGGATCAACAGGCTCTAGACCCAATTGTTTTCTGTATCGATAGGCGATAATGGTGGGGAGTTTTGCTGTTAAATCGATCGCTTCTTCAACAGTTGGCGGCCAAGCATGATCCGGAGTTCCAAGTGAAGAAACAGCCGTACGAAGAACACTCATCAGATCCATTTCAACCGGTAAGGCTTCAAGGATGGCCTTGAGTGAAGCTGGAAGCGCTCTTCCTTTTTTCAATCGCAGCTGTAATTGATCCAATTCATCAGCGTTCGGCAAATACCCGTACCACAATAAGTGAGCAACTTCTTCAAATGTATGTTGGAGTGCGAGCTTCTTCGCCTCGACACCTCGATAAATGAGTAAGCCTGCTTTTCCATCTATAAAACTAAGCTTGGTGTCAGATACCAAAACATCCTTAAGTCCTTTATTTAACATTTCTATACAACCCCCTTCTATTAAGTAGTATACTGTTGATAATTGTTTAAAAAAATTAAATAAAATTAATGATTTTAATTAAATTTATTAAATGATGAGGGGCTATATATATGGAGACAAAGTGGCTTCACACCTTTTTATCAGCCGCCAAAACAGAGAATTTTAGAAAGACTTCTGAACTGTTATTTATCTCTCAACCCACTGTTTCCGTCCATATTAAGTTACTGGAAGCGTATTTGGGCTGTAAGTTGTTTGAGAAACAAGGCCGCCATATTTTTCTTACTGAAGGGGGACAGCGGTTTTTGCCTTATGCCAAAGAGATGGTTGATCTGGATGAGCGAGGCTTTGAAACCATTCAGAGATATAAACAAGGCTTTGAAACAACATTGAAATTAGCTGTTTCGCCACTCATTGCCACCTATTCACTTCCCTACATATTAAGAGACTATCTATCTGAAAATCCAAATGTAGAAGTGGAGGTGAAGGTCGTCGAATCCGAGGTCATTGAGGAACTCGTTTTGTCTGGTGTATGTGACTTGGGTTTATCGCGAATGAACGGCAAATTTAAGGATGTCACCTGTCAAGTGGTTCAGGAAGATCCGGTTCTGTTTGTTGTGCCTCATGATGGCATGGATTTAGAAACCGCACCTGGCTTTGACATCGATCAGTTGCTTCAGGACAACATCCTTCTTACTCAAAATCATCCGGAGTATTGGGAACCGTTATTGGAACAGTTGAGGCATTTAAACTATACATTTCGTTCCATGATGGTTTCACAAGTGGAGGTAACTAAACGATTTATAGAACAGGGAATTGGTCTGTCCTTTTTGCCGCGCTTAACGATTCGAAGGGAATTGTTAGAAGGAAGATTGCTGGATGTTGATTTTCCAGGTCTCTCTTTGCCTCTCGCGAAAACATATGCCTTATATAAAAGAGGAAAATCAGAGGCGAGTCTATTTCTTCACAGGATGAAACAGCTATATGGAACCTAATGTGAGGTCAACTCATTTGATCGAGGGCAGATGAGATGGAAAGTTCCAAATTTGTCTTGAAATTAAGCGATTCCATTAGGTTTGGGTATTGCCATTTGTTTGAGAATCGTCTATGATGAGAACAATAAAAATGACGTTGATTAGGATCAGTAATTTGAAGAGCTTTTCAGAGAGGGAACGGGTGGTGCAAGTTCCTAATGTATCTTCAGATGAACCTGCCTAAGAGTCCTGTATGATCATACAGCGGTTTGTGCCGTTATCACAATAGAGTGTAAAGCGATGCTTTAAACTAGGATGGTACCGCCAGCAATGGTTCCTAGTCTTTAGCATCGCTTTTTATTTTTAAGGAGGATTAAGATGGCGAAGGAATTTGTGGAACGTATTACGTCGATGGAGGACGATTTTGCAAAATGGTACACGGATGTCGTGACAAAAGCGGAATTGATTGACTACTCCAGTGTAAGAGGAAGCATGATTCTCCGTCCGTATGGCTATCGGCTTTGGGAAAATATAAAGCAGGAACTAGACAAAAGAATTAAAGAAACCGGGCATGAAAATGTGTATATGCCATTATTCATTCCAGAAAGTTTACTTCAGAAAGAAAAGGATCATATTGAAGGTTTCGCCCCAGAGGTTGCGTGGGTCACTCATGGCGGTGAAGAAGAGCTTGCGGAACGTTTATGTGTGAGGCCGACTTCAGAAGTTTTATTTGGTGAACACTATAAAACTATAATTCATTCCTATCGCGACTTGCCAAAGCTTTATAATCAATGGTCAAATGTGGTGAGGTGGGAGAAGACGACACGCCCATTCCTAAGAACACTTGAGTTTTTATGGCAGGAGGGTCATACCTGTCATGAGACTGAAGAAGAAGCGATTGAAGAAACGATAAAAATGTTGAACGTCTATGCCTCTATTTGTGAGGAGTATCTCGCCCTTCCAGTAGTAAAAGGTAAAAAGACAGAAAAAGAAAAGTTTGCAGGTGCTGTATCAACCTATACGATTGAAAGCCTTATGCATGACGGAAAAGCATTACAGGCTGGCACCTCCCATTATTTTGGAGAGGGCTTTGCGAAGGCCTTCGACATTCAATTTACCGATCGAGTGGGTAACCGGCAATATGTTAAGCAAACTTCTTGGGGCTTTACGACACGAATAATTGGCGCCATGATTATGGTTCATGGCGATAATCGCGGCCTTGTGGTCCCACCTAAAATAGCGCCTATTCAGGTCGTCATCGTTCCCATTGCCCAACATAAAGAAGGGGTCCTTGATGCCGCTTATAATCTAAAGGAGTCTCTATCTTCAGAAGTCCGAGTGCATCTAGATTCAAGTGATAAAACACCCGGTTGGAAATTCAATGAATATGAAATGAAGGGTGTGCCTATTCGGCTTGAAGTAGGACCGCGTGATCTTGAACAAAACCAGGTTGTATTGGTTAGAAGGGATACGGGTGAAAAGAAAATTGTAAAGGCGGATATCCTGTTATCAGAGATTCAGTCCATGCTTCTAAGTATCCAGCAGGACTTATATAACAAAGCAAAGGGGCACCTTGAGAAAAAGACATCTGCTGCCTCTAATATGAAAGAATTTAAAGAGAAGCTTGAAAACGAGACTGGGTTTATTCAATCGATGTGGTGCGGTAAAGTGGATTGTGAGGAGCAAATTAAAGAAGAAACAGGAGCTACATCCAGATGCATGCCTCTTAAAGAGTTCCAAAAGCCATCGGATACGTGCGTGTATTGCGGAGAAAAAGCAGAGCATCTTGTCTATTGGGCGAAGGCTTATTAAGAAATTCAGGTAGGAAACCTATTTTATGAGGATCCTGCCTGTTGTTACTTAATCTTGCGTCATGACAAATGTATTGCCTTCACTATCCTTAAAGATGGCCTGAGTTCCCCAAGGCTGTTTCTTAGGCGGTTCTACAAACTCAACCCCTTTTGCAGCCCATTCCTTATATGTATGATCGATATTCTCTGTACTGATTGAGGCCATGGCGAATCCGCCAATTTGGCTTTCCATTCCAGGAGGGGTAAAGAGGACAAAGGTTGTTTCGCGATTTTTCCAACCCACTTCGATCCAGCGTGTTCCATTGCCAAAAGGCTGATCTGTTAAACACTCGCATCCCAAACAGTCTGTATAGAACTTTAAGGCGCGATCTTGATTAGCTACTGGTATAGTACAAAATTTGATTTTTGGCATGATTAACCTCCGATATTTTGTATGTTACTCTTAATATACCTAAAAAAAGAATGCGAGGAAATGTAATGAATAATTTAACCAAAATTAAAATAGAAAAACCGGCTAAGGAGATTTTCGAAGCTTTTGTTGACCCCGAGAAAATAGGCGGCTTCTGGTTTTCTTCCTGCTCTGAAAGATGGGAGCAGGGAAAAACCGTTACTTTGAGATATGAAGAATACAACGCTCAAGGTGATATTAAAATTGCTGAGCTTGAGGCTAATAAGAAAATCGTTTTTCACTGGGGCACGAATGGAGAAGGCAATAAAGTAAGCATTTTCTTTACTGAACTAGAGGATCACAGCACATCCGTTGTCATTGAAGAGGAAGGCTTCAGTGTTAATCATGAGGATCAAATTCTTTACCTATTAGATAATAAAGGGGGATGGGTCTATACGTTAACCTGTCTTAAAGCTTATTTGGAATTCGCTGTGACAACACTAAGAGCTAGTTTGATAAAAAAGTAAGCTATTTGCTGCAGCTTGATTGAATAAAGGTTATTCTCTAAGAAAAAAAGAGGATAGTCTTTTTTTATTTCTTAAGAGCATAAGAGATTTGCCATGTTGGAAAATCGGAATATTGTGAATCTATCGTTAGTAGAAAAAAAAGTGGGGGTCATGCAAGTCGCTTTGAATTGAGGAAATGGGACGTCCAATTAGTTCTTATAGTGAGAATGAATTTCAAATGACGTTAAGTGAAAAACAAAACCAACCCAGTGCGAACCAGGCTGGTAAAAAATGAGTCAGTTTATTTTATGACTTTATCAATGGCTTTTTAAATAGAAAATTTCTCGATCATGCTCGGCGATTTTCTGATGAATATATTCCAAATCCACTTTTCGAACCATTTCCTTTTCAATAACACTCACTCTACCAGTCAGTTCATCCACTTTAACAGCCAAATCCTGAACAGCTGCTTTTATAAATGGAATTTCCGCAACATCCTCTTTTGTAGCAAAGTTCTTAAGATCCTCCTTAGTAGGGAAATTCTTAAGGTCATCCTTTGTAGCAAAATTCTTAAGATCCTCCTTAGTAGGGAAATTCTTAAGGTCATCCTTGGTAGCAAAATTCTTAAGATCTTCTTTAGTAGCGAAGTTCTTAAGGTCATCCTTGGTAGCAAAATGCTTAAGATCTTCTTTAGTAGCGAAGTTCTTAAGGTCATCCTTGGTAGCAAAATGCTTAAGATCTTCTTTTGTAGCAAAGTTCTTTAAGTCATCCTTTGTCGCGAAATTAGTCAAGTCGGATTTGGTGACCATTTCCTTCTTCATTTCTTTGATCTCATTCACGATCTCCAAAAGTAATTCCTCACTCATAACACTCACCTCCTTTACCCATATTATAACCCAAAATTCGACAAAAGAAAACACTTGTTCGCATGAAAATGATAAAATTGAAAGTCCAGACAAGACAGCACACTAGAAAAAATTGGGCGAAGTTTATCTGGTGAATTATGTACCTGAATTTCATCTTTATGTCTGCAAGTGAGGCGCTGCAACACGCTTCTTCCGGACAAGCCAGCACACGAAGAAATTCAAAGACGTGATTTCACAAAGGTCATTCAGGTAGTAGGCTTTCGTTAATTTGTTATAATAGTCTCATTGCCTGTTAAATGGTTGCTTTTTGGAGATTTCTATTAGAAAGAAGGTTTGTTAATGAAGCTAAGAGTTTCAGCGGTGCAATATCATTTGCATACGATCGATTCATTTGATGAATTTGCACGGCAAGTCGAGCACTATATTAAAACTGCAGAAGAATTTTCTTCTGATTTTATCATATTCCCTGAATTTTTTACCACTCAACTCATGTCTATTCAAAATGAATTTGGTGAGCCGTTAACCATTGACCAGCTTCACCATTTCACAGAGCAATATCATTCATTGTTTACCACTTTCGCGACCCAAACCAATATGCACATTATTGCGGGAACGCATGTTATTAATAGAAACGGAAAATTATATAATGTTGCTCACCTGTTTTATCCAGACGGAAGAATAGCAGAGCAGGCGAAGCTTCACATGACACCGACAGAAGTCGATGAATGGAACATGAGTCCAGGAGAGGCTCTTCAAGTATTCGAGACAGAAAAAGGAACCATCGCAATGTTAACTTGCTATGACATTGAATTTCCTGAAATTGTTCGCATGGCAAAAGCGAAAGGGGCAGATGTTATTTTCTGTCCTTCTTGTACAGATGATCGCCACGGTTTCCATCGCGTGAGATACTCAAGTCATGCGAGAGCTATTGAAAATCAAGTCTATGTTGTGACAACTGGAACGGTTGGATCGCTTCAGACCGTTGACTTTATGAGAGGCAACTTCGGGCAGGCTGCTATCATCACACCGAATGATGTTCCATTCCCACCAAAAGGAATTCTAGCTGAAGGCGAAATTAATCAAGACATGATCGTAACAGCTGACCTTGACTTAGAACTGCTCTATCAGGTTCGCGAACACGGATCAGTGACAACCTGGCGCGACCGTCGAACAGACCTTTACCCGGATTGGGAGCACTTCAAAGTTAAAACACCGGCTGATTAAGTACACTTAATGGCGCGACTAATAAAACCACTTAGACAACATCGGTGGAATGACTACAAGTAAAAGAATTGTTTTTATAGACTAGAATTTTTTCTAATTATCCTGATGGGTGAGGGGTTCCATTGGATTTTTCCGTTTTTAAAATTAAATCGAATTACAAAAACACTTGATGGTCAACTGACATCAGGTGTTTTTTATTGCTATAAAGTGAAAAAGGATTTTAAAAAAGAGCGGTTTAAAACGATTATGAATCCCTATCTAAGTCAAATAGTGTTAAAATAAATTCAATTGTAAGTTTAAAGAGAATGCGAGGAGGAGTAGCATGATCATCTATCCTATTTTACATAAAGGGGCAACCATCGGTGTTACAGCACCGTCATCTGGGATTGAGCCTGAGTTACATCATTTGGTAAAACAGGCTTGTGATCGCTTGCAACAGGAAGGGTATCGGACTATCTGTGGTGATACTGTATGGACACAGGAAAAAGCGAAATCAGCTATCGCAAAGGTTCGTGCAGAAGAACTTAACCAAATGTTGCAGGATTCTAAAATTGACCTTATTTTACCACCATGGGGCGGTGAGCTGCTCATCGAAATTCTAGATTTGTTGGACTATAAGGCGATGGATACTAAATGGATCATGGGGTATTCGGACACAAGCGGTCTTCTTCTTGCGATCACTCTCAAAACAGGTATAGCGACTGCTCATGGAGTCAATTTAGTTGATTTAAGAGGAGAATTTTCGGATACAACGACAGCCCTTTGGGAGACTGTTCTCAGCACAAAGGCAGGGGATTCCGTTGTCCAGCAATCTTCTCCTTTTTATCAAAAGGAATGGCATCATGACAATCCCTCTCCTTGTGTCTATCATCTGACGGAAAAAACGGAGTGGAAGACTATACAGGGGACGAACATCCATGTAACCGGCCGTTTACTAGGTGGATGTGTGGATATTATTCGGCATTTAATTGGAACTCCTTTTGGTGATGTACAAGCTTTTAGGGAAGAGTATATCAGTGGCGATCCGATAGTATGGTACCTAGAAAATTGTGAGCTATCGACAACGGATCTCAAGAGAACTCTTGTTCAAATGAAGCTTGCCGGCTGGTTTGATCATTGTACTGGGATTCTGTTTGGAAGAAGCGACGCCAATGAACCAGTTGAAAACTATGAAGTGATCGATATCTATAAAGAGCTATCTGAGGAGCTTAACGTCCCAATTGTATATGATATTGACTGCGGGCATGTGCCGCCGCAAATCACTTTTATAAATGGAGCCTATGCAGAGATTGATGTGACAGAAGCCGGAAATGCAACGGTTATTCAACACTTCAGATAACATGAAATTTAACCGATTGGTTCGTCAACTTTTAATAAAATAAAGCTAATCCTATTATGGAGGATAAAGAAAGGCGGCACTCCACCAAGGTTCTAACGGACACTGAAGAGGGAGAAAAGGGGCTGTAATGGACTGAGTGTCCATTACAGCCTTAAAACGCGCGCCGCTAATGTTCTTACTGACATGAATACTACATGGAAAAAAACGTTGACCCCTCTAAGTCTGGTTGGGGTTGAACGATCAAATAAAGGAGTTGGCTATGGTGCCGACGTTTTCAGAAAAGGAAGTTAAAAGTGTATTAACACGAACACGAGGTTATTTAAATGGCTACAGTCATTCACTGAATCCTTATAAAGGCTGTGTTTACGGTTGTTCCTATTGCTATGTTCGAAGACTCCCAGTGAGTTTGTTTCATGAAGGGGAATGGGGAACGTGGGTGGAGGCGAAAACAAATGCGAAAGAGGTTCTTTCAAAAGAAATCAAGCGTGAGAAGAAGAAGGGACCTGTTACTATTTTTATGTCCTCGAGTACGGATCCTTATCAGCCATTAGAGCATAAATTAGGGATTACCCACAAACTATTAGAGGTGTTGACTGAGCCAGACTGCAAGCCGGATTTTTTATTCGTTCAAACCCGATCCCCACTTGTTATAAGGGATATTGCCCTTTTTAAAGCGTTAAAGGACCGGGTAATGATAAGTATCACGATTGAGACCGATCAAGACGAAGTACGCAAACGTTTTGCGCCGGCAAGCCCGCCTATTCCTGCACGTTTAAAGGCATTAAAAACTTTAAGCGATGAGGGGATCCCTAATCAAGCCGCTGTGGCTCCTCTTTTACCCTCAACCACTGACTTTCCCGCAGTTCTCCAAGAAGTGACTAAGCGCATTTGTTTGGATGATTTTTTTCAAGGGGATGGCGCAGGCGGAAAACGGACAAATGCGTTGAATATACCAGCTTTATTCAAAGCGGAAGAACGGGAGACATGGTACTCACCAAGTGCTTTAAGCCGTCTGCAAGCCGATTTTGAAGAGCGTTTTGGCCAAGATCATGTTTTTATAAGTCAAGAAGGATTTGCCCCATATTGAATGAGCAAAGGTTAAGGGAGAATTTTGTCGAAATTTTCACAAGGTCATTCCCGCTGTTGCCTAAGTTATGTTAAACTAGTCCTAGTGTAAAATCGAACAGATTCCAAGGGTTTCCGTTTGATTCGAAAATCCGATAAGAAATAGAGGTTCCTACATGAAAATCAAAACATTATTTCTTCTAAGTCTGATTGTGTGTTTAGGTGTAAGTTTATCCGCTTGCGGAAAGTCTGGGCAATCATCTTCTTCTAAATCTAATCAATCAGCTTCCACCCAAAGTTCTGACAAACAGGATTCAACGTCTTCTAGCACCGATACAAGTTCAAAATCTGGTGATCAAAGAGATCCCTCTGATCCTAATGAAGATCCTTTTGTGATGTTGAAACGAATGGATGCTGTGATTAAGGCGACATTGGATGTGGAAGGTAAGAAGAGCAATACCAAGGTGGACTATAAAGCGAAAACAATGACTCAAAATGGGGAGAAAGTGACCTTTTCGATTCAACCGACTAAAGCTCACCAATTGGATTTCAAGAAAGGGGCTGTTGAAGGGGTATTTCCGGACGGCAAAAAGACACAGTCTGTTGTCCTTTACAATTATACCATTGATAATTCCAATAACCTGTCGCTGATCGATGTTGACAGTAAAAAAGTTATCTACAAAACGGTTATTGTCGATCCGACGGCTGCTAATCCAGAAAACAACAGCTAATTTTTAGAAGCTTTCTGATTTAACGCGTGTCACCTATTAATTTTTGATCTATAGTAAAGCTAATTGGGTAAGAAAAGGACCTAATTAGCTTTTTTTAATGGAGTGGCGTCATAATAATGAAAAGGAAAAAGTGACATTTTTTAAGATAAAGCCATTTACTAATTGGAAAAGGCAGGATGAGATAGTGAGTCGTGCTTCGATTTTGTCCAATGAGAAGTTTCTGATAGATGATTTTTCACTGGCCCGTATCTTTTAACGGCCTTTGTTCGTTTATAAATTAGAGACGTGTAGAAGGAGTGAGTGCTGTGTCTAACGAGCTTAACGATGCTTCAGACGAAATGCTTCTTCCTCAAGGGGCGTTTTCTGAAGAGGAGCTTAAAGAGATTTACCCTAAGTTTCGTCGATATTGTCAATTTCTTTCCCAAAATAATTGGGATGGAGAAGATCTTGTTCAAGAATCCTTGATCAAAGCCTGGCATGCTTATAAGAATCAGGAAGCCTTACCTTGTGCTCTTTTAAACAGAATCGCGAAGAATGAATGGATTGACCGGGTGCGAAAACGTTGTAAGGAGTCATTAGATGGGATTCCAGAGAAGCCAATAGATGTGACAACGCAAATCGATGACCGTATAGATACTGTCCAGACGCTTATTCAATCCTTAACACCCAATCAGGCCATTATGTATGCCTTAAAAGAAGGGTTCCAATTTCATGCCTCTGAAATTGCTGAGCTCTTAAGCACGACGGAGACCGCTGTAAAATCAACACTTTTTAGAGCTAAACAACGTCTTCAGAGGGATCAAGGCGAAGGAACGCCTTCAGTTAGGGATCATTATTGGACTATTGAGGAGCAGGAGCGGATTCAACAGCTCCTTAATGACGCGATCAAACATCACGATCCCTTCATTTTAATTAGAGCACTGCCAATTAATCAGACTTTGATAAAACCGATGCCGTCTCGTTTTACCGGCACGTCTTTCTGCACGCTCTCTATGGCTGCGTAATTAGATTTTTTATTAGGCAAGCTTAAACGAGGAGGTCATCACAAATGACAATGATACCGTATGTCATTGAACAATCGAGTCGCGGAGAACGTTCTTACGATATCTTTTCAAGGCTGTTAAAGGATCGGATTATTCTAATTGGGGAAGAAATCAACGATCAAGTGGCGAACAGTGTTGTTGCTCAGTTGCTTTTCCTAGCTGCTGAGGATCAGGAAAAGGATATTTCGCTTTATATTAATAGTCCTGGTGGGTCAACAACTGCGGGTTTTGCTATCTATGACACCATGCACTATATTAAACCGGATATAAGAACGATCTGTACAGGAATGGCGGCGTCTTTTGGTGCGATACTTTTGCTTGCTGGAACGAAAGGGAAGCGGTTTGCCTTACCGAACAGTGAAATCATGATTCACCAGCCTTTAGGCGGAGCACGCGGCCAAGCAACAGATATTGAATTATCAGCAAAACGAATTATTAAACTTCGTGAACGTTTGAATCAAATTATTTCGGAGCGGACAGGGCAGACTTTGGAGAAAGTAGCAAAGGATACCGATCGAGATTTCTTTATGAGCCCTGAAGAGGCGAAAGGATACGGGATAATCGATGATGTAATTAATTAATGAAATGAAGGAATAGCGGCACTATTCGTGCTGCTTTTTCTATTTATCAGACATTTTCTGATGGGATTAAGGGCCGGAAAGCAACAGAATTCATGGAGGGCGCATGTGATGTTCACTGAATTTAACCTCATGTAAAAGGGTATAAAGCAGGAAACCTTCGACACATAATACGAGCATCTAGCTGAAATTGGAGTTGATGGCATGACGGACTCACTTCCGCATGAGGAAGGATTTGACCACACGTTCGATCTGTTAAGAGAAGGATATTTGTTTGCGTTAAATAGAAGAAAGAGTTTCAATTCAGATGTCTTTTCCACGCGTTTATTTGGAAAAGACGTGATCTGTATGAATGGAACGGAAGCCGCCCGCCTTTTTTATGATTCTGAGAAATTTGAACGGCACGGAGCCGCTCCTAATCGTGTCATCCAGACATTGTTTGGGAAAAATGGAGTTCAAACATTGGATGGCAACCGCCATACCCATCGAAAAGAACTGTTTATGTCGATTATGTCGCCTTCCTCAAGAAGAAAGTTATCCGAAATTGCCCGTGAAGAGTGGGGGAAGGCTGTTCAAAAGTGGGAACGAATGGAACAGGTTACTTTTTACACAGAGGTTCAAGAACTTTTAGGCAGAACCGCCTCTCGTTGGGTAGGCGTACCCATATCGGAGTCCGAAATTAACGAATTAACGAACGATTTAGCCGCTATGTTTGAGTCACCTGCAGTAATCGGACCTAAACATTGGAAAGGAAGAAAAGCGAGAAATCGTCTTGAAGGCTGGTTAGTTGCTATTATTTCGCAGGTGCGGGAGAAAAAGCTTCACGCTCCTAGTGATACAGCCCTTTATCAATTTGTCTGGCACCAAGATTTAGAGGGGAAGTTGCTCGAACCCAAGGTAGCGGCCGTCGAACTTTTAAATATTTTAAGACCGATAGTGGCCATTTCGATCTTTATCAATTTCACCTTATTGGCTATTCACCATTATCCTGATGAAAAAACGAAACTGGAAATGGGAGATGAAGCGGATGCCAATAGGTTTATCCAAGAGGTTCGTCGATATTATCCGTTTTTTCCAATGGTCGGCGCGCTTGTAAAGGTTGATTTCGTGTGGAAAAATTATCCTTTTAAAAAAGGCACGTTAACACTATTAGATCTATACGGAACGAATCATGACCCTAACATTTGGGATGAGCCGGATGCGTTTAAACCGGAGCGTTTTTTTAATTGGCAAGACGATCTATTTAGTTTTATTCCTCAGGGTGGGGGGGACTATGTATCAGGGCATCGTTGTGCAGGTGAGTGGGTGACGATTGACATCATGAAAATAAGTTTAGATCATCTTGTAAGCTATATGGATTTCGATATTGCTCCCGATCAGGACCTCAGCTATAGTATGGTGAACATCCCAAGTATCCCCCATAGCCGCCTTATTTTGAAAAACGTCAGGAGAAAAGAATCATAAATTCAGGGCGTTGCTTAGCTAAAATTCACCTCCTGTAGAGTCTTTAAAATTTGGACGAGTTTAGAAAAAAATCGCACTCCAAAATGATATTTGGGGTGCGATTTTGTTAGAAGTTTTTAAGAGCAAAGTCAGTCAGTGGTCTATATTGTTGGAAAACTTACCAGAAGAACGGAGCCCCTAGAGCAGCACCTGCAAATCCACCTAAAAATCCGCCTGCAAAAGCACCTGGGAACGCACCGAAACCTACTGGGCCACCCCAACCAAAGCCAGGTCGACCCCAACCAAAACCAGGTCCAGGTCCAAAAAACATATGTCTCACTCCTTTTCGAATTAGGAAAAATTGTTTTTAGGAAATCCGCATATCTTATTTTGGGAAATAGGATATACGGTCTTAATACACTGTATGCATTCAGGACATTTATGGATTGGACAAATGCGGAGTTGTCCCCGATTTAGACTAAATTTATATGAAATTAAGCTGCAAAAAAACACCTCTCTCTCTTGTATGTTCAAGGGAAAGAGGTGTTTAATAGTTAAAACGGTCTTTTCACTCTATTAAAATTGGACGTGACTTAATTCGTGTAGATAGTCGACTAGAGCGTCCATTCCTTTTTCAAAGTTCTCTAAATGGAAGTGTTCATTAGGTGCATGGAAATTTTCGGTACCTAGACCAAATCCCATAAGGACCGCAGGAAGCTTTAACACGGTGTTAAACGTCTCTACAACTGGAATGGATCCACCCATTCGTGTATAAGTGACGGGACTTCCATAGGCTTTCTCCAATGCCACACCGGCAGCCTGAATAGCAGGATGATCATATGGAGTTAAAAATGGACGAGCTTGATCGAACATCTGAATATCCAACGTCACACCTTTTGGTAAATGCTTGTTAAGATGAGCTTTTATTTGTGAAGCAATCTCAGCAGGGTCTTGGTCGGGTACTAGGCGACAGCTGATTTTGGCATGGGCCTCGTTAGGAATAACGGTTTTAACGCCTTCTCCCTGGAATCCTCCGTAAACCCCGTTGATTTCTAGTGTTGGACGTGCCCACAGACGAGCTGTTGTGGAAAAGCCTTCTTCGCCAAATAGGTCAGTTACCCCAAGTTGAGCTTTAAGCGCTTCATCATCCGAAAGGGAAGCGAATGTCTCGATTTCTTCCTTCGTCAAACGACGAACCTTGTCGTAGAAGCCCTCAACCGTAATTTCACCTTTTTCATTATGTAAGGTTGCCAATAATTCAACCAGAGCATGTAAAGTATTTTGAACCGCACCGCCATACAGACCTGAGTGAAGGTCACTGTTTGGTCCCTTCAAATCAATTTGCATCCCGCAAAGACCTCTTAATCCATAAACAACGGCTGGTTTTCCTTTATCAAGCATCGGTGTATCGGATACAAGCAGCACATCGGACTTAAGCAATTCTTTGTTCGCCTCAACAAAAGCATCGAGACTTGGACTGCCGATTTCTTCTTCCCCTTCAAAGATAACTTTGACGTTAACAGGCAGTGCTTTTTCTGACTTTAGATAAGCCTCAAGCACTTTTATATGCATGAATACTTGTCCCTTATCGTCACTTGCTCCGCGTGCATAGATTTTTCCGTCACGTATGGTAGGTTCAAAGGGAGGGGTTTCCCATAAGTGAAGCGGGTCAACAGGTTGAACATCATAATGGCCATAGATTAAAACGGTTGGTTTTTCAGGGTCATGAAGCCATTCCCCGTAAACGACAGGTAAGCCTTCTGTTTCCATAATAGCAACATGCTCAAGTCCAGCAGCTGTTAAGGCATCAGCCGTCCATTGAGCGGTATGGTTCATCTCATCACGATGTGTGGAATCGGAGCTGATGCTTTGTAAGGATAAAAAGGATTTGAGTTCATCTAATTGCGCATCTCTGTTTTCTTTAAGATATTGTTTAGCTAGTTCAGACATTGAATAAGCCTCCTTTTCTGTATTTTAACATAGTTTATAGAGAGTATGAGAAGTTTTGCATAGGCGAGCAGTTCACTTTATTATGGCTTGAAACGACGGAGATATTTCCAAATTAAAAAGACACAAGCAACTGCAACTATGACAACAATAGAAAGATCCACATATGGTGCTGCGACGGTTTGGATGTTCTCCCAATTCCGTCCTAATTTTTCTCCCAGATAAATAAATATAAACGACCATGGAAGAATGGCTAATGTTGTAAACGTTAAAAATCGAGAAAGACTCATTTTGGAAATGCCCGCGGGGACAGAAATGGCATGGCGGACAAGGGGAATAAAACGGGCAAAAAAGATAACCCCTGTGCCGTACTTTTCAAACCAACGTTCCGAGAGTTCAAGATGGTGTTTGCTGAGAAGTAAATACTTTCCGAACTTATCTAAGAACGGCCGACCTCCATAATAACCAATCCAATATAAGAATAGTTGTGCAATCACGCCTCCGATCAAACCCGCTAAGACGATTCCGTAGAAATTAAAATCTCCGCTTGAAACAAGGTAACCGCCATAGGCAAGGACCAATTCGCTTGGGATGACTTCAATCATAAGAGCTAATGCGATTCCGATATAGCCAAATTGTGAAACAAGATTTAAGAGCTCAACCACCATATCCTTCAAATTAGTCACACCTTTGCTAAAAAAAATGCTTGTCTCTCTAAATATATGACCGGGTGAAGGGGATTAGCGCCTAAAATCATATTTTTCATGAGCTTATCTAGACATTTTTTCGTTTTTTGTATTCAAGCACCTCCTATTCTGACGTATAAATGGGCAATCGTTTAGTCCCATTTCAATCGTTTTAAAATACAGTGTTTTAGAGAGGGTGATAAGATGGATCAAGCATTTCCTACTTTTACGACTGACCGACTCCTCTTCAGACAGCTTCAGCCGAATGATGTTTATAAGGTGTATCAACTCTTTTCGGACCCAGATTGTATGATTTTCGACGGTGGCCGAACCATGGTCACGATCAATGAAGCCTTTCAATTTATTTCTCTCTTTTCGACCTATCAGCCTGGGAGTTCCTTTATCCGATGGGCCGTGGAGTCAAGAGAAACGGGTGAGTTTCTAGGGACAGGCGGCTTTCACAAAATTTCCACCGAAGCGAGACGGGGTGAAATCGGCGGGGAGCTCTTGAAGAAAAATTGGGGGGCAGGGATCGGTAAAGAAGCCTTATTTGGTTTAGCTCATTACGCCTTTCAGGAGCTTCAGTTTAATCGAATTACAGCGATGATTTCCCCAGAGAATATCAAGGCAAAAAAAGTCGCGGAGAAAATGGGGTTTATTAAAGAAGGGCAGCTTAAAGATTGGGAATTTTGGAACGGTCGCTATACAGATATGGACATTTATCGGTTGCTTGCCCGTGAATGGAAAGGGAACTAAAGAAATCCGCCTTTTAAAATAGTAGGGCTCAACAAGTTTAAAGACTGAAAATTTGGGGAATAATAAAGATGGTTGTTTTCTACGCTAGCTGTGAAAGGAGGAGCCTGTTTTGAGAAAACGTTTATCAATAAAAGAATTGATTTCGCAAAATAAATCAGAAATTATGAAAGATTCATCAGCTTTAGATAAAATTGAATCCCGTCTCGAAGAACGACTCGCGGACAAATCTTAAAACAACAGCTCACTAAGCTGTTGTTTTTTTCAGTTTTGTAACATTTTTGTACGGATATTTAGAACTACCATCATTCTCCTTGATAATCATGATGTGATAAAATAAACATGATGTTTTTAATTAGGGATGCAAAAGAAGAGGGATCGGATGGCTTTTGGTATTAAAAGAGACGAATTAGAACGATGGAAACAGCAGGTGCAAAGAGGTCAAATTGCCTTTATCACTCATTATTGGTATGATCCGCGATTTCCTGATAGTTATTGTGTGACTAAAGTAGGATGTGCCGATTTAAATAAGCTGATTGAATGGGGAAAGCAATACGGTCTAGAGGCGAAATGGGTTGATCGGAGGGGGCCATATCCTCATTTTGATTTAATGGGAAAACGACAATACACAATCTTGAAAAAGGAAGGCTTTGATCCGATTCTCACTAAATTTAACCTTCATTCACCTTCATGGGGTTGAGCAAGACTTTATATAGGGGGTGACTCATTTAAAAAAGTTAATTTCAGCCCTTATCATTTTGATCATCATACTGGGAATTAGTGTAGGGTGGTGGATTTCTCATCGCTTTTACGGTGGAGTTCCCACTACGGAAACGCCGCTTTCCACTTTTAAAAGCCAGCTTTCAACGAAACAAATGACCATTAAAGCAGTTGGACTTGGGGATTCTCTTACAAAGGGTGTAGGAGATCCAAATGAACAAGGCTATGCAGGTATTGTTGTTGGCGATTTAAGGAAAGAGTCTGCCTTTTCTTCCGCTTCCCTGATTGATGAGGGGGTTACGGGAGACACAACGAAGGACTTATTAAAAGTTTTAAAGAAGAAACAAGTTCAGGATGCGATTTCAAAGTCTAATGTGATCTTTTTGACAATTGGCGGAAATGACCTAGTGAACGTGTTAAAGGATCACTTTTTGAATCTTGATTTTAAAGAATTCGATAAAGCTCAAAAACAGTACACACAAAACTTAAATACGATTCTTACAAAGGTTCGAGCGCTCAATCCTACCGCCACGATTTATTATATGGGTTTGTATAACCCTTTTGAGGATTATTTAACCGATCTTAATCAGCCGTTTGAGTCGGTGCTAAATAAATGGAACCAAGCCGGAGAAACCATCTTAAGTCTTTATCCCAATACCGTTTTTATACCGACCTTTGATTTGTTTCATGGAAAGACATCTGAACTTTTATATAAAGATCATTTTCATCCGAATCCAAAAGGGTACAAGCTTATTGCCTCACGCATTTTAACGCATTTTGATCAATCACCGTCACAGCCATAATCTTTAGAAATTGGACAAGAAATGAGGGGGAATATCATGTTACCAACTTTTCGATTAGACGATCAAACAGCCATCGTTACTGGTGCTGGAAGAGGCATCGGACAGGCTTTAGCAATTGGCCTTGCTGAAGCGGGTTGTGATGTGGTTTGTTTAGCGCGTACAGCGGAGGACCTAGAGGCCACCGTCAACTTAGTTAAAAAAACGGGAAGACAAGCACTTGCCATTCCAACGGATATTACAAAACGGGAACAGGTTCAGCAAGCGGTGAGCCGTGCCCGAGAGGCATTTGGAAAGATTGATATTTTAGTCAATAATGCAGGGATGAATATCCGTTCGAAGGCGCTTGAAGTGACGGATGAGGAATGGCACACCATCATGGAGACGAATCTTCACGGTGCCTTTATGATGGCTCAAGAGACTGCAAAAGTCATGAAAGACCAACAAAAAGGCAAGATCATCAATATTTCCTCAGTTGGCGGCGGCGTTGCCTTAAGAACAGGAGTCGTTTATGCGTCTACGAAAGCGGCCATGATTCAAATGACGAAAAATCTCGCCATTGAATGGGCCCAATATGGTATTAACATCAATTCGGTTGGTCCATGGTATTTTAGAACCCCTTTAACCGAAAAATTGCTTGCCGATGAAGCTTATTTGAATGATATTTTAAGCCGTACCCCAATCAAGCGAGTTGGTGAGCTCGAAGACCTGGTTGGTCCAGTTGTCTTTTTAGCAGGTGAAGGCGCCAATTATATAACGGGTCAAACTTTGTTTGTTGACGGGGGAATGACCATTTATGGATTTTAATCAAACCTTTTAGAAAAGGGAGCATTCCGCTCTCTTTTTTTATTGTTTAGGAAATTATAAAATTCTCGACTTGTGGATACACCGACATTGAAACGTCGTTTTTTGTGCGAAAATAACCTCGCTTTGCGCGGGCACGGCAATCGTCGTTACACGTAAAAACGATTAGGCGTAACCAGAATACGCTATCCGCCGCTAAACGGGGCTGGAATGCCGAAATAAAGGATTGACGTCACGCCTAATTTGTTTGAGCGTAACGAGGATACGCTATCCGCCGCGAAATGGGACGGAATGCCGAAATAAGGAAATGGCGTTACGCCTATTTCAGTTGAGCGTAACGAGGATTCGCTATCCGCCGCTAAACGGGGCTGGAATGCCGAAATAAAGGACTGACGTTACGCCTATTTCAGTTGAGCGTAACGAGAATACACTATCCTCCGCGAAATGGGCAGGAATGCGGAAATAAAGGACTGACGTTACGCCTAAATCAGATGAGCGTAACGAGAATACGCTATCGTCCGCTAAACTGGGCTGAAATGCGGAAATAAAGGACTGACGTTACGCCTAAATCAGATGAGCGTAACGAGAATACGCTATCGTCCGCTAAACTGGGCTGAAATGCGGAAATAAAGGACTGACGTTACGCCTAAATCAGATGAGCGTAACGAGGCTACGCTATCCGCCGCGAATCCGGCTGGAATGCCGAAATAACGGAATGTCGTTACGCCTAAATCAGATGAGCGTAACGAGGCTACGCTATCCTCCGCTAAACGGGGCTGAAATGCCGAAATAAGAGAATGCCGTTACGCCTATTTCGATTGAGCGTAACGAGGCTACGCTATCGTCCGCTAAACTGGGCTGAAATGCGGAAATAAGAGAATGCCGTTACGCCTATTTCGATTGAGCGTAACGAGGATTCGCTATCCGCCGCGAATCCGGCCGGAATGCCGAAATAAAGGACTGACGTTACGCCTATTTCAGTTGAGCGTAACGAGGCTACGCTATCGTCCGCTAAACTGGGCTGAAATGCGGAAATAAGAGAATGCCGTTACGCCTATTTCGGTAGAGCGTAACGAGGCTACGCTATTCCTCTCTCAATTGCCCATTTGAGTCGTTAGGCGTAACGAGCATTCTCTATTTAACTCGGAACGGCCCGTTTTACCCAGGAAGTTGACCAGTAACGTAGCCTAGTTACGCTTCTTATGTTAAAACGGGACGATTTTCCACATTGGTTAGACAACCACCCATTTTTGTTAAGTGTTTAAACATAAAAACAGTGCCCGAGAAAAACTCATAGGTTAAATCTATACTTGGGAAGAAGGGAGTCGCGGCGTTAGCGATTTTGTTCTGAAGATAAATGAAGAGTTAGTTATGTAATTTTCTAACTTCTCAAAATGCTTTGGTTTTGTTATGCTAGGTTCAGTTGGAAAGGGGACTGATCAATTTGTTGATTTTAAAAAATGATCAATTTTTAAAACGTGAGGATGCTGTCGTCGATGTTGAAGATCGCGGTTATCAATTCGGGGATGGTGTTTATGAAGTTATAAGAGTGTACGATGGCAAATTGTTTGAAATGGACGCTCATATGAGGCGATTGGAGCGAAGTCTTTCCGCTATTCGAATCCCATTTAAGACACCGATTCCAGAATTGGAGCATCAGCTTCTTGAGCTTTGCCGGCTGAACCAGCTTGAGAACGGAATGATCTACATGCAAATTACAAGAGGGACGTCTGAACGTACCCATGCCTTCCCAAAGAATGCAGAGCCTGTCCTTGTGGCCTATACTAAATCATTGGAAAGACCTATAAAAGAAATTCAAGAAGGAGTCAAGGTTTGCTTAACTGAAGATATTCGTTGGCTTCGTTGTTCCATTAAAAGCTTGAATTTATTGCCTAATAGCTTAGCGAAACAAGAAGCCGTCGAAAAAGGGTGTCAAGAAGCGGTTCTGCATCGCGGTGATACGGTGACAGAAGGAAGTTCGTCGAATATTTTTATCGTAAAGGGCAAGACGTTGTTCACGCATCCTGCCAATAACCTTATATTAAATGGGATCACTCGTTTATGGGTAATCAGAAATGCTGTTTCCTTAGGCTTCACTGTAGTGGAGAAACATTTTACTAAGGATAATCTGCTTCAAGCAGATGAAGCTTTTATCACAAGTACGATTCAAGAGATCATGCCTGTTATAAAAGTAGAAGACCACTTGATTGGTTCCGGTGTTCCAGGTGAGATTACTCAAAAGCTTCAGGCCTTATTCCAACAAGAAATTGGTAGCTTGAGTTATAAAATTTCATAAAAACAATTGTTGCGGCAAATCCTATGAGATTTACCGCCTTTTTAATTTCTAAAAGATTCAAACACGATTTCTTAAGTGGATTGCTTCTGGTTGGTTGAACTCATCGCTTGTTGAAGGGTTTGTTCAGCCTGTTGAAGCTGCTGTTGGGCATTTTCAATCAATGATTTTTCTTGTTCATTAATGGCGCTAGTTAGGCTTTGTGATAACGTTTGGGAGGCCATCTGTATATTTTTTTCAACTTGGAATACGGCTTGACTATTCTCCATGGCTTGTGCCTGTGTCACGGATTGAAGAGCCGCTTGCAAATAGCTTTGCGTCTTTTGGAGGGACTTTACTTTACCGTTTGCTGGACACATTTGCTTCATCCTTTCTTTTTCGGGAATAACTAAGTCGCCTTTCATTAAGATTTTCAAGTCGATGTCCACCTGACTTGATTAAATCTTTTTTATAAGCTCATTTGAATAATATGCCCATCTTTAAAAGAAACTATGGTTGTTTTCTTATGAGGTTTTTTTACTTAACGAATGTTTCTTTGATCATTAAAAATGTTGGAGGGTATATTCCATGATGGAAGAGAAGAAGACGTTTGAATTGATTTCAATTGCCTCAATTCCTCTTATCATGACACTTGGGAATTCGATGCTTATTCCTGTTTTGCCGACTCTAGAAAAGGAATTGGATATTTCCGCCTTCCAATCAAGTTTAATCATTACGAGTTACTCTGTTATATCGATCATCTGTATCCCGATTGCCGGTTATTTGTCGGACGTGATTGGGAGGAAAAAGGTCATTATACCAAGTCTTATCTTAACCGCAATTGGCGGATTAGTGGCCGGCTTATCTCCACTCTTTTTTAAAGATATTTCATATTGGTTAATTCTTTTGGGACGCCTGCTCCAAGGTATGGGAGGCTCCGGCGCCTTTCCTGTTGTGATCCCGCTTGTTGGGGATATTTTTAAAAATGAAAAGCAAGTGAGCAGTGCTTTAGGGGTTCTAGAGACCTCTAATACAGCCGGTAAAGTTCTTAGTCCTATCTTGGGCTCTTTGTTTGCCTTGATTAGTTGGCACAGTCCTTTTCTGGCTATTCCTCTTCTATGCTTGATAAGTATTGTTCTGGTAGGCGGTGCGGTGAAAGCACCAAAAAATCAGACATCTCCGCCTCCATTTCGAACCTTTATCAAAGGAATAGGGAAGATATTTAAGAATAATGGCAAATGGCTAATTTCTGTATTTATAATCGGTGGCGTGATTATGTTTGTTTTGTTCGGAACGTTGTTTTACTTATCCAAGACATTAGAAAAACACTATCATATTGACGGTGTCCGAAAAGGGTTTATCATTGCCATCCCATTATTTGCCCTGTCGGTTGCTTCTCTATGGACGGGTGGGAAGATTGGTCAAAATAAGATCCTAATGAAATGGCTGACTTTTTTAGGCATGTTTTTATTGTTAATCGCCATGTGTCTGCTTTGCTTTAATCCGCCTATCCGTTTGTTTTTGTTCTATTTATTTCTTGGGAGTGTAGGCATTGGCATTACGCTACCATGTCTGGATGCTTTTCTTACAGAAGGAATTGATAAGGAAAATAGAGGGACGATTACGAGTCTATACAGCAGCATGCGTTATGTGGGTGTAGGGTTAGGACCGCCGCTTTTTGCTGCCTTAATGAAAGGTTCTGTTTTTTTCATGTTTTTAGTAGCAGCAGGAACCGCACTCCTCGCCGTCTTCGTCTCACTGTGGGGAATCCATCCAACACCTTCAAAAGAAAAGAGCAGCACGGAACCCTCAACAAACTAAAACAAAAACACAAATAACCAAGCAGTGGGGGACAGACCTCAACTTGATGAGTCACTGAAGGGTTTGTAGGGGACAGACCTCAACTTGATGAGTCACTGAAGGGTTTGTGGGGGACAGACCTCTACACGATGATTCACTGAAGGGTTTGTTGGGGACAGACCTCTGCACGATGATTCACTGAAGGTTGAGGTCTGTCCCCGTTTTTTCCAATTTATTGAGATAGTGGCCACCAAATGGTTCCGTCTTTGGCTAGCAGATCGTCGGCTGCTATTGGTCCCATTGTTCCGGATTCATAAAAGGCGAGTGGTGGATTCTTTTTCTTTAAGGCTTCTTTAATCCCATCGACATAATGCCAGGATAAGGCGACTTCATCCCAACGAGTAAAATTAGTAGAGTCACCGCGCATGCAATCCGATATTAAACGCTCATAGGCTTCACTCGTTGTATTGAATTCATCTGTATGAGCAAATTCCATTTTAATGGGCAGTGTATCCATAGGATGGGCAAAATTCTTTGCGTTTAATTTTAGTGTGATTCCTTCATAAGGCTGGACATGAATGACAAGCAGATTAGGTTTCATGTTCGTAAAGGTTTTAAAGTAGGGATTAGCGGGTGCCTCTTTAAATTGAATGATAATTTCTGTTGATTTCGTTTTGAGCCGTTTTCCTGTTCGAATGTAAAAAGGGACGCCCGCCCAACGAAAATTATCGATAAATAATTTGGCGGCCACATAAGTATCCGTTTCGGAGTCTCTTGAGATGTTTTCTTCCTCTCTGTAAGCTATGGCAGGCAAACCATTCGGTAAAGTACCACTGCCATATTGACCTCTTACAATTAGATCTCCAACGTTTGAGACATCGACCGGTCGGATAGAGCGCAGTACCTTTACTTTCTCGTCACGAATATCCTCCGTTACCATTCGGCTTGGAGGTTCCATGGCTGTCAAAGCCACCATTTGGAGCATGTGGTTTTGTACCATGTCCATAAGGGCGCCTGTTCGATCATAGTAACTGGCGCGCTCCTCAACACCGAGTGTTTCGCTTGACGTAATCTGGACATTTGCAATGTGATGATTATTCCAAATCGACTCAAAGATAGGATTGGCAAAACGAATGACTTGGATGTTTTGAATCATATCTTTACCTAAATAATGGTCAATGCGATAAATCTCATCTTCTTCAAAAGAGGAACGGATTTCTTTATTAAGAATTTCAGCACTCTCAAGGTCACGGCCAAACGGTTTTTCAATGACTAACCTTTTCCAGCCATTTCCTTTAGTCAATCCAGATTCTTTCAATTTATTTGTTACAATACCGAAGAATTCTGGAGCTAAAGCTAGATAGAAGATTCGATTTCCATACAATCCAAAATCCAGATCCACTTTTTCAGCCAATTCTTTTAAACCCCTATAATTCTCTGTGTCTTGTACATCCAATGAAAAATAAAAGCAAGTATCTAGAAAGCTTTGATCACATGTTTCACCTTGTGCTTCAACAGAATTTTTGATCATCTCACGAAACGTTTCATGATTATAGGGTCTCCTAGCAACCCCTATCATGGCAAAAGGTTTCTTTCTTTTTTTATACAGCCGATGAAGGGCGGGATAGAGCTTCCGCTGTGCTAGGTCACCCGTCGCTCCAAAGAGGATCATACTAGAGGATTCATTCATTACCATTTTTTAACCTCACTTTTTAGGGAACTATCATTTAAGTCCATTTTTAAATTATAAGGTTATTTCCGAAAGTAGACAAGATTCAGATTTTGGATTTTATAATAAAAAAATTTGATGGAAAACAGGAGGGGGATCCTAAAATATTTTAAGCATAGAGAAGGGGTAAGCGGGGATTCTATAAATGCCAGTAAAATAATGCCTCTACGAAGAATTGATACATTTAAGTGAAATCAATTGCTTTTTTCTTGAGCTTTTGTTATCGTTAATCATAGTGAAGAAAGCGCGTGGGCATTTTCCGCTCTCCGGAAAATGCCTTCGTCGTTGATAAAAGGAAATCTGTTCTCACACTCTTCTTAGAGGTGACAAAAGGAGTTATCAAAACGAAAGATGGATTTTGAGACATTAGGACTAAGTCAAGATTTATTGAAGGCAATACAAGAAATGGGATTTACGAGCCCGACACCAATTCAAGAACAAGCAATTGGTCCAGCTATTCAAGGTAAAGATGTGATCGGTCAGGCTCAGACTGGAACCGGTAAAACAGCAGCATTTGGTATTCCTTTGATTGAAAAAGCGGATACTCAATCCGGTGATGTTCAAGGATTAATCATCGCACCTACACGTGAGCTTGCTGTCCAAGTTGCAGAAGAGCTCCAAAATTTAGGGCGATTTAAAGGCATTCGCACACTTGCTGTTTATGGTGGAGAAGATATTGGGAAGCAAATTCGCGGCTTGAAGCGCCGTCCTCACATCATCTCATCGACGCCTGGTCGTTTGCTTGATCATATTCGTCGGAAAACCATACGTTTAGATCATGTACAAACCGTTGTTTTAGATGAAGCCGACGAAATGCTTAATATGGGTTTCATTGACGATATTCAATCGATTCTCGAAAGTGTTCCAAACGAACGACAAACACTCCTTTTTTCAGCAACGATGCCACCTGAGATTCGTCGATTAGCCGATCGGTTCATGAAAGAACCAATTGAAATTAAGATTAAGGCTAAAACGTTAACGGTGGATCGCATTAATCAGCGCTTTTTGTTCATGAGAGAACGCGAAAAGTTTGACGTATTTACGCGGCTTATTGACATACAAACCCCAGAACGGGCGATTGTTTTTGGGCGTACGAAACGCCGTGTAGATGAATTAACGGCAGCTCTTCGTAAGAAAGGGTATCCAGCCAAAGGATTACATGGAGATCTCACGCAAAATAAACGTGACCAAGTCATGAATGACTTTAAGGCTAAGCGGGTTAATATTCTTGTCGCGACAGATGTTGCAGCACGTGGAATTGACATTAGTGATATCTCACATGTGTACAATTTCGATATGCCGCAAGACCCTGAAAGTTATGTTCACCGTATTGGACGTACAGGCCGTGCTGGAAAGAAAGGGATGGCCGTAACCTTTGTTACTTATCCCGAGAAAGAACATTTATATAATGTAGAGAAGACGATTAAGCATAAGATTGAGCAACTTCCTATTCCAACTGAGGAAGAAGCCTTAAAAGCACGTCAGTTGTCCACTTTGGATTCTCTGCAAAAAGCTTTACAAAGCAATAAACTTCAAAATTACAAAGCAATTGCTGAAAGCTTGCTTAAAGAAGCAGAGCCTGTTGATTTGCTTGCCGCTGCTTTAATGCTTGCAACGGATGAAGAAGATGAAAAGCCAATCAAACTGACATCTGAACCACCGTTACAAGTAAAACGTCAACGGAATCAATCCGGTGGTCGTAATCGCCGTCCAGGCGGACACAGCAGCCGTAATGGCAGCGGTCACGGACATGGCGGTGATCGTAAACGTTTTGATCGCGGTGAGCGTCGAGATCGCTATGAGCGTTCCAGTCGCTCAGGACAAGGTCGGCGTCAACCGGCATCAAGAGGTTAATCAAATCGTCAACAAAGAAGGAATCAGCCATTTAACGGTTGGTTTCTTTTTTTTTATGCTCAAATTAAAAATGACTAATTTTTTTTGAATGGTTAAGCACCTTTTTTTGTTCCTTGAGTAGAGTAAGGTATGGGCCCAGAATTACATGATTTAACTAAAATTAAAAAAAGATGTTTAAAAATGGGTTAACTTGTCCTTTGTAAGCATGATTGATCTGTCTCGTGAATAAACATATTGTAAGGGTTTTCAAAGAAGGAGAACCCAAAAAGAGTCAAAGGGAAAAAGGCTTGATACATGACCACTTTTTTTAATCGGAAATATTGAAATAATCAGAATCGGTGGTATAATAAAAATAAAGGCTAAGGGGGAATAGACCATGAAGTCAGAGCATTCCCGAGAACAATCAATGAGATCCAAGCCCTCATCTTATGAAAGTGGAGAGCAATTAGTTACAATTGATAAGGAACTCGCTAAACTTATTACGGATGATATCATTACAAAAGCGAGAATTAAACACCTCGAAGCCCTGATTGACCAGTGTCTAGATTCAAAGGATGAACAACTCTTTATGACCTTAACCGCTGAGTATATAAGTTTAACACGTTAAATGATGAACGATATTTTAAAAGGATTATCGCAAAAGCGATAATCCTTTTTATGTTAAGAGATCCCTATTTCTTCCAAGTGTTTTCGAACCTCTTGGTATGACTCTTGACGTTCGCTTGCTTCGCGAATTGACTCGTGTTTTTGAGTGTACTGCGCTTTTAATTCCTCAACCGTGGTGGATCTTAATTGAGGAATCATCTTGTCTAACTGCTCTTGATAAAGGTTCTGAAATTGGGTCATCGCCTCATCTATATAACTGTTCATAGCAGGAGACAACAGGCTAAGAAGTTCTTCTTTAAAAGTCTTAATGCCATTTTCAACAAAGAATTGCTTCGGATTTTTGTAAAGTCTAAACGTTTTCTCTAATGGAGCACGAGGAATATCGATAAAATCGTAAGGTATAGAAGCCGATTCCCAGTTAATGGGCTCGAGTTCTCGAAGCGCCCAATGTTTATCGATCGCCTCACTTAATTGAGTTCGGTAAGTTTTAAGCATTTTGTTTAAAGAGGCCTCAACTCGAATAGCCGTCGACCTGATTTCTTGCTCCAATTCATTGCTTAAGAAGCTTAAGCATTCTTCCAAACACGCACTGATGGCCATCTGTTTGGAACTTGAATCTTGGCGTAGAACAGAAGGATTAAAAAATCTCGAAAACTGTTCGGTTAGCTGGAGTGACAGACGTTGTTTTACATAGTAGAACAATTCCTCAATCGTTTGGGTGAGTTCTTGATCCAACCAGGCCGAATTCGCATGGCTCACTTTATCTATGGCTCTATTTAGCTCTTCCTTCAGTTGATCAAGAACGTGTTCACGTTCTTCTTCAGTCATTTTGCCCTTTTCAATAAAATCATCTAGTAGCCTTGCAGAATGCTCTAGTTCATTAACTACGCCTCTTAATGTCTGTTCGATCAGGTCATGTTCAACAAATCGGCTCCAATCCTTCATAAAGCTATCAAAACCTGATTCCTCGTAAAGGGTTTCATCAGATTTTTGTCGTGCTTTAAGCGCCTGAAGACTCGATAAACCGAAAAGACGTGGGGAATGCATCCCAAGGTTTGTTAATTGTTGCGTGACAAATTGGGTGACTTGATTCCGTTCCTCTTCATTGCGAGCAAGATCAATGGCATTCACAATAAAGAAGAACTTATCTCGTTCAAAAGCATCTTGTATACGTCCTAACTGACGCAAGAAGGTTTCATCCGCTCGAGAAAAAGCATGCTGATAGTAAGTGACAAAGACGATGGCATCGGCATTTTGAATATACTTGTAAGCTGTTTCCGTATGTCTGGCATTTAATGAGTCGGCTCCAGGGGTATCGACGAGAATCATGCCACGGCGAGTGGCTTCACAATCAAAATATAGGTCGACACGATCAATTAAGCAGGCTTTTGTCTCATCAGCGACAATTTCGTGTCCTGCTGACATATCGACCATTACTTGCTGACCAAGCTGCTCCCGTACGTCAGACAGCCCTTTAATGACCGCCTGTAAAAAGGCAAGGTAGAGTTTTCCTTTTGAATAGCCTGTACCGAGCTGCGGCAATGAACGAACGGTTTTCTCGAGTTCGTCTAATGACTCAAGCGTTCTTCCAAATGGTTTTAAAGCACGTTGAACGTCCTGAAGAAGAGCATTCTCTGTTTTCATGAATAAAATCATTTGACCATGTGTATGGGCTTCATCCACAGGCAAGATGCGATTAACGACTGCTGTTGTTGGGTGAGGGGATACTTTTAACGCCGATTCCCCTAATAGAGCATTTGCAAAGGAAGATTTTCCGGCACTAAATGCCCCAAATAAAGCCACCGTAAGTTGCTTATGTTCAAGCCTGTTGAGCGAGCCTAATAACTCAGCGGCCAGCTTCTCAAATCCTTTTGCATTCATTAAGACTTTACTCGCTTGTTTCAGGTCCTTCATCGTTAAAGCTAATTCTGATTCTTTTTCCAGAGGTTCAACGGTCTCGGTCGCTGAAGCCTTAATCGTTTGTGATGTTTGTAAGTCCTTTGCTTGAAAATTGTTGGAATCGACATTAAAAACAGGCGGGGAGGCAACCTCGTCTTCGATCTCTCTGTGCATCGCTTCCGTTAGAACAATGGACTCATTTAATATAGATTCAAGTTTGTTAAAGTGATAACGTTCTTGCCGCTCGGCATCAATCGCTTTTTTGTAGATAAGGAGTTCTTGATTCTTCTCTTGTAATAGTAGATCCTTGTCTTTGTTGGATGTCTGATAAGCCTCAGCTAATTCGGGCTCAAGCGCTTCAAGCTGATCCTTAACAGCAAGCCGCATTTTCTTTTGAATCGCACTCGCTAATGTATCTGCAAATTTAAGAATATAAGCCCCGGTCAAATGAGCGCTGTTATTGATGTGCTTTTGTATAAAAGCTTCATCAATGTCAATGTGAAGTTCTTGACTCAGTTGTTTGACTTTATCTTTTTGAGCTGCGAGCGGTTCGACCACTTTATAAAAGGTATCGCCGGTTTGCCAATTCAACGTTTGAATCCGGCTTTTAAGATCCTCTAGCAAGGCCTGCAGACGTTCTTCGCGCACTTTTTGAATCTTTGCTTTTGATGAGAAAAAACCGACCTTAAAATCTGGTTGAATCGCTTCTAGATAAGCTTTTGCTAGTTCTCGAGTTTCATAAGGGGTAAGTACAGCCGATTCGATCGTGCGTGAAATAGTCTGCTTCGCTTGATCGAGCCAATCTTTGATAGAAGTGAGTTCTGCTTGCTTTTTCATGGCATCGACCTCGACTTGAAGTTCATGTGCTTTAGCCTCGAGACTGCCGTCAATAGGATGAGGAAGTTCTACCTCATGGGTCTCTTTCCACCATTGTTTATGGTCTTGAATAAGGGCATCGATCACTGAATCTAAGGGGCTTTGGGCAGACTTCGTTTGAGACAGATCTGTCATGAAGGCTTTAAATAATTCCCAATCATTATTTGGGTGGTTGAGATCTTTAAGAGAAAGAAAGAAGACCCGCTCAACTTGGATGTCCCATTCTTTAAGTGAACTTTCTATCCGATTTTTGTAGACGATGAATGGAATTTCATTTTCTTGATGTTTATCGATTTGGTTGACAATCAGATAGATGGGGCGGCCTAAACGCTGCACTCGATCAAGAAATTCAAAATTGGCTTCTGATTGAATGTGGTTGTAATCCGCTACATAGATCACAGAATCGGCAAGAAAGACAGCATCTTCTGTTGCTGCTTGGTGATCGCGGTCGGTCGCATCAATTCCAGGTGTGTCAAATAGCATCCAATTGGACGGAAAGGTATTCCCCATATGAATGCGGACTTCATCAATTTCTTCAGTGTTTTTTGCCCATTCTTTGAGCTGTGCCAAGTTATAGGGAGGGGCCATTACTATCGATTCGCCATTTTTATAGACGACCCGAACAGATTCTTCACCAGGTTCTAATCGTACAAGGTTCCCGCTTGTCGGAATAGGACTAGTTGGTAAGAGATCTTCTGAGAGCAAGGTATTAAGTAATGTGGATTTTCCGGCAGAGAAATGGCCGCAGAAGCAAGCAGCCTGCCAGTTACGAACTTTCTTTTCCAATAATTTAAAAAGTCGGCGAGCCCCTCGGTCATCTCCTGAATCTCTGAAACTCAAATAGAGCTCCCAAAGCTTCCCGAGTTGCTGTTCTTCTAAAGTTGAGTATGTCATGATGAACCCTCACTTTTCTTGTATGGTTTTTCCCGACTGTACAAGCCGTTTTTTTGTTTTCTCTGGCCATTCTGCAAGAACCATTCCTGCAATAATCAATAAACCGCCAATCTCAGTGGCAGGTTTTAATGATTCATGAGCCCATATTAAAGCAGTCAGAGCAGCGAAGACAGGCTCCATAATAAAAATGAGCCCAACATGTGTCGGTGACGTATAGCGTTGCAGCCGTGTTTGAAACAAAAAGGCAATGGCGGTTGCAAAAACGGCCGTAAATAGGCAAGCGAAGAGCACTTGCCCGTTTTTAAAAGGTGTGATATCAAAGGTTGCCGGCAGGCCGTTTAAAAGACTCCCGCTTACAAAACTTAATAATGAAACGGTCAGAAGCTGTACAATGGTCAGAAGAAAGCTCGAAAACTCATTTGTTATTTTCGCCGTCATTATAATATGAAGTCCAAAAGCAAATGCGCAGAAGAGAGCTAATAAATCACCGCGGTTTAATGATAGTGAATTGACCATTGTTAGAAGGTAAAGTCCTATTGTCGCTAAAATAACGCCAATTAAAGCGGTTTTCTTAGGTGCTTGTTTCAGAAATAAAAAAGATAATAAAGGTACTAATATAACACTTAATCCGGTTATAAAGGCTGCCTTCGAACTCGTTGTATACAAGAGTCCGAGCGTTTGTGTCCCGTATCCAATGAATAAAATAAGACCAAGAAGCATTCCATTTCGGATCAATTTCCAGTTTATATCTTTTTTACTTTTGTCAGGTAAAAACAGATAAATGCTTAGGAGAACTAGAGCTCCTGTTAAGAAACGCCATCCATTAAAGATAAGCGGAGGAATGACAGCGACTGCATCTTGAACAACGACGAATGTTGTCCCCCAAATAAAGGCTACAACTAATAAGCCAACATCCGCTACCCACATTTTTTTCATGTCAAAGGAACCCTCATTTCTGCTTTTTTTGTTGTTGGATGGCGATTCGTGCTAGCTGATCTGTTTTTTTGTTTTGACTGCTTGGAATCCATTTGACAAAGACATGATCAAAATGCGTTTCAAGAGTTAAGATTTGATCTAATAATGGCAAATAATCTTTATTTTTGACATAGCGTTTGTTAAAAGAGCGATCAACAAGCTGAGAATCCGTTTTGACAGATAAGAGACGATAGCCTTTCTGTTGAGCTATTTTAAGAGCTTGGATAAGCGCCTCAAACTCGGCCTCGTGATTACTCTTAATGCCGATTGGCAAGCTGTATTCAAGAGGAGGGCCATCCGGATCTTTAATCATGATGCCGATTCCTGAAGGACCGGGGTCTCCAGCGCTTGCTCCATCGATATAAATATCTACCATTGACATTTCCTTTCTGGCTGCACGAGTTCAATAAAATTAGAACAAAAGTCCTCTTTATAAAATACAACATTTAAAAATAGGTGAAAAGCTTAAAGTCGATTTTGGGTTTCAATTAGCACCAAACCATGTTAACTTTAAGGTGACAAAGGGAGATGATTGGATGATAGATAAAGTATTTGATCATATTGGAATCGCAGTTCGCCGATTGGACGACGCTATTAATATGTATACCGATTTATTAGGGGCATCCCTTTTAGACCGTTATACAAGCGATCAGCCTGGTGTAGAAGTTCATGTGGCAGCACTTGAACTAGGAGGCTTACATATAGAATTAATGGAACCAACTGGTCCCAGTTCCCCCATGGCCCAATTTCTGAAACTTAAGGGTAAAGGTGTTCATCATATTGCTTTTCGCGTAGATGACTTAGAAGAAGCCATGCTCCTAGCAAAAGAACAGGGCATCCGTTTTTTGGAACATACTTATCGTACCAATAAACGCGGCCGGCGTCTTGTCTATTTGAATCCAGCCTCCACTGAAGGAACACTTGTCGAATATTGTGATTATCCTCAGGTTTGAAAACGGTAGACACCTGACAGCTGCTCAAATAAGGTTAGTCAAGTGAGAAGAGCAGATCGCAATCGCCAACCTAACTGGGTCCTCTAATAGGACAAAAGTAATAATGACGCTTCTAAGTATCAATGTTACCATTAAATGGCGATTAACATGTTACATAACTTAAATAGAGAAGTAAGAAAAGGATGGAAGAGGGGACAACGATGGTAAAGACAGACATTGAAATTGCACAACAAGCAACACTCCTTCCGATCACTGATATCGCCGCTCAATTAGGCTTGAATGAAGAGGACTGGGAGCCTTATGGACGTTATAAAGGGAAGGTTAAGGCTGATCTGTTAGACAAGCTAAAGGATAAACAGGATGGCAAGGTGATTTTGGTCACGTCCATTAATCCAACTCCTGCCGGGGAAGGAAAATCTACCGTTACGGTCGGTTTGGGACAAGCTCTGAATCGAATTGGCAAAAAAGCGATTATTGCCTTACGCGAGCCTTCGCTTGGACCAAATATGGGTTTAAAAGGCGGGGCATGTGGTGGAGGCTATTCGCAAATTGTTCCTATGCAAGATATTAATCTTCATTTTACAGGTGACTTTCATGCGATAACAACGGCTCATAATCTTGTTGCGGCGGTATTAGATAATCATCTGCATCAAGGAAATGAGCTTAAGATTGATACGAGACGTATCGTGTGGAAAAGAGTGCTTGATCTTAATGATCGTGCTTTGCGGAATATTGTGGTCGGCTTAGGTGGGCCAGTCAATGGAGTTCCCCGTGAAGACGGCTTCGATATTACAGTTGCTTCTGAGATTATGGCTATTTTGTGCCTAGCAAGGAATATTGATGATCTTAAAGAACGATTAAGTCAAATGGTCGTTGCTTATAATGCGAATAAGCAGCCCGTTACGGTTAAAGACCTGCAAATTGAAGGGGCTCTTGCCTTATTATTAAAAGAAGCGATTCATCCTAACCTTGTTCAAACGCTTGAGAATACACCGGCTTTTGTTCATGGCGGACCATTTGCCAATATTGCACATGGCTGTAATAGTGTGGTCGCAACCAAACTTTCTGCTAAGCTTGGCGATTATGTGGTTACTGAAGCAGGCTTTGGGGCGGATCTCGGGGCAGAGAAATTTCTCAACATCAAAACACGGGCGGGAGAGATTCACCCAAGTGCTGTTGTGATTGTCGTGACCATTCGCGCCTTAAAGATGCATGGCGGGTTGAAAATAGAGGAATTAAAGACAGAGAACCTTGAGTCGCTTAAACGTGGCCTGGAGAACGCTGAAAAGCATATTGAAACCGTTCAGTCGTTCGGTCTCCCATTTGTCATTGCTCTTAATCACTTCATCCACGATACGGATCAAGAGGTGGCTCTTGTTGAAAATTGGGCAAATAAAGCTGGGTATAAGTGTGCATTGACTCGTGTTTGGGAGAAAGGCGGGGAAGGTGGGGAAGCATTAGCTCGAGCTGTCGTTTCGACCATTGAAACAAGCGAGAACCAGTTCAAACCGCTATATAAGTTGAATCAAGAGATTGAGGACAAACTAGCGACGATTGCAACGAAAGTGTACGGGGCATCGGGGATCGAGTTAACACCAAAAGCCGCCAAGCAGCTTAAAGAATTTAAAGCGAACGGTTGGAATGATTTTTACATATGCATGGCGAAAACTCAATATTCTTTGTCAGATGATCCGGAAAAACTTGGACGTCCGCGCGACTTTACCATTCAAATTAGAGAACTGCGCGTATCTGTAGGAGCTCGCTTTATTGTAGCCATAACAGGTACGATTATGACGATGCCAGGGTTGCCCAAACAGCCTGCAGCTCTAAATATGGATATTACGAAAGACGGAATCGTTAAAGGGTTGTTCTAGTACCTATTTTTTCTAAATCATCATAGGTTTAGTTTATAAGTTATTTAATAGGCAAGCCGTTTACTTGCTTACGAAAGAGAAGCATGCTAATGTTTAGCTAATAACTTATTGATTAATAGGGGGAATGCAGCATGTCTATGGCCTATGAGGAATACATGAAGCAGATTGTCAAACCAATGAGAGAAGAGCTTACCACTGCCGGGTTTGCCGAGCTGCGCACACCTGAAGAAGTGGATAATTATATGAAAGAGACAAGTGGGACGACACTTGTTTTCGTCAATTCTGTATGTGGTTGTGCTGCAGGGCTCGCGCGTCCCGCTGCCGTGAAAGCTCTTCAAGAGGGGCCAACACCGGACCACTTAGTAACCGTCTTTGCAGGGCAAGATCGAGAAGCCACCGCTCAAATGCGCCAATACTTTGATGGGTATGAGCCTTCTTCTCCATCAATGGCGCTCCTAAAAGGAAAAGAGGTTATTCATTTCATTCCTCGTGAGGATATTGAAGATGAGGATATTGAAACGATTGTGGATAATTTAAAACAAGCATTTAGCCAATATTGCTGATTACAGAGACTTAGGAAGGACCAAGTACGGCATGACTGCTTGGCCCTTTTTTTGTGCCGTAAATGATGAAGAATTAATCTGGAGGTGAAGGGAATATGCTTTCAACTGATGAGAAGAAGTGGGTCACCGAAGCGATTCAAGAGTATTTTTATAATGAACGCGGTGAGGAGCTTGGCTTGATCGCTGCTCAGAATTTTTTGGAATTTATGACGGATAAGGTTGCTCCTATTGTTTATAATCGTGCCATTCGAGACGTGAAGCAAACGGTTTTATCGCAATTAGAATCGATTGACGAAGCGGTTGAGGTATTAATGAAGCCTGTCCGTTAACAGCTGGATCCATTATTTTCGATTTTCGTGCAATGTCACGCAAAATTTGTTATGATAGAATTTGTCGAAAAAGGATTATCGTTAGAAGAGGTGAATGAAAGATGTCAACTAAACCTTATCGCGTCTTACTTTATTATAAATACGTTAAAATTGAAGAACCTGAATTGTACACACAAGAACATCTTAAATTTTGCAAAGACCTTGGGGTAAAAGGCCGTATTCTCATTTCTCAAGAAGGGATTAACGGCACGATTTCCGGAACGGTCGAACAAACGGATCGCTATATCGAAGCAATGAGAAAGGATCCGCGTTTCTCAGATATGGTATTTAAAATTGACGAGGCCGATGGGCATGCCTTTAAACGCATTTCTGTTAAACATCGCAATGAGATTGTCACGCTTAACCTTGATGAAGATTTGAGTCCTAATGAAGTAACAGGTAACTATCTCTCGCCAAAAGAGTGGTATGAAGCCCTTCAAGATGAGGATGTCATTGTTCTTGATGCCCGTAATGATTATGAGACGCAAATTGGCCATTTCCAAAATGCGATCATTCCGCCTGTTAAAGCCTTTCGTGATCTGCCAAAATGGATTGAGGAAAACTTAGCAGATAAAAAGGATAAAAAAATTCTCACTTACTGCACAGGCGGTATCCGCTGCGAAAAATTCTCTGGATACCTCGTTAAAAAGGGATTTAAGGATGTTAACCAGCTTCACGGCGGAATTGTAGAGTACGGAAAAGATCCAGAAGTGCAAGGAAAGCTCTATGAAGGTAAGTGCTATGTATTTGATGAGCGCATCTCAGTACCTATTAATCATGTGGAAGATAAAGTGATCGGACACTGTTATTATTGCGGGAAAGAAGAAGATCGTCTTGTCAACTGCGCTAATCCTGAATGCAATCGCCAGCATATTGCTTGCAAGGATTGCGAAGAGAAATACGAGCGTTCTTGTTCAAAAGAATGCCGCGAGCACCCTAAAAACCGTTATTGGATTGAAAAAAGACAAGAGGAAGAAGCTTCCGCACAATCGGTTACACCATGAGTGATCACTAACTGACTAATACGAAAAAATGGTATGATAAAGGAGACGAGGTTTGTCTCCTTTTTAATTTGTCCATTATCACTTGCTTGGTTTGGGGTGTTAATGGCTAGTCCCCATAACTTGTTTGTTTCGGCGCTGCCGTTATAGGGAGCGAGTCAATTTTAAGAGGATTTAGGTTCGAGTGATTTGTGTAATCTACATAAAAGGCTTAATCACTAGAAGAGAGGGATTGTGATGACAGATCTATTTGTGAGAGATGAACAAGATCAAAAATGGAAGCACCTTGCACAAGGGCTCGCTGATGAGTTCAAGGAAAAGGCAAAGGTCTATGACGAAACGCGTGATTTTCCATTTGAACACTATGAACGTCTTGTTGAGACGGGTTATACGAAATTAACCGTTCCTAAGGAATTTGGCGGGGAAGGGCTATCGCTTTATCAGATGGTCATGATACAGGAAACTCTTGCACAGGGTGATCAGGCTGTTACGCTCGGAATAGGCTGGCATCTTGGGCTTATGATGGATCTTGGAATCAAACGAGAGTGGAGAGATGAAACGCTTCGCCAGTTATTTAAGGATGTTGTGGAAAATGGCGCGATTATTAATCGTGCAGCGACTGAACCATCTACGGGAAGTCCATCACGAGGTGGAAAGCCGCAAACAACTGCCAAAAAGACGGATAGCGGTTGGGTTCTGAATGGTCATAAAACGTTTACAACACTCGCGCCGCTCGCCAACCCTTTAATTGTTAATGCCTCTATTGAAGGGACGGATGAAGTAGCTGGTTTCTTAATCTATAGAGGGACAGAAGGCGTAACGATTGAACCGACATGGAACACGCTCAGTATGCGAGCGACACGAAGCGATGATTTATTTCTAAAAGATGTGTTTTTACCTCTTGACGCCAAAGTGGATACGGTGAACCGTCCTGCAAGCGGTCCAAAGCCATCTCCAGGTTGGCTTTTACATATTCCGGCTTGTTATTTAGGAATTGCCCAAGCTGCCAAGCGGGATGTCATCGCCTTTACTCGTACTTATCAGCCCAATACATTGCCTCATCCAATCAGTGAGGTTCCGCAGGTTCGGGAAAAAGTAGCCGAAATTGAACTGCTTATTCTTCAAGCACGGACCATGCTTTATCAAACAGCAGAGCTATGGGACCGCTATCCTGAGAAACGTCCTGAATTAGGCCCGCTCCTAATGGCAGCCAAAACAACCATTACTAATAATGCTGTCAAAGCGGTCGATCTTGTCATGCGCATTGTCGGCGGACAAAGTCTGTATGAATCACTGCCATTTGAGCGCTATTACAGAGATGTGCGTGCTGGCCTTCACAATCCGCCAAGCGATGATGCAACCATGCGTGTGCTTGCTGGCCAAGCTTATGCCTCCAACTGAAAAAAACGAAATGACACGCTACTAACGGGTACTTGTGAGGTGAAAAACGCTAATTATCACCTTCAATCACACTACTATTCACAAAAAAGTGACAGAAAGAAACGACTAGTAAACGTCAAAACAACCGAATCTTTTGAGATTCGGTTTGATTATTTTCATAAAAGGCAATCGATTACCTATTTCATTAAATGGCTAAAGCGAACTTTCTAAATAAGCGGAAAAATTCCGCCTATTTAGAAATCAACATCGAAAATAGCTAAAATAGACGGAAGAATTCCGACTATTGACTCGAAAAACATGAAAAGGGGTCATTTCTTTTTGTTTAAACGGAAAAACTCCGCTTATTTACGACGAACTGAACACTACTTTGGTTGATAACGGAAAAATCTCCGCTTATTTCAACGATCACAGGTGACGCTAAAATTTCTTGTTAACCATTACAGTCCGTTTTTTACTTTAAGAACAATTCGATAATCTAACTTTTATTTTAACCTATATATCCAAATGACTTGGCAATCCCCCTACCTTTCACTTGCTCAATTACCGGTTAATTCACACACCTGCAATAATTATTTCCACCCATGTAAATTAAACTGTGATTTGATAGGTGATTTTCGGATGAAATGGTCCATAAACAGTGATATTACAATAAAAATCGCACGGTGAATGACTATGTGAAACCCGTGCGATTTACTTTGATAGTTAATGGTTTGCACCTTTGAAGTGAACCCGTTAATATGCTACATAGTCGTTTTTAAAACGATCGATCAAATGGCGTCTCTAAGAACCCGGTTTCTTAGAGATGCCCTTTTTATATCTTATTCTACCTTTATCCCTTCGCTTTTTTGCTAGTTTTTTTGTTCTGACGAATGCAGAAAGCGCTCAATATCTTTGACATAATCGTCAAGCGGATAGGACTTATAGAAAGTACCGGCTTTTCGAACGGGATCACCAAAGAAGAAGCGTTCATAGAGCTCTTGTCTTCCTCCAAATGCACTGAGTGAGGCATCCCAGGCTAAACGAAACAGTCGAACTTTTTCTTCTCCGTTAGAATCAGGGGTTTGCAGATAATGACGAAGCGCGTCCCCGATCTCAGGTGATTTAAAATCCGCTTCCGTGGGCAGACTCATCAAACCAGAAGCGCCTAGTAATTTGATGATTTCAATCAATCGTGGATAGAGCTTGGGATAATAAATCGACCCGGCCTCTAGCGGCTTTATGTCTGGTGTCATCACACCCCATTTATTAAGTGAAGCTGAATGCTCGGAGGATAGTACAAGTCCCTTAAATGTCTCTAGCGCAATCAGGCATTCAGTGATTTTCTCATGGACATGCTGATACTCTCCAATTTTGATGGTCCGAATCATGGATTCCATTAAGCCGAGTAAGAATTCAATTTTAATAATATTTTTGCTTAAAATTAAGTGGATGGTATGGGCTGCAAAATCACTTTCTTTATATAACCGGTTATTGACCTCAATGTTGCCATGCAAGAAAACTCGGTCCCAAGGTACGGTTACGTGATCAAAGATGACAATCGTATCCATTTCCTCAAAACGACTGCCAAGAGGATGATCAAAGGCAGATTTGCCATAATCAAAGCTCTCACGACAAACATATTTCAGACCAGGGGTGTTGCTTGGAAGAGCAAAGGCAAAGGCCATCGGTTCGAAAAATGAGTTGTGAGGAAGCTGTGCGCCTGATGGGAAAACTAAAATTTCATCTGTTGTCGGACCTTGTGTGGCTAAAAGACGAGCCCCATGAATCACAATTCCTTTCTCATTCTGATCAATGATTCTTGCTGCAATAATCGAGTCAGGATCTTCAATATGAAAAGACGAACGATTGGTCTGTGGAAGAATGAACGTATGTGTCAAACTCAGATCATGATCTCTAATATAACGATAATAATTCCTCATATTTTCCGCGCATTGCTCATTTTGCCCTTTAAGGCAATCCGCTGATGTACCGAGCGTCATTAGGACCGTGTTCATATATTCAGGAGATCGTCCAAGCATGCCAAAGGATTGCTTTGCTATGGTTTGCACCGCTAATCGTTTTTTCTCTAAGTCTTCCTTGGTCTTTGGGGGGAGATAGGCTGTTGCCGCGAGATCTTTTGATTCCGTTTCATAGGTTAACAACTTTTGATAGTCAGGGTGATGCTGTAAATCATATAAGGCTGCCTGTGAGTGAATAAGCCCTTTAAATGCTTTGTGTGTGGATAGCTTCTCCGTAATCTTCTGTCCTTCAAACCAGATTTCGGCTCCAAGCTCGTCAATGCGCTTAATATAGTCCTGCCCTGTTGCAATCGCCATGACGTTGGTCCTCCTTACATGGTCAGCTGTAAAAGCCGTATAAAATAAAGTTATATTCATGGTATGCAATAGCTAAAGCAATGGTTATTCGGTGGAAAATGGTGAGAAGGCGCCGCTTATCGTTACCAAAGATTATAAGTTTTGTTATACTTAAAGCAGCGTTTTTAATAGGAGGAATAGCCATGAGCTTTGAAAAAGGGGATCTAGTGATTGCAACCTATAAAACAGGTGAATATGTTTGCCGCTATATAGAAGATCGTCACGAGCGTAATGCGGTAGTGGAAGTCTTAGCCGTCAGACGACATCCTACACAAGGAGATCTTCATAATCCAAATCAAGTCGAGGTTGCTTTGTTTCACCAAAGAAAAGCCTTAGCTTTTCATGAAAAAGCAGTGGTGCATCAATCTGGCCTTGTCCCGTTTGAAGGGGAGGTACCAGACTATCAGGAATCACTGAGAGAAGCCCTTCATGAAAAACTTACTAAATTGGAAACTCGAAACGACGAATGGGCAGCGAGATCGATTCAGGAGTTAAAGGAACTGGAGAAAGATTATTTTAAACAATAAACGATCGAAGAAACTGTAAAATGAGAGAAGGTTGACAATGAAGTCATATTTAGAACTTTGTGAGCGCATCTTGTCTGAGGGAAATAAAAAAGAGGATCGGACAGGCACTGGGACGATTAGTGTATTTGGGCATCAGATGCGTTTTAATCTCGAGGAAGGGTTTCCGCTCTTAACCACTAAAAAATTACATCTTAAATCGATTATCTATGAACTTTTGTGGTTTTTAAAAGGGGATACGAATGTTCGCTATTTACAGGAAAAGGGTGTAAGAATCTGGAACGAATGGGCCGACGAAGACGGTGAGCTCGGTCCCGTTTATGGTCACCAATGGCGGTCGTGGCCTGGGAAAAATGGGGACACGATTGATCAGATTTCGGACGTGCTTGATCTCATTAAGAATAATCCAGACTCAAGGCGAATGATTGTAACCGCCTGGAATCCGGCTGATGTCCCTAATATGGCACTTCCGCCCTGCCATTGCTTGTTCCAGTTTTATGTGAATGATGGGAAGCTATCTTGTCAGCTTTATCAACGTTCAGCCGATGTGTTTCTAGGCGTCCCTTTTAACATAGCTTCCTACGCCCTATTGACTCATATGATCGCTCATGTAACGGGCCTAAAAGTCGGGGATTTTGTACACACACTAGGGGATGCCCACATTTATCTCAATCATGTCGATCAAGTAAAGCTTCAATTGACTCGTGATCCTCGCACGCTTCCCACTTTAACCATTAATCCTGAGGTTAAGTCTTTATTTGAGTTTGACTATGAGGATTTCACGATTTCGAATTACAATCCGCATCCGCACATTAAAGGAACCGTTTCCGTATGATCGCGTATTTAGTAGCGGTTGATAAGGAAAATTTGATTGGCAAGGAGAATGCCCTTCCTTGGCACTTGCCCGCTGATCTGAAGTACTTTAAAGAACTCACAATGGGGCGTACGATTATCATGGGGCGAAAGACTTTTATGTCCATTGGTAAAGCCTTGCCCGGCCGGACGAATGTCGTATTGACAACAGATCCGCATTTCGAAGCACCGGGTTGTCAGGTTCTCCATTCCGTTGAAGAGGTGCTTCAACTCGATTCTCCTCATCGTGAGTTGTTTATTATAGGCGGTAATGCCGTCTTTAAAGCTTTTGAAAAGTATGTTGACCGTCTTTATTTAACCCAAATTGATCATTGTTTTGAAGGGGATACGTATTTCACTATGGATTATAAGAATTGGATACAAGTATCTGAAAAAGAGGGGATTGTTGATGAAAAAAATAGGTACCCTCATCGTTTTCTAATTTTAGAACGCCCTTCTCAAAAATAAATAGGTCAATGATGAACACCAAACCCCATTTTCAGCATACTTTACTAAAAAGTGAGAAAATGGGGTTGATTCAAATGGTTGTTGAACATCTCAACCTTATTTTGGCCATCTATCTTGTGATAGGTTGTATAATGGGAACTTTAGTAGCGTGTGTCCCAAGAAAATCTCCTCATATTGTCTATCATGTATTCTGGTTCGTAATTATTCTTGTTGGTTGGTTGCCGCTAGCGCTCATGTCCTGGACGGTTATCCCATTTATAAAGGGCTGCAGATGCCTGACCCGCCTTTAAGGCGGGTCTTTTAATTTTGGCATTCACCCATGAGACCGTCCCGGCATATAGTAAACTTGAGAATTATTAGCCGCGTGTGGGAGATGGTGGAATGCGTGTGTTAAACGAATATTTTCTTCATCAACCTGTTAATTTATTGCTTCGACACATCATTTGGGTGGATCCGCTCGTTGGTATGAGTAAAGAACAGCTCAGCCAACAGTTATCAGAGAACAAGCTTGATAACGAACCCCTTAGCCTCTTTTTAAATCCGATTGATCCAGAACTTCTTCAAGGGGTGATCTTAATGGATCGCCAAGTAGGAATCTTTGATTATAGTCTCAAGAACTTAATGCAGGAAAAAAACGGTGTGACTCTAACAAGAAGCTTACGTACAAATGACGATACAAAAAGTGCAGAGCTTCTCCAACAAGCGCTGCAACTCATGCAAAAAAAAGCCACGCTCAAGTTCGCTGAAGCAAGGCAATTTTCAAATTATCTCCGTGGACTATTTCAGGGTCGACTTGACCAAACCCCAATTACTTCGATTAGGAAACAGCTTATAGAGTGTTTAAAAACAGTAGATCCAGAAGATCAAAAGGTGCAACTAACTGTTTTAGAGAGTTTTTATGGGGCTTTCACAGCAAAGGGACCGCGTTATTTCTCTTACCCATTACCAGAGGGGATCAATAAATGGATTATTTTAAAAGGACATGCGGAACAAGATATCTCTGCCTTACTGGCTGATTTAAAAGAGTGGGCTGACCAACATCATCTTGAGTGTCAAGTGGACTTCTGTCCGCTTCATACAGAAGAAATCGACCGTCTCCAATTTCCAAGTCTTCAGGTCGGCTTTATTGATGGAAACACCTATCATCCTTTTGAACCTGTTTATCCAAAGGATGATGTGATTAATCTAGATGATTATTTGTCTTTTAAAGATACTTTTTATTATTTTGCTCCTGAGATACGAGAACTCGAAGCCAGGTATAAACAAAAAATGCGACAGGGGACGCTTCATCTGCAGGAAGCAGCGAATGATTTATGGGCGTATAATCATTTATTTGAGCCCATTTGCCTTAAACAAATACTTACACAAATATAGAAAAAAGAGTCTGTCCCTTGGAATCATGCGAGGGAAATCAGACTCTTATTTTTCTTTATTATCGGTTATCTATTTTTTCAGGATACAGGTCATGGTTGGCAAGCCGATTAAAAGCGATTTCCTCCCATTTCGTTCCTGGTTTTCCGTAGTTTACATAAGGATCAATGCTGATGCCGCCGCGGGGGGTGAATTTTCCCCAAACTTCTAAATATTTTGGGTCCATGAGTTCAATAAGATCATTGGCGATAATGTTCATACAGTCTTCATGGAAATCCCCATGATTACGAAAACTGAAGAGATACAGTTTTAGCGATTTGCTTTCAACCATCCGAATGGTCGGAACATAACTAATATAAAGTGTCGCAAAATCGGGCTGGTGAGTAATGGGGCATAGGGATGTGAATTCTGGAAAATTAAATTTAACGAAATAATCACGGTTAGGATGTTTGTTCTCAAAGGTTTCAAGAAGCTTTGGGTCATAATCAAAAATGTATTGAGTGCCTTGGTTTCCAAGGTGAGAGATGCCCTCTAATTGATGTTTCGTTCTACCGTCTGACATAATAGGACCTCCTTATTAATTCAAGAAAAACAGTCACACTTTATAAGAGGTTACCTCTTATAAAGTGTGATTTCTATTCATCAGCTCGAATCTAGATTATACTAGAAATAAAAGAAAATGCCTAGCTTTTTAAAATCACACGTTTATTAAAGTCGTAAGTTTGCAAGATTTTGATGGCAAGTCTATTACAAAATGTCAGGGGGGCTAATGATGTCTAAAAAAGGTTTGGTTTTAGAGGGTGGCGGTATGAGAGGAGCTTATACAGCTGGGATATTAGAAACGCTCCTTGAAGAAGACATTTCGTTCCCTTACGTCATAGGAGTATCAGCAGGAGCTTGCGTAGCAAGTTCTTACATATCGGGCCAAAAAGGACGGAACCGACGAGTTAACATTGATTTAGTCCGGCATCCTGATTATCTCTCGTTTAAAAATATTTTAACTAAAGGACAAGTTTTCGGCATGGATTTTTTATTTGACCGAGTCCCTAGAGAATTGGATCCTTTTGACTTTGATACGTTTTATAAGAATCTTCAAGAGTTTGTTCTTGTGACAACCAATTGTGAAACAGGAGAACCTTATTATCTCAATGCGCCGATGGACAAAGAGGAGCTGCTCCTTAGCTTCCGTGCAACAAGTTCCCTTCCTTATATGGCACCGATTGTTTCGCTTCATAATCTTTCCTTGTTAGATGGCGGCTTAAGTGATCCGGTACCCATCAAGAAAGCCTTTCAGGATGGTTGTGAAAAAGTGGTTGTGGTGTTGACGAGAAATCCAGGTTATCGAAAGGATCCTTCAAACGTTCCAAAAATTTTCCGATACAAGTATCGCCATTTCCCTAAAGTCATTGATGCGATCCTGCAGCGCTATAAAGTCTACAATGAATCCATGGATTATTTAGAAGCGGCAGAGTCAAGGGGAGAAGCCTTTATCATCCGTCCTAAAGAACCGCTTAAAGTCAAACGGGTTGAGCGTAATCCCGTCAAACTAGCTGAACTGTACGAGCAAGGAAGGATGGAAATGAGACGTCAATTAGAACAACTGCAGGACTTTTTAAGCCCTACAAAAGAGAAACAGCCGGTTTAACCTGAAAAACTAACACTCTTAGGAGTCAAACAGAAGACCGCCTAATTAGAGATGTGTTTATCTAATAAATTCTTAAACGACCATTCAAGTGGTCGTTTTTGTTTAATTGTTTGAAACAAGAGGATTCTCCTGAGTGGCAGATAGGTTGGATATAATGGACGTGTTTTTTTAAAAAATAGGAAATAAAAAGGCAATTTTAAAACTTTTTCTATTGTTTTTTCGTTGTAACTATTGAGGTGACATTATGATATCAGATCGGGAATTGATTGCGGAAATTAAAACCGGAAGCAAATCCGCTATGGACGTGCTGGTAAGACGCTATTACAAACAAGTTTTTGCTTATATCTATCGGAGGGTTTTAGATAAATCCATTACTAAAGAGAGAGTAACCGAGTTGTTGGAACTTGTCCATTTAGCACCAGTAAAAAGAAAGAAAATCAAAACCTACTCTGGAGGTATGAAACGGCGCTTGGGGATTGCTCAGGCTTTATTAAACAATCCTAAAGTGTTGATTGTGGATGAACCGACAGCGGGTCTTGATCCTAAGGAACGCATCCATTTTCGCAACTTGTTGTCGGAGTTATCCAGTCAACGCATTGTCCTCTTGTCGACACACATCGTTTCGGATATTGAGTTTATTGCCAAAGAGATATTAATCCTTAAAGAAGGTCGCCTTATACATAAAAAAGATCCTCAAACACTATTAAATTTGTTGAAAGGGAAAGTTTGGACGTTATCAGTACCAGCTGATGAAGTAGCCGATTATCAAAAGACCTATAAAATTGGCAATATGGTGAGACAAGAACAATCAGTAGAACTTCGGCTTATATCTGACTCACGGGTTCATGAAGACGCCCTCATCTCGGTGCCTAATCTTGAGGATTTATATTTATATTTCTTTGATAAGGAGGATGAGTATGAGGGGGCTATTTAAATTTGAACTCATGAAACTTTTTCAACAAAAAAGTATTTATGTAGTGGGGTTCATCCTGTTTGGGTTAATTAGTTTGACAACCCCGTCTTATTCATATACCTCTGCCGATTACTATAAACCTCTTGTAGGAAAGGTTACTCCTGCTAAGATTAAACTCGTTAATAAAGAGACTGATAAACTTATATCAACTTACGGCCAAGGCTTGGTTAATATCTCTGATAAACAGCGTGAAAAATATGGAATCCTTGAAACTTTCAGTATGGAACGGCAGGTTGCCTTAAACGTTCAACAGAGGATTGGACGGTTAGACATCCAACACTCAAGAAAAGCACAATTAGAACGTTCAATGTTGGATAAACTTCATTTAGATACTTTTAATAATAATAAGGCCCCAGCTGAAACGATTGATTTCGTCAATACAATGGGATTGGTTTTTTCAGGGCTCATGATTACATTAGGACTAGCTTCTATTTTTACTAGAGAGTATGCCTCTGGTGTTGCCAATTACATTTTTACGTCTAAGCTTGGAAGGCGTACAATCGTTACAGCTAAGTTCCTTGCTGCTTTTTGTTACACCGGTTTTGTCGTCGCTATATGGGTGCTCTATGACACCGTCACTAGACTAATCCTCTTTGGGAACAGCGGATGGAGCAGTCCTATTCAATTTCTCGTTAAGTATACGAAATCTCCTTATCCTTTTACGATGCTTGAGTATTTTATCGTCCAGCTTGGGACTCATTTGTTAGCTGCAATTGGATTTGCGATTTTCGTACTCCTCATTTCTGCACTTTGTCGAAAGGTCCTTGTTTCCTTTTTGATCAGCGGGAGTGTATTCTGCTTGCCCATCGTCTGGACGAGTCTGTTGAGTCATCCAACAAATATTATAATCGACTTCAGTTATACCAATATCATGAAGGTTGAGAATCTATATATGACGTTTAAAACCTATAATCTCTTTGGGCACCCTGTCTTGCAACCCGTTGTTATACTGAGTGTCTCTGCAATCGTTTCTCTTCTGTTTTTGTGGGGGCTTTATCGTTTCATCAGGCACCGTGAGCTGCAAGTTTAATTTGCAAAAAGAATGCCTATTGATATGGATCCGTGATAAGCTAAAGATAGCAGAGAGTTGGAGGTCAGGCAGATTGCCGCGGGTCTCTCTAACGGACATTAGTTTTTATTGAAAATGGGCCATTACATTGCTTGTTAGTACCAAATTACCCGGTTAAATTAGTTAAAAACATTCATCAACCAGATGAGTAACCAAATGAAGAATAGGACTATCCAAACATGATCATTACCACATCGAGACGAGTTCAAAGTAAGTTTGTAGAAAAAGCTTATCAACTATCACATGTTTATGGTTTTTCTTATAGAGAGAGGAAGGGGCTTTCGATTGAAGCGTTTAAGGCAGCGCATCAAGAGGATATCATCGTCGTAGGGAAGGACGGTATTTCAATTGTCCCTTTGGATGAAGAGACCGCTCTCTTTTTTCACCCAAATGTCGCCATGATAAGGGCCAAGCGACTGTTGAAAGGGGAGAAAGAAGCCCTTGTTTCGATAGCTAAGCTAAAGGAAGGCATGTCGTTTCTAGACTGTACACTTGGGTTAGCGTCAGACAGTCTAGTAGCGAGTCTCGCTGTTGGACCAAACGGCTCCGTTATAGGAATAGAAGGAAACCAGCTCCTATATTTATTAGCTAGAGAGGGACTTGCTTCTTTTTCAAGCGGGAACATGACGATTGACCAAGCGATGAGGCGAATAACGGTCGTCAATTGTGATCATCTTTCTTTTTTGAAAAAGTCAGAGGATCGTTCAGTGGATGTCGTCTATTTTGATCCGATGTTTGAAACCGCGATCGCGGCTTCAAATGGAATCAATAGCATTAGAGGACAAGCCATCAGGAGTGATTTAACAAAAGAGGTTATAGAGGAAGCGAAGCGTGTAGCCAGACAACGGGTTGTTTTGAAGGATCATTGGAAGAGCCTGCGTTTTGAAAAATTAGGTTTTATACAGCATGTACGCAAAACGTCGATGTTTCATTACGGCACCATTGAGCGAGTCTGAACAAAAAGGTAACGCCGCCTCTTAAGTCATGAATCCATGACTTAAGAGGCGGCGCTTTTTTGTACGATCAGAAACCTAGAATTCCACTTACTGTTAGAAGAGAAACAATGAATCAGAAGTTGAATCTTTGACTGAACCTATCGTTAATAGTTATCTGACGCGAAGTCTTATCACAGTCGATGACCAGGTAACACAGGCTCAATCTAAAGGGTTAACGGATTCTTTCCCCGTCAATTCTTTTAGCATGGAAACAATCAATTGGATTTCTTGCTCGATATCGTGAAGGCTTACCGTTTCAACAGGGGAATGCATATAACGAAGCGGCAGCGATACAAGCGCTATCGGGACGCCTTTACCGGTTAAACGCATCCGGTCGGCATCCGTCCCTGTCATACGAGGAGTCAGTTCATATTGAACGGGAATGGCCTCACGATTAGCGGCTCTTTCCAATAAGGCATTAATTTTATGATTAATAGGGGCACCTTTGGCAAGAACAGGTCCGCCATCTAGATTAATCTCACCGTGCTTGTTTGTATCAACACTCGGATAATCCGTTGCAAAGGTCACATCACAGGCAATGGCGAAGGTTGGCTCTAAGCCGGCTGCTGCAAAATAAGCGCCTCCCATGTTGGTTTCTTCATTGACAGTGCTCGCCGCATAAACGCCGATGGTCGGACGATCCTCTGCCAGTCGACGCAAGACTTCCGCGACAATAAAAGCACCTGTGCGATTATCCAGGCCGCGTGCACTTAGACGATTATTTTCTAAGTATTCATAGGTTCTTGTATAAACAATCGGGTCACCTATGTGAACTCGGTCCTGAAGCTCTTCCTTAGTGCGTGCCCCGCAATCTATGTAAATATCTTCAATTTCCAGATCATCCTTCACGCCGCCATGATGCTCTGCGTTTGCGCCAATCACGCCGACGACCGTTTCGCTTGCACCGAGGATTTGTACCTTCATCCCAATGGCTGGTTTTGGACTAATCCCGCCAAGTTTTTCAACATAAATAAAACCTTGCTCATCGATTCGTTTGACCATAAAACCTATTTCATCACAGTGTCCCGCTAAGAGGACTTTGAAATCGGCTTCAGGATTAATAGAGGCTATGACATTTCCCGCACCGTCTGTGGTTACTTGGTCGGCAAATTGTGAGACTTCATCTCGCCATAATTTTTGAATAGTGACTTCATTACCAGAAGGGGAGGGAGTAGACAATAACTGTTCGAGAAATTCTTTCTTCACTAATGAATCGACTCCTTTTCATATTACTTTCACTTTACTCTATCATAAATAACGACTGACGGCACATATTCTAATCGAATTGACCCGAGCGTGCGTCACGAGAGGCATTAAGATGTTTGTTGAATCTTTTAATAAGAATCTTTAAACTAAAAGTGAAATAATTAAATAGGTTGCTTGATATAAGAGAGTGGTGAGATCGATATGAAGAACGAAGAAAAGGACACGAAGATGTTATTGATAAGTGAGGAGCTTGAAAATTATATTTATTATACCCATCACTTTGATGACATGATTTCACGGCATTTTATTGAAACGGGTGAATGGGTGTATATCTCTCCATCTTCCGAACGCCTGCTTGGTTACGACCAAGCCCAATTGCACAACAGGCGGTTTTATGAACTTATTCATCCCGAAGACCGAGAAATGACGATCGCTTTTTTAAAACAATCTCGTAAAGATTTTGATAAAATATGTTATCGATTAAGGCGTTTTGAGGGCGATTATCTATGGGTGGAATCCACTTTTAAAAGACGTGTTTTTGAAAAGTGCGAAGAGTGTTTTATGGTGACACGTAACATTACTGAAATAAAACTTGCTGAAGAGAACCTCAAGGAAAGCGAAAAGAAATATCGTGCTTTAGTTGAGTATTCCCGCGATACAATAGGTATTTTATCACCTGGAGGGGATTGGATCTATATAAACGAAACAGGCAAACGCCTATTCGGTGTGACGCGTCAGGAAGAGATTATTGGCCGCTTTTTCCCTGATTTTGTTTCCCCGGGGGATCGTGATGACCTCATCAATTATATAGTGAAGCACCAGCGCGGTGAAGTGCATCGTCCCATTGACTTCAATGATGTAAAAATTATTAGACAAGATCACATGCTTCGTTATACAGATATAAAAATGATTCCAAATACATACAAAAAACGTAAGACCTTGCAAATTATGATTAATGACATAACCGATCGAAAAAAAACCGAAGAGATGCTCCAAAACGCTGAAAAGCTTACCGTTGTTGGACAGCTTGCTGCAGGGATTGCCCATGAAATTCGTAATCCTTTGACAGCCATCAAAGGCTTTACACAGCTTCTTCGCAATCAAATTAATCCGAACTACGCTGAGGTGATCCTTCAAGAATTAGATCGTATTGAGAGTATTGTCAGTGATTTACTTATTTTAGCTAAACCTCAGGCGATGAAAATGGAGACATGCGACCTTATTGATCTAATTAATCGAACGCTAATCTTATTAAACTCACAAGCGATTATGAACAATGTCATGATTCATCTTAATAGTCATTATGAAGAGTTGTTTATCGATTGCGAACCAGATCAGTTAAAACAAGTCTTTATTAATTTTATTAAAAATTCGATTGAAGCGATGCCTGATGGCGGGACAGTTGTGATCGATGTTCAAAAGTATGCCAATGTGGTACAACTTGAATTTGTGGACGAGGGGATGGGAATTCCACAAGACCGATTAGCCAAAATTGGTCAGCCATTTTATAGTACCAAAGAAAAAGGGACAGGATTAGGGATGATGATCTGTCAACGAATTATTAAAAATCATAAAGGGACAATGACGATTCGCAGTGAAGTCGATAAGGGAACGACTATTCAATTAAAGCTTCCTATTAATTTATCAAAATAAACCGACCTTTGGAGGCGCGCTGTTAGACATTTGTCCCCGGTATTCCTTATGATAGAAAGACTTACTTAATCTATAAATTGAATGAGGGCTATTATGACACAAAGATATACACGCTTAGAACGTTTTCGTCCGATCGGAGTGGACGGCGTGAAAAGGCTTCGAGAGGCTCACGTCGTTATTATTGGGATGGGAGCACTTGGAGCCTCTCAAGCAGAGATGCTTGTGAGGTCAGGTATCGGCAAGCTTACAATCATTGACAGAGATTATGTGGATACGACTAATCTACAGCGTCAGCAGCTCTATACTGAGCAGGATGTGAAAAGACACTTACCGAAAGCCTATGCGGCAAAGAACCATTTAGAGGCGATCAATTCAGAGGTGGAAATTGAAGTAGCCATTGAGGATCTTTTTAGCGGTAACGCAGATCGGCTCTTATCAAATGCGGATCTTTTGCTGGATGGAACCGACAATTTTGAAACGCGCCAACTCATTAATGATTTTAGTCATCGGCACGGAATTCCTTGGATATACGGTGCCGCTACCGCAAGCTATGGCGTTATGATGCCAATTATTCCGGGTAAAACGCCGTGCTTTCATTGCTTATTCTCCCATCAGATGGTTGCCGGTGAAACCTGTGAAACCGCTGGGATTATTGGACCAGCCGTGCAAATGACCGTCGCTCTTCAACTGTCAGAAGCGATGAAGCTTCTGACCGGCCATTCTGAAGCGATCCGCCACGGTTTAACAACGTATGACATCTGGAAAAATGAACAAACCACCATTCGGCTGGATGGGCTGAAAGTTCCGCATTGCCCAACTTGCGGGGTGAATCCTTCCTATCCATTCCTTAAAGGTGACTATGAGAGTAAGACGGCTGTTCTTTGCGGAAGGGAAACGGTTCAAGTTCGCCCAACTGCTTTTAATGAGAGGCAATATACGTCGGTCGTCCAATCGCTAGAAAAACTTGAGATGATCCGGAGAACAAATGATTTTCTCACACAATTTGAAGCCGACGGACATATCGTCGTGTTGTTTAAAGACGGCAGAGCCTTAATTCATGGCACATCTGATCCTTTAATCGCCAAAAATCTTTATCAACGCTATGTTGGCAGCTAAGAACACTCCATTAGTTTTGGTAGTCTATTGAGGGAAGGCTCTGTGCATACGGATCTATCGCCAACCAGGTTAAGAATCGTGAGCAATGAGGGGTTGCCCACCAATTTGGACGCCGCCACGTGAAAAATCGTGCGCAAGTGGCAGTCCTATCCATTCATCAAGATTTCAGCTTAGTGCTGGAATCTTTTTTGCCTTTCGCTCATTCAACACAAAGTAGTCGAAATAGTTAAAGTATTGTTTGACACATCTTACAAGATGGTGCTACGCTTAATATAAAAAGTGCTATCGTTTTCACAGTTTATTTAAGAAAGGATCGATCTCTATGCCTGGCATGTCGATGTCTGTTTCTCCAAGCCACTTCTGGCAGCTTGGTTTTTTTGAATTGTGGCATCCGGTTTTGTTCGTCATTTTAGTAGCCATAGGGTTTGTCTACATAAGAACTGTTCAGCGTCACGAGAAAAAGCCAGTGATCACTAAGACGATCTCATTTAATTTAAGTTTATTGATGTTCTATTTTTCAGAAGGCAGTCCTCTTAGTGCTTTGGGTCATCACTTTTTATTCAGTGCTCATATGCTTTCTATGTCCGTTACGTATTTTATCGTACCTCCACTATTCTTAGGAGGCATTTATGAGTGGATGATTGTTCCACTTGTGAAGAGGTCTGCATTCAAGAGATTTATAAATTTCATGACAAACCCCATCCTTGCCGTGAGTCTTTTCAATTTACTTTTATCGTTCTACCATGTCCCTGTTATTTTTAATTTGATCATGTCCAAAATGGCGTATATGAATTTATCCTTAGTTTTATTGCTTTTCTTCGCGTTTGTCATGTGGTGGCCTATTGTTCAACCGACACTTGAGACTCGGTCTCTAACTGAGCTCCAAAAGCTGGGGTATGTTTTTGTGGCAAGCATTCTTCTTACACCTGCCTGTGCCATGATCACATTTGCAAATAGTTTCTTATATTTGAAGACCGCAACTGAACCCACTTTTTTTGCTAATTTTTCACCGATGGAAGACCAGTCAACGGGCGGGGTCGTGATGAAGGTGACGCAAGAGCTTGTCTTTATTTGTACGTTTGCCTATATTTTCTTTAAGTGGTCGAAAAGAGAAAAGCCTGAACTTGAGAATGATTTAAATCCAAAGCTAACGAGTATCAAACAACAGCTTCCATCATTTCGAACCAAATAACGACTTATAAAAGTCAGCCGGTCTAAAGGCTGGCTTTTTTTAATTTAAAAGGGGAATCCGCGCGGGATTGTTCAGAGCTATTTAGAATTTTTAGCATCATTTCTTGGATTTCTCCAAGATTCTTGAGACCTTTTGGGCGAGGGTTACGCTTTTCCCATGAGCTTCAGAGGATCTCTCTTTTCCCTTTTAGAAATTCACCCAAATATGCCTATATCTTTATTTGTGAAAAAGTGTCAAACTGTGGACAAATGTCTCATACCTATAAAAGAGACAACCTTTTATGGGGGAATTCATGTGGACGTCCGAAAGTTTTTTGCGTTGATTGGTGCTTCTATTGTGATCTCTGTAGGCATTAATGGTTTTCTGATCCCTTATGAATTTTTGGACGGCGGTATGATTGGGATCGGTCTTATTTTGAATTATGCCTATGGGATAAAGGCGGGCTTAGCTATACTGCTTTTAAGCTTACCTATATATGTTTATGCTCTGATCAAGGAGAGAGGATTATTTATTAAAAGTGTCCATGGGTTACTCTTAACCTCTCTGTTGATCGACGCCTTCGCTCCTTTAAGTGATGAAATCTTTGTCCCGCCGCTTTTAAGTGCCATTCTTGGAGGCTTGCTTGTCGGCGCAGGGATCGGCCTAATGCTTCGATACGAGACGAGCACAGGTGGTTTAGATTTACTCGCTTTATTCCTATCAAAAAAAGCAGGGATTAATGTGGGAATTCTCATCTTTTCATTTGATTGTTTGGTGCTGTTAACCGGTCATTTTTTAATAGGGATTCCACTGACCTATTCAATCATTGTCGTTGCCTGTGTGGGCAGTATGACGTCATGGGTAACGGTGGTTCATCCCGATCACTGGTTCTCCTTCCGAATGAAATCCTAGTAATTTCTTACCTTTTCTATTAAAACGAGCATGAATCGATGATACGCTTCATAGAATGTGATAAGCCTATAAAAACATCAAGATTCATTGACCGTGATAAATTAGTAGAAGAGGACGATGCAGGATGCTAACACCTTTGCCAATTAAACAAAGAGAACTGTCGACCCGTTCGTTAATCTGGCAAATCCCCGTCACCGTTATAAGTCTATTTATTCTCATTGGCGTCATGACGACTCCTTTATTCCAACGCTTTTTTTATTTGGACTTTGTGGATCAGGCCTTACATTCGGTTAAAGCGGAGCCTTTGGTAGAACTGATGGGGGCTGAAAATCCAGTCTTTGATCATGCCTTACCGAAAAACTATGAAACCTTTCATTTTTCTAAGTTCGCTTTGCAAACGGTGACTCATATTAACCTGGAAGATGAGCGAAGTCTGTTGGGCAATGAACTTCCAGGCTTCGCTTTATACGATACACATATTGTTGTGGCAGGAGAGGGCACGAACTATACCAATGTTCCGAACGATACACCACCTTCGCTCGATTATATTCTTAAGCAGCAACAACAAGATTTTAATCAAAATTCATCGGATACGGATTCAAATGGACAGTCATCTCACAAACCGAGCACGACCAATGTAAAAGGTGCTCAAATCTTGCTGTATTCCACACATTCTTGGGAAAATTATTTGCCTTTAATTGGTAAAACAGGGGATCCGGTTGCTGATGACGCAGTTGGATCAGGTTCTAAGCTTCAGGGTGTCCATCTTGTTGATACTTGGTTAAAAAATGATTTAGAGTCAGAAGGAATCGGGACAGATGTTAATTATCAAGATGCCGCAACCGTCCTTCATGAGCACAATTGGAATACAAACCAGGCCTACACGGCATCTCGTTCAATTGTTGAAGACGCCGTCAAGAGCGGAAAACCTTATAAACTTATCATTGATATTCATAGAGATTCTGCCCGTGAAAATGTGACAACCGCGCAAATTAATAATAAGCGTTATGCGCGTGTGGACTTGGTTATTGGAACGGCGGACCCTCATTATCAACAAAATGAGGCCATTGCACAGAAATTAAATGATGCAATGAATAAAGAATACCCAGGTCTTTCAAGAGGGATATTTGCAAAAGGGCTATCTGAGGGTAATGGTGTTTATAATCAGGATCTTTCTACTCACGCTCTTTTGTTCGAAATTGGCGGTGTTGATAATAACGAAACCGAATTGAAGAATACGGACGCTGCTCTTGCGAAGATCATTAGCGAGTACGTCAAATCTGGGAGTTGACGCAACAGGCGGACTTGGACAAAACATTGTCAAGCCTGAACCCCAGAATATAGGGTAGATATCCAAGCATATTAAAACACCTCCGCGTAAGATGTATGGAACGATTGACATCTTAATAAGGAGGTGTGTACATGGGACCCGATCATTACTATAACTTAATTCAAAACGAACACATGAATAAACCTGTTCAAATCCGAACTCACGATGGAGCCGTTCACAGAGGGGTTGTACGACAAGTAGATCGAACACATGTTTATCTTGAACCATTAGATGGTGCGGATGGCGGCCCGATGATGGATGGACCAGGCGTTTACTGGTATGGCTGGGGATTTGGATGGCCAATCGCATTAGCCTCCATTGCTTGGATTGCTGCCTTACCATTTTTATTCTGGTAACCCATTCCATTGCGCGTTAAAAAGCTCAGATCTGATTGTAGTTGAAAAAAGAGAAGGCGTTCATCATTCTATTAAAAATTAAAAGGTGCTCTCCCGGTTGCATGACTTGTTTTCGACTAATAAAACGAAGAACTTGGTAACAGGATTGCCAAGTTCTTTGTTATGAAAAACATCTATAATTGCTCAGGAATTTAGTTCATTGTATATTTAAGTAGAATCGCTTTTAATCACTTTTAATCATTTTGCGAACGTATAGGAGGCACCTATGCCTTATTTACCGGACTATCTCAAACATGATTTAACCATTTTATTTATAGGTTTTAACCCTAGTATTAAGTCTGGGGAATCGGGTCATCATTATGCCAACCCGACGAATCGTTTTTACAAACTGCTTGAACAATCCGGACTTCTACTTAAACGAATTCGTCCAGAAGAGGACAGCACACTTCTAAATTATGGGTATGGACTTACTAATATTGTGGAAAAACCAACCCGCGCGGCGTCCGACCTCACAAAAGCAGATTATGAAGCGGGTCGAGACGTGCTTTTAAAGAAACTTATCATCTTTAAACCGAAAATAGCTTGTTATGTAGGCAAAGGTGTTTACGAACGGATGACGTCAAGACGCCCCATTCCTTGGGGGAAGCAAACCCCATCATTAGTGCCCCATACGATTGATTTTGTCGTGCCCTCTTCAAGCGGGCTAGTCAGGATGCCTTTTGAAGAAATGGTAGAATTTTATTCAAGCTTAAAAGAAGAGGCCGATCACTTAAACTAGTCATTTTTTGATGGATTCTCTTGACTTGAGCTTTTTTTCATGTTACATATTGTTTATTCAATTTAAAATTAGGACGTTGATGGAATTTAGTAGTGAGCCAGTTCCCTGCTTTAGAGAGCCGACGGGGGTGCAAGTCGGTGCATAATTGGTCCATGAATTACCTTCCGGAGTCACTGCCATGAAAACAAGTCAGTAGTGGCAGTCGGTTTATCAAGCCGTTATCCATTTTGAGCGGAGGCTAAAATTTTATTTTGTGGCCTCAAGAAGGATGGTACCGCGTGCACAGCGCTCCTTTATGGAGGGTTGTTTTTTTGTGTTTACAATTAATTAGAATGCGCTGGATTTGAGAGAGGATGTGGAGAGATGAATTTATTACAGGACTTAGAAAATAGAGGACTTCTCTATCAGGTTACGGATCGTGAAGCATTGGAGAAGCTTCTAGAGGAAGAGAAAATTGCCTTATATTGCGGGTTTGATCCGACTGGAGATAGTCTTCATATCGGCCACCTTGTCACCATTGTCACCATGAGGCGTTTTCAGCTTGCTGGGCATACGCCAATCGCACTTGTCGGTGGAGGTACAGGCATGATCGGTGACCCGAGCGGCCGTTCTACCGAGCGGAATCTCAATGAGTTGTCGATTGTACAGGAGTGGAGCGAAAAGATTAAGAGACAATTAATGAAGTCACTTGATTTTGATGGGGAAAGTCCAGCGAAGATGATGAATAACTATGACTGGTTAGGCAAGTTGTCGATGATTGAATTTCTTAGAGATGTTGGGAAGCATTTTCCTGTCAATTACATGCTTAACAAGGATTCCGTTACCTCACGAATGGAAAATGGGATCTCGTTTACCGAATTTAGTTACATGATTTTACAAGCCTATGATTTCCTTAACCTCTATGAGAAAGCAGGCTGCCGTCTCCAAATTGGAGGCAGTGACCAATGGGGAAATATAACAGCCGGTCTTGAACTCATTCGCCGAAATGGTCATGAAGCACCTGCGTTTGGCGTGACCTTCCCGCTCATTACAAAGAGTGACGGTACTAAATTCGGGAAGACAGCAGGTGAAGCGATTTGGTTGGATCCAGAAAAAACAACCCCTTATGAGTTTTACCAGTTCTGGCTCAATACAGAAGACCGCGATGTGATTCGGTTTATTAAATACTTCACCTTCATTTCAGAAGAAGAAGTGGCGGCACTTGAAAAAGAAGTCGAAACGGCACCGGAGAAGCGTGTCGCCCAGCGACGATTGGCAGAAGAATTGACGATCTTTGTTCATAGTGAGGAAGCCTTGCAACAGGCGGTTCGAATTACCGAGGCTCTCTTCAGCGGCGAATTGTCCGAATTGACCGCTTCGGATATTAAACAAGGGTTTAAACAATTCCCAACTTATCAAGCAGAAACGAAAGAGGAAATCGGGTTAATTGATTTACTCGTTTCAGCAGGTGTCGTGTCTTCCAAGCGTCAAGCTCGTGAAGATATCCAAAATGGAGCAGTCTATGTAAACGGCCATCGTATAACCGATGTTCAGTACACCGTTACCGCCGCTGACAGAATCGAGGATCAATTCACGATCATCCGCCGAGGCAAGAAGAAATACACGTTAATTAAATACTAATCAGAAAAAAGCCTTCATTTTATTAAATAAATCGTTTCGATAACGTGAAGACGATCTAAACTCGCCGTATTGGTGACCACTAAAAGCTTGGGGTTCCTCCCAAGCTTTTGTTTTTAATAGGAGACGCTAATGCGGTGTTGATCAATAAGCGGAGAAACTTCTCTTAAATAGGAAATCGTGCTGAAAACCGCCTAAATAGACGGAGGAATTCCGCTTATTGACTCCAGAAAGCGCGGTTGGGAGTCCTTTTGCCATGCTTAAGCGGAAAATCTCCGCTTATATAACCGCACTCGAGCATGATTCTACTGTATAACCGGAAATCCTCCGCTTATTTCTGGTTACTCGATTGCCTGCTTTAGTAAAACATCAACCAAATAATGTGCAAGTCGACAACACCAATGGCATTGGTCAAAATGCGAAGCTCCAACGCACCAAAAAGTGTTGCCGAAACCGGAAAAAGGGTGCGATGGTTTTTTTAGTTGCGCTCGCTTTTGCTGGCTGGCTAATTTTAGAGCCCCAATCGTGCTGCGATTGGGGCTCTAATTTAGTCTAATATTGGGTATGTTTTTCCACTGGAATGGTTCATAGTGGAGGTTTATCCTTTTTCTTGCAGCAGGCTGAACCGCTTTTGAACGGCAATTAGTCGGATGAATAAGGTGACCGCTCCGACAGCGAGACCTGTAATTAACCCAATCCAATAACCGTATGGACCCAGAGAGGTTTTATGAGCTAAAAAAATTCCAACAGGCAAGCCGATAAGCCAGAAGGAGATGAGGGTCATGACAAAGGTGATGTTAACATCTTTATAACCCCTTAATGAACCTTGGATCGGCGCTTGAATGGCATCAGATAATTGAAAGAAAATCGCAAATACAAGAAAATGAGAGGCCATCCGTAAAACTTGCGGGTCCGTTGAATAGAGTCTTGAAATCGGTTGATTAAAGCGCAATAAGATAAAGGCAAAGAATAAGGCAAAGAGAATGGCGATCCCAATACCAATGAAACTATATGTTCTAGCCTCTGAGTAGCGTCTGCCTCCTGCTTCAAACCCAACCGCAATCGTTAAGGCCATTGAGACACTCATCGGAACCATATATAAGAACGATGCGAAGTTAAGAGCCGCCTGGTGGGCAGCAACAATTATCGTGCTGTATTCACTCATTAAGAGTGTAAAGACTGCAAAAATACTCGTTTCAAAAAATACCGAGAACCCAATTGGAAGACCTAGTTTTAATAGTTCTTTCCAAGCTAAAAAAGAGGGTCGGGGGAGCTTGCGAAAGACTTGATAATGGTGAAAATCCTTTAGAGTAATAATACATATAATAGCAATTGCCATGATCATCCAATACGTGATGGCCGTAGCGACACCTGCCCCAACACCACCAAGCTTTGGAGCTCCCCATTTCCCAAAGATGAAGAGGTAGTTGAACAGCGCATTAATGGGTAATCCCAATAGACTGATCAGCATGGATAATCGAGTGAGACCATGCGCATCGATAAAACCGCGAAGGACATTATAGGCAAACAATGGAATAATCCCGGCTGATAGTGCGACTAAATAGCGCCAGGCAATGTCATGAACTTGACGGCTAAGCCCCATTTGATTGAGCAGGGGTTCTAATACGAGACTTCCAATACCGAAAAGAATGATCGCAATCGTAACCGACAGATAAAGGGCTTGGTGCAGTTTCCCAGGAATGGGGTTGGTTTCTTTAGCTCCTATAAGCTGGGAAAGAATCGGGGTAAGGCCAAGAAGAATTCCGCTTAATCCTGTATAGACTGGCATCCAAATATTTGACCCAATCGCGACACCTGCTAGATCAGCGGCACTAGCATGGCCGGACATGACAGTATCGAAGAACGTCATGGCATACATCCCGCATTGGGTAATGAGGATGGGAATAAGAAGACGTATTAACAAGCGGATTTTTTGAAAGGTTGTTTTTGTTTTATACATGTGAACCATCCTGTCGTGAAGTGAACTTAAGGCAATTGTTTAGTATACCATAAGTGCTTAGAATTTGTTTGCATTCACTTAATCAACCGACCATCCGTCAGGTCTATTTATTTCGGTTTTAGTTTGGTTAATGATATAATTCAGTGTGGAAAGGCATTTCAATTAATAAAACTTGGTTTATAGCAGCGGTAGAAAATATAGATGAAACAGGAGTGGCGAGGCATGAAAAATCGTCTCTATTATCAAGACGCCTACATACATACGTTCGAAGCAGAAGTGGTTCACCGAGGACTTGATGAGAACAGTAATCATTATGTCATCTTATCTAACACTGCTTTTTATCCAACGGGAGGCGGCCAACCGTGTGATCTCGGGACTCTTAATGATGTTAAGGTCGTTGGAGTTGAAGTGGTTGAAGGGGAGATTTATCACTATCTAGAGAAACCGCTCCCTGACGAAGAGCAGCATGTTTTTGGCGTTATTGATTGGGACAGACGCTTTGACCATATGCAGCAGCATGCGGGTCAACATATCTTATCAGCAGCTTTTCAAGACTTATTTGGTTATAAGACCGTCAGTTTTCATTTAGGTAAAGAGAGTGTGACAATCGATCTCCAAACTCCTAATGTTTCAAAAAAGGAGCTTGAAGTGGCTTTTCAGAAGGCGAATGAGATTGTCTTCCATAATGAACCTATTTTGACAAAGTGGGTAGAACCGGATGAGCTCAGTCATTATCCGTTAAGAAAGCCGCCTAAAGTGACGGAAGATATTCGATTAGTGATCATTGAAGGGGTGGACTACAATGCCTGCGGCGGAACTCATCCAAGGCGTACAGGCGAAGTTGGTCCAATTCAATTGTTGGGGACCGAACGGATGAAAGATAACGTTCGTATTTCCTTTCTTTGTGGTTGGCGCGCGATTAAAGCGTTTCAGTCAAAGCATGACATTCTTCGCCGATTAACGCATTCCTTCAATCGACCGGAAGAAGAACTCTATTCTACTATTGAACAGGCTTTTCATGAACAAAACAGATTAAAGGCAGAATTGGCTAACGTAATGGCGACACTCCTTGATCAAGAGGCCATTTCACTCATTGAGTCAGCAGAGGGATTAGAAAACGGATGTAAATTGATTGCTCGCTTTTATATCGACCGTCCTTTACAAGAGCTCCAACAATTATCTCATTCAATAAAAGATCATGATCCTAATACGATTATTTTACTGACAGTATTAAATGAGAATAAGCTCCAATTGATCGCCTCAAGAGGCAAAGACGTTTCTCAGGACATGAATAAAATGGTTAAGAGTGTTCTTCCTCTTATTAACGGAAGAGGCGGAGGAAAAGCCGACCATGCCCAAGGCGGCGGGGAAGCGGTCATGACTGCTTCCGCTCTATTGGAGCATTTAAAACGTGCCATTATAGGAAAGGAGGCTGTCTTATGAAGGCCATTGATAAAGAAGCTGTTCAGGCAGCATTAGATAAATGGGTAGGAGAGCCGTTATATTTACATCTTGAAACAACCAATGGTGCTTATACTGGATTTAATGAAAATCGGTTATCAGTAGGTGCTTATATCCGGAATGGGAAAATCAATTATTCACGTGGGAAAATCACAGGGAATGGCCCCTACCGAGTGGGTCTTAAGATTGATTTAGGCTGGGTATATGGAGAAGGTCTAACCGATTGGGAAATCGATGATAAAGGGCGCCTTTTGCTTGCGGGGCATCATGATGATGGAAAGCTTGCCGCTGCTCTTGAGCTTAGCAAAGAACCTTTTTAACAAATGATCAATCATTAGAGTGGATCGTGAATGTTTTGACAGTATTTGAGCTAGGGGGTAGTTGAATGGAGAAGTCAGTCTTAATCGCTTTTCCGCATCCCGATGATGAAGCGTTTGGGGTAGCGGGCACGATTATACAGTATACACAAGCTGGAATACCCGTCACCTATGCATGTGGGACGCTAGGTGAAATGGGTCGTAATATGGGTCAGCCTTTTTTTGCCACAAGAGAATCGCTTCCTGAAATTAGAAAAAAAGAGCTTCAGGACGCTTGCAAGGTCATGGGGATTCAAGATTTGCGCATGATGGGACTTCGTGATAAAACGGTGGAGTTTGAGGATGAAGAAGAAATTGCTGAACGCATTCGCGCCATCATTGATGAAATTAATCCATCACTTGTGATCACGTTTTACCCTGGGTTTGCTGTGCACCCTGACCATGATGCGTTCGGGTCAGCCGTTATCCGCGCGGTTATGAGTATGCCAGAGGAAACTCGTCCTAAGGTCTATTGCAAGGCTTTTTCAAAGGATTGTGTTGAAATTTTAGGAAAACCTGATATTCTTCATGATGTAACTGAGGTACTGGATCAGAAAGTAAAAACGATCGCGGCTCATCGATCGCAAACCGAAGCGTCAATTAAGCAATGGACGCCGAAGCTCGCTGAAGAAGATCCCGAGCTTTTACAATGGCTATGCAATGAAACATTTTGGACCTATAAAGGAAAATTGATTGATTAACAGGCAGAGCTCTGAGCTCCGCTTGTTTTTTCTTTGTTTAGTGTACTAAAAATTGATAAGTATTTATTGTGTCCAAGGAGATGATGGGTGAGGCTTAAATCAGTCACCTCTAAGTTCCTTGTGAGGCGGCCCACGTGACAATGGCGATGGCGGCGACCGTGGTGGCAGTTTGTGCGATTCTTTTTTTCGTTGTATACGCGGACACATGTCAACTCACCCTATTAGTAAAAGTATAGAAGCGGGGTCATTGGATGAAGCTAGGATGCCATGTCAGTATTAAGGACGGTTATCTCGGTGCGGCGAAGAGAGCCTATAGCTTAGGAGCAAACGCTTTTCAATATTTTCCAAAGAATCCGCGCAGTCTTGGCGTAAAATCTTTTGATCGGCATGATGCCAAGCAATGTGCTGAATTTTGTGCAGCTGAACAAATGGTCTCAATCGCTCATACACCGTACCCGACCAATATAGCCGCAACAGGAGAGAAGGAAACAGCGGTCGTTGAGTCTTTATTGAATGACCTGGATATTGCCGACGCTTGCGGATCTTTTGGGATCGTGGTGCATTTCGGCTCAGCCAAAGGCGATCTCTTACAGGGCTATCAACAAATGCTAAACGTTTTAAATCAGGTGCAGGCACAGTGGGAGGGGCGTTCATTAATTTTAATTGAGAATATGGCAGGTAAAGGGGACCAGCTTGGAATGACCATGGAAGAATTGATTAAAATTCGTGAGCTTACTAATTATCCAGAGAAAATTGGGTTTTGCTTGGATACCTGTCATGCTTTTGCAAGTGATCTGTGGAATGGAAGGAATTGGAACGCGTTTGTCGATAAGGGGCGTGAATTGGGATTTATCGAACAGGTTAAAGCCATCCATTTTAATAATTCGTTTTATCCAAACGGCTCAAGGAAGGATCGCCATTCACCCATTGTAAAAGGTGAAATCCATGCAGAGGCGATGAAAGAAATCCTTCTTCATGCAGAATTTGCTGACGTCCCATTTATTTTGGAAACACCGAATACTGAAAAAGACTCGCATCAACAAGAAATTGAGTGGATGAAGCAAGTTGCAGGAAACTAATGAGTGATCCTGGAATCTTTTTTTATTCGATATTTTTTGAAAATACTAGCTGAATAGAGGTGGGTTCGTTATAGTTAGATTATAAAAATAGGAAAAGGGGGAAGCGAAATGCCACAGAATTTGGGGTCTAATTATTATAAGGAAACGATTGATTTACAAAATATTGCTGGATTGGAATCCAGGTTTATCGCATTATTAGATACTCCTTTAAGATCCTCGTCTGATTTAGAAAACTGGTTAGAAGATGAACAGCGGCTTATCGATCAGATACAAGAGATCATGACTGGTCATGAAGTAGACTTTTACCGTGATACGGAGAACGAGGAAAAACAAGCTAAATACCGGCATGATCAACAGACGGTACAACCTTTATTATTGAACTTTCAGGCTAAGCTCGATCGGAAAATTTGTGAGTCCCCTTATATTAATGAACTAGATGAGGCGCGTTATGGTTTAATGCGCCAGGTTCGTCAGACAAAGGTGGAATTATTTAGAGAAGAAAATATCCCGTTACAAGTTCGCGAGCAGGAATTAGGAGCAAAGTATAGTGAAATCATGGGAGGCTTAACCATTGAATGGGACGGTGAAGAAAAGCCTTATCCATTCGTTCAATCTCTGTTAGACAGTTCTGATCGTTCAATTAGAGAAAAAGCATTTCGTGCCATAGCATCGGCTCATCGCGAGATCAAGCCTGAAATGGATGTCCTCATGGATGAACTGATCAAACTTCGACACGAAATAGCACTTAATGCTGGATTTGATAATTATCGAGATTATATGTTTACTTATAAAAATAGAGAATTCACTGTTGAAGAATGCTATCGGTTCCATGAGAATGTTGAATCGCATATCATCCCTGCGTGGAATCGCTTAGCAGAAGTATTTAAAAAGGAACTGGGTGTTGATACATATAGACCGTGGGATGCGACCGCAAAGCTGCTAAAGAACCCTCCGTATACAGACATTGAGGATTTAATGGACGGAGTGGCGGGAATGCTTGAGAAGACGGATCCTTATTTTGCTGAACGTTTTCAGTTTATGAGAGACAATGACCTGCTCGATCTAGGTGGTCGAAAAGGGAAAAGCCCTGGAGGTTTTTGCACGGGTCTACCTGTTTCAAAAAATTCGTTTGTCTTCGCCAATTTTAGTCCATCCTTTTTTGCGTTAATTGCGCTGATCCATGAGATGGGTCATGCTGTTAATAGTTATTTACAGTACGAAAAAGGGGAAACGCTTGCTGAATATAAATGGCGTGCTGAAGTGGCAGAGCTATACTCTCACGGGATGGAACTGCTATTGCTTGACAAACTGGATACGTTTTACCCAGACCCCGATGAATTCAAAAGGGCACAGCGGGAGGAGCTCCGCCGGGCGTTTACCATGTTGTTCGGTCCGCTGTCGGGTGATCTTTTTCAACATTGGATGTATACGCATCCGAATCATACTGCGAAAGAGCGTGATGCGAAGTACTTAGAACTACTAAAACGGTATGGTCTAAGTCCTGTTGATATTTCTGGTTTTGAAGAGTATGAGGCAGGGAGTTGGCTGGATACGATTCATTTTTTCCAATACCCGTTTTATGTGATTGAATACTCTATTTCCATGCTTGGTGCTTTACAACTCCTTGAACAGTACCGCTCGAATCCTGAAGCAGCTATTAATTCGTTTAAACAAGGAGCAAGCGCAGATTATAACCAATCTATTGCAGCGATCTATGCTGAAACCGGTGTCGCTTTTGATTTCTCAGAACCGATAGTCAAACAGATGGGTGAATTTCTAGAAGAGGTTATTAAAGAACTAAAATAGCTCCGAGTTTTCCCCGACTGACCTGTGTGAATCTAAGACGCAGGTCAGTCGTTTTAAAACCACGAATCATTAGCCCCTCAATAAGAAATTATTTATGGTAAAATAAGGTGATTTGAAGGAGTGATTTTATGGATTTGGGATTATCAAATAAGAGTGTTATAGTAACTGCCGGGAGTAAAGGGCTTGGGTATGCGACAGCCTTGGAGTTTGCAAAAGAAGGGGCCCACGTTACGATTGCGAGCCGGGACGCGGAGCGCATTCAATCGGCCAAAGCCGCGATTGAAAAAGAAACAGGAAACAAACAAATCGAAGCGGTTGTCTGCGATATGACGGATCATCAGGCTATCTTAGATTTGGTAGAGGGTGTCGTTAAACGGCATGGCACAGTCGATGTTCTAGTGAATAATTCAGGCGGGCCGAAAGCAGGACGATTTGAGGATTTAACGGATGAAGATTTTCAAACGGCATTTGAACTGAACCTTTTAAGCTTTGTTCGTACCATTCGAGCTGTGTTGCCTTACATGAAACAACAACGTTCTGGCCATATTCTCAACATTGCGTCCTCCTCCATTAAAGAACCTATCGCTTCATTACTTTTATCGAACACGTTTCGAACAGGCTTAGTAGGGCTTTCGAAAACATTATCACAGGAGTTCGCTCCATCTAATATTTTAATCAATACAATTGGTCCAGGACGAATTGCGACCGATCGTGTACGTCATCTCGACGAAGTGATCGCAAAGGAAAGACAACTTGATCTTGGATTTATTCAAAAGGAACAAGAAGCCCGCATTCCAATTGGTCGGTATGGACAACCGGATGAATTGGCCCGAATTGCTGTTTTTCTCTGTTCAGAGGCGAATACTTACATGACAGGGCAAGCTTTATTGGTGGATGGTGGAATGGTTAAAGCTCTATAAACTACTTTAAAAAGCGATGGGTGAGTCACGATTAACAACTCACCCATTTTTATTTTGGCATGGCGAATCGCATCCATACAATGCTGTTATTGTGAACCGTGGACCTAAAGTATTAGAGGAGAGGGCAATTCAGTCCTCAATCGCTTTTACATTTAAGTTGGCGTGTCTATCACACGGCTTAATCGAATGAAATTAATGAATAAGAGACGAGTACTGAGCAATCGAAGTCTCTGAATCGGTTAGGGAATGCGTGTCCCAATTGACGAGACCGCTAGCTGTTAAGAAGTCATTTCCTAAAATGGCCTCAAAGCCGTAGCGATGATAGATCGAGCCAATCTGGTGACGAAACCCATACAGCGTAACCTCATCAAAAGTCAAAGAAGGTGTCACTTGTTCGACACAACAATCGCTTCTTCCACCAATTCCTATCATGAAAACAAGGCGGCCTTTTTTTCGATCAGGAACTAGCCCTATCTTCTCGACAACATCTGTATCAAAAATGGTCATGACGCAACCTGTATCCAATAGAACGTTTTTTAATAAGAGGCTCTTATTCTGATAGGTAAGCGTCAAACGCGCAATAGCAAGACCTGATTCAGTTGAGATATGCATCATCCATCTTCCTCTTCTATTACTTGTTTCTTTAGTCTATTAATCTCCTTTCTTTTCTATGACTATGATTAGGTTTTACGGTGATTGGTTGCAAGAGAGGACTTTTGGATGACTGTATTAACAAGTTCATAAATTGAAAGCGCTTTACACTATATGCGTACTCTTTTATAATTTTAATTATAGAAGCTTCTGGAAGGGGTGGGTAAGTTGACTCAAACAAGTGCGAAAAAGCTATGGGAGCCATCAGAGGAGCAATTAAAGATGGCAGCGTTGACTCAATACATGAATTGGTTAAATGAACAAAAGGGTTTAGCCTTCACTTCTTACCATGATTTATATCAGTGGTCGGTTACAGAGCTTGCGACTTTTTGGGGAACGATGTGGGATTATTTTAATATCCAATCAACTAAGCCTTACCAGGAGGTGTTAGCAAAAGAAGAGATGCCTGGTGCGGTTTGGTTTCCAAATACGGAACTGAACTATACAGAACATGTTTTTCGGAACAGTGGGCCACGCGATGCGATTATTTATGCTTCAGAGCTTCGACGTCAAGAAACCATTACTTGGGATGAGCTTGAGAAACAAGTAGCGGCATTTGCGGCTGCTTTAAAAGAAAATGGGATTCATAAAGGCGACCGGGTGGCAGCCTATATCTCGAATATTCATGAAGCGGTCATTGCGTTTTTAGCTTGTGCAAGCCTTGGCGTCATTTGGTCGAGTTGTTCTCCAGAATTCGGCAGTCAAAGTGTGATTGACCGCTTTAAACAAATTGAGCCCAAACTTTTGATCGCAGTCGACGGCTATCGGTATGGTGGCAAAGATTTTAATCGTATGGATACCGTTCATGCGATTCAAGCGGCCATTCCCTCTATTAAGAAAACCGTTTTGATTCCTTATTTAGTCCAAGGGGAAGAATTGGTTATCAATAAGACCGAAACCGATTGGGATGCCTTTCTGTCCCCGCACCTTGGAAAACCGCTAAACTATGAGCGCGTTCCATTTGATCACCCGTTATGGATTCTCTTTTCATCTGGAACGACAGGAATTCCAAAGGCGATTGTACAAGGTCATGGTGGCATCCTTCTCGAGCATTTAAAGGCCCTTTCCTTACACACTAATTTAGATAAAAAGGACCGTTTTTTCTGGTATACAACAACGGGTTGGATGATGTGGAATTTTCTTGTTGGCGGTCTGTTAACGGGCTCTTCCATTATTTTATATGATGGCAATCCTGTCTATCCGGATCCCAATCGTTTATGGAGGCTTGCGGAGGAAACGGAGATGACTGTCTTTGGAACAAGCGCAGGCTTTTTAACACAATGTATGAAATCAGGCATCACACCTGGTCAATCCTTTGATCTGAGTCAATTAAAAGCGATTGGATCGACAGGATCTCCCTTACCTCCAAGTGGGTTTGAATGGGTGTACCAAGAAGTGAAAGAGGATCTACTGCTTGCTTCTGCAAGCGGCGGGACCGATGTTTGTTCCGCTTTTATATTAGGCTGTCCGATCTTGCCTGTTTATTCGGGTGAACTTCAATGCAGAGGACTCGGCTGTTCCATTGAAGCATTTGATGAAAAGGGTGAGAAAACCTCTGAAATTGGTGAACTCGTTTTAACTAAACCGATTCCCTCAATGCCTATTTATTTTTGGAATGATCCGGATGGTGAACGCTATAAAGACAGTTATTTTGATAAGTATCCGGGTATTTGGCGGCATGGTGATTATTTACAAGTGACCGAGCGAGGCGGCTGTATCATATACGGGCGGTCTGATGCGACGATTAATCGCGGCGGCGTGCGAATGGGGACGAGTGAAATCTACAGTGCGGTTGAAAAACTCCCAGAAGTGCGTGATAGTTTGATCGTGGACATTCATCTTGAGGATGATCGTTCAGTCATGCCTCTCTTCGTCGTTCTTGAGGAGGGAGAGGGACTGGAGGAGGACTTGATGAGACGAATTAGACAGGTCATTCGTGAAAACTGTTCTCCAAGACATGTCCCAACTGATATCATAGAAGTCTCGGATATCCCACGTACTATTAATGGTAAAAAACTAGAAGTGCCGGTTAAAAAAATCTTAACGGGAGTTCCTATTGATAAAGCGGCTAATCCAGGCTCCTTAAGCAATCCCGAAACCCTTAATTTGTTTGTGGAACTCGGATTAGAGCTTGGGACAATTAAATAATTGAACTAGAAAACAGGGATTCGAGCAAAACTCTGCATTATTGCGTTCCCTGGTGTTTGAAAAGGCTGACATGGAGGAGGCGGCAAACCGTCACCTCTTCAGTCAGCTTAAAAAAGACTGAAAATAATTAAACGTTTGTTTAAAAAGATGTATCTTGAGTTTGCAAAGGAACACCCCTATGGTTCCCATAGGGGTGTTTTTGTTGCCCAGTTACAGGGATTGATTAGGAGGCTGGGATCTCGTCTCCTACCGATTCACCTTGTTGCAATAAATACATTTTATGATAGAGACCTTGTTGAGCCAGCAATTCTTGATGCGTTCCGCGTTCAACGATTTCTCCATGATGGAGCACAAGAATGAGATCGGCATCTTGGATTGTCGACAGTCGGTGGGCGATGGCAATCGTGGTTCGGCCGTGACGCATCTTCTTGAGGGCGGTTTGAATGGCATCTTCAGTTTCCGTATCAATATTAGCTGTCGCCTCATCTAGAACTAAAATTTTAGGTTTCAGTGACATCGTCCGCGCAAAGGATATCAATTGTCTTTCACCGCTGGACAGGGTAGCACCGCGTTCACCGATCGGACTGTTATAACCTTCAGGGAGTTTTTGAATAAAAGAATCTGCTTGAACGAACGCGGCGGCTTCTTGTACCTCTTCATCGGTCATATCTGGTTTCGCTAAACGAATGTTTGACGCCAGATCGCCAACAAATAAAAAGGAATCCTGAAGCACCAATCCTAATTTTTGTCGAAGTTCTTCGTTGTCGTAAGCATCTAACGGCATCCCGTCAATTATGATCTGACCGCGTTCCACCTTATAAAAGCGCATGAGAAGGTTGATGATCGAGCTCTTTCCACTTCCCGTATGGCCAACTAAGGCAACGGTCTGACCAGGCTTTGCCACAAAGGAAATATGTTTTAATACATCAGTCTGACCATCATAGGAAAAGGATACATTTTTAAATTCAACCTCACCGCTTGTAATAGCGGGATGGGCCGCTCCTTTCTGAGAAGGGGCTAATTCGGTTTCATCCAACAGTCCAAAAACACGTTCTGCGGAAACAATCGCTTGCTGGAAGTTGGTTAATTGAACCATTAGATTATTGATAGGGTCAAAGAAACGGTCAAGATAATTGACAAAGGCATACAATACGCCGATTTCAACAGCGCCAGAAAAAGACTGTATGCCGAAAAAACTGAGAACGAGCATAAGCGTAAGCAAGTAAACGGAGTAAACTGCCGGGCGAAGCATCAAACTGTTCAATTTAATTCGTTTAAAGGTGGCTAAATAGTGTGATTGATTAATTGCCGCAAATTCACGACGAAGCCGTTTTTCCTGTCTCATATCTTGAATGATGTTCATTCCTTGTAAGGATTCATTGAGCTTCGCATTCAATTGACTCAACTTTTGTCTTGTCGCTCTGAATACCTCAGCACTATAACGTCGATACGCCCACATCAATACGAGAATAATAGGGAGGATCGCCAAACAGAAGGCGGCAAGCTCAACATTTAGAAAGAACATCCCAATGAAGATGCCAATCAGCATAACGAAGCTTTGGACAAAGGTTGAAAGGACACTGACAAAAAGTTCTTTGATTGCCTCTGTATCATTAGTGATTCTTGAAACAAGACTGCCGCCAGGGGTTCGATCATAAAAGGCGAGACCTAATGTCTGTACTTTACTAAACACATCCACACGCAGAGTCTGAATAATGCGCAAGGCAATGCTTTGAAAGGATAAACGCTGATAATAATGACAAATGACCGATACGACGTACAGCATGAGATAACCAACACCTAGTAAAACAAGCGGCTTGATCACAAAATGTCTTGGGGTCAAATAACGATCGATAAAGACTTTGGCTAAAATAGGTCCCAATATATCTGCACCTGTTGCCAATAACAAGATAATAAAGGTAATGGTTAAGATTTTTTTATGTGCTTTAGTATAAGAAAGCAGTCGGCGAAAGACATGGCGCTTACTGATCGTCTCTGCTTGAAATGACGGATCGGTCATGATGGTTGACCTCCTTTTTCAACAAGGGATTCTAGCTGCTGTCGTCGGTACATCATGGCATACCACTTATTAGCTGAAAGAAGCTCATCGTGAGAACCTCGTTCAACAATTCGACCATTCTCTAGAACGAGGATCAGGTCAGCATGCTGAATCGTGCTTAAGCGGTGTGTCGAGATAAGAGTGGTTTTGTTCTGCTGATTGTCACGAATCCCAGATAGAATCGCTTCTTCTGTTTTGGCATCAACTGCTGAAAGGGCGTCATCTAATATCAAAATTTCCGGATGAATAACCAAAGCTCTCGCCATCGAAATCCTTTGTTTTTGTCCTCCAGAAAGAGTGACGCCGCGTTCACCGACAACCGTTTGATAACCTTCCTTAAATAGAAGAATGTCCTCATGGATTTGGGCTAATTTGGCAGCTGCTTCAATTTCATCTTGAGTTGCCTCTGGCCTTGCAAAAGCGATGTTTTCCGCGATGGTCGCTGAGAAAAGAAAATGGTCTTGAGGGACATAGCCAATGGCTGCTCGTAAATAAAGCAGTTGTAAATCATTAATCGGGTGCTCACCAATGGTGATTTGACCGTCATAGCCGTCAAATTCTCGCAATAAAAGGCGCCACAAGGTTGTCTTTCCGCTACCTGTTTTCCCAACTACACCAAGTGTTTGCCCTTTTTTAAGATTGAAGAAAATATCCTTTAAGGCAGGTTCTTCAGCTCCGGGGTAGACAAAATGAGAGATTTGGTAAGAAATATTTCCACTTGGAACGATTGCTTTCGCCTGATTCTTGTCTTGAATATCTGGTTTAATCGCTAACAGAGTTTTTATACGGTCATAGGAGGCACGGCCACGTTCAACAATGTTAAAGAGAAAGCCAAAGGCAAGCATTGGCCAAACGAGCTGTCCTAGATATAATGTGAAGCTCGTAAGTTGACCAATCGTTAAAGAACCATGGACAACGAATACAGCACCAAATATCAATGATAGAAAATAGGACACGGCTACAATAAAGGTAATGGTAGGATCAAACAGAGCATCAATTCGTGCTACGGAAATGTTCTTATCCACAACATCTTGTGACATCGTTTGGAAGGTTTGTGTTTCTTTTTTCTCCAAACCAAAGGCTTTCGTCACTCGAACTCCCGAGATGCTTTCTTGAACTTTATCATTTAAATCAGAAAAAGCGGCTTGAGCTTTGTAGAATCGTTCATGCAACAGATTGCCGTAATGGCTGGTAGCCCAGGCCATGAAAGGCATGGGAATAAGGGCAATCAATGTGAGTTTCCAATTTATCAAGATCGCCATTGAAAGAATAACCATGGCTCCCATGGATACCGAGTCTACCAAAGTTAATATTCCGTCGCCTGCCGCATCTTCAACGGCCCGAATATCGTTGGTCGAGTGCGCCATTAAGTCACCGATTCTGCGGTTGTGATAAAACTGCGGAGCCATTTTGGTAAAATGACGAAACAGCGTATCTCGAAGTTGCTTCGAAAGCTTGATCGATGACCCAAAAATAAATTGACGCCAGAAGTAGCCAAATGCGTAATAGATGATGCCTATAATAACTAAAAAGACCATCCACTTGACTAAATTTTCAGCAGTTAAGGTCCTAAGGCGTATTTGATCAACGAGAAGCCCTACAACGTAAGGAGGAACCATTGATAGAAGACTTGCTCCCATTAAGAACAGGACACCGGCAAGATAGTTCCACTTCTCTTGCTTGAAATACCACCTTAAATCTAAAAATAACTTCATCACTTTGTCTCCTTCAATCGTTTCTAAGATCAAAAAACCACGGTTCCTTTGCCCCGCGGTTATCGACTTCGCTATTTAACTATCAAGTTTCTTACGCCCGCAAGTCATACTCGTATGAAGTTAATTGAAATAGGTCAAAAGGCGTAAGTGCTAACAAAATAATTTTATAGAATTGTTGCAGAACTGTAAAGAATGAAAATTCGTTTGGTTTGACTCCTTCCATTTATTACAGATCCCTATAGATTACGGTATAATAAATGGAATCTTATGTAATTAAACTTATAATCAGGGAGGCTTCAACAAATATGATTGAGCACATTGTCTTACTTAAATTTAGTGAACAAACGACACAGGACCAAAAAGATGAGGCGTTAAAAAAACTCGTTCATTTAGGAAACGTTCTGCCAGGTATTCTTGATATACAGGCAGGTTATGATTTTTCTGGACGCGCACAAGGCTATGAAGCAGGACTAACCGTTCGCTTTGAGTCAAAAGAAGCGTTGCAGAATTACGGCCCTTCAGAAGCGCACCAATCTGTCATAAAGTACTTAGATGAAATTGGGACCTTGGACCGGCTTGTTATGGATTTTGAACTTGAGTCAAAGTAAGGGCGAGCCCAAACAGATAAGATAAGCAACTATGTAAGGAGACATGGGAGGGGAGTCTATATGAATTTTAAGCGTTATGCAAATCCTAGCCTTTTTTTAGAAAAAGTCGAACCCTTTTTATTGAAGAATGAAGCCGTCCATAATTTGCCTTTAGGAATTTTAAAGCGACTAGCACAAAATGGCGATCACTCCTTTAATTCAGGTGACCCTTTTATGGCTGTCTATACAAACAATGTCGATTCTCTTCGTCTTATCCTCCTCATGACACCGCCTCATCATTTAATTATGGTAGGCGATCCTTTAGAAGAAGAGGAACTTGAACAAGTCATCAGTGATTTGCATTCGTTAAACGTCTCTGTTCCAAGTGTCATTGGGGCACCGGAGCTTGTTGAACCATTTGCTGAAAAATGGGCCAAGCGTACGTCTAGGCAAACCGAAGTAGAAATGGCGCAGCGAATCTTTCGCTTAGATAAGGTGATTCCTCCACATAAAACGGAAGGAACATTTCGACCAGCCGAGTCACAAGATAAGTCTCTTCTAACTAAATGGATTCTTGCCTTTGATCAAGAAGCGATTGGAGGCACACTGACAAGGGATCAGGCAGAGGAGCGGGCAGAAAGAGGCATTAATGAACCCGATCTCTATGTTTGGGAGAATAATGGACGGGTTGTCTCGATGGCAAGCGGTTCGCGTCCAACCGAAAACGGTATTACCATAAGCCTTGTTTACACCCCGCCAGAGGAAAGAGGGAAGGGGTATGCGTCCCATTGTGTGGCTCAATTAAGTCGTTTTTGCTTAAATATTGGCTATCACTTCTGCACATTATATACAGATCTATCTAATCCCGTATCCAATAAAATTTATCAGCAAATTGGCTACCAACCAGTTGGGGATTCCATCGTCATCAAATTTAATTAAACGCTCCACAGGTTAAGGAACATAGCTGAGCGGGTATCTTCAAGCTTAATGGACATTTCTCCCTTCATTTTTCCCCCATCTATAGAGTGGTGTCCGCTTGATACTGATTTAATAAAGAGAGATTTCACAAAAGGGTGAAAGACAATGGATTATGAAGAAAAAGCAAGACTAGAATGTTCACTATGGGAACAAGATATCTTGACTCCTTCCTCAAAATTTTCACAACTCGCTAAGAAATGGCAGACGACGATCAATAACAAAATCCCACAAAAAGTTCACGATACGATAACGGCCGGGATTAAGCATATGGTCAAAACCGTGCTGATCGGATCAAAATGGATGACAACAGAAAGTCCATTAGACCGTTCTATTTCTTTAGAAGAGCGAGAGATGATTTTGTCAAAAAAGCAGAGAAACTTTGCGCGAATCGCAAGTGTGGAAGGGGCAGGAACAGGAGCAGGCGGCCTATTAATGGGGTTAGCTGATTTTCCTTTGTTACTCTCTATTAAAATCAAGTTCCTTTATGAAGCAGCGAGACTTTATGGCTATGATATCAAGGACCCCTCTGAGCGGCTTTTTATTCTTTATGTCTTTCAACTCGCTTTTTCAAGTGATGACAAACGCCGTAACACCTTTTCTATTCTAAAAAATTGGGAGACCGATCATCCAAATCCGGAGACTTTTGATTGGCAAACGTTTCAACAGGAATATCGGGATTCAATGGATTTAGCTAAGCTTTTGCAATTAGTTCCCGGTATCGGCGCTGTTGTGGGTGCCGTTGTCAATTATCGACTTTTAGACCAGCTCGCTCTCACAGCAAAAAATGTTTATCGATTGCGCTATTTCCAGCTTGAGGAGAAAGACCAAAACGGGTAGTCATCCACCCGAAGCAATAAGTTAGCCAAAAGGAGGGACCGATCAAAACGGCCCTCCTTTTTACTTTAAGAATGTAAATGTAATGAGGTGTCCTTTTGAGTCACCAGAAATAAGCGGAGATTTTCCGGTTAAACTGCAGAATGGAGCTCGGGTGCAGGTATATAAGCGGAAGTTTTCCGGTTATCCCGATCAAAAAGACTCCAATCCATGCTTTCTGGAGTCAATAGGCGGAAATTCTCCGTCTATTTAAGCTGTTTTCAGCGCCATTTCCTAATTAAGAGAAATTTCTCCACTTATTTATCAACTCCGTCTTTAAGGAAATCGCAAGCTTAACTCATCGCTATGAATGGTTTATGCTGCGATTTAAGATTTTCACAAGATTATCAGAACTTTCATAGAGAGATAGCCAGCCAATCGAGCAAATTTTGTGGCAGGGAAAAAATTCGCCTGTTCATCTCGGAAAAGCATGGGACTTCGAGATATTGTCTGAAATATCAAAAATGCACTGTTGTATTCGCTTTCAATCTATACCTTTTTTTCTTTTTAATAAAAAAGTTAAAAAAATTCAGCTTTTCCCTTTACAGAAGAACAGGGTATGTTAAAATAAACAAATAATTTTCAAGGACATTTGTCCGTTCCAAAAGAACACAGAGAAAAAGGGATATGATTTGCGGGTAGAGGAGGAAACTAACCATGAAACATAAGATTCTTGTCAGTGATCCAATGAGTGAAAGTGGATTGGAATTGATTTTAAAAAATGATGCGTTTGAGGTCGATCTTTTAACGGATTTAAAAGAAGAAGAACTTCTTGAGATCGTCCATCAATACGATGGTTGGATTGTCAGAAGCGGTACACAAGTCACGGCTCGGCTTATTCAATCCGCCTCCCATTTGAAAATAGTGGGTCGATCGGGAGTTGGTGTCGATAACATAGATGTTGAAGCAGCGACTAAAGCGGGCGTTATCGTTGTAAATGCCCCTGATGGAAACACGATTTCAGCTTGTGAGCATACCCTTGCTATGCTGATGGCACTCTCACGAAAAATTCCGGCCGCTGTTCAGACGATGAATGAAGGAAAATGGAATCGTTCGGCTTTTAAAGGGGTGGAGCTATCCGGGAAAATACTTGGGATTGTCGGCTTTGGACGCATTGGTGTCGAAGTATCCAAACGTGCAAAAGCCTTTAACATGACCATTATGGCTTATGATCCTTTCTTGACAGAAGAGCGCGCCGAGAAGTTAGGTGTTCAATTATCGACTTTAGAAGACATCTATGAAGCGGCTGATTTTATTACGGTACATACGCCACTTATCAAGGAAACCCATCACTTGATTAATGAAAAAGCCTTCTCGCTTATGAAACCGGGAGTCCGCATTATAAACTGTGCACGCGGCGGTATCATTGATGAGACAGCTCTGTACAAGGCCATCCTGTCTAAGAAAGTGGCAGGTGCTGCACTGGATGTTTTTGAGTCAGAACCCCCTACCGATCATCCATTAATTGGTTTAGATGAGGTGATTACAACGCCTCATTTAGGGGCCTCTACTGTCGAAGCCCAAGAGAAGGTGGCTGTTACGATTTGTGAGGAATTTATAAGATTCTTTCAGGATGAGCCTGTCCACCATGCAGTGAATTTGCCAAACTTCTCCTCGCAAACTCGCAAAGCACTTGAACCGTTTATGGAACTGAGTGTGAAATTAGGTCAAGTTGCGGCACAGCTTATTGAAGGAGGTCCGAAAACCATTGATATCACTTATTCGGGTGAATTGGCAGAGCTTTCTACTGATCTCTTAACAAGATATCTTCTTATGGGCGTTTTGAAGCGTTACCTTGGAAGTCAAATCAACCTGATTAATGTTAAGCATTTTGTCAAGGAGAACGGTCTAGAGTACAACGTTAAACGGTCACCGCACGCAGAAGGCTTTACTGGTCTTATCACACTATCTCTTAAAGCAGGCACACAATCACGTTCAATTTCAGGGACACTTCTCAATGGCTATGGGTCTCGAATTGTAAAGCTTGATCGTTATTCGGTTGATTTACCGACAGAAGGGCATTTGCTCATCATTCAGCACCATGATTTACCGGGCTTAATTGGTCAAGTAGGGACATTACTAGGTAAACAATCGATTAACATCGGATCCATGCAAGTTGGCCGTACATCCGTTGGCGGTGAGGCGATTATGGTTTTAACGGTGGATCGGCATGTGGATGCCCTGCATCAAGCAGCTCTCGAACGGCTTGAGCATATCAAACAAGTGACGTTTGTTGACTTGTGAGTCGATCGAGCTCGGAATGGACAAAAGGAGGTTAAGACGTGAAAGAAATCGTCAAAGTAGGGCTTTTAGGACTAGGTACAGTTGGCGGCGGTGTCTACAAGATTATCCGCAATCATCAAGAAGAATTATGTCACCGAATTGGTTCAGGGATTGAGATCAAAAAAATATTAATTAAAAATGAGGATAAAAAAAGAGAGGTTGATTCCCGTCTCTTAACTAAAAATTCAGATGACGTTTTGGCAGATCCGGATATTGATATTGTAATCGAGGTTATGGGTGGGATTGAAGAATCGAAGCGATATATTTTAGAAGCTTTAAGACAAAAGAAACACGTCATTACCGCGAATAAAGATTTAATGGCTCTATACGGAAGTGAACTACATGCCTTCGCTTTAGAAAATGGGTGTGATTTATTCTATGAAGCTAGTGTTGGCGGCGGGATTCCGATTATCCGGAGTCTGGTGGACGGTCTTGCATCTGACCGAATCAATAAATTAGTAGGGATTGTAAATGGCACGACCAATTTTATCTTGACGAAGATGACCAAAGAAGGAGCAGATTACAATTCTGTGCTAAAAGAAGCGCAAAGGCTTGGTTTTGCTGAAAGCGACCCAAGTGGTGATGTCGAGGGCTTGGATGCTGCAAGAAAAATGGTTATTTTAAGTCAGCTCGGTTTTCATATGAGATTCAATCTAAGCGATGTATACGTTGAGGGCATTACAAAGATTAAGCCTGAGGATATTGATTATGCCGCACAGCTTGGTTACACCATTAAACTAGTTGGGATTGCCCAAAGAGATCAAGGAGAGGTTGAGATTAGTGTTCAGCCGGCTCTGTTGCCAAATGAGCATCCCTTGGCTTCGGTCAATAATGAATATAATGCGGTTTACATCTATGGGGATGCGATTGGTGAGACGATGTTTTATGGTCCCGGTGCCGGTCAATTCCCAACCGCCACATCCGTTGTTTCAGATCTTGTTGCGGTCGCACGAAATATGCACCTAGGGATAAATGGTCAGCACACCGTCTTACCACACTATGAAACCCATTTAAAAAAAGAGGAAACGATCTTTTCAAAATTCTTTTTAAGATTCCATGTTAAAGATCAAGCAGGTGCCTTTTCACAAATTACGGCCTTGTTTGCGGAAAATGGCATTAGTTTAGAAAAATTAATTCAAGAACCGATTGGAATAGAGGGACTAGCAGAAGTTGTGATTATTACGCATCGAACGAATCGCGCTTCCTATACAAGATTAATCAGTCAATTAAACGATTTAGACATTGTAGACTGCTTAGAGGCAAGTTATAGAGTGGAGGGAGAATAAAACATGAAACCATGGAAGGGCATTTTAGAGGCTTATAAAGAATTTTTACCAATTAACGAAGGAACTCCTATGCTGACCCTACATGAAGGGCAGACACCGCTTGTTCCATTAGTTAAGTTATCGGATAAATTGGGAATTGAACTGTACGCAAAGGTCGAAGGAGCCAATCCGACGGGTTCTTTCAAAGACCGCGGTATGGTGCTTGCCATGGCAAAGGCCAAAGAGGAAGGGGCCAAAACAGTTATTTGTGCATCAACCGGAAATACATCGGCCGCCGCCGCCGCTTATGGAACACGGGCCGGCCTTCGCACCATTATTGTTGTACCTGACGGAAAGGTCGCGCTAGGCAAATTAGCTCAAGCCGTCATATTAGGGGCCGATATCTTTTCACTCAAGGGAAATTTTGATCAGGCGCTCAAACTTGTTCGAAAGGTGAGCGAAGAAGGACATGCCACTCTCGTCAACTCCGTGAATCCTTATCGAATTGAGGGACAAAAGACTGCGGCTTTTGAAGTGTGCGATCAATTAGGGGGTGCCCCTGATATTCTAGCCATTCCAGTTGGAAATGCGGGAAATATTACAGCTTACTGGAAAGGCTTCAAAGAGTATCACGAAAGGTTTGGAACAGGACTTCCTGAAATGCATGGCTTCGAAGCAGAGGGAGCCGCTGCCATCGTTCGAAATGAGGTCATTGAAGCGCCAGAGACCATCGCAACGGCTATACGAATTGGTAATCCTGCAAGCTGGTCGTTTGCCGTTCAAGCAGCGGAAGAATCTAAAGGGGTCATCGATTCTGTAACAGATGATGAGATTTTAGAAGCGTATCAATTACTAGCAAAATATGAAGGTTTGTTTGCGGAGCCCGCTTCCTGCGCTTCTATTGCCGGTATTATTAAGCAACGGGAAAATGGGATCATTAAAGCAGGTGTTAAAGCAGTGGCTGTTTTAACCGGGAATGGATTAAAAGATCCAGCAACGGCCATGAATACTCTAAATATCCAGCCCGTTATTATTGAAAATGATGAAAAAGCTTTTCTATCCCATCTTGAAGGCAGTTTTAGTCGATGAAAGGCTTTCGTATCGTGGTTCCAGGCAGTACCGCTAATTTAGGCCCTGGCTTTGATTCGATAGGGCTTGCGATCAATCGTTATCTTACACTCGACGCAGTCCCGTCAAAACGATGGCAATTTAATTATGTTCAATCGGATTATCAAAATCTGCCGCGGGATGAGTCCAATCTCATCGCTCAAGTTGTTGACTATACACTTGTTTATTCAGGGGTTAAGAAGGACGATCGCGCCTTTCAAGTTACAATTGATTGTGAGCTCCCTTTAGCAAGAGGGCTTGGAAGCAGTGCCGCCGCAACCGTTGCCGGGATAGAGCTTGCGAACCTCCTTTATGGACTCGACTTGTCTATTGAGGAAAAAGCTCGAATCGGCTCTCTATATGAGGGTCATCCAGATAATATTGGAGCGTCTCTGTATGGCGGACTTACAATAGGTACCCATTCAAGCGAGGAGACTTTTATCATCCCATGGGGAGCGATACCTTTAGAGCTTGTAATCGTTGTACCTAGACCACAACTCTTAACCTCTCATTCTCGAGCGCAATTGCCAGAGAGTATGAGCTTCAAAGAATCCGTTCAGGCTTCAAGCTATGCCAATGTCTTGATCGCGTCATTACTCAAAGGGGATCTAGAAATGGCAGGGGAGATGATGCGGCGGGATTTATTTCATCACCCTTATAGAAAACGTCTTGTTCCACAATTGGAAGAAACACTGGCTCTGCTTGAAAACGAAGTGGACTGTGGAGCAGCCCTTAGCGGCGCCGGACCTTCTGTTTTAGTTTTCATGAAAGAAGGAAAATCAAAAGAACTCTTTCCTTACTTAACGAAGGCTTTTCCAGATTGTGAGGTTGAGTGTCTTTTCCCTGAAGCAAAAGGCCTGACCGTAACTGCGTTTAATCCTGCTTTTTAATATCATTCGTAATGAAGAGTAAGTGATTGATAAAGGCATGCGGTCCTAACTTCTCTTAAAGTTCCCTTTAAAAAGTATTTGATTGAATGTGTTGAAAAACGTATGATACAAATACAGGGTTAAAAAAGGGGGCTATTATGAGAATCACAAATATAAAACAACAGGCCAGACGTTCTCTCTCCAATAACTGGGGATATGCGGTATTAGTTACAATTATTGTGGGTGTCGTTAATATGATACCGAATTTGATTGAATCCATGCTAAGCGGCCATTTTATTGATATAAGTGCCGCTGATCACGCACCATGGTTCGCACAACTTATCAGTTATTTATTATCCATTTTTCTTATTCCGTTATCGATTGGATACAATTGGTATAATCTTGCTCTATTGCGAGGAAAACGAGAGAAATGGACATCTGTTTTTGAACCGTTTGATGTGTCGATCTATCTTAAAATGTTAGGCGGCTCATTGCTTATTGCCATTTACTCGTTTTTATGGTCACTCTTATTGATTGTTCCAGGCATTATCAAAAGCATGGCTTATTCTCAAACCTTTTATATTTTAAAAGATCATCCTGAACTTACCGTTAATCAAGCGATAACTAGAAGCCGCAAGCTGATGGACGGTTATAAATGGAAATACTTTCTTTTTATGCTAAGCTTTATTGGGTGGGGGCTGCTGTGCGTGGTGACAGCTGGGATCGCGCTCTTATGGGTCGCGCCTTATTACAATACGGCATGCGCCAGTTTCTATAACGAGTTAATTGAAAGTGAAGACAAGCGTTTCTAACAAAATAGAGCCGTCTGGAGATAAGGCTTTGGCCAAATCTTCGGACGGCTACTTGCTTTTTACATAACAACTTTTGATTGCTCTAAAGGATGCAGCGCATGACTTTTATCAATAAAAACAAACGCATTGTACCTTTTGGCAAGATTCGTGGCAACATAATTTCCAAATAATTCATACTGTGGTTCATACACGACACCAATTGCCCGATGCCCTTTTATAAAATGGAAAGTTGGGTCATTAGAGGGGATTAACAACAACTGGTCACTTGGGTTGGCCGCATGAAACAAGTATTCCCAGCTCTCTTCTGCAGCAGGGGGCACATCGATAACTTTAAATGGATCTCCCCAAGAACCACTTGCAATCACACTTCCTTGATAAGAGCCAAAGCCCACTATAAAAATAGGATCATCTCCAAAATGCTCTCGGACTAATTGGCCAACATTAATTTCACCCTCATCGACCATGGTGGTCGCACGTGCATCGCCAACATGCGTGTTATGCTCCCAGACAATTCCTTTGGCATCTGGACCATGGTGGTTCATCAAAGCGATTAACGTATCCGTCATATGCCTGTCACGAATATTCCATGATTCGGAACCCCCTCGAACCATCGCTCGATAAAAGGATTCTGCGTCCACTGCCACACGAGCATTCATTTCTAAACTAAGCGCTTCTTCTAAATCATCTGTATAAAAATGTTTATTTTTTTGAACAGTTAAGAGAAGATCGACCACTTCTTCTATGCAATCCTCGGAGAAAAAGGAGGCATGAACGCCGTACTTTTCAACACTTCGGTCATGAGGATGAAAACAGGTTAAAGCGGTTTTAGCCTTCTCGATATCTCGTGATCCAATCCGATCAAGATAGTTTAGGATGAGCTCCATTGACTCCCATAGACTATATAAATCTAAACCATAGAACCCTATTTTTTTATCATCGGGCCTATCTCGATTATAGTCTTTCAACCACTCAATTAATGGGATGATTTCTTCATTCGCCCACATCCAAGTTGGCCAATGATCAAAGGATTCCAATACTTGTTTGGCCGAATCAGGAGTGTCCGCGAGACCTTTTATGTATTGGTTCACTTTGTAGCAAGCGGGCCAATCACCTTCAACTGCGATAAAACGGAAATCTTTTTCCTGAATGAGTCTCTTGGTGATCTCAGCGCGATGGGTATAATACTCAGACGTGCCGTGTGAAGCTTCACCAAGTAAGACAAGCTTCGAATCTAGGATGCGTTCCATTAACGGATCATAACGATTCGTCTGATCAAGCGGAAGAGCCCGTTCTTTTATTCGATGAATGACTGTTTCCTTGGTAATAGTTCGCGTCAAAATCAACACCCTTTTCTATACGGATCGCTTACCCTAGATTAGTATAGATCGTCCATTTATTTCTATGCACACAAATAGGAACTAAACACTCAACTTGAATTATTTTTAAGTAGACAAGTTTTTTATTCATATGGGATTTTACAAATTTTTTGATACTTATCAGATTATTTTGATATAATGAACAAAGCACGTCCGATATTGCGTTACATTTCCGGGAGATAAAGGGGAGAGATACATTGATTTTGGAAGCTTCAAATCTATCTTTAAGACGAAATGGGTCCTATCTGTTAAAAGATGTGAACTGGACCATTAATAAAGGAGAGCACTGGAGCTTATTGGGACTGAATGGCTCAGGCAAAACAACATTGTTGAATATTTTAAACGGGTATATATGGCCAACAGAAGGGACGATCTCTGTATTAGGCAACCGTTTCGGTACTTGTGATCTTGGTGATTTAAGAAAGAAAATAGGCTGGGTGAGTAACTCCTTGCAAGAGAAGATGCCCCCCACTAATAACCCCTTACAGATAGCGCTAAGCGGCGTTTATGCGTCAATTGGTCTGTATGAAGAGCCTTCTGAGGATACCATTGCCAAAGCGGTACAGTTGTTAACTGAATTTGGATGCGAAGAATTTATCGAACGGAATTACAATACGCTTTCACAGGGAGAAAAGCAAAAGGTATTAATTGTACGAGCCTTAATGGCAGAGCCAGATCTCCTTATTCTCGATGAGCCGTGCACAGGACTAGACCTGTTTGCACGCGAGCAGCTTCTCTTAATGATTCAAAAGGTGGCGGAAAAAGAGGGAGGACCAACATTGATCTATGTCACACATCATGTTGAAGAGATCCTCCCTTGTTTTAGCCATACTTTATTATTAAAAGCGGGTGAGGTGTTCCAAAAAGGTCAAACCGATGAGGTGATGACAAGTGCTACCCTTTCGAAATTCTTTGGAACGTCACTTCAATTAGAGGAGCGGCGCAAACGTAAGTGGCTCTCCCTTGTTTAATCAAACAAAAAAAACGTCGATGGCTCTCATTTGCCAATCGACGTTTTCTAAAAAAAATTAGTTTTCCCAGTTTTCTTGTATAAACGCATCACGCCCTGATTCAACGCGTTCCTGCTTATATTTTTCTGGATTTTTCTTATAAAATTCTTGGTGCTCTTCTTCAGCTTCATAGAAAGGAGCTGCTGGCAGAATAACGGTTGCGATCGGTTTCTTGAAACGGCCGCTTTCTTCAAGCGCTTTCTTGGACTGTTCAGCTAATTGACGCTGTCTGTCATTATGATAAAAAATAGCTGTACGGTACTGAGGACCTCTATCAAAAAATTGGCCGCCATCATCGGTTGGATCAATTTGAGGCCAATATAAATCTAATAACTGCTGATAGGGAAAGAGAGCGGGTTCAAAGGTGATTTGAACGACTTCATAATGACCTGTTGTACCTGTTTTTACTTGTTTGTAGGTCGGATTTTCCACATGTCCTCCAGAATAGCCCGATTCAATTTTAATAATACCTGGCATCTGGTCAAAAGGTTTAACCATACACCAAAAACAGCCTCCGGCGAATGTGGCTTTTTCATGGTGAGAACTCATAAATCAATTCCTCCTCTAAATCAACTTCGATTCTGTCATCCGCATAAAATCAACACTATCATAACCTTATTTAGACAGCAATTTTTTGAACCTCAAATTAGTAGGTCAAGATCCAGCCGTGACTCCGAAGTGTTAACAGATTTTGAAATATATAAAAAGACGATTGAATCATCACTTTCCGTGCGGTCCAATCGTCTTTTATATTTAGTTTCTTGTTTTTGCATGGCTTCTAATTTGGTTGGGGTTTTGCGTGTCACAGGATTCAGTTCTCTCCAGCTTGCCCGGCTTAATTCTGGGTGACGAAAACCTTCCCGTTTGCGTTTATCCCGATATTTTTTTGCTTTGCTCTTTGCCATCGTTATCACTTCCTATTGTATTTTTGGTTATTATACAGCAGATTATGGATAGGTGAAAGAGGAGATGGTTCGAAAGACGAACCATCTTTAATGGTCACTCATTTGGAGGGGGCGGGGCTTAATGGGTTTTCTTGTTGAAAGAGGAATTGATATTTGGGGCAGGTCCTTAATAAATTGGAAACGGTCACAAACTGATAGCCTTGTTTTTCTAGCTCAGGCAAGATTTGTTTTAACGCATTGACTGTTTGGGAGCGGTCCCCTCCTGCATCATGCAGGATCACAATATCGCCATTGTGTGCATTCTTTATGACATGCTGCGCAATTCGTGAAGCACCGGGGCGTTTCCAATCGTTTGTATCTTGATGCCATGACCAAAGTACAATTTCCATATGATTTTCTTTTAAAGCCTCAATAATGTCTTCATTTAAATTTAGAGCACCGCCCGGAGGTCTGAACAATTTGACCCTATAGGGCTGAAATTGATCGATGGTTTTATCGGCCATTTTAATATCTTTTAGAAATGTCTCGTTGGTCATTTGTTGAAGTCTAATATGAGAGAAAGTATGGTTTTCAATATCATGCCCTTCCATCACTTCTCGTTGAACCAAATTCGGATGTTCTAAAATGTGTTTACCTATTACAAAAAAGGTTGCTTTGGCGTGATACTCCTTTAGGATATCAAGAATTTCGGGTGTATACGTTGGGTCAGGCCCATCATCAAAAGTGAGAGCGATCCATTTTTTCTCGGTCGGAACTTCCCAAACAATATCCCCTCGTTTTTCATAGTAGGAACGGTCAGGGATGAAGGCGAGGGCTGGATTAAATAAACTGAGCCAGAAGCTAATGACAAATGTAACGACAATCATGAATAACCAAGTATAATGTGTTCTCATTTTCAAGTCCCCTAATTAAATGGTTGTCTTTATATAGTGAGTCAGACTAGAACGAATTATGTTTTATTTGGCCAAAGATAATGAAAAACTATTACCAATGTATAAAACCGTTCCATCATGAAATTTAAAAAGCAAGAAACAGGATTTATGAATCAAAATGTGAGATAATAGAGGACAACCTTGAAAAATGAGGAGAATGACCCATGAAATGCAAAGTTAATCGAAATGCGGCAAAAGTGATGAAGGAAATGCTTGAAAGTGAAGAAGCTCAAGGACAGATGATCCGTGTTGTGGTCACCGAGCGACATGGTGATCATGCCCATTACGCTCTAACGTTCGGAACGCCAACAGAGCATGATGAGATCGTGCACACGGATAAAGGTGTCGATGTCCTGTTAGATACACGTGAAGAACTTTTAGATGGCGTATGGATTCAGTTTTTCTATGTCCCTCAAGAAGGCTTCCAAATTGTTAATCCTTCAAAAGGACTTCATAATCATTTTCATTAAAAAACGGGAAGCGAGCTTTTTGAAGGCTCGCTTTTTTATTTTCTTTTGTTCTTACGACTAGTAAGTTAAAATAAGGCTAAAACTATATTTTATTTTCGAGAAAGTCGAGGTGGAAAACCTTTGACAGCATTAAAGTCACTAAAAGGTTTGCATCATGTTTCGGCCATTACAGCACGGGCAGTAGATAATTTTAAATTCTATACGGAAATTTTAGGCATGCGCCTTGTTAAAAAGTCAGTGAATCAAGATGATACATCTGTTTATCATTTGTTTTATGCGGATGAACGAGGGAATCCTGGGACTGACTTAACCTTTTTTGAGATTCCTTTTGCCGGGCACACTTATCCAGGAACAAACAGTATTTCAGCGACCTCACTAAGAGTTCCGAGTGACAAAGCGTTAAACTTTTGGAAAAAACGGTTTGAAGCCTATGGAGTGGATCACGATCCGATTTCCACTGAATCTGGACGTGCTTCTCTAGCGTTTCGTGATTTTGAGGACCAAAGGCTGATTCTTGTATCCGATGAGAATAACCATGGCGTTGCAGGCGGGAAGCCTTGGGAGAAGTCCCCTGTACCCGTTGAATATGGCATTTACGGACTAGGCCCTGCTCAATTGACCGTGGCCGATAAGAAGCTTACTGCTTCTGTATTAATGGATGTTATGGGTTTTCGCGAAACGCGAACGTTTATACAGGATGGACAAACTGTAACAGTATATGAAGTAGGAGAGGGCGGGAGTGGAGCTGAAGTTCATCTCCTCGAAAATTCCGAGCTTCCAAAAGAACGTCCCGGTCGAGGCAGTGTCCATCATGTTGCCTTTCGTGTGGAAAGTGAAGAAGAGCTTAGGAAATGGATTGATCCTATCACCCAATATCGATTGCCTAACTCTGGGTTTGTAGAACGTTATTATTTCAAATCGCTTTATTTCAGAGAACCGAATGGGATTCTCTTTGAACTCGCTACAGATGGTCCTGGCTTTGAAGGGGACGAAGATTTTGAGCATTTAGGTGAAAAGCTCGCATTGCCTCCTTATTTTGAGGATCAACGCGAGGAGATAGAAGCGAATTTAAAGCCTTTAAAAACGACACGTTCTTAAAATGAATAGAGAAGTGGCAGCGGGCTATGGGCAGCCCACCGCCACTTTTTGTCTTAGAAAGGAAGTCAGCAGTATGGATTTTGACATTCAATATTTATCCTTTTTTGTGGTTCAGGTAGAGGGCAAGGGAGACATGGCTGATAAGTCTTATCGGCTTTTTCAGACTCTAGATGAGAGTACTTATGAAGATCATGCTCTTAAGACTTTTTTAGACGGAGAATTGTTAAAGATCTCAAAGCGAAAAGTCGAGAGGCATCCTAAGCAAGATCAAGTGCCAACAAAAATCGGTCGGTTTATTGTCGAACCAAACCATGACCTTACGTCAAACCCCAATTACAATCAATTTCAGCGAATTAGGCAGGCTGAGTCAGCCGAAAACTTTCAACAACAAGCGGAACAACTTGTTCGACTCTATCTCGATACAGCAGCCGTTCGGGGAGGAGTCTTTATTGTCGCCTTGGCAAAATTAACTCGCTATTTTGATGAACCCTTTGTTTTTATCATGAAATGTGATTATGAGCAAAAGGTAGCTACTATAACAGACGAAGCCACACTGATTCAAAATGTGGACCGAGCTATCACGACGAAAAATATGAAATCCATTCAATATCCTTATATGCCGGAGGAAGGCATGCTTGAAGAAGCCGAACTTAAAATTCATCAAGCTTCCCATGCGCGTTACTTTGAAGACTTTCTTAAGTATGTGGAGTATGAGGCCTCTATGCCACAAATTGTAAGAGAACAGGTTCAAGAGATGGTGATGGAGCATATTCAGCAAAATTATGAGGAGAACAGTGAGGAACGCACTCAATATGAAGCCATGATGGAAAACTGGGGAGAGCAGCCGGAACGGTCGATCAAGGAAACATTAACGACTGAACAAGTTCAGGAAGCGGCCTCTCATTTTGTTGAACAAACGCCTGACCTTGAATTAAAGGTCAATATGGATCATATTTTTGTGAAGGGATTATTGTCAGATTTTGGTGATCAGATCCATTTTTCTAAAGTCAATGGGCGCTATGTGCTTGTGATCGAGAGCGATTCCATTATTTTTAATAAAGGCGGTTATTCACCTGTTGAATTTTTAAAACCAGATGATTTCGAGACCGTTGTTGAGAGGATCATGAGAAAGCACCGCTAAATTAGACTTAATAAGGGACAGACCTCTTTTAAACGTTTGAGCAGAGATCTGTCCTCATCACTTATTTTTTGATAAATTCTTGAACCCAAATCCCTTTATTGGTTGTATGCCCGACACCTATATAGGTATAATCCTTACTTAAAATATTCGCTCTGTGTCCTGGGCTGTTCATCCAATCGGTCATCACTTTAGTTGCACTTGATTGACCTTCAGCAATGTTTTCTCCAGCCGATTGATAGGTGATGCCTAGCTTGTTCATCATATCAAACGGTGAGCCATAAGTAGGGCTTGTATGTGAAAAGTAATCGTGCGCTAGCATATCCTGGGCTTTTAAATTCGCCATTTTAACTAGCTCTGGATCCGTTTTTAGGGCCGGCAAGCCTTTATCTTGTCTTGTTTTATTGACAATTTGAATCACTTGCTTGGCGAGAGCATCCATTTGATTAATCGTGGTATTTGTCTTTGGTATATTTTTCTGTGAAGAACTTGATTTTGTATTAGTGTTTGGAACGTTGGTAATGTCTCCATCACTTTGCTTGTTTGGTGTTGGTGCCACATTATACTTGGTTGGATTCGTCTGGTCATTCGGTTCCTTGGGAAGGGTATCAGGCGAGTTATTAGGTTGCTCAACATAATTCGTAGGTGAATTATAGACATGATGCAGACTTCCCAACGACTGAGACCATGAAAATGGATGTTGACTCGTTAAATCGCTAACTGAATCCGGTCCTGTTAAGGCTTTACCAGAAATTTTTCCATGTTTGGTATAGATGACATCCTTTGTGTTATGCTGGCCGACATTTCGGTTGCCTAATGGTTGTGCTCCGCAGCCACTGATTGAAAAAAGAGTGAAGGACAGGAGCGTGATCGAAAGAATCCCTTTTTTCATAATCTAACTCCTTTAAAAAACAAATTAAAGTCATTAGATAGTATCCCAATTCCTTCCTCAATAAAGTCAGGGAATAAAAGGAAAGGATGTTGTTTTATTCGTTATTTTTATCTTTGTAAGGATTATTCTCCTCATTTTCTTCAGCAAATTCCATCATATAAGTCATTTTCTGCTCGGTACCTCTAACGTGATCCCCGTTCCATCGCGTGCTTTGTTCTAATCGCAAGCGTTCAGCATTGGATAAGAGGTAATAGTGCAGAAACACTTCACCTACCGTAATGATGACTGCAGAAATCACGCTTCCCCAAGCGATTTGGAGGTAGCTATTAAGGACGAGACCCCCGAATAACCAAACGACTCCATAAGCGATAAAAAAATCAATGATGGTGGCCGTTGCATTGCCGAAAATTGGCAACAAAATTCGGTCGCCAATTAAATAAGAGACGATAGTAACAAGGATGCTAAATGACACAATTTCAGTTATTGTGGCTCGGAAAAATAAGTCCAATCCAACAGTGAAAGCAATTAAACAGACGACTAATTTTAAGAGCATGATCATCAGAGACTTCATGAATGGATTCCTCCTTGTGCTCACATTATGGGTAACTTCACCCCATTTCATACTCAATGGGGAGGACAGGCCTCCACTGAATGAAATACGGCGTGTTGAGGACTGTCCCCAGATTTGAAAGTGGGAGCAGGAGGGTGTACACTTAAAAGATCAGTAAGCCTTGAGAATGGAGCATGCACATGAATGTTAAATCTATGAATGTGGTGGGCGTTGGCGTCGATTCTGAAACTAGATGCAGTCACTACCACACGGAAAAAGATATTATTGCGATAAAATTTAAGTGTTGTGAGACGTATTACCCTTGTTATTTATGTCATGAGGCTTGTGCGGATCATCCGGCTGAACAATGGCAAGTCGATGAGCGCCATGTTAAGGCGATTCTTTGCGGTCACTGCGGCGAGGAGCTTACCATCGAAGCTTATCTGAACAGCGGGTCGAGATGCCCGACTTGTCAGTCATCGTTCAATCCGAACTGCCAATTGCATTATCATTTGTATTTTAAATAATCATAGCAGGTAAAAACCAAAAGCCATGGCAATGTAAGTCGCTAATAGGACCGCCCCTTCGAACCAATTGGACTCACCGTCATTGACGATTGTGATCGTAATGAAAACACCGACAATCATTGTGATGAGCTCAGTCAAATTAAAGACTAATGGCAGAAACGTAAACATCCATGATAATAAGACTAGAACGGGTCCGACGAACATGGCGGTTTGAACCGTAGAACCGATGGAAACTTCCATCATGAGATCCATTTTATTCTTAAGCGCCATGGATATAGCGGATACATACTCAGAGGCACTCCCAACGATCGCAATCACAATGATGCCAATAAAAACCTCACTCCAGCCAAACGCCTTACCAATCGGTTCAATAACCCCCACTAAGTTTTCACTAATATAGGCGAGAAGGACGGTTGCTACAGCCAGAACCAAGAGAGATTTTCCAGCTCCCCATTCGGCTTCTTCCTCTTCTTCGTTAAACTCCGTAACCCCTTTGAAAATTCCTTTATGAGTGACCAGACGAAACATTAAGGCTAGTAGATAAATAATGATCATGACAATCGAGAAAGCAGTGGATAATACTTGCATTTTCGCTTCATTGAGACGAAAGGAGAAAATGTAAGGAAGAACAAAGGAGACAGCTAGTGCAAATAACAAAATGCCTGTGTTGTGTCTAGCTTTGAACAAGCTAAACTTTTGTTCTTTGAATTTCAAACCGCCAATTAAGATTGAAATTCCACCTGCAAAAAGTAAATTCACGAGCACGACTCCCGTAATAGAAGAAATCACAACCGTGTTCAGCCCTTCTCTGAGAGCGAAAAAAGAAATAATAATTTCTGCTGCATTGCCAAAGGTAGCATTTAATAAACCGCCTAAAGTTGGCCCGACAATGAAGGCCAGGCTTTCCGTTGACCGGCGTATTTCATTGGCAAGGCCAATAAGTGTGACACAGTAAATGAAAAATTGGAGGATCTCGTTCATATGTAAAAGTTCACCTATTATAGATACCGGCACCCCTATAAGGGCGATTCCCCTGAAAAATGTATTCATACATGTCCTCCCAACGAAAAAGAAAGTCACCCGTTAGACTCACCTTCAAAAGCATTTGTTATGCATTGTAAAAAAGAAGTTTTAACGGAGAGAAGTCCTGAATAAAAATACTGAAACTAAAAACCGTGTGAAAATAATGTCAAAAATTAGCGATTTTAGGAAGGGTTTTCATTAGAAGTAGCGAAATAGTATAGGGAAACAGAAAATTCTATAAAGGAAGGTGTAAGAAGTATGGAAGATTTGGAAAAACGACTTGTCCACTTGTCTTTTATGAGAGAAGGGCCTTTTCCGGAAGAACGAAAAGGAGAGGTATTTTCGATCGTCAATGACATCATGACTTTTGCTATTTACCATTATGATGGGACCATTATTCATCATTTCGAACAATTGATGCAGGACTTACCTAATTTAAGAGACCCTGATCTGAAGTTAGAAATGAAACATCATTTATTTTGGTGGGTGGTTTTCTGCGACATCCAAGATTATCATCAGGCGACGATTTACCAATCCTTTGTCGAGAAGAACTGGCGACGTTTTCGCTACGATGAAACACTGCTTCAAGTCATTTTCAATTGGAATTATTTACATCCGGGGATTTATAAAGTTGTACATGTTGTCAGTGAGAACGACGTCATTGTCTATGACTTAGTAAATGGTGACCAAAAGTCAGTGATTGTTTATAACGAGAACTTTCAATATCCAGAACAAGGTGATCTTTTGATAGGGCTCTTGATCCCATTTGGCGATGGTACATACAGTCCTATCTTTAACTTCCTTCGCATTTCAGAATCCTCTGTATTACCTCTAACTGATTTAATTTATGCTCATTTTAAACAATCATCCTCGACTTCCTTTAGCCATTTTTTACGTACGTCATTTGGCGAACTCCTCCCGGCGATTTATCCCTTTTGTCAGTTTATAAGTGACACGCATTTATAAAAAAAGAGTGATTGTTATGGGTCGCTGATTTTTAGTGACCCGTTTTTTTTTATCCAAAAATGTTTGAAACTAAGTATGGATTGCCTTGAGTTTATTTAAGTACTCGGCTATTTAGGTGTATTTATTTTCGGATTCTTTTAAAGTGTCAGCGTTTACATTATAATTAAAGGGGATGATGGGACATTCATTTACAATTAACTGAAGTACTTTTTAGAGGAGGCTTATAAAATGTCGGGAAGATTCGATGGAAGAGTTGCGTTTGTTACTGGGGGAAGTCGCGGAATAGGTCGAGCTATTGTAGACCGTTTTGCAGAAGAAGGCGCAAAAATTGCTTTTATTGACATTAATGAAAAAGCACTCTCTGAATCAACAAATGAATTACGCGAACAAGGATATGAGGTATTTTCAAAGGTGGCGGATGTCGCGAGTTTTGATGAAGTTGAACAAGCGGTTAACGAAGCGGCAGAAGCTTTTGGGTCAATTGATATCTTAGTAAATAATGCAGGTGTCATTCGAGATAATCTGCTCTTTAAAATGACCGATGATGATTGGGATACCGTTATGAATGTGCATCTTAAGGGGTCCTTTAATGCGGCACGTGCAGCGCAAAGACATATGGTCAAACAAAAATATGGACGAATCATTAACATCTCGTCAACGTCTGCTCTTGGTAACCGCGGTCAGGCCAATTATGCAACTGCGAAGGCTGGCTTACAAGGCTTCACAAAAACGCTGGCCATCGAGTTGGGAAAGTTTGGCATTACCGCCAACTCAGTAGCTCCAGGCTTTATTGAGACAGAGATGACGCGTAACACAGCTGAAAGAATCGGCATCACTTTTGAACAATTGATCGATGCAAGCGTCGCTCAAATTCCGGTCGGCCGTTCGGGTCAGCCAAGTGATATTGCTAATGCTGTCGCCTTTTTTGCTGACGAACGTTCTTCATTTGTCAGCGGCCAGGTCTTATATGTCGCAGGCGGGCCGAAGAATTAATGCGGGTGAGGTGAGTTAGATGTTTAACGAGATCGTTGGCAAACGTTCTAATAAGGTGAAAAACACGGTTGAGCGCGGAGCTGTTAAAAAATTTGCGGAGGCCATCGGTGATCCTCATCCTCTTTTTGTGGATGAGGAAGCAGGAATACGCTCTAAATATGGTGTCAACATAGCTCCGCCAACCTTTCCAAGGACCTTTGATTATGGAGTTATTGAAGAGATGCCTTTACCGGAAAAAGGGTTGATTCATGGCGAACAGAGCTTCCATTATGAGCAGCCGCTCCTTGTGGGAGAAACGATTTATTGTTATCAAGAAGTCATTAATTATTATGAGAGAAAAGGGAATTTTGGAGAAATGGGCTTTCTAGTGATTAAACGAGTGGGCGAATCGCCTCTTGGTGAGCTCATTTTTACCGATGAGCAAGTCATCATTATTAGTGAAGCCGTTAAAAAGGGGATGGGCGTATGACAGGTTTAAAGGAACTTTCAATCGGAGATGCTTTACCGCCTATTGAACTTGAACCAGTTTCTCGTTTAGATCTCATTAAATACGCTGGGGCTTCAGGCGACTTCAATCCCATTCACACGATTGACGAAGAGGCCAAAAAAGCAGGACTGCCAGGAATCATTGCTCATGGTATGTGGACAATGGGTAATCTTGCAAAGCTTTTCTCACCTTATTATGACAGTGGGTTTGTAAAGGATTATTCCGTACGTTTTCGTCATATGGTCTTCTTAGGCGATCGATTGACACTTGAGGCAACGCTTTCCAAGATCGATGGTGAAGATTTAACCTTTGATGTGGTGACGACCAATCAAGAAGGCAAGACGATTATTAAAGGTAAACTCGTTTTTACTTGTATCGAGTAAACAAAATGAACATGGGATCTTTGAAAACAGAAAAGTCTATATTTATTTTTAATATTAGCGTTGCCAAAATTATGGGTGACATGTTATAATTTAATAAATTATTGTTGTTCGGTGTTTACAAAGAAGAATCGTTACAAATTTTGTTTAATGGTTTTCTCCTTGGAACATTCAATGGACAGTAATAGTAATAAAAGTGGTTGATCCACGCAGGAGGAAATAAAATGGCTCAAGGTAAAGTAAAATGGTTTAACGCAGAAAAAGGTTTCGGTTTCATCGAAGTTGAAGGTGGAGACGACGTATTCGTACACTTCTCCGCAATCCAAGGCGAAGGCTTCAAAACTCTTGACGAAGGTCAAGAAGTAACTTTCGACGTAGAGCAAGGTCAACGCGGACCACAAGCTGCTAACGTTGTTAAAGGCTAATTCTTTTTAACAAAAGAATAATAAAAGGCTAATCCTTATGGGTTAGCCTTTTTATATTCTTTTTTTAGGTAAACTCCACTATTGCGAAACGTTTAACTTCACATCTAGCGTTTAGTTTCTTTTAGTTGGTCCGCTGCTTCTGCCACGACACAAGCTAAGTCATCGTTCCCGTATAACGCTAGAACATTTAAAACCGTATCTAGGCTGATTTCTCCTGCCTCTTCTTTAGGAACAGTAAGGGCTAGTGCATCATGGAGGGGACTGGCCGCAGAAGAATGACTGTCTGCTTGAAGAGACCTGTCTCCAATCACTTGGTTTGGGTAAGCTTTCTGGTAGAGATCAAAAGGATCGAGATCATGATTAATGCACCACTGAGAAAAGACAAGGATCATCATCTGTTCATCTCGTTTATAGGCTTGGATGATGGATTGTTCAAGTTCGTTAGACAAATGAATCGGCCTCCAGACATTTTAAAAGCTATTGCTTTAAGAATTATTCTATTATATCAGGTTAGCGGACTTACCTGTTAGTCATCGAGAGAACGTTTTTTTGCGAAAACGAGCAAGGTATCATCATCTAGGCGTACCTGATTTGTCTATAAAGAACTCTATTGACACAACGATTGAAGTGCAGAAAAGATGAGGTTTGAGTGAGGCGGTTGGTGTTTGATCTTTGAAATTATGGGGATGATAAAGGGAAAAGGTAAAGGGAAAGGATCACTCCTTATCATGCCAAAATCTTACTCGCAATTTTTTTATGATACAACTCTAGCTTGGAAATTAGCGCTTGGAGCCGGTCTTTCATGGCAAATCGCAAAATGGGCGGGCTCCACGCATCCCTATCTGGCTCCGCTTTCTGTCATTCTCACATTACAAGTGACGGTTGATCAATCGATTATCTATGGACTGCAAAGGACGTTAGGCACACTAGCAGGTGTTATAATAACGGCCTTATTTATTCCTTATATCGGACTGTCAGCCTGGAGTATCGCCTTATCCATATTAATTGCCTCTACCATTATCGCTTTGCTTGGTTTCAGTAAGATCATGATGAATCAAGTGGCGCTTAGCATGTTGCTCGTTCTATCGTTTGAAAGTCATCCGAGTTATGGATTGGACCGTGTGCGGGATACACTAATCGGCTGTATTCTCGCCGTATTGATAAATATGCTGATCTTTCCGCCTGATTTAACGAAACAAGCGATCAAAGAGACCGATCAATTCTCCAAACATTTAACCGAGGGATTTCAGAATGTTGGAAACTGGTTAAAGTCTGCTTTTATTCTTCAAGAAGGGGAGTACCTTCACCAACAAGCAATCGGCCTGTTAAAGGAATTAAATCAAACGATCAATTCTTATCAAAAGGCAGAAAAAAGTCTCCGCTTCCATCCCTTCACCATGAAGAGCCATCAACGGTTAAAGGATGTCCAGGATCAACTAAAATTTCTTGAACATGGCTATACACGATTAATTAATATCATTGAAACACTTATAGAATGGAATAATTACAGTGAAATTTCTGCGGAACAGAAGCATCTTTGGGCAAGGCGGATGCTGGATATTGCTCATAATTATAAGAGTTGGATGTCTAATAATGAAACGACCAACTCAACTGATTTAGAAGAGACCTGCACAAAATGGGAAACAGATTTTATTCAACCGACATCGTTTAAGGACTATCGTTGGGCATATGCCATACAGAATGACACGATCCAATTATTGTCAAGATTAGATACTACTAAAAACAATCGTCTATCACTACAAATGAAAGTGAATCGAATCGTCAAATGAAGTCCGACTCACCTGTTTACTCATTGGTTTTCATAATCCGGATCTTTAAGAATGCGATTTGTTATGCTGTCCATTTGCTTGAAACCTTGACTTTTCAAAGACTCATCTAGATTTTGGTTGGCTTGCGTATCCTTCTCATATTGTTGAAACAGAAACAACAAATGCTATAATGTTGTTAGTGTATCATTGGTGAAGGGGATAGGCCATGAACAAAGAAGAACAGCTATTAATAAGTTTTAGGGACTTATTTAACAAGATAGCTTGGCTAAATAAGCCTAAGATGGAAGAACATCTTAGAGGTTATAAGGCCTCTGAAGTCCATTGTATCGAAGCGATTGAAAAAAATAAGGATCCCAATGTAACAAAACTGGCGGAATCTCTTTATATGACGAGAGGCGCTATAAGTAAATTAACTAAGAGACTTATAAAAAAAGGCCTTATAGAAGACTACCAGAGGCCGGATAACCAGAAGGAAATCTATTTTAGGCTTACGGAGCAAGGGAAAGTCATTTATAAAATCCACGAGCAACTACACAAGGAGTTTGAAGAGCGGGACAAAGTTGTATTCGAACAAGTGACCGAGGAACAATTTGACTCAATGCTTAACTTTTTAGAAACATACAGCAAGCATTTAGATGCAGAAATAAAAAAACAAGGGTTTATGAATAATTAAATCAGATGAACTTACCACGTACTAAGCAACAGACAGATCACCTCTAAAGAAGAGATAGATCTGTCTTTTTTATTCGATTTATTTTGTTGACATAGAAACAAAACGGTGTTACGATTTTGTTGACACAGAAACAAAAAAAGAGGAGAACGAGATGTTAAAAGATAAAGTTAACAAATTACCAAAAGAAGTACTCGCAGCTGGTTGGGCCATTGCACTTGGAGCCATTGCACCAATGCTTGACTCAACCATGGTGAACATTGCCATCGACAAACTGACTAGAGAGTTCAATACCACATTGGCTATCATTCAATGGGCCATTACAGGTTATGTTTTAGCACTTGCGATGGCCGTTCCTGTATCTGGTTGGTTGATGAACAAATATAACGGAAAGAAAATTTACATTGGCGCAGTCATCGCCTTCGGTATCATGTCGGTATTAGCTGGAACAAGTTGGAATGTTTCAAGTTTCCTCTTATTCCGCTTGCTACAAGGTTTCAGCGCAGGAATTATTACCTCGCTTATGTCAACGCTCCTGGTTAAAACAGCAGGTCAAGAGAACTTAGGAAAGGTTATGGCAATTGTTAGCACCCCTATGATCTTCGGCCCAATCTTCGGCCCTGTAGTCGGGGGGGTTATTATTCAAGGTGTATCGTGGCATTGGATGTTCTTTATCAACGTGTTTATCGTTTTGATCGCTGCACCGCTTATGATTAAAAGAATTCCTGACTTTGAACCCTTCAACAAAGATAGTCAACTTGATGTTCTTGGGATAATCGATTTATCTTTAATGAGTGCGGCCATGATTTACGGAATAACCAAAGCGGCAGACCATGCCTCATTTAGCAATAGCGAAACCATCTTGTGGGTGGGTATTGGCCTACTTTTAGCAGTCATTTATATCCTATACAATCGAATCAGAAAGAATCAAACGGTGCTTCCTTTAGATTTGTTTGCTCATAAGAGTTTTTCAACAGCAAGCGTTGGTTTGTTTCTAGCGAATGTTGCCGTCATGGGACCTCTGTTAATCTTTCCATTGTTTTTCCAAAACATCCGTCATTTCACAGCAATTGAAGCAGCCTTAGCTCTAATTCCTCAAGGGCTTGGCATGCTTGTTACTCGACCATTGATTGGAAAAATGATAGACACAATCGGTGCAAAATATGTGGTGATGGTTAGCCTTGTTGTTTCGTTGTTCGGATCGATTCCGCTTATCTTTATCACTGATCAATCAAGTATGATTTGGATTTCTATCCTCTTGTTCATCCGCGGGACAAGTTTTGGAGGGATTATGCTTCCACTCATGAGTGACGCTTATACAGGACTTAACACCAAACAACTTCCAGAAGCAGGTGTTGGTATTAACATTATTGAAAACCTGGGGTCAAGTTTCGGATCAGCCGTTATCGCAACCATTGTTGCAACGGTCATACAAGGTGCGCATGCATCTGTGACGAGTGACGTAAAAGGCTATCAGGCCGGTTTCTTAGCATCTGTTGTTGTCCTTGCCATACTCTTTATCCCAAGTCTATTTCTCACACATAAAAAGTAAATTAACACATGGCCGCATGGTAATGTGACTCGGCTGACATGTTCATGCCTAAGGAGGGTACCACAAAAAAATTAAAGTTTTAATCAATTTGAAAGTTAAGAAATTTTATAAACATAAAATAAACCTAACGGAAAGAGGGGAATCAACCTAAAAAGACGAGTTAACCTCAATTACTAATCAAGCCAGGAGGGATCATTAGATGATTCCTTTTTATTTCTTAGAAAGCTTTAGAATCTGGACTTTGGATAACTCATCAATCGTGGGTGGAATCTTTAAATCGTTTTTAGGTAAAAAAACTCGGATTATCTAACTAGTATTAATCACCAGAGATTAATAGAGAATAACACTGCAAGATAAGCTCATTAATATCGAATAGGCTATCATTCAAGCTTTTCATAATGAAACGAATAGCTGAGTTTGCAATCACAATCAGTAAAATGCCTGAGGATTGGAATGAGGTTAAGCATAGATTATTAACCGCCTGACTATCACGAGTTTGAGGTCGCAGTAATTGATAAATAGAAAAAGAATAGGAACACAATCAAAGTCAAAAAGTCAGGAGTTGGGCATTAACGAACAGAGTATGAAAGATGATAAAGAATTGTTTTGAATTTAAAATGTACATTATTACGTAAAATATCATTTTGACGAAATAAACCTAAAAGTTTATACTAGAAATAGTTGATCTTTACCTTTATTGATTCATCTTATCATTTCGGCAAGCTTTTCTTTTAAATTCATTTATAGTTACATACACTTTCTTATTAGTCTCTTATTAGGAGTTGATTGTTGTTGAATCATGAAGCTGAAATGCGTTTTCACGAACGCGTTGATGAAAAATCCCGCATGTTGCCTTGGTATGTTAATGAGTTCATCTCTAAAAAACGCCGAACGCTGTCACCGGCTACTTTATTAAACTATTGCCATGACTACATCATCTTTTTTGATTGGCTGCTCGCTGAAGGTTATTTTAATGGCGATCGCACCGATATTCCACTTGAACTTTTAAACGGTCTTACTGTCCAACAAATTGAGGATTTCCTTACTTTTTTACAGTTTCGCCTGGATAATTCACCATTGACCGTTAATCGCAAACTTTCGGCTCTTAAAGCCTTATTTCATTATTTACAGAATATTGCGGAAACAAATGACCTCCAGCCTTACCTTGATCGCAATGTTATGGCCAAGGTCGAGCTCAATCAAGTCAAAGAGGATCAAGAAGCAATCGCGCAGAAAATGTCAGGTAAAATCCTCTGGGATCAGGAATATGAGCAATTCCGCGAATTTGTTGCTCAAGGATATGGTGATTTATATAAAGAAAACAAAAGACGCTACCACTTTCATCTGCAAAATCGGGAGCGTGATACAGCCATTATCTCCCTTATTCTTGGTTCTGGACTCCGACTATCTGAAATTGTTGGCTTGGATGTAGATGACTTGGATTTGAAGAAATTCAGTGCTCGTGTTATTCGTAAAGGGAATAAAGAGCAATATGTCTTTTTCAGTGAACAGGCACTTCTCGATCTTCAAGACTATTTGGCTGTGCGCAAAGCCCGGTATAAGTTAACGGATCAAATTAAAGCGTTGTTTGTTTCCTCGCCTATGGGACCAAAAGGAACGACACGCCGGATGACACCGCGGGCGATTGAAAAAATGGTTGAAAAGTATGCAGCAGAATTTGGCAAACCTGCCCTTTCCGTTCACAAATTGCGGCATTCCTTTGCAACACGCTATCACGCCGAGAATAATGATGTTCCTAAGCTTAGACGGCAATTAGGCCACTCTTCTATCCAAACAACGATGATCTACACACACTTAACGAATGATGAGCTTAAACGTGCAGTTGATAACATGGACGGTTATCCATCTAAACAAACCGAATCAGAATAACATGATAAAAGACTCGGGACATGCACCCCGAGTCTTCTTATTTAAAAAATGAAATGACTAAGAAATTAATTAAAGACAATCGTTTTATTTTCATGAATGATAATTCGGTCCTCCAAATGCCATTTAACCGCGCGGGCCAAAACACTCCGCTCCACACTCTGACCGATTTTCTTCAAGTCAGTAATCGTATCACGATGGTCAACTCTCATTATATCCTGCTCAATAATTGGACCTTCATCCAAATCATTCGTGACATAATGAGAAGTGGCTCCAATCAACTTCACTCCTCGATGAAAGGCTCTCTCATAAGGTTTTGCCCCAATGAAGGCAGGGAGAAATGAATGATGAATATTAATGATTTGATTGGGATAAGCACTGACAAAATCTGGTGTTAAAATTTGCATATAACGAGTTAAAACAATGGTATCGACCTGATACTTTTTAAAAAGGTTTTGCTGCTCCCTTTCTGCTTCAGACCGATTCTCTTTATTTGATGGTATCCAGAAAAAAGGAATTCCATATGACTCAACAAGCTCTTTTGCGTCTTGGTGATTGCTGATCACCAATTTAATTTCTGTTTTCAAATGCCCGGATTCCCATTCCCATAAAAGCTCTTGAAGACAATGAAGCTCTTTAGATACCAAGATTGCTATTTTCTTGAGATCAGATACACCACGAAGGTCCCACTTCATAGCGAAGTTATCCGCAATCGGTTGAAAGCCATTTTTTAGTGTTGAAATCGTAACTTGAGGTTCCAGGATTTCAAACACAAGGCGTATGAAAAATAATCCACCAGTTGGGTTTGTGGAATATTGACTAGATTCAATGATATTACAGCCTTGCTCATTTAAAAAATGAGAAATAGCAGCCACAATGCCGGTTTGGTCCGGACAACTGATTAATAGTCGAGCTTGTTTTTTTCGTTCATCCCTATATTGATTGAGTTGATTCGCAACTGATGGATTCATGTCAGCCTCCTTCTTACTTAATTGGCATGCTTTTCTACAAATCGTTTCATTCGCTTGGTGGCTTCATTTAGCCTTTTTAGTGAAGTTGCGTAAGAACATCTGATAAAGCCTTCTCCGTTTTGACCAAAAACACTTCCAGGAACAACCGCCACTTGTTCTTCCATTAACAGAGCTTCAGCGAATTCTTCCGACGTGAACCCAGTCGACCTAATAGAAGGAAAAGCATAGAAAGCGCCTCCTGGCATCGGGCACTCCAAACCCATATTGTCAAAAGCTTGCACGATGAAATGACGTCTTTGCTTATAGCTAATCTTCATTTCCCGGACGCTGTTTTCTCCATTTTTCAATGCCTCGACAGCCGCATATTGGGCCATAGTGGGCGCACACATCATCGTATATTGATGAATTTTGATCATGGCTTGAATGATATCTGTCGGTCCGGCTGCATAACCTAATCGCCAGCCTGTCATGGCAAAAGCTTTGGAAAAACCAGAGATAAGAAGGGTATGCTCCTTCATTCCCTCAAGAGAAGCAACACTCGTATAAGGCTCGTCATAGGTTAATTCAGCGTAAATTTCGTCTGACAAGATTAAGAGATCATGCTGTTTTATAACCTCTGCAATCGCTGTCAGTTCCTTTTTATTTAAAAAAGTGCCTGTTGGATTATTAGGATTGCAAAGAATCACGGCTTTTGTTTTTGAAGTAATCGCCTTCTCTAGTTGAACAGGCGTTAGCTTAAACTGATCTTCAGGACAAGTCTGAATCGTAACAGGGATCCCTCCTGCTAACAAAACGGCCGATTCATAAGCAACGAAAGTAGGTCCCACAATAATGACCTCATCACCAGGATTAACAATCGCTCTTAAAGCAAGATCAATCCCTTGACTCGCTCCAACTGTCACAATCAATTGATCTTGAGAAGAATAACTGATGTGAAACTGTGTTCGCAAATAAGTACTGATTTCTTCGCGTAACTCGGGCAATCCAGCATTAGCGGTATAAGCGGTGTGTCCTTGTTCTAAAGAATGATAGCTTGCTTCGATCACATTCCATGGTGTAACAAAGTCAGGTTCCCCAACACCTAAGGAGATCACATTCTCCATCTGTGAGGCGAGATCGAAGAAACGGCGTATTCCTGATGGCTTTAGATTGGCTACCGTTTCTGATAAATATGAATGCGGGGATCTTTTTAAGGTCATGGAGATACCACCATTCGTTTATCTTCTTCATCATCTCCCAAGATGATGCCATCGTGCTTATATTTTTTGAGAACAAAATGTGTGGTTGTAGATAGAACTGATTCAAGGGTTGATAACTTTTCTGAAACAAATCGACTAACCTCGAGCATCGTTTTGCCTTCGATTGAGACGGATAGGTCATAAGCTCCTGACATTAAGTAAACCGCCTTGACTTCCGGAAAGCGATAGATGCGCTCAGCTACCTTATCAAAGCCAACACCGCGGGTCGGCGTTACTTTGACATCAATCATAGCGGTGACACCTTCGTAATCAAGGACTTTCGACCAGTCAATCAAAGCGGAATAGCCTTGGATCGCCCCAACGGTTTCTAGCTCCTCAAGCATCGATTGGATCTCATCATTTGATAGATTTAAAAGTTTTCCAAGTGTATCTATGTCCAGACGACCGTTTTTTTCAATAAGGTGTAAAAGTTCTCGTTCCTTTTCCTTCAAGACTGATTCGCTCCTTCATGTTGTTTCTTAACTAGTAGATAAATGCCTATAACTTCTATGCGTTGACGCAATAAATAATACCTTTTGTTTATTTTACACCCTTTTAGAAAAAAAGAAACTTAAAATTCAAATTCGATTCGTTTTATCCGCCGAATCGTTCTTGTTTTGGTTGATGAGATAGACGTTAGGATGCACACCATTAAGGTCAAGTTTCGTTGAAGTCAACGATTGAGGGGTGAGCTTTTCGGAATGTTTATTAAACACGAGTGCAACCTGATCGCTGGTTAGATGAATCTCATTTTGAAGCGGATGTGATTGAGAGGAACTGACATTAACGGTTTCAAATTTATGCTTCCCTGCAAGTTGTAAGTAGCCGAGAAACACCAGCAGGATAAATGCTGCAAGCGCGATCCTCCATCCTTTTCTTTTGATCATGAACTATCTCCCCGGAATTCATTTTGGAATTATCATTATTTTCTATCCATTTTATCATAAATGAACACAAAAAGAAGAGAAGGATTGATAAAAATCCTTCTCTCATGGGTTTGCTTCAGTTCATGGTTTTAGCTGCTGCTGCTGGTCGCTAACAAACGTTTATAAAGTTTGATGGTAGTAAGATGCGCTGTTTCATGCGCCAAGGCAAAGTTGATTAAATCCCTGACGGTTGAAAGCGGGAACTTAGGAAATGTAACGGGTTCGGGAATCGTTTCATCTAAATGCCCTTCGAATGTTTGAGCAAATCGTTGCCCTTGTTCTTCTAGATGAGAAATCACTTGTTCAAGGCTTGTAGGCAAGGCTTCATTCCATTCCGATGGTCGTGTACCGGGTTTAAAGAGATTCACATAGCCATCTGGATAAATTGGTTCCCGTCCTGAAGCCTTCATAACGAGATTCTCATGAACAATGTAAATGTGGCCCAAGTTCCAGAGACTGTTATTGTTAAAGCCTTCTGGCGTGATAAGCGCTTGTTCCTGATCCAATGATTTAGCAAATTTCACTGTATTTTGTCGCACATACTTCAAATGATCGATTGACATAAAAGCACCCTCTCCATCTTCATTTACTTATAGTTTAAACCCGAGATCTTCAAAAGTCATAATAAAACGATCAGATCATTCGGTTGGATCATGAAAGAAGGAATAAATGTTTGAGTAACGATCATCAGGAACTTCTTTCACAAAGGGGCTGAGAGGACCGTTTGAGAGCAAATGCAGTTCATGCATAGCCCTTGTGCAGGCCGTATAAAACAAACGGCGCAAGGATTCTTCTCCGTACTCCACTTCTGATGCATTAAAGATGATCACCGCATCAAACTCGATTCCCTTTGCCAAATAGGTGGGCAAGACGAGGACTCCTTTATGGAAGGAAGCCGTCTCTTGAGTCATTAGTTGTACAGTCAGATGTGGATGAAGCGCTTCGTAGACTTTTCGGCTCTCTTCTGCCGTTTTACAGATAACTGCAACGGTCTGATGGCCCTCTCGCAAGATCTCCCCGATCCGAGACAGCAATAAATTTAAATGGTCCGTCGAATCTTTGCTTATATTGACAGTTGGTTTTTTTCCATGACGGCTGAATGGAATGATATTAGCGTCATTTCCTAATAAGCCTTTTGTAAATTCGGTAATCTCAAAGGTAGAACGGTAACTCTGCATGAGATTAATGCGTTCTTCCTCACCTAATTTATAATGCGATTGATCAAATAAGCGATCGATTTGAAGCGCATGAGGAAAGATCGATTGGCTGAAATCACCTAATACGGTAAATTTACTAACCGGGAAACTCTCTTTAATAAAAGCCATCTGAAAAGGGGTGTAATCTTGTGCTTCATCAATAAAAATATGCCGAATATCTAATTGTCTTTTTTGACCTTCAATCTTTTCCATCAAATAAAGAAAAGGAGTCGCATCCTCAAAATAGAGACGATTTTCTTTTAACTCCTGTATGGTTAACTGTCCGATTAATGTCCAGTCCTCAGGAAGTTTTTCTGCTTTCGGTGTAAAATTCTCAAAAACTTTAGTGTAAATGGCCTGATAATCAATAAACTTGAACGCTTTAATGCTTCGTCGCATTTTTTTAAAATGACGATTCACTACCATTTTCTTAAGAAGCTGTTCTTCTAGTTCTTGATCATCAAAAGAAGCCTCTCTCCCCCGGCGTCTCTTCTGAATCTTATGATGCACTTTGGCATACGTCTCTTTATCGAGTAAACCAATTGCTTCTTCTACCCATTCTTCATTTCGCTCTTGTTTCGCTTTTTCCCGTGTCTTTTGATAGAGCCAATCAGCAACGTGTTCGATCCGGTTAGGGATGGAAAGTGTTCGGTCAAGCGAATAAAAATAATCAGCAATGGCTTCAGAAGAAACCATTACGTCTCCTCTAAAACGTAAAGCTTTAAAATAAAGACCTTTTTCTTGACTCAAATGACTTATATACTCATCCAAAAGCCTTTTGAAAGAAAGTGAGGCCTTATACTGAATGCTCTTCAAACGCTCTGCTTTGTTGCTTGGTTGTTTATTCAAAACAGCCTCTAATTGTTCAAAAGGATCTTCAATGGTCCACTCGTTCCCTATACGCTTTTCTAAATATTGCAGAAAAGTGGTTTGGGTAATGTTCTCTTCCCCAAGCTCAGGTAAAACCGTCGCCACATAGCTATTAAACAACGGATTAGGTGAAAAAAGGATCATATTGGATGTGTTCAGTGATTCGCGAAAGTGATAGAGCAAGAACGCAATCCGCTGAAGTGCAGCCGACGTCTTCCCACTTCCGGCAGCTCCTTGAACAACTAACAATGAAGCCTTTGTGTTACGGATAATCCGATTCTGTTCCTTTTGAATCGTTGCCACAATGCTTTTCATTTGTTGACTGGATTGGTTGCTTAACACCTCTTGAAGCATTTCATCGCCTATGGTGATCCCGGTATCAAACATCCCTTTAATAAGACCATTGCGGATAATAAATTGTCGCTTTAACGTCATATCCCCTTCGATGGTTCCTCCGGGTGTTTGATAGACCGCATGACCGGGTGAGAAATCATAATAAAGACTTGAGATCGGTGCCCGCCAATCATAAATGAGAAAATCAGTTTCCTCATCATTCATGAGTGATGAAATGCCTAGGTAGATGGATTCCTCAGGCTCGCCTTCTTCTTTAAAATTAATCCGCCCAAAGTAAGGGTTCTCTCTTAGCCGGTGTAAGATTTTGAGTTGCTGGTGGCCGCCCCCATGAGTACGTTCTCTCTCAGCAAGCAGCTCCGCTTGTTGACGCAGGCTTGTATGGGTTTCAATAACGTCATCGGGTTCATCTAAGTTAACCGTCACATCCTCCCAAAAAGACTCCCTTAAATTAATGATTTCTTTTTTTAAGCCCCCTGTACTTTCTTCTAACCGATCTATTTTTTTATCTATTTCTTTAATAACGTTATCAACACGCTCTTGTTCTTGCTTCCACTCTGAATTGGTTTCTCCCATATTTAAAAAGCCCCCTTAAGTGACTGGGTAGTCTTCAGTCTGATCACGACCAATGATATCATCTTATACAAGTGTTTGTTTTTTTAACTCATTTATTCCAAAAAACGATCTCTGTTAGCGGCTGTTGGGAGCGGGCATGACTCACTTTGTCCAAACCATTTATAACGATTACGTGCCACTAGATCATATAATTTGTCCCGAAAAAATCGTGGGATGAGTCGAGCTATAACGAACCATCGAAAGCCAGGACCAAAGAAGGTCAAAAGCTTTAGGACTGCCTCTGATTTGATCGAAAAATCAAGGCCATTAATAAAAACAAGGCTATTCAGTTTTTTTGATAGGCCTCTTTCTTTTAATAACTGCTGTCCGATCTTACTTTGTAGTGAAGCAAATTGAATGGACTCAGTGCGATCATGTTTCAGAACGAATCGGACACTATTCTGACACAAATGACAAACCCCATCAAATAAAAGAATAGGCCTTGACCGTTCCATCCAAGATTCCTCCCTCCAAGGTTTGAAACGCGGGGACGGTTCTCCCGTTCCATTTGAAAAGCCAGTCTCTCCCAACAAACAGCCGCTCTAAGTAGACCCGATTCCGTTTGGAGGGCTGTTATAGATATCGTTTTAGTTTGTTCATATAGCCATTCGTTCATTTTAAAAAGGAGCCGAAATGAAACGTAACTTTCCAAACCATAACATTAATTGGGAAGTTCCTATATAAAAACATAGGAAAATTGTAATAGAAAACCCCGTTTTCTGAAATACTTAGAATAAAGTTCTGAGGCGCTTCCTCAAATCCCCGAATGAAAAGACAGGTCGAAGCTTATGAAAAAAAAGAAAGTAAGTCGTTCTGAGGCGCTTCTATGGAGCATCGCCTTACCTGGTTTTGGACAGTTACTGAACGGAAAATTGATCAAAGGAATCCTCTTTATTTTAATTGAGTTTGTCGTAAATATGAAAAGTCATTTTAATCTTGGGATTATGTACAGCTTTCAAGGACATTTTCTCGATGCCCAAACCATTCTCAATTTTCAATGGCTTCTCTTTTATCCCTGTTGCTACATGTACGCCATGTGGGATGCATTTAAAGATGCTGAAGAAGCCGATCCCTCCCGCTTAACGTATCTTCCGTTTTTATGCGGAGCTGTCACGGTTACCACCGCTATCTTTTATTCAACGAATGACTATGTGACGGGAAAGCTTTTTGGACCGATTTTCTTTCCCATGTTAGCTCTAATTCCTGGTTTACTTATTGGCTGGATCATTAAAAAAGTATTGGAGCCATCCTCAAAATGAGCTCCCTGCCTTTCACTTTACACCGTAATTCACATTAGGGTGTTTTCAAATTCTTAAATTTAAGACGATGCTCTCGAAATAGGATATGAATGAACAGGGAAGTGATTAAAACAAGCCTGTAACAACGAATACCCTATGAACTGGACTTTCTCTCCTATAATCGGACCAAACATGCCGCCAATTTGATTGGCGGTTTGATTAAGTTCAGGGAAACGTGAATGAATAGGTGAGAAAGACGGTTAAAGTATAACTAATGGCAAGAAATAGATTGGTATGAATCCTCATCGTTTTTCCGCCAAAACGCTCATCAAGAGCTACCTGTATCGGTGAAGAAATGACACTCGCCATAAAGGCTGCGCTAGAAAAATTAGCCCGGACTAAACTTCAATAGGTGTATGAGCACCGAATGGCTTCAGGAATAATGGCAAAAAAGGATTAACATGGAAGCATACTGCAGTAAAAAAGCCCCGATCCCTGAGCACTCTCTTCCAGATTAACACACCTCTTGTCTTCCTTCATTTCATTCGTTCTTTCTAATCCATTAAACAGCTCCAAGCATCAAATGTACTAAGAAACCTTCCATCCAAATCCGTGTGTTCAATTATACACCTTCTGTTTCTAAGATGGTATTCCGAGGCTTTCGATTTCTTCTATGAAATAAATCCTTTTTTTATTCAAGCTGTGATACCTGCCTAGACAAAATGAGTTAAAAACTCATAAGTTATAGTAAACGCTGATCCCACATAGCGTTGTTTACAAAATGGACTCCAGGAGGTGTTATTACGATGGCATACGGTGCTGGTTTTGGTGCTGGCGGCGGATTTGCTTTAATCGTCGTGTTGTTCATCCTTTTAATTATTGTAGGGACTTCTTACGTCTGGTAGGTTGTCATTCAGTTGATCTATCAAGCGAAACACTTTTTTGGAGGTGGAAGCAAATGGCATACGGTGCAGGTTATGCTGGCGGCGGTTTTGCTTTGATCGTCGTGTTGTTTATTCTTTTAATTATTGTGGGTGCCTCCTACGTTTGGTAAACCCATTTGAAAATAAAGTTGACTATAACCTGACGAATGGGAGGTGTTAGGCATGGCTTATGGTGCAGGTTATGCTGGCGGCGGTTTTGCTCTGATCGTCGTGTTGTTCATCCTTCTCATTATTGTAGGGACCTCTTATGTTTGGTAAAGCGATATAGAAAACGAGACAGAGCCTGCCTCTTGTCTCGTTTTTTAGTGTTTATCACTTATTGTCCATGAAAAGCTTTAAGAATGAATTCTCGGTCAGGCACCTTATATTGTTCATATTGTTTCAGCCAAGTGTCGCGATCATAAGGAACAGCGTGAAGATTCACGATCAACCCTTCATTATATATATGGATTAAAGCATAACGCGCTTCTGCTTTGACATGACAACCTAATGAACCTGGATTCACCCACCAATTTGACAGACTATGAAAATAGTGGACAGGATGATGATGGCCAAAGGTGATGAACGGCTCCTGATTATCACTGAATAATTGTTTAATGTTATCAAATGTCGGATCCACAATCGGAGAAAAAGGATCTTGGTCGATCGGGAGTTTTTCATTGAGATAATGATAATGTGTTATAAGGGCGTCACTTGAACCAAAAGTGGTGGTAATTTGACGGGGGAGATTCTCTAAATAAGGGACAAATTGAGTATCGAGATGCTTTGCAACCCATTCATGATGTTTCAATGACTTTTCATGACTCTTTGGATAAGGACGACCTTTTACTAAAGCTAATATTGCTTCATCATGATTTCCTGACACGGATTCTATTCTGTGACGAATGACCAATTCAAGCACTTCATTGGTATCTGGTCCTATCCCAATTAAATCACCAGAGCAATAAATACGAGATACATCGTCTCTTTGGCTAATGGCTTCTAGAACCGCTTTTAATGCCGGTGAATTTCCATGAATATCAGTAATGATCGCTACCGTTTCCATTTGTCTCTCCTTCCCTTCCTCTTAACTTCTTCTTGAATCCCAACGTTTAGTTTCCCTTTAACCAAACAAACCTATTCGAAACGTCTGCGGAATGTCAAAATCAGGTTAAGCTTAACTTTCAAGATAATGAGCCTGTAGAGTGAGAGTTTCTTAAGTGACAACCGTTTATTAAAATCGTCATAATGAAAATCCCCTAAGCGTCTGTCATCAACTTAGGGGATTCTTTTCTTTAAAACAGAGTATCTTCTTTTTTTATAGAGAGCTTCCAAATATCTATGATTCGTCCATCTGCTTCTTCATCAATGATGAAAGAACCGTTATTGTAACGATCATGATTCTTCAGCGTCGTCATTTCGATTTCGATTTCTCGGCCATTCTCCGTCTCTAAAGCCATTACATCGTTTTGATCGACAAGGTCAATGCCAACAATTCGATGCGGATTCGTCTTTAACTCACGAAGCATAATAAGTCCTCGGCGAGCGCGTGTTGACTTTTCCAATTGCGAGTAGACGGACATTTTTTTTACGGCACCCCGCTGTGTCGCGATGAAAAGATCTGGATTTTGCCCTACAGGGAAGGCCTTTGCCCCGATGACTAAATCATTGTCCTTTAAATTAATAGCTTTCACACCTGCTGCACGTTGGCCGACTACACTTACTTCTTCTTCATCAAACCATAATCCATAGCCATTGACGGTTGCTAATACAAAATTCATCTGACCATCTGTTAAATGAACATCGATGACTCGGTCGTCTTCTTTAAGCTTTAAAGCCATTAACGGTTTTGAATAGCGCTGAGCTTTATATTGACTGAGCTCTGTCCGTTTGACGAGACCGTTTTTTGTAAAGAAAGTCAAGAAATGAGGCGTATCGAAGGATTGGAGGGACAGGGCCTCGACAATCGTTTCATCGGAATCAATCGGGATTAATTGTGCAATCGGCTGTCCCATTTCCTTCCATTTTTTATCAGGGATCTCATGAATCGGGAGATAGAGATAATTCCCTTTATCCGTGAAGACAAGCAGTGTGTCCGTCGTATTCACTTGCTGTTCATAGAGAACTCGATCGCCTTCTTTCATGGCACCCTCTTCACCATTAGAAGCGGCGTAAGAACGAAGACTGGAACGTTTAATATAGCCTTCCTTCGTGACGACTAATTGCACATCCTCTGCAGCCACGACCACTTCTAAATCAATCTTAATCTCCTCGATTTCGGCCTCAATAACGGTTCGCCTAGGTGAACTGAACCGTTTTTTAACATCGAGCAATTCAGATTTAATCACGTTGATTAAACGTTTCTCAGAACCCAAAATAGCTTCGAGCTCAGCAATTTTCTTTTCAAGCTCCTCTGCTTCCGCTTGGAGTGTTTGTATATCGGTATTCGTTAACCGATATAATTGAAGGTTAACTATGGCTTCTGACTGCGGTTCGGTAAACTGAAAAGCTGTCATTAAATTTTGTTTAGCGTCTTTTTTGTCCTTAGACGCACGAATCGTTGCAATCACTTCATCCAAAATCGAGATCGCTTTAATCAATCCATCAACGATATGGCGTCGATCGCGCGCTCTTTGAAGTTCATATTGAGATCTGCGAGTTACAACTTCTTTTTGGTGATCAATGTAGGAGGTAAGGATATCCTTTAACCCCATAAGCTTAGGTGTTTTTTTGGATATAGCCACCATGTTGAAATTGTACGTAATCTGAAGATCTGTGTTCTTATAAAAATACTTTAGGATGCCTTCTGCATCGCCATCTTTTTTTAGTTCGATGACAACGCGAAGACCTGTCCGATCGGTTTCATCACGAACTTCAGCTACTCCCTCGACCTTTCGATCTAAACGAAGCTCCTCCATCTTTTTCACAAGATTGGCTTTGTTGACATCATAAGGGAGTTCAGTAATGACGATTTGCTCGCGACCACCCTTAAGCGGTTCAATTTCTGCTTTTCCTCGCAGTACGACCTTGCCTTTTCCAGTTTGATAGGCTTTCTTTATTCCTTCAAGTCCTTGGAGGATGCCTCCGGTTGGAAAATCTGGCCCCTTTACGAACTGCATCAGATCGCCGAGCGTGCATTCAGGGTGTTCCATCGCATAAATGGTCGCATCAATCACTTCATTTAAATTATGAGAAGGAATATCCGTTGCGTAACCGGCCGAAATTCCGGTGGATCCATTAACAAGGAGATTGGGGAATTTGGCTGGAAATACAATCGGTTCTTCCGTTGAATCATCAAAGTTTGAGACAAAATCAACGGTTTTCTTATCGATATCGCGAAGCAGTTCTGATGCAATGGCAGAAAGACGAGCTTCTGTATAACGCATAGCAGCCGGCGGGTCGCCGTCAAGAGACCCGTTATTACCGTGCATTTCGATTAAGACATTGCGCATCTTCCAGTCTTGGCTCATCCGAACCATTGCTTCGTAAACGGATGAATCCCCGTGCGGATGATAATTACCAATGACATTACCAACCGTCTTGGCTGATTTTCTAAAAGGTTTTTCTTGCGTGTTCCCTTCCTGATGCATCGCAAACAAAATGCGTCGCTGTACTGGTTTTAAGCCATCACGAACATCTGGTAAGGCACGTTCTTGAATGATGTATTTACTATATATCCCGAAGCGATCGCCTATAACGTCTTCTAGCGGGAGGTCTAATAGTTTCTCAGGCTTTCCCATGTATTAAACTCCTTCCGTGACGGATAGGTTTTCATTTTCAAGAATATTGGTTTCTTCATCCAATCCAAAGGCCACATGTGATTCGATCCATTTGCGTCGGGGCTCAACCTTATCCCCCATCAATACAGAAACTCGGCGTTCAGCACGAGCGAGGTCATCTATTTTGACGCGAATAAGCGTTCGCGTTTGCGGGTCCATCGTGGTTTCCCATAATTGATCAGCATTCATCTCACCAAGCCCTTTATAACGCTGAATGATATAACCTTTTCCGATTTTTTGAACAGCTTCTCTAAGACCTTTTTCATCCCATGCATATTCAATCACTTCTTTTTTTCCAGTCCCTTTGCTAACTTTGTACAAAGGCGGAAGGGCGATAAAGACTTTCCCTGCTTCCACAAGCGGTCTCATATAGCGATAGAAAAACGTCAGAAGCAATACTTGAATATGAGCTCCGTCGTTATCAGCATCCGTCATGATGACTATTTTATCGTAATTGCAATCCTCAAGCGTAAAATCATTCCCCACACCTGCACCGATCGCGTGAATAATTGTATTTATTTCTTCATTTTTAAAGATATCCTGAAGTTTGGCTTTTTCCGTATTAATGACCTTGCCTCGCAGCGGAAGTACGGCTTGAAAAGTGCGGTCGCGTCCTTGTTTAGCAGAACCTCCTGCTGAGTCACCCTCGACTAAATAAAGCTCATTCTTGTCGCGATTCTTTGAAGAAGCAGGCGTTAGCTTCCCGCTTAAGATGGTATCACGGCGCTTGCTTTTCTTGCCGTTGCGCGCTTCATCCCGAGCTTTTCGTGCGGCTTCCCGAGCTTGAAACGCTTTGATCGCCTTACGAATCAGCATTTCGCTTATTTTGGGATTCTCATTTAAGAAATAAGTTAATTGTTCGGATACAACCGCATCAACGGCTGAGCGTGCTTCACTTGTTCCTAACTTGCCTTTTGTTTGACCTTCAAATTGTAAAATGGACTCCGGAACTCGAACCGAGACGATGCCGGTAAAGCCTTCACGTATATCTGAGCCTTCTAGATTTTTATCTTTATCTTTTAATAGACCTGCTTTACGAGCATAGTCATTAAAAGCACGTGTGACAGCTGTCTTAAAACCGGATTCATGAGTACCCCCATCTTTTGTCCGAACATTATTAACAAAGGATAATATATTCTCAGAATAAGCATCGTTAAATTGAAAAGCCACTTCAATTTCAATGTCGTTTTGCTCGCCTTCAAAAGAAGCGACGGGATGAAGGATATCCTTATCCTCGTTCAAATACTCAATGAACGCCTTAATTCCCGTTTCATAATGGTAGGTTTCTTCTTCCCCATTTCGTTGATCAACCAATCGAATGGACATTCCTTTTAACAGGAAGGCCGCTTCTCTTAACCGCTCACTTAATACCTCAAAGTTATAAGTCGTTGTGCTAAATATAGTGGGGTCCGGCTTAAAATGAATCTCGGTACCAGTTTGCCGGGTTGTCCCAATTTTCTCAAGTGTCGTGACTGGCTTTCCACCATTCTCAAAGCGCTGACGAAAAATGGATCCGTCTCGCTTAATTGTGACAACCAGCCATTCGGAAAGAGCATTAACAACTGAAGCGCCGACACCATGTAATCCGCCAGATGTTTTATAGCCGCCCTCGCTGTTAAATTTTCCTCCTGCATGAAGAACCGTTAAGATGACCTCGGGAGTCGGTTTGCCTGTCCGGTGCATTCCCGTCGGCATCCCCCGCCCTTGATCCAAAACGCTAATGCTATTGTCTTTATGAATCGTGACGGTTATGGATTCACCAAAACCGGCAAGCGCCTCATCGACTGCATTATCGACAATTTCGTAAACCAAATGATGCAAACCTCTCGCATCTGTAGATCCTATATACATACCAGGACGTTTACGAACGGCCTCTAGTCCTTCAAGAACTTGAATTGTATCATCCGAATAAACATTTGTATTTGCCAAGTCATTAACTCCTTTCAAAAAGCAGGCCTTGCTATATAAAACGTTCGTTTTTAAACGGTTTGGTCTAACTGTTGAACTTTCCAACGTTTTAATGTCTGTCTATTAGCATAGCATGTGTGAGGAAACTTGGGTAGTCATTTTCAAAAAAAGGGATCATTTGTTCGTTTTTCATTGACTTGGAAATTTGGGTAAAAAAGGGATGATCACAATCCAAGATCATCCCATTCTTCAAACAATCAATTATACACCTAAAAGGCGTCTATGTTCCACCATGATACAGCGGTCCATGATAGGAGTTATGTTATGTTCCTTGAGAAGGTGATAGGCAGTTTCACTGGAAAGACCGAGTTGTGCCCAAAAAACAGGTGCGCCAATGTCTATCGTTTCCTCAGCTACTTCTGTTAGAAATTCAGACCGCCTAAAAACATTCACAATATCAATCGATTCCGTAATATCTGCTAAACGCTTCACCGCTTTTATACCGAATACTTGTTCTACTTGGGGATTAACAGGGATAATCTCATAGCCTTTTTGCAACAAATAGTGAGCAATTTGATAGGACGTTCTGCTAGGTTTGTCAGAAAGGCCAACAACAGCAATACGTTTAGTTTTTTGCAAAATCGTTTTCATCTCTTGATCTTCCGGCAGCTTGATCATAGAAAATCGCCCCTTCTGATATCTGTCATGTTCGATCCGAACACGATTTACATTAATTGTTCCTACTTCTTCTTTATTTTATAACGGTTGCCAAGACAGAGAGCAGCCGTTCTCCAATTTTCACCAAATAATGGATTAGAGGTTATAAAGAGACCGATATTTATCGGTTAGATAACGAATTAAAGGCTCTGCCTGAAGTGAGTGACCCGTTACATCCTGGATAATTTCAATTGGTTTTTTAAGCGCTCCATACTGATGTATGTTCTGATTAAGCCATTGTCTGATAGGTGTAATCTGGCCCTCAGCCAAAAGGGCATCATAATTAGGCAGATCGTTCAACATAGCCTGTTGGAATTGGGCCGCATAGATATAGCCGAGTGCATAGGACGGGAAATAGCCAAAAGAACCACCTGACCAATGGATATCCTGAAGCACACCTTCACGGTCATTTGAAGGCTCAAGACCAAGATAGGCTTTATATTTTTCATTCCAAATTCCAGGAAGATCTTTAACCTTGAAGTCGCCGTTAAACAGGCCTTTTTCTATCTCGTATCGCACCATTATGTGTAGCGGGTAGGTAAGCTCATCAGCTTCAATTCGAATGAGAGAGGGCCCTGCCACATTAACCGCTCGATAAAAATCATCAACGTTCACCTGATCAAACTTGCCCTTCGCATATTTTTGAAATTGCGGATAATAATGATTCCACAAAGCACGGTTTTGACCAATGAATTTCTCGAAAAAGAGCGATTGTGATTCATGAATCCCCATAGAGGTCCCTGTACACAGGCCTGTTCCAATAAGATCTTTTGATAGATTTTGTTCATAAATCCCATGGCCGCCTTCATGTAAGGTTCCAAAGAGGGCAACCCTGAAATCATTTTCACGATAATGAGTGGTCACACGGACATCTCCCGGATTTAATCCAGTTGCAAAAGGATGTTCCGTGACGTCAAGGCGCCCCGCTTCCAAGTCATAGCCAATTTCTTTGAGCATATAAAGGCCAAATGCATGCTGGTCCTCTTTAGGGAAATGTTGAAAGAGAAAGTCAGTTTGAGGCTGTCCAGCTTCTGAAATCGCTTGTACAAGTGGGACGATTGCTTCACGAACCTGGTTAAACACCCGATCAATGGTCTTGACGGTAACGCCCGGTTCATATTGATCAAGTAAAACATCATATTTGGTTTCTTTTGTCCCCCAATAACCAATAAAACGTTGGTTGTAATCCACAAGTTTTTCTAAGTAAGGCTGAAGGCGTGAAAAATCAGCCGCTTGTTTAGCCTCTTCCCACACATTTTCGGCGTTTGATTGGAGGACAACATATTCATGGAATTCTTTAGGAGGGATTTTCATGTTTTGATCGTACTTCTTTTTCGCTTCTTCAATGGAACGCTTCGTTACAGGACTTAATCCATTTTGAACAGATGGGTCTGTTAGGGCATCTATATAGCTTTTCATTTCATCTGAAGTGGATAGATTATAAATTTCTTGTGAAAGGGTTCCAATGACTTCAGAACGTTGGGCAATCCCTTTTTTGGGTGCTCCTGTTCGAAGATCCCAGCCGAGAACACCTAATGCCTCTTTATAATTCTCCATTTTCTTAACGAGCGAATAATAATTTTTCTCAATCTCTTTAATAGAATTGGTCATGTCCTGCACTCCTCTACAATTAAGCGAATACATTTCTTCATATGTAATTCGACAAAAAGACTGTATATCCTTTTTAGGAGCACCCCATTTAGGAGTACTCCAATTAAAATTAAGAGACTTTAGGGTCTTCTTTAGTAGGTTTAGGTTGTTCGTAACGCATAACCTGTTTCGTATCACTAAAGCCCTCAACTGTAGGATCTTGTACAAGACCAAGCAGAGACAGAAAAACCAAAATGGCGTTGACCAAACCAATGACCCATAAGTTTATGGCGGCTGTCCATTGGAAGGACCACAATCCGATTGAATGGCCGCCAGCAATTATCATTTGGATGATAATTAAAATTTGCGATACAAAACAAATGACCCATTTCCCATTTTTAAACCGAATGGACCAATTAATCTTCATGTTATCCCCCTTTCATCAATAATTATTATCTTATGAAAGGCTTCCTTTTTTGGAACTTAATGGAACAAAGCGGATTATTCTGTTCTTTGTGGCTTCTTCCACCAAATTAGTAATAAATAGTGCAGATTTAGCCGTTGTACAAACTTGCACTTTCTTAGTGACTTACTTTCCCTAGACACTTTCAAACGATCCGTTTTCGTTATGAATACATGGGCCAAGCAAGTAATTTAAACAAAAACTCATGCAAATCTCTTCTTACTCTAAATTACTATGTTGTTCAAAAGCCTTTTGATTATCGATATCTCTTAATTCGGCATAGATCAAACAAATCGTATCAAAAAGGAGGTGTACTGATTGGTCAAATAGTGAACCAAGCGGTTGGATGGATCGGGCTTCATTTTCCTTTCTAAACTTTGTAGCTGCGGGAACGTGAAGAATAGATGCAGCACTTAAAGCTGCAAGAGATTCTGGGTTGGTTGTAACAACAATCACATCACAATCTAAAGCGCGGCTTTTTTGGGCAACTGAAGCTACGTTTTGAGTAGTCCCTGACCCTGAGACAGCCACAAGGCAATCCCCTTTTGTCATGGATGGGGTAATCGTTTCACCAACAACATAAACAGTAGCCCCTAAATGCATTAGACGCATAGCAAAAGATTTTGCCATTAATCCCGAACGCCCTTCTCCCACAACAAAAATTCTCGGTGCCTTCACCAATTGCTGACTTATTATCTCAAGATCAGTCTCCTTCACTTGGTTTATTACATTTTCGATCTCATTTAAGATCGCTTTTGTTTTTGTCATTCTATTTCTCCCCCAAAAATAAGTTTTTGAAAGGCTTGAGCTGCGGCTGGTCGATTATTTGCTTTCGTAATAGCTGACCCAACAATGACAACAAATGGATTTAATTCCTTCATGTTTTTAAGGGATTCCAGTGTAATCCCGCCTGCTACCGCTATTTTTTTATTTTGTTGGAAAAGGTAGCTCGTTTTTTCATTATTGTTTGCTAGTCGACCTTGTTCCTCCTGCTCATCCTTACTTACATGACTACAGAAGATTGCATCATAAGCTAAAAGCCGTTTCTGAATATCTTTTGAAGTATTTAACAGATCGATCATGATTTCTTTTTGCCATTTTGCAGCTGTTTCCAGACTCGTTTCAATTGTAACAAGCGGTGCTACACCCATAACTGTTGCTAGATCGGCACCTGCCCGGAAGTACAACTCCATTTCATATTTGGCATTGTCAATTGTCTTTATATCAGCGACGATTGTTTTGTCAGGAAACACAGATTTTATTTTTTGGATACTCTCCACACCAAATTCCTTAATAAGTGAGGTCCCCACTTCAATCCAATCCACATAGTCCTTTACTTCTTCACCTATTCTAATGGCTTCATCAATTGTCAATCGATCTAAAGCAAGTTGTATCTTCATTTTGTTATCTCCCATCAGATAAAACGATTTAGTAAATCGATTTATCAAACCTCTAAAAAAAATTCCTGATTCCTTCTTAGTTTTAGTGCTAAGCCTGCTATTCAAATTACAGATTTTAAATATAAAAATGGGTAGTGATCACTCAATTCTTTTTATAGATGACTCCCTTACATTTAACTGACACTTAAATAAAAAGTCTTTGGGCGGTTCATCAGAAGCTTTGTTTATTTGTTCTAAAAGTAATGCCGCTGCTTTCTCCCCCATCTCAAAGGAAGGTTGACCTATTGTTGTAATAGAAGGACTCACAAAGTCAGCAAACGAGATATTGTCAAAAACGATTAAAGAGAAAGCATCAGGAATTCTAAGCTGTTTTTCCTTTGCGAATCGTAAAATTTCTAAAAGGACCAAATCATTTCCGGCAATTAATGCTGTAGGCGGTTCACTCTCCGAAAAGGTCCTTTTTAAATCATTAATTAAATCTCTAATTTCATTTACAATTATGAAATTCGGGTTAATTGTAAGGCTATTAGCCTGCAAAGCCTTCTTATAGCCTTCTACCCTTTCTTTCCGAGAACTGATAACTAATGGTTGTGTGACAATGGCGATCCTCTTATGCCCAAGAGAAACGAGATGATTAACAGCTTCTTGGGTGGCTTCTTCATTATTTACCATAACGCTATTAACCGGAAGTCCTGGGACACGCCGATCCATAAAAACAACTGGATAATTTTCGTCAATCATTTCTTTATAAAGAGCTATGTTCTGACCGGTTGGAAAGATAATAAGGCCATCTACCTGTTTAGCACGCAGCATTTCAATATATTTCTTTTCTTTCTCTGGGTCGTTATCAGCATTGCAAAAAATGGCGTGTATATCGTGCTTATGGTAAAAGTCCTCAATTGAACGACTAACTTCCGTTGATAGTCGATGCATGATATTGGCGACAATTATTCCAACCATAGAGGTTCGCTTTTGCTTTAAGCTTCGAGCTACATAATTAGGGTGATAACCAAGCTTTTCAATGGCATCTTCAATTTTCTTTTTTGTTTCTTCCCCCATATAGCGATACCGCTTATTTAAAAATTGCGAGACCGTGCTCTTTGATACCCCCGCTTTATTTGCCACATCTCCAATCGTTACTTTTACCATAATGATCAACCTCTCACTACTTTAGCTTTCATTATTTTATAGTTTAGCGAGATAATTAGCCAGTAAAAGAAAGATCTCGTCATAAACAATGTGAGTGAAGTCCCTTTTTATATAGACTTAAGCAATATTATTCAAATTGGATGATCGGTTAGACTTTTTTGCCCCTTTTACAGCAATTAGAGTAAGAATGGCTGAAACCAGAAGCGATAGTGACATAAACATGTATGAAGATCCAAAACCGCCTGTTGCCCCATTTAAATAACCCACTACATATGAGCCTACAAAGGAACCTAAAGCACCCATGCTATTAATTAAAGCCATAGCACCACCCGATACATTCTTTGGTAATATTTCAGGAATAATGGCAAAAAATGGACCGTATGGGGCATACATGGTTCCACCCGCAATAACTAATAGAATAAATGACAACCAGAAATGTGAGGTTCCAATCGCATAGGAAGCATAGAAGGCGATTGCTCCAATTAATAAAATTGGCCATACAAAGGCTCCGCGATTTAACGTTTTATCCGAGAGATAAGAAACGACTAACATTAAGACGACAGCTAGAATATAAGGGACAGAAGATAACCAACCTGTTTTGACAATGTTCATATTCGGAGCAGCTTTAATGATGGAAGGCAGCCACATAACAAATCCATAAACCCCGATGCTCCACAATGCATATTGAAAGCTTAATAAAATAACCGTTTTATTCTTGAAAGCAGCAAGATAATTTTTTACAGGTACTAATTCTTGTTGTTCTTCTTCTAAAGCCTGTTCTAACGTTAGTTTTTCACCTTCAGATAACCACTTTGATTCTTTAGGACGGTCATTCACAAGCTTCCACCAAATAAAAGCCCAAATTATGGATGGAACACCTTCAATTATAAACATCAGTCTCCAATTAAACGCTTGCAATAAATACCCTGAAATAATTGACATCCACAATACAGTGACTGGGTTCCCAAGAATTAAGAAAGTATTTGCACGAGATCGTTCCTTTTTGGTGAACCAGTGACTTAAGAAAACAAGCATGGCTGGCATAATAGCGCTTTCAACTATCCCGAGTAAGAAGCGTATGACCAAAAGAACTTTTACATCAGAGATAAGACCTGTTGCAGAGGCTAGAACCCCCCATACAATTAGGGACCAAAATATTAATTTTTTTGCACTGCGTTTTTCAGCATAATGGGCCCCGGGTATTTGAAAGAAAAAGTAACCTAAGAAAAACAATGACCCTAGCATTGAAGAGGTACCCGATGTAATATTGAGGTCTTTCGCTAACCCTGCTGCCGCACCAAAACTATAGTTTGTTCTGTCAAGATAGGCAAGGCTATAGGTTATAAAAGCAATTGGAATGAGATAAAACCATCTTTTCCTTCCTAACTGGTTTTTCATGTTAATGCACTCCTTTTAATTTAAGTTGTATAAATTCATTTAATTGAACCTTGTTTGGGTAACCTTCGTGATCACCTGAAGCTTGCACAGCTATCGCTCCAATGGCATTTCCCCTTATTACTGCCTCTCTTAATGGTAAATCTTCTAAAAGGCCACTGATCACTCCCACCGCAAATCCATCGCCTGCCCCAACAGTATCAATGACTGTTTCGACAGGTAAAGGCGGTACAACTCCCTCTTCTGCTTTTGTCTTATAAAAAGCCCCTTGTTCTCCTAATTTAACAACCACACAGTTAACCCCTTTATCTAGATAAAACAAAGCAATGTCACGGGGGTTATCATAAGAGGTAAGAATTTTCGCCTCGTTAAGCCCTGGAAGAAAAAGGTCAGCCTGTGCGGCAAACTCGTTTGTAACGGCTATCATTTCGGCTTCTGTTTTCCAAAGGTTAGGACGCAAATTAGGATCGAATGAAACACTACGACCTAAATCTTTCATAAAAGTGAATGCATGACGAGAAAACTCTCTCGTTTCATTTGAGATAGCGAGAGGAATCCCAGTCAGATGCAATAGTTTAGCGCTTTCAAAATAGGATGAATCAAAATCAGTCACATTCAAATGACTGGCTGCAGATCCTTTTCTAAAATAGTGAACGGAAGGATCTCCTGAGAGGACCTTTGATTTTATTTGAAAGCCTGTCGGGTAGGTGTTATCAATTAGAACTTGATCGATATTCACCTTTTCTTCAATGAGTTTTTTGATAATATACTCGCCAAAGGGATCCTTTCCAACTTTACTCACCCAGCCAGACTTAAACCCAAGGCGAGCGAGTCCTATCGCAACATTAACCTCTGCCCCAGCCAATCCTCGTGTGTAATGATCAACATCTCGCAGTTCGCCTACTTCATTAGCAATAAACATGGCCATCGCTTCACCAAAAGTAACCACTTCTAATGGTTTCATACTTGTTCCCCCTTCCTCTCAACAAACAAATCTACATAATCTTTTGTCTTTACTATTGGGTTAATCGGAAATTCTAAAGCCTTAACAACATCATCTGAAAATGCCTTAACAAAGCGTTTCCAATTGGAGTGGTCTTCTAATGACAAAGGAGCCGTGATTAAGTGATTGTTCTCATTGACGACGTCCTTTAAATGCAAATACAAAACATGAGGGGAAAAGTAACTTAATGCTACTATTGGGTCTTCATTCGTATATAACCAATTACCACTGTCAAAAGTCATTTTTATATTCATCGACTGTAGGGCAGCTTGATCAAAGAATTGCTTTAAAGGTTGGATCTTGCCTCCGAACAAGGTTTGATCGTTTTCCACAAGAAGCTGGGTGGAATGATCCTTAATAAATTCATTTAGCACATTTAAATCTGACATGTCTTTTTTATAATGGCCGAGGGAGACTTTAATCCAGGCTGCCTGAACTTGGCTCGCTTCTTCGTAAACGTTTTCCATTTCAATTTGATTAAAAGCACCATCGTCTTTCCATAAAAAGATAGGAGCTGAAAAAACCGTGAATAAATCATATTTATCCAAACTAGTTTTAATTTTTTTTAGAGTTTCAGTCGAATGGGAAAGCAATTCGCGACGCAGTTCAACACCGTAAGCCCCTGCCTCTTTAATGACCTTAAAAAGCATTTCATATTCATTTGAAGCTATTTCAGATTGCCGATAAGCATTTAGTGGAATGATGATCTTGCACATAATGATGATCCCTTTCTCTAGTTTGATAAACCGATTTAGTAAATCGGTTTAGTAACATTATAAATGTAATGTAAGCGCTTATCAATACAATAGTTAAAATAAATTCTCTTTTTCTGAAATTCATTTATCTACATTAAGTAATCTGATTTAAGCAAAGTCTTCAATGTCTATTTGTTTCTCATTTTTATCACTTCAATAAAGATAAATCATCTAGCTTTTTAGAAATGGACCCTCTATTTAAAGCAGTTTCAAGTTCATCTTCATCTGAGTTGAATAACCTCCCCAGAAATTAGAATAACAAATTCTAAGCGTTTTTGCGTAAATAAAAGGACTCCAACAAAATTGTTGAAGCCCATAGAAAAATCGGCTTAAGTATATCGATTTGGTAAACGCGGCACGAAACAAGCAATCCTGCACCCAAATTAACCTTTTTTCGGTGGTCGTTTTCCCCAATATTGATAATAATCGGTGCGAATTCGGCCGTTGTACAGTTTGCGCTTTTTTGTAGCTTTACGACCGAAATGGCTTTCAAACTGTTCGTCGGCCGTAATAAAATACATGGACCAAGTCCCGTACTTCTGAAGCGCCTTGCCCATCGCCCGGTACATGGCGATGACTTCTTCTTCTTCACCAATCCTTTGACCATAAGGAGGATTGGCAACAAGAGTACCGTATTCCTTCTTAGTCGTAAAGTCGGTCACTTGCATTTGCTTAAATTGAATGATGTCCCCAAAACCGGCTTCTTGAGCATTAGTTTGTGAGAGTTCTACCATGCGATGATCGATATCGGATCCTTGAATATCTAAAGGTTGACTATAGCGGGCGAGATCCTCTACTTCTTGCCTTGCACGATCCCAAGCAGCGCGTTCAATCCATTCCCACTGTTCAGAAATAAAATCACGATTAAATCCTGGGGCAATATTTTGACCAATCATGGCCGCTTCAATGGGTAAGGTACCAGATCCACAAAAAGGATCGACAAAAGGTCTGTCTGGCTTCCAATTCGTTAAATAGATCATGGCTGCTGCCAATGTCTCCTTAAGCGGCGCTTCCCCATGCAGATAACGGTAACCGCGTTTATGTAACCCTGCACCTGAAGCATCAATGGATAAGGTTGCCATGTCCTTAAGAAGGGCAACTTCAATTTTATAAAAAGCACCCGTTTCTTCAAACCATTCTATACGATGCGTTTCCTTTAGTCGCTCAACAATGGCCTTCTTCACAATGGCTTGACAATCTGGGACACTAAACAATTTTGATTTAACCGATTTACCCGTCACCGGAAATTCGGCATCCTTTGGTATAAAGTCCGCCCAAGGTAAGGCTTTGGTTTGTTCGAAAAGCTCTTCAAAACTCGTGGCTTTAAATTCACCTATTAGAACTTTGATCCGGTCGGCTGTACGGAGCCATAAATTAGCCCGGCAGATATCAAGCGGATTTCCCTCAAATAGAATCCGGCCATTTTCAACTTTAAGGTCCGTATAACCAAGCGCTCTTAATTCATCGGCACATATGGCTTCAAGACCCATCGCCGTTGTTGCTATTAGTTTCATTCTGTTGCCTCCTTTTTAACAGAAAAAGGGGGGCGTAATCATTCCCACAATTTCTAATCCTTTAGTATTATAGACATGCTTTTACTGAAAAATAAAGTAACGGTTCGTAATAAAAAAGCCTCCAGTCATGGACTGAAGACTTTTATAAACAGCAAAATTAATGGTTATTTGTGTTCTATAAGCCATGTTCTGTTCCAAGTACTGCAAACGGGAGCAATCCCTCGTACAAAGGCGGCAATCATCTATCTACAGATGCCTTGCATCTGTCTCCCCTTCTGTTCAAGTTCCATCCAGGAAGTTCCTCTACCAAATTTGAGTTTCTCGCTCGCGGGGTTTACCTCGTTCCACTTCTTCCGTTTCCGAAAGAACTCCGTCACTGTGGCACTTTCAAGGGTACTGGACCATATCCAAAAAGGACTTAGGTGCTTCCCCTGCCGTTAGCCGTCAAAACAGCTACCCTAGCTTATTGTTTCGCTAGGCACGAACACTACGATCATCTCAGACCGTGCGAGCATGGACTTTCCTCTACGCCTTCAAAGAGACGCAGCAATTGCCCAAACACAAATAACATGTGACAAGAATATATTATACCACTATAATTCCATAAATACAAGTGTTAATTAATAAAATGCAAATTAATCGTTTAAGCGGCTTCCAAATACATGTTTTTCCAAGTTTGATAACCGTTTTAAAATATCGTAATTCGTTTGACCTTGTGCAAGGCTTGAACGTCTAGACTCAACAGGTTGTTGCGTCATATCTTGCTTAAGTTTTTGATTTTCTTGACGAAGCCTTTGGATTTCTGCTTCAAAAGCCTCGTAATCCTTAATAATAACATCTAAAAATTGATCGACCTCATCAGGAGAATACCCGCGAAGACCGGATTTAAACTCTTTTTCTAAAATATCTTTTGTCGTTAATTGAACCACTCGATTTTCCAATCCCATCACCTCAAATTTGGTACTCATATACCAATTATTGTTCCAAACAACGATCAAAAAGTCAATTGACACAAATACGAGAATCGATCACTTGGTTTATTTATGTATGTCATACTTTGCCCTTTTGTCACTCTTTTTCTGCTGCGCTCTCAAGGAACTAAAACGGTGCCCTTCTGTTCTTTAATCCCAAGACTCAGGAAGGGCGTTTCGGATCTCCTCTTCTGCTGCTTCAAGATCATATCGGTTCAAAAAGTAGATCGGGTAACCGTCATTGGTTTCGCGTACCTTTGCAGGCTTCAAGTAAAAGCTGGGTGTCCCTTCCGTTTCATCATCATATATCACTAATAGTCCATCCGTCTTCTGAATGATAAATTCATTCTTCAAACGCAATTGTGAAGGATTTTCATAAGGACGTTTTGTAATACTGTCAACAAAATCAGCCTGAGCGAGTATTTCCTGATAGTGTATCTGTGCGTGTTCTGGCCAACGGGTTTCTTGTTCAAGAAACGGTGTTAAGATAGCCAACTGAATGTCAGGAAAGTCCTCACGCAGTTCAATCACCACTTCTGATGCCCACAGTTCAACACCGGGCTGTCCACTCGTTATAAACCATGTGACCCCTTCTTCAATGAACGATATCAAGCGTTTTTTCAGGGCGAATTTAATCACCGCAATCCCTGGATGTTTGTCAGAAAAGATACCAAGTTCATGCGGCTTATAACCTGTAATAGCGAGGGCATTCATCTTACTCCCCCTTTATATTATTTCATTATTGTAAAAGTATGACAAGTTAAGAAAGACCTATGATAGACATTCTAATTGCAACTGTCGGTCGTTTTAATATAACCATGAGGAAATATACAAGACATCCCGCCTTTTGCCCTTTGAGATGGCCTGTATACTTCCGCTTAAATAAAGAAAAAGCATGTTTACTTTTTACATCTATTAAATAGATTTCATTACGACCAAAACAGCGCCGATCATGATAAAAAACATAACGAGTAAAATGCGGCTCATGGTGGCTGGCACCTCTATTTCTCAGAAGGATAGTTTCATAGGTTTTATTTTACCCGAAGACACCATTCGACAAAAGAGGGTTTTTTCTCCAATTCACACATGTATGAAAGAGTGGTTTTGGCTCGAAAACCTAACTTTTTTGGCACTTTTTGCGCTTGCCCGGACAATCTATTATGAAGGTATTTCCCGCTATAGCACGTTTTTTGATAGCAGTCGATCAAGTCGATGCTGAAGTGCCTCTTGCTCATGCTCCCTCGCATTTCCTTTTAGAGAGACCGTCTTGTCAAAAAACATTTGTGCTTTTTTTGTAAAAAAGAGAGCCTTTTCATAATCTTTTTTTTGATGCTCGTAGTATTTAGCAACCTCTTCAGATAGTTTATAATTGCACGACCAGTCATTTAATACGAGTTGTTCAAACAAATGATGGGCTTTATCTAATAAATGTTCTTTCTTATACGTATAGGCAAGAAGCTCTATCCAATGTGCGTGCTCTTCTTTGTTCATCTGTACCTTTTCCAAATGGGCCTCTAACCAACTGCGTGCTTCACCATAAAATCCTAATTGAAACAGCCAGCGACAGCATTGGTATTGTTCCATCGCTGTCCCCTCGACCTTTTGATGCAGCAGTTTTGATAAGTGAATATAAAGCGTGACTAATGTTAGAATGTCCTCGCAATTGTGTTCGAACACCCCTTCGACTAAAGAGGCTTTCGGGGATTTAAGAAATTGAAAATACAGGAAGGGTGCCATGTGCCCCGGAACATCGAGATCCCGTCCGAGATTAAGTTTTTTTTCTTCAATTGTTGATAATCGGACAGATTCAAGTTCCTGCTTCCAAAGACGACGGGAGGCATGGAGAAGATCAAAATGACCAAAATCAGGGAGCTTTGGCACCCGATCCCTTACAAACTGAACACGCGTCTTTACTCTTGGCCAATCAAACGCTTTGCCATTAAAGGTAACAAGATTGGATAGAGTCTGACAATCTTTAAGAAAGTAATAATAAAAGGCTGTCTCATGGCCAGGGCCGGGAAGAAAATATTGTTTCACTTGAAGATCGCTTCCGATAATTCGACCGGCTCCAAGTAAAAAAATCATGTGGCCAGCTCCAGCTCCAAGTCCTGTCGTCTCTGTATCAAAAAAGAGCAAGTCCTCTGCGGCCAAACCATGTGAAGATAAAGGATGCTGGCTATAGTGTTCTTGCCATAAGTCAACAGCATTATAGATCTCATGAAAAGTATAAAGCCCGTGTTTAGTAGAAAGTGGATACACACTCTCTTTCAGAAGCATCGCTTGATCTTCAAATTCTTTTACCGTCGCGTCAAGCCCCATCGCCGCTTCTTGCAACGCCTCGTTTAATAGAGGTTCTTTTTCAACAGGAGTTGAAGAAGGCAAGTCGTTTACGGCTGCACTTATCTCCGGTGATTCCATTTCGGCGGTGTGCTTTAAATGCTTTTTGTAGCGCTCTAATTGTTTCTTAAGAGACATAATGATTAACTTCCTTTAATTGGGTCACCAGTTTCTTCACTGCTTGCTTAACGTTTTGGTGCAGATTGGCTTCCTCGCTGCCTATACAAGACGGACAGCCCGATTGACAGGAGCAACGATGCAATAAACCTTCAACCGACTCTAGCAACTCAAAGAAATGATCGTACAGCTTTTCACTTAGACCAATGCCGCCTGGATAACGATCATATAAAAACAGTGTCGGCTTATCATTATGAGGTGACTTAATTTTAGGCACAACTTCCAAGTCAACGGGGTCACACATAACAAAAAGCGGTGCAGTTGACTTTAACACCTGTGATAATCCGACGAGAGCTTTGTCAAACAATTCTTTCCCGAATTCATCCATCCAGCTTTGGTCAAAGCTTAACCAAGCCGCTGTTGTGTGCATTTCTTCTTCGGGTAAATGAATCGGTCCCCAACCGATATTGTCATGCGTCTCAAAACGAATTTTTTTGAATAATGTTGCCTTGGCACGTACCGTGACTTCACCATATGCCCGCTCAATACCTGATCCAAGCTCCTGAAGTTTGTCGACATCCAACACGTCTAATTGGACGGCTAAATTTGCATCTGTGTAGTAATTGATATCAACATTCCGAACAAACGCCTTTTTTTCATCCCAATCGAGCTTTTCCACTTGATATTGCTCGCCTTGATGCATATAAATTGCTTCTTCGTGGAGCAATGTCATGGCACTGAAACGGTCCATCTCACCAAGCACTTTTACACGTGATTGTTCGGTTTGATCAATAATAACAACATTTTCTTGCGAGGCCGATCGCAGACTAATATTCGTCGCAGGAAACGCATCATTCATCCAATACCACTTTCCACCTTGAAAATGGAGCACATCCTCATCACTTAAATACGTACAGATATCCACAACCTCTACCCCATCGAAAGTGTCCTCTTCTGAAAAAGGAAGCTCGTAAGCCGCACATTTAATGTGATCGACTAAAATAACAAGGTTATTCGGGTTGATTCGGGCCGATTCAGGGTTCCGTTCAAAGAAGTAATCCGGGTTTTGGATGATGTATTGATCGAGTGGATTAGATGTCGCGACAAGCAGGATAACCGCTTCATCCTTACGCCTGCCTGCCCGGCCTGCCTGCTGCCAAGTACTGGAAACGGAGCCCGGATAGCCCGTCATGATGCATGCTTGAAGCTGACCGATGTCGACTCCAAGTTCAAGAGCATTTGTGCTCACAACCCCTTGTATCTCGCCTGTACGAAGGCCCTTCTCAATCTCCCGCCGCTCAGAAGGTAAATAGCCTCCGCGGTAGGCACGGATAGTCGCCCGGTCCACTCGCCCTACATTCATCGTTTGCAGATAGCTTAACAGAAGCTCAACACGCGTTCGGCTTCGAGCAAAGACAATGGTCTGTATATCGTTTTTCAAAAATCGCTGGGCAAGCTTGCGAACTTCCAAGGCAGCACTTCTACGGATATTCATGACCGGATTAACGACAGGGGGATTATAAAAAATAAAATGCTTTTTCACAGCCGGAGCCCCATTTTTATCAATGAGGGTCATCGTTCGTCCTGTCAGTGCTTCCGCATGCTCTTTAGGATTGGCAATGGTGGCTGACGTACAAATAAAAATAGGATTAGAGCCGTAGTAGTTACAAATGCGTTTAAGGCGTCTTAAGACATTAGCAACGTGGCTACCGAACACACCGCGATAAGTATGCAATTCGTCGATCACCACATAATGGAGATTCTCAAAAAGAGAGACCCATTTCGTATGATGCGGCAAAATGCCTGAATGAAGCATGTCTGGATTGGTCATGACAATATGGCCGGCTACGCGGATCTTTTGACGGATCGCTGCTGGTGTATCTCCGTCATAGGTGTAGCTATTAAGTTGTACACCCATCTCTTCTATGATTTCGTTCATCTCACTTTTTTGATCCTGTGCCAAGGCCTTTGTCGGAAATAAATAAAGCGCACGACGTGTTGGATCATCCAAAATGGTTTGAAGAACAGGCAAGTTATAACAAAGTGTTTTTCCTGATGCTGTTGGTGTGACCGCGACTAAATCTTGTCCAGATGTCGCTGCATCAAACGCTTGACGCTGGTGCGAATAGAGCGATGGAATACCCCGTGTTGTTAAAGCATTTACCAAACGCTCGTCCATCTTTTCAGGAAATGGACGACTCACCGCTTTTTGTTCGGGTAGGGTCTTCCAATAGGCGACATTCGGGTCAGTTTTTAACATCTGTAGTATATCAGCCATGGACTCGCGAACTTTCATAACAAACTCATCCTTTTATTTAAACTATCAATCATCTATTTAACTCGTTAATGCTTCTCTTTTAATAATAGCGAATAAACGTTCGAATAGGAAGGGAAAGGGTTGATCTTTAGCGATAAAATGCGTTTCTTCATGAAGGGAAATTCAGGAATTCTGACGATGGAGGTCTCTTCGTTCCTGTCCGTCCTGCTTTTAGGGTTTATTGGCCGCCTTTTGGGATATGTGGCTAACCTTTTAGGATCTCGGTCACGATTAACGATAAAACGCAGAGACTGCTGTTAGCTCTCTGCGTTCTGCATGATTCTTATCTTATTTCTTTTAACACCTGTTCCCAGTCGGTCGTTGGGCGCTCACACGCGTAATTTTTGCATAAATAATAAGTGGTTTTGTCATCCATTAAGTAAAAGGTTTGAGTCAATGCAGCAACTGATATCAGTTCTTTATGAGTTCCAACAAGAGGAATGATCTCGGGGCAAAACTCAGTCTGGATGCCCTTGAATTCGGGTTGAGCCGCTTCATTCTGAGGGGTCAGCACGACCAGTTCCTTTGTTCCTTGCTTGGCAAGCAGGTAGGTCATCAGGAAAAAGGTATGCCCCATTGGATAACGGTTAACCTCCGCACCGAAACGGTTGAACATTTTATCAACATACATTTCAAAGTCAAGATTTCCTGTCCGTCTAGAAAGCTTTAATAGCATCAGACTGGCTACACTGTTTCCAGAAGGGGTCGCCCCGTCATAAATATCTTTTGGTCGAATAAAAAGCTCCGTACTCTTCGCAGTTAAGAAAAAGCCGTGCCCCTTTTCATCCCAAAAATCTTGAATCATGCCCTTTGCCCACTCTTCCATGTGAGTCAAATACACACTATTAAAGGTTGATTCATAGAGCGCATCACACGCCCAGAGCATCATCGCATAATCGTCTAAATAGCCGTCATATTTGACATCCCCTTGCCGATAGCGGGCTTTCCATTTTCCGTTAACCCACAAATGCTCGTTTAAAAAATTAAAAGCTCTCTCGGCTGCCTGCAAATAATCCTTGTTTTGCGTGGCTTGATAAGCGGTGGCTAATGCCGCAATCATCATGCCGTTCCAGCTTGTCAGAACTTTGTCATCTTTATGTGGATGAATGCGCTTCTCTCTATGTAAAAATAGTTTTTCTCTTGCATTTTCTAAGCGGGCCACAAAATCAGTGACAGATATCTGATATCTTTCCGCTTCCTCATCCAATGAAACACCAATTAAATGAGGAATGCTTGCCCCTTCGAAGTTACCATTTTTAGTGATATCATAAACATCACAATAAAACGCACCCTCTTCATCACCGAGAACTTCTATTACTTCTTCCGGATGCCAGACATAAAATTTACCCTCGACGCCTTCTGAATCGGCATCTTCAGCTGAATAGAAACCGCCCTTTTCATCCGTTAGTTCCCGGGTTACATATTGAAAGATATCATCGACGCTATCGGCATAGGCTGGATTTTTGGTGATTTTATACGCCTCTGAATAAGCGATCATCAAAGTAGCTTGATCATAGAGCATCTTCTCAAAATGTGGAACGAGCCACTCTCTGTCAACTGAATAACGTGAAAAGCCGCCGCCAATATGATCGTGGATGCCGCCCTTTGCTAGGCTTTCCAGTGTTTTTTCTACCATCTGCAGCGCTTCAGGTTCCTTAGAAATTTGAGCATATCGCATCAACCACATGAGTTGATGGGGGGAGGGAAATTTAGGTTCTTGTCCAAACCCACCATATTCAGGATCAAAGGTACTTTTGAAATGCTCATACGTCTGTTCAAGAATGTGCGGGTGGATGGAGGCGGCTTCCTCTCCCGCCTTCTTGAGAGCCGCTATGATCTGATCCCCCGTCCCTTCTATTTTTTCAGGGGTCTCTTGATAGTGATCAGAAAGCGACAAAATCACATCTCTAAAACCAAGCTGCCCATAACGGCTTTCCTTTGGCCAGTAAGTGCCCGCATAAAATGGTTTCTGGTCGGGTGTTAGAAACACGCTGAGCGGCCACCCGCCGTGTCCTGTTAACGCCTGACAAACATTCATATAGACCGAATCAATATCAGGGCGCTCCTCCCTGTCAACTTTAATTGAAATAAATCGTTCATTAAGAAGAGAAGCAATCTCCTCATCCTCAAATGACTCATGAGCCATCACATGACACCAATGGCAAGTCGAATAGCCGATACTCACAAAGACAGGCTTGTTTTCAGCCTTTGCTTTTGCAAAAGCCTCCTCTCCCCACGCATACCAATCCACTGGGTTATGTGCATGTTGGAGTAAATACGGAGACTTCTCATTAATTAATCGGTTTGTATACCTCGGATTCTTTTTGTCTTTAACCATTTTAACACGTCCTTTGTTGGACTTTCCTTAAGTTTTGATCCCCTTTTTTGAACGGCTCCATCAAGCCAGTGAATTTTTGGGGAAGCTTTACTTTTTATTTATTATAACAATAAAAAAGTGACACTTGTCTTTAACTCGTTGTCACTTCTAATATAACCGATTTATGTAGTTTGATTTCTCGATTTCTTTGATTTTACTCCAAAATAATGAGTCATTTCGTCCCTTTCTAATTAATTCATTTTTTTCTAATTTATTTTTCATTGTATCAAACAAGTCATCTATACTAAGCCCATTTTTTGTACGAATTTTAAATAGTGTTGGTATTGACGGAAGTTCCAGTCCATTTTCTATCTTGCGTAGTTCTTCGACATCGATATCAATCAGAGCCGCAAATTCTTCTGTCATGTCAATTTTCCCCCTTCTCTTTTCTCTTAAAACTTCTCCAAGTACAACTCTTATTCGTTCATCTTCGTTCAAATTTATTCCTCCTTTAACATCAGCAATATTTGGTGGGAATTACATTGCGTTCATGAAGACAAAACTAAGGTTAAGGTTATGATTATGTCGATACTAAAGAGCAAATGCTTCAAAGGATGTTTGAAAAAGATTGAAAGGCTATAAGTCAATTAGGTTATCTTAATAAAGGATGGGACACAAACCATGAAAAAACTTTGTGTGCAAATAGAATTATTTTAAACTTCGTGACTGCTTATTAATATTTCTTTAAATTATAGTAAACACCCTCCCACGCCACTTCACAATGTGGACCACTGTGGGTCATTTTTTGTAAATCATATGAGTTTAAATTATAGTTTGGAATGAATTAAGGATAAGGATAAGAATCAGACTCAATTAGCTCTTACTGAGGGATAATTCGAGGTTGTTTAAATCCAAAATAAAACCACTCTTTAAAAGTATGTCTAAACCTAGTAATCCGCTATGTTCATTTGGCAAAATAGATACATCAATCTCAACGCTGCTTATTTTAAAATCCCCAATTTCTATGGAATCCATTTTCTTCGAATAAAAATGGACGTTTCCACCAATCCCATAAGCCTCATAAACTATGTCTCCATTCTCGTAGGAGACACCAATCTCCGACAAAAAATCTGGATTAATCGCAGTGTGAGAAGATCCTGTATCAATGACAACATTATTAATCTCCATAGGTTTCCCCCTGAAAAGTAACTTTTAATGTCGTGGTTATAAGTTGCCCATTGTATTCAATTTTCACGAATTTGCCCAACTCTCAATAAAGGATCTTTTCTAATATGGATAATTAATTCTTCATTAGATGTATGATAGATAATTTCATCTGGAGCCGATTTGAAAAATTCTTGGTTGGCCTCTTCATTCGTCAACGTTTTATTAATCGCTACATCATCCACAATCTTCAAATCACCATCTTGATGAAAATTTAGAATGGAAACACGAACAAATTGATTTGGAAATCTTTCTCTAACCTCTTGCCATTTCATATATATCCCCCTTTCTTTCTCAAAATTATAAGATATTTTCTAGAAAGAATCCATTAATAACAATCCTATTTCAACTCATCTTAACCCCTTATATTTCTATTAAACCTCAAACTTAGCGTGTGTTGTTGAAATTAAATCCATTAAACAGTCAAACCTGTCACCAATGGCAAGTCGAATAGCCGATACTCACAAAGACAGGCTTGTTTTCAACCCCCTCTCCCCATGGAAATCATTCTACAAGGTTATGAGCATGTTGAAGTCAGTTAGGGGATTTTTCGGCAATCAATCTATTAGGGGGGGGTGAATCATTGACATTTCCCTAGATCACCTTTTTTCCATATTTAATGGTTCCATTGTTAGGTTTACCCTAAAAGAGAAAAGACACTAAATAAATTAGTGTCAATTCTTACTTTAATATAGGAGAGGCCCATCATTTATAAATGTACATAGCTTGACTACTTGTTTCTTGTTTGAATTATTTGATTCCGGTTGATAAAAAGTATGCTGTACATTCCCTTACGAACAGGCATTCCGATAAGGAAATACAAATCGATTGGTTCAATATCTTTGCCAATCTCTTGATTTTGAGTATCATTTGTTTCAGTAAATCATTTCGATCATACACAAGATTCTGTCTATTTGAGAATAAAAGATTGCACGGTTACTACTCTTTTATGTTATTTCCATCCAAGTTCAGGTAAAATATCTTGCTGAAGTTCACACATTTCATCAATCATGGCACACGCTTGGTAATAGCTCGGTGCCTGTGGATCTATTAAAATCGCCTGAAGCAATTTCGTTTTGGACTTCTCCAAATAGGCTTCAATTAATAGTTTGTGAATGGTGCCTTGAATGTGAATGGTTCCAATTAAAGCAACAGGAAGTTCCACTTCCATCGCCTTTAACTTAATGCCCTTCCCGTTAGCAATTGCCTGTGTTTCTACGACCATATCATCTGGGAGACCTTTTATGGCGCCATTATTTTGCATATTGACCGCATTAAGTTGAATTTCATCATCAAAATAAATCGCTTCAATAATTGGAATGGCATATTCATTGCTCATTCTGACATTATTTTTATCAAAAACATAAGCTTCTTCAGTCCATACTTCTTGAGTTTTCACACCATCAAACAGTCCTTTATCTATAGTATTTCCACTTGCAGCATAGATAAAGTCTGGTGTTCTAGACTCCTTTTCCCAGAGCTTCTCATGAATGGGATCATATCTGTATTGAAGGGATAAACCTGCATAAAAGTCATCTGCATAACTTATATATTCGCCAATGTGGTTCGTGCCCGGATAGGGATATAAACCGTAAATTTGAAACATAGTTCTAGAAAGTCCAATATGATCAAAGTGGGCTAAACGATTCGCTTGTTTTTCTCTTTCACGAAATAACGGATACAAATCTTCGTTTGTCTTTTTATCCCATATTTTAGTGAAAAACCCAAAGTGATTTAATCCCCCGCCCTCAACGCCAATTTCTTCTCTGTCCATGTCTAGAAATTCAGAAATTTGATCGATTCCCATATCCAGACCATGGCATAAGCCAACAACCTTAATAGAAGTAAGTTTTGAAATAGCCTCAACAAGCTTGGCTTCTGGATTTGTATAATTTATAAACCACGCATCAGGACAGACTTCTTCCATTGTATGAGCAATTTTTAACATCGGGCCCAAATTTCTTAAAGTATGAAACATGGAGCCTGGCCCCCCATTTTCCCCATAGATTTGCTTGCTTCCAAATCGACGTGGAATATGGAAATCTTGAGACCAATAATGATAGCGATTAACTTCAATTGCGACGATTGCAAATTGAGCATCTATTAATGCTTCCCTTAAATCAGTTGACTTCCATATTTTTGCAGAGTGGTTAAATGCCGTAAACATTTCTGTGGCATATTGATAGGTACGATTCAAATTCTCTTCAACGATATCCATTAAAGCGATTTCTAAATCGCAACCTTTAAGCTTTTCAGACAGCACTAAATCCTGCAGAGCCCCTAAAGCAAACGAAATACTACCTGCTCCAACCAAAGCAACTTTTAATTTTCCCACTTTTAAGTTCCCCTTTACCTTAATTTTTAATAGTAATGTAACCTGCGCCGATTATACCCGCATCATGGCCATATTCTGAGATGACGATTCTCACTTTATCTATTAATTGTTTAAACACCTTTCTTTTTGTTCCTTCTATTAACTTCTCGACGAGCCATTGATTATTTAAGATGACCGAACCTCCTAGGACAAAGACTTCCGGGTCGAGGACTTGCATAAGGGAAGCTATAGCGCTTGAAAAATAGTCCACCCACACTTCAACGACTTTAATGGCATCGGCCGTTCCTTTTTTATAGTTTTCAAATAATAATTTGGTTGTCGCATTTTTTCCATATAACTTTTGACTTTCATCTTCCAAAGCTTTTCCACTACAAAGCGATTCTAATGTACCACTATAGAGGGAAAAATGGTTTTTATTTTCATTGGAAATGATCATGCTTCCTACTTCTCCTGCATAACCGTGTGTCCCTCGATAAATAGAATTATTTACGATCAAGCCACCCCCGATACCCGTACTTACTGTGATATAGATGGAATTTCTTGAATTTTTAGCAGCACCGAAATCCGATTCTAACAAGGCAATGACATTTACATCATTTTCAAGGTAGAGATCATATTCTGCAAAATAGGATCTCATTTCGTTTACACTCATATTTTCTAAAAGCGTGAGATTCGTAGAGTCATAGAGTGTTTTTATCCCCTCATTCCATGGAACAGGAAAAGCCATCCCAATTTTCTTTGCTTCCCTGTTAACATCCACTCGTTCAATCATTTGTCTTAAGTACTGAAAGAATTCTTCTTTATTTTTGAACCTGGATGTTGAGGCAGTTTCCTTTTTTACCAACTGCAAATTTCGAGTCATGAATCCCACTCTAATATTTGTCCCCCCAATATCAACTCCTATTATCTTCTCTTCCATTTTGTTAACTCCCCGTAAAATTTATTTGTTTAACTCTTTTGCAGCCGACTGATCTAAAAAGAAATCAATATGTTGGTAACCCAACAATTCCTGTGCCGGCAATTTAGCCTCTGGCTCCTCAAATAGCTGTTTTACCATTCTTGCTTTATGTTCACCTGTTATTACCACAATCACTCTTGAGCTCTCTATTATCTGTTTTAAACCTAATGTAATCCCGTCTGTTAATTCGATTGATTCATCGAAATACTTTTGGGCAACTTCTTTTGTCGTTTCGGACAGTGGAACGACACGGCTTTGGTCCTCCACCGTTGAACCAGGTTCATTTAAACCAATATGACCGTTCATTCCTACCCCCATCAAACTAAACGTTATGGGATTATTAAGAATGAACTGGTCAATTCTTTGACATTCACTTTTTAAATCCTCGGCCTCCCCATTAAAAAATTCAATTTGCTTTTCATTAATATTAATAAGAGAGAATAAATCTTGCTCTAGCATTTGATAGCAACTTCCCTTTGCATGGCGCGGTATACCAACCCATTCATCTAAACTTACAATTTTCAATTTATCTAATAACGGGCGATCAACTAAATTTTGTGCAAACTGGAAGTAGCTCTTCTGCGGTGTACTGCCAGATGCCAAACAGAAAACTGGATTATTTTTCGTTTGCAATTGCACTTTCATTTCTTTAGCGATTTCTTGCGCAATTATTTCCTCATTTTCATAAATTTTCAGCACGGAATCTTCTCCCTTAATTCATTATTCAGATATGATTTTGGACATCTCTTTCTGCAATTGCAGAATGCAACACCAACCTCTGTTGAGTGGTTAGATAGATTTACTAAAAGGGTAGGTCCCCAGCCTGTAAATTTGTTAATGTACAATGTGGCATTTCCTAGGATCTTTATTCCAAAACCAAAATTATTGTTTTTCTATTAAAAATGACATGGTCACTTTCTGAAAAACTAAATATAATTTTTCACAGGTTTCTTACGTTACATATAATTGAAATGAAAACTATCTGTTATTATGCTCTGCTCCATTTCCTCTTTGAAAGAAAAACTACAAAAAGATCCTCATCTGAATACCTTTAGACAAGCAACTGCTTCTTTATCTGCAAAAACGGTTACTTTAGGATGAGTCTTTAAAACTGATGCTGGAAAACTTTCATCAACTTTACCATTTAAGAGTGCGTGAAGGGCATTGCTTTTGGATTCACCCGATACCAGTAGAAGAATTTCTCTGCTTTTCATGATGGTTCCAATTCCCATTGTGATCGCACGCGTAGGTACCTCTTCTACACTATTAAAAAAACGAGAGTTTGCCTCTCTAGTGGACGAGGTTAATTCCACTACATGAGTTTTTGAATTAAAGGATGTTCCCGGTTCGTTAAATCCAATATGTCCATTGTTACCTATTCCAAGAATCTGCAAATCAATTCCACGGTGTTCGGAAATTAAGTTTTCATACCTTATGCATTCTTGTTCCAAATCCTGGACGTCTCCATGCGGGATATTAGTCTGACTTAATGGGATGTCAATTTGATTGAACAAATTATGATTCATATAATGACGGTAGCTACTCGGGTCATCACCTGTAAGCCCGACATATTCATCTAAATTAAAGGTCGTGACCCATTGATAGGAAGTTCCATTTTTCTTGTGATCGGCAATTAAGGTGTTATAAATCCCAAGAGGTGTTCCGCCCGTTGCCAGTCCAAGTTTTAATCTTGGATTTTCACATACCTTTGTGATTATATAATCGGCGGCCATTTTACACATGGTTTTATAATCGATTGCTTCTATAATTTTCAAAATATACTCCTCCTTTAGAATAGGCTAGTTTTCCGCGGTAAAATAAATGTATGATCACCTTGTCATCTTCATCAGCCATACAATGTCTGCATTCTTGCTAGCGGAAAAGCTACATTAACGTTCATAAGAATTAAGTATCATTTGACTAAATAACCACGTCTCTCCTTATAATTGAAACCAAACAATTCTTAATTAGGCTTATGCCTGATTGCGTGCTTCTGTCTCAAACTCCAATCGATACATTGATTTTCGAGAAAACAGAAGAAATAAGAAAGTCGCCAATAATCCAACAGCGCTCATGACCCAATAAAGGAACTGAGCGCCTTGATTTTCTATAATCAAACCTCCGACGAGATTTCCTATAATTCCAGCGAGCCCACTTGCTGCACCAAAAAGTGCTTGCGACGTTGATTTTGCACGCTTAGGAGCCATTTGGCTAATTATTTCGACCGCTGCACTATAATAAAAAGCAAAGGCTAAGCCATCAAGTGTCTGTAAACAAATGACTATTCCAACCGGTGGAGCGAAGCCCATAAACAAATATTTAAGCGAATAGGCCAATGTACCTGTTAAGAGCATTGAAAACAACCCCATTTTTTCTCTTACTTTTGCAGAAAGCCAAAAGAGAGGAATTTCAATACAAGCAGCAACTGTGAAATTCCAACCCACAAGATTAATGGGATAGTGCATTTTTTGAAAATAGATCGGGAGATAACTGAAGTTAATGTTGACAATGGATGAGATCAAAATACTTATTAAAATGAATAAGGCAAGAGATCTATTCGTTAAAACCTCAGACAAACTCTCTTTTCCAAACGCCGAACGTCTTTTTGGGGCTTCAAATTTCGGGAAAATAAACATTAAAATAAAAACTAGGATCGAAAAAGCCGCATAAATGGTAAAACTGTACTGGTACCCGACATTACTGTATACATAGCCTACTATTGCTGTAATGATTGCAAATCCGAAAGCTCCCCAAAGACGAACCTGACCATATGAAAATGCAAATTGTGGTCCTTTTTCAACTGAAATAGAGTCCATAATTGGTCCAATTGGGCTTACAATAAAAGAAAATAAACTGGCAATAATCAACGTGAGTACAAAGTATTGTTTTAAGAAAAAACCAAAAGACACCAGCGCCGATAGGAAGGTGGTAACTTTTAATACCGTTCGATAATCCTTTGCAGAGTCATTAATCGCGCCAAAAATAGGCTGACCAATTATTCCCGCTAAAGAAATGATTGCAAGAACGACCCCAATTTGGCCCCCGTCATAACCCTTTTGATGCAAAAACAAACTCGTAAAAGGCATAAAAGCCCCTTCAGCCAAATAAAAAATTAAATAAAACAGTGAGACTTTTAATTTCAAAGCCTCTCCCCCCATCTCAATCTCTTTACACTAAAATCACAACAAGTTAACCTTAATAATAGAGGTCAACTTTTCCTAGATATTTAATTTATTGAGGTGGGAAGGCTCACTTTGCCTTCACCTTATAAACAAATCCACGAACCAAACGCCATGAATTCAACCACGATTGGATTCCTCTTTTAGAAAAAAGTCCTCTTGGCTGGTGAGCATTGTCCCCCTTACAGCTATAAAACTCTTTTAATCATAAAAGTCTTACAGGTTGACCGATCCTCGCCGACTCATATGCTGCAAAAGCAACCTCTGCAGCTTTTAGACCGTCGTAACCGGTAATCGAGGGTGTTCTCTTTGTTCTAATGCAATCTATGAAATCGGATACCAGACCAAAGTCATACCCTTCTCCCCACATATGTGCAGCATGATGAAGATTTTTGTTGCGGTAGACATCGATATGTTGAGCGAGAGCGTCTGCATACACAGACCCCTTAGTTCCAACAATTTTCAGGGTTACATCACCCCAAGCCGAAAAACTTACGGGTCTTGACCAACTTGGATCATGACTTGCGATCACACCATTTTCGAATTCAAACGTCAATAATCCGCAGTCATCCGTTAGAATATTTGAATACTTTGTATCCACCTCTGCAAAGACTTCTTTAACTTCACTTTGTAATACCCAACGCATAATGTCGATAATATGAACGGTGTGATCAAGTACGGCACCTCCGCCGGAAAGGGCAGGATCGATAAACCATCCCCCAGGATTGCGTCCGTGGTTGGTCCCGCGCATGGCTCGAATCGTTCCAATTTTTCCTTCTTGAATAATCTGCCTCAATCTAGCCATTGGAGGAGAATAACGGACAGGAAAAGCAATTTGCAGCAGGACATTATATTTTTCACATGTATCAATCATAAGTTGGGCATCCTCAACGTTCGTTGCGATTGGCTTTTCACATAAAATATGTTTTTCTGCTTGGGCACAAGCCATTACATGTTCTTTGTGCTTACTGTTCTCACTGCAAACAATCACGGCATCAAGACTCTCATCTTGGAGGAAGTCATCTATATTAGAGAAATACTTGGCTCCAAATTCGGCTGCATAGTTTTCACCGCGAGAAAACTCTTCGTCGTAGACACTGAGTAGTTCAATATTCTTTAACTGACGTAAAACTTGAGCATAGCTGTAGGCGTGCATATGAGCAAAGCTTAGAATGCCAACTCTTATCATAATGTTACCGCCTTTCCTGTCTTAGCAGATTCAATTGATGCGAAACTGAGACGCAGTGCTTCCAAAGCATCATTTGGAGTCACACGTGCTGTTTCACCAGTTTCAATGCAATGAATAAAATTCTCTAATTCTAGTTGATAAGGCCTTTTAAACATAGGGCTTTCAGGAACAGCAACGCCTTCTGCGTTCCATGAATTTTCTTGTTTCAGTGAAATCTGGAGCGGTTTTTCCTTTCGACTATCATGTTGAAGAAGACCTTCAGAACCTGCAATATCATACTCTGTGTGAAAGTCATCGACATCTGACCAGCTTCCTTCAACATTTGCTATAACACCGTTTTTAAAACGAATACTTGTAAGTGCGTAATCCATATCAGGCAACGCCTTGGTATAAACCCTTTCTGCCTTACCGAACGTCCATTGCAGAAAATCAAAATCATGGATCATGAGGTCCAAAATGACACCACCGCTTCGAGCTGTATCCGCATACCAATTTTCGAAGGTGGCCTTTGGAAAAGGTCCGCCGCGGAAGAAACGAACGGTTCCTACTTTGCCAATTTCACCATCGAGAATCAATTGGCGTGCGTTTTCGAATTCCGGGAAAAAGCGAACCACATGCCCGACAAATAGGCGAACGCTTTGTGATTTACAATGCTCAATCATCTCACATGCGTCTTCTATACTTCTCGCCAATGGTTTTTCACAAATGACATGCTTCTTGGCATTTGCAGCTTGAATAACATAGTTTTTATGCAAATAAGTAGGCACACAAACGTCGACGACATCAACTTCAGTTTGTTCCAGCGCCTCATCAAGAGAAGAAAAATATAAAATATTATACTTTTGTGCAAATGGGCGACCGAGGTCTTCACGAATATCGACGACACCGACAAGTTCAACATTAGTCATATTTGTATAGGCATCCGTATGGGTGTGTGCCATGGTGCCAGAACCGATTACAACAATTTTCATAAAAACCTCTCCTCAATTTGGTCAGTCTATATCCTTTATGTTATAAACACGTCTTGCACTTAGAAAAAATCACTTTGCCAAAGGATACCATTTTGTGGTGGGAATAATTTTTGAATGATCGAATTGTTTCTCAATTTTTGGTTTTCTGTGGCTTGATAGCCTTGCGTTAACAACTCAAAAAATTCCTTTTTTGTGACAAGTATTCTTTCATCGTAGTCGTAGTTATGACCTGTTACTTCGACTTTATTTCTATTTAGTACAACACAGTCCTCTTCGCATCTGAAGACTATTTTTTTATCGTTCGGCATTCTTTCGTTAAATACGGGTTCTAGCTTATGCATTAAATTTTGAAAATCAAAGAATCTCCACATGTGTGTCCCTTCTTCAATTTTCTCTCTGTTTTGCGTTAAAATGTGATCGTTTGGAAGCATTATAGTAAAGTCGTTTAGACAATAGGCGCTTGCACAAAACTGGTGAAAAAGTTTCGTCATATACATCTCCGCACCAGGGAGGTAACATGCTTCTAGAACACTCGTTTTTCCTTTTTTATTTTCGAACCGTAAGTAGGCCTTTATTTCTCGATCCTCTTTAATCACACAAAAATTTTCTTTGGTTTCCCCTCTCCAAGCGATCTGATCCTTCCAATATTGTGAAGAACGAATGCAGCTATTTGTTTTTTCACGATTGTATTCTTGATACACTTTTTGGATCATTTCCATGTCATCGTCTTTAGCAAATAACAGATCCGATTCGATCTTAGGTAACTTTTTAGCTTGATAGGCGACATTTTTTACTTTTTTATAGCCAACCTCTTCATAAAATTTTGTTCCAATTCCACTAAATAATAGTGACAGGTCATATTTGTTTTGGTGCATCCAAAGATTCTGGGCATGCAAGATTTCCTGGGCGTATCCTTTCCCGCGATACAACCGATTAGTGGCGACGCTTCCGATTCCTCCTACAAGGAGTTTTTCCTTTCCGATGCGCATTTCATAGGGGAAAATTTGAACCGAAGAAGCAATATCGTTATCAACTTTTGCAATCCACGTTGTAGTTAACTTGTAACTGGAATCCTTATTTAAGCGATTCGCGAAAAAATCTCTTGTTTCGTTTCCTTGGAAAACTTGACCCCATAAGTCATAACATTTTTCAAGTTCTTCTTTATCTCTAATTTGTCTAATGGTGACCATGTAACTCCTCCTAATAAGAAAAGCCCTTCCGGGCCCTTCTTAAAATTGTGGCAAATACGGCTTATGTGCTTTCAGTAAATCATCAAGGACTGCTTTGGCAACTTTTGCACTTGTAACCAATGGGTGAACGGTAAGTGCTTGTAGGGCTGTCCCGTAGTCACCACTAACAGCCGCTTCAACGGTTAATGACTCGTACGCTTTGACGACCTGAATTAATCCTTTAATCTGATTAGGTATCTCTGAGCGAATTTGCACAGGTGTTGCACCTTCGGAATTAATAATACAATTTGCTTCAATCGATGCTGTATCGGGTAAGAAATCAAGCAAACCATTGTTTTGAATGTTGACAACTTGCTGATCGTTGCGGTTGTTATAAATGGAATCAATCAAGTTTACCGCTGCGGTAGAATAATAAGCGCCACCGCGTTGTTCCAATTGCTTTGGTTTTTCTTTAAGATTAGGGTCTTTATAAATCTCGAACAGTTCTCCTTCAAGCTTCTTCACTACTTCAGCGCGACTTCCTGTTGTTTTCGCAGCCTGAAGTTCTTCCGCAAGCATATCATCCGTCATATAGAAATAACGAAGATAACTGCAAGGAAGAGCCCCCATCGAACGAAGAAATTCTTCACCCCATTGGAAGTCAGGAATATTTTTCATGGTTAACCCTTTTTCACTGGATGCTTTTCCAAGAATCACAGGTAAAAGGTCTTCGCCTTCAACTAAAATCTTTGTTGCCCAATTGAGGTGGTTAAGTCCTACCCATTCCAAACCGATTTTCGAGGCTTCAACACCTAGAAGTTTCCCAATTTGCATTTGTGTACCTATCGGTAAATTACAAAGCCCGACGGATTTCACTTTGCTGTGATTTAAGACAGCTTCGGTGTTAATACCAGCTGGATTTGTAAAGTTAAACATCCACGCATCTGGAGAAAGTTCTTCAATATCACGGGCAATATCGAGAAGTACAGGAATGGTACGCAGCGCTTTTGCAAAGCCACCGGCTCCTGTAGTTTCTTGGCCGATAATGCTATATTTAAGGGGAATTGATTCGTCCTTTGCACGCGCATCTAATAGTCCAACTCGAAGTTGTGTGGTGACAAAGTCCGCACCTTCAATCGCTTCTCGTCTGTTCAGTGTGGGTACGACTTTAATAGGTAAACCAGACTCTTCAACCATCCGTTTTGCGAGTGCTGCTGTAATTTCAAGCTTGTGCCGTCCTTCTTCGATGTCTACCAAATATAATTCACGAACTGGCAATTCATGATAGCGTTGAATAAATCCTTCTACAATTTCTGGTGTATAAGAAGAGCCGCCTCCAATTACTGCAACTTTCAAACTGTCTTTTTTCATAGTTCGTAACCCCCGTATGATTCAAATTTGTTTTCGATCTCACGGTCAACTTGAATGTTAAGATGATCCATTGCCAAAAGAACAGAGCCGTAAACAGGTTCCATTTTCGGGATAACGAAGTGAAAGTTTTGGTTTTCTCTTCGAATTGTATCCTCTAATTCTTTCAGTAAATATTTGTTTTTACCTTTTTGAACAACAGATCCAACAAGAACAATAGGAATATCGATGTTATTAAATCCCCCAAGGTGATAGATCACCGAATTGGCAGCGATGCCAAGTTCTCGTCCGACAGATTTAAGAATCCCGATAGATACCAGATCTCCCTCGTCTGCAGCGTTGTGAAGAAGTTTACACATATCTAAATTCGTTTGGTAGAGGTCGTTGTCATAATAATAATCAAGAACCTCTCCCATTTCCTTCATCTTATAATAATCAGCGATCTTTTTTCGCAGACTAGTTTTGGGACCTCGTCGTTCGAAATCACGGCATGCTGCTCGAAAAGCTTCTTGCGCTAAATAACTTCCACCCGCTGTATCACCAAATAAATACCCAAACCCTCCGATTTGTTTGGTTTCACCAAATGGATTTCTACCTGCTGCGTTCGTACCGCTTCCGCAGACCAACACAACTCCAATATTTTCACGGCTGGCTGTGCGCAGCCCCTCATAGGTGTCGCATACTACATCCCAAGCTTTAAAACCAAGTTCTTTAAGTGCTGGACGAAGGATGCTGAAGTCCTTTTCGCGATCGGCACCCGCAAGCCCAAATTGAGCAAATTCTATGTCGGCAATCGATAGATTTGCTTCTTGAAGTGCCACATCGATCGCAGAACGGTAATTGGAAAGAACCCCATTGATTCCTACTTTTTGGTTTTGATAATTCCCATGTCCTGCCGTCCCTTTACCTAAAAGGTTGCCTTTTTCGTCAACAACGGCGACGAAGGTTTTACTTCCTCCACCGTCAAGTCCTAGAATATACGTCACATAATCACCCCTTTACTGCTCCAGCCGTTACGCCAGTAACGATCCAGCGATAACAAATCATGGATAAAATGACAAACGGGATGGTCGCAACAACTCCTGCCGCACACATCAGTCCCCAAGGCAAGCTGTGTTTACCCACAAGTTCTGCGATAAAAAGTGGAACTGTTTTTGAGGCATATGTACTGGTAAAGGCATTCGCAAACATGAATTCGTCAAAATTATTTAACACACTAAAAATAAAAGTAGCTGCAAGTCCTGGTAAGGAGAGTGGAAGAATAATACGGATCATGGTGCCCCAAAGACCACACCCATCAATATATGCCGCCTCTTCAAGTTCTTTCGGTGCTGCCGAAAAATAACCTGTGACCATCCACACGACGTAAGGAATCGTACCCGAGGCGTAAGATATAATGAGCGCCCACGGCGTGTTTAGCAAAGGACCAGTTAATTGGATGGAATAGTGTGTAAATGGAATTGGAATCCCAAAACCATTACGAAACATCATATAAAGCGGTACAACAATGCTGACAGTGGGAAGCACTTGCATTGACAATATTGCGAATAACCCGGTCATCCGGAAAGGGAATTTAATTCTGGCAAACGCATAGGCTGCCATAGAGCCAAAAATAAGCGCTATGATCGTCGTTAAAATCGAAGCTTCGAGACTGTTTCTCATCGCTTGGATCAGCTCTAAAGCATAACTATCCTTTGGACTGAATAATTGCCGATAATTAGATAGTGTTGGATGTTGCGGAAATAAGTGACCCGCATTGATCTCAACTTGATTAGAAAATGATGTTGTGACCAAATAAACATAGGGTAATACTGAGAAGAGAAACAATAGAATTAATCCAATCCACATGTAGCCGCGCGGGATAATATCTGTAGCACTTCTCTGTATTTTTTTCATATTACCACCTCACGCTTCCTCCATATTCTTTTTCAGAATACGGATATAGTAAATAATGATTCCGATAATAAAGAGGGTGCTAAACCACGCCATTGCAGACGCTTTTCCTAAATAAAAATACCGAAATGCATTGTTAAATGTCAGATAAGTGACCGAAGTGGTGTCACTGCCTGTAAATTCAGTTAAGATATCGTATACGCGGAACGCGCCCATGATACGCAATACTACAGCAACAATGATCGCAGGCTTTAACTGAGGAATTGTAATTAACCAAATTTTCTTCCAGAATCCAGCTCCATCAATCATTGCCGCTTCATACATTTCCCCTGAAATAGGTTGCAAACCGGCAAGCATTAAAAGGGTCATAAAAGGGGTCATTTTCCAAATATCAGCAATACCTGCAAAAAAGACAGATCCTGTAACCGTTGCGAGCCATACGGGATTACTGTTTTGAGGTAATAAATGAAGGGCGTGAAGGACAATTTGAATCGCACCTCCGTTAGAACCTGGCTGAAGCATAGTATCCCAAAGCAAACCATTGACCATCGTCAAAATCGCCCAAGGAATAATGATTGAAGCACGAAAGAGTGTTCTTCCTCTAAAGTTTTGATTCAAGAGTAATGCACAAAAGAAACCGAGAATCGTTTCCATCGTACAAGTGAAAAGTGTAAACCAAATCGCATTCCATAAAGAATACCAAAATTGTCCGTCTGTTAAAATTTGAATATAATTTTTAAATCCAACAAATTTTATAGGAGAACCATCGAGCAAATCGTAGTGCAAGAAACTCCAATACAACGATTGAAAGATCGGATAGATAAAAATCGCTAACAGAAAAACGGCTGTTGGGATGAGAAGCATGTAGGCAAAATACCATTTTTTCCTCTCTTGTTTAGAAGTTTTTCGCATAGTAACCTCCAAAAACAGATGAGGTGCCAACTATCTCGGCACACTCGTCTATATTTATTTAATTATCCGTTTGCCTGTTTAATTGCTTGTTCGATTTGGGAGTTTGCATCGTCTAAACCTGCTTTTGGTGTCATTTGTCCCATGATGACTTTGTGCAGATCAGCAGATAAAATATCAGACCAGTTAACATATCCAGGTGCGTTTGGTCGGTTGAATGCATAATTGAATTGATTTTCGATTGGTCCCATTGTGTTTGTTGGGTCCGCTGCTTTAAATTTCGGATCGCTGTAATCAGCCTGAATAGTTGGATATTGTCCGTTTTCTTTAAACTCAGGATATTGGTAGTCATTTGATGCAATAAATTCTAAGAATTCCAGCGCTGCTTGTTTATGCTGGCTGCTTTGAAGCAGAGCTACACCTTCAGAGCCTGTAACAGCTGACGACTTAACATTGCCTTCACCAGGAAGCAGGCCAAGAGAAGTTTCACCAACAACTTGCGATTGTGACTTTGTATTGAGCATTGGGTACATCCCTTCCCAGTTAGTCATCATCGCAATTTTGCCAGAAGCAAATGCATTTTGTACTTGTGTTTCATTCCACTGGAGACTCGCAGGATCGATCGTGCCGCTCTTATAAAGTGTTTGCATCATTTGCAAAGCTTTTACACCGCCAGGACTGTTAAACTCTGGCGTTCCTTGATTGTTGAAGAAGGTGCCGCCGTATGCTCCAAGGAATCCGACATAATCACATGTTAGAGACTCTGCCTGCTCCCAGGACCAGCCCGATGCATAGACATTCTTGCTGCCAAGCTTCGATTGAATAATCTTAGAATCTTTCAAAAATTCATCGTATGTTTTAGGTGGATTATTTGGATCTAACCCAGCTTCTTTAAACATTGTCTTATTCCAATAAAAGTGCTTCGTACTTGAGAACCAAGGTACCCCCATAATATCTCCGTTGTAGCTAACGGATGTCAGGGATGAAGGTGTAAACTCTTTTTGCACACTCTTAGGGATGATGTTCTTCAAGTTTACGGCGATATTTCCTTTATCATATTGCCCAGCCCAAATCGTATCCATTTCTGTAAGGTCAATGCTATGCGAATTGCTTTGCACATTGGTCATTACTTTGTTGTAGACACTGTTATAATCAACGCTGAGGTTATTAACCTTAATTCCCGTTTTTTTGGTGAATTGCGCTTCAAGTTTTTTGCTTAGCTTTTCTGCTGTCGGCGAGCTGACATTCCAAAGGATTGTAATTGTCTGTCCCTTTAGCTTCGGATTTTCTTTGACATTTGACCAATTCTGCCATTTCAATTCTGAATTGCTGGTTTTTGTTCCTACAGAGTTACTGCTAGTGCTAGAACTATTATTAGTTACGGCGCATCCTGAAAGTGCAAATATGAGGCTTGTTGCAACTACTAATAATTTTGATCCTTGTTTCTTTTTCATGTATAAACACCTCCAAATTTTTCTATCGCTAGTTTGCTAATTCCCTCTTGAATATTTGCATTCTTACACCTTCCCATTTGCTACTTACCACCCCCTTTAATGAATGAATTAATTAAATTTTTGAGACTGATATTTTTAAAAATATTACCTATATTTATGCAAATCCAACACTTCGTTAGTTTTTCTTACAACCTTTTTAATCCCAGTGGAAAAACTAAGATTAAGTTGAATTGCAACAGTCACTACTTTAGACAGCGCTTACAATTTGTTTTTTTAATTTATTTCATTTTTCTATTACTCATAAAAAGTAAAATAAAACCGCAATTATAGAAGGTAAAGCTTTATTTTTTTCATCTGTAGAGTTTTTTGGATTTTCAAATCCATTTGACCTTTCTAGACCATTAGTTAACGCTTACAATAAACTACTTACTTTTTCCATCGGAATTAATATGTGATTGTATTTACATATTAAAACAAACAAACTAATAATTCAATGAGAATTTATAATTTTTTAAATTATAACAAAATCAAAAAAACTCCAGCTCTTAACACCCCCTCTTATATCTATTTTCTTAAAATTTCTTTTAGAGTTCTATATGATGGGATTCATGTAACACGAGATTAGCTGCTGCGCACAACATAAAGTCTTTACCTAAAGCCGTACTTCGAATGTCCAAGTCATGTGTATTTGTTGACAACCCTTGTGAAATGACTCTGTCTCTTAATTTAGCAACAAGTGTATCACTTGCACCAAGTACTCCACCTATTATGATAATTTCAGGATTAAGCAAGTTCACAATATTAATTATTCCCGTTGATAAGTAATCTACAACATCATCAAGAATATTAACTGCAAGTACATCTCCTTCATCCACAGCTTTAAAGAACTTATCTAATGTAATTTTATTAAGATCCCCCTTCGCCATTTTGGCTAACTGCGTTTTCTTCTTTCGAGATATTGCAGAAATGATTCGCGAATATATATAGGGCCACCCCACGTAATTCCCTAAGCACCCTCTACTTCCACAATCGCAAAGGATCCCTCCTCTTTCCACAATAAAATGTCCAAATTCCCCCGCCCCGCCTTGGTTTCCACGATAGATTGAATTGTTAATCACGACACCTGCGCCTAAGCCATCTCCTACCATGATGTAAAATAAATCCTTATATTCATCTATTTCTCCTAGCTCTTTTTCCGCAAGTGCAATCGAATTTGTATCATTTTCCAGATGTGTTTTTATTTTAAAGCGATTCTCCACCATATCTCGTAAAGGAATTTCAATTAATTCTAAGGCTGAGTTATACCTTAAAATCCCATTTTTATAATCCACAATTCCGGGTGCCACAATCGAAATCCCGATACATTTATGAAGATCTGAAATTTCAGATAAAAAATATTCAAGACATTCCAGAAGATAACTAATAAAATCCTCACCAATTAAATTATCAACAGGATAAGAAATCACCTGCAAAACTTTGGGCTCCAAATTTAATTCACCAATTTCAATCATGGTATTCCTTATGGAAACCCCTATAATGGTTCGTTTATTAGGAGAAAACTTCAGCAAAACAGGTCTCCTTCCTCCATTTGAAACTCCTGTCTCCCCCTCTTCAACAAACCCATTTTTAATCAGTTCATTTACAGCAGACGTGACGGTTGTTGGGCTAAGATTATTTGACTTAGCAATCTCAATTCGAGAAATAGGTCCATGCTTCCTAATAAAATCAAAGACAATGGATCTATTAATTTCCTGCATAAATTTTAAGTCCCCAGTTCTTCTATTCATGATTCTCCCCCTAATTGAGTGAATTTTACCACAATAAACCAACTTTTTCCATAGTCTTTAATAAGTTTGTTGTATACGTCGGGATGTTTTTCGTATAGGGGTCTAAGTAAAATGAATTCTTAAAGAAAAGCTAAGTTATTAGGATTATTATCTTATCCACCATAGCGTCATAACTGTTTTTTCTCTTTTTCATTAAATATTATCATTTTCAAGTCTTTTATAATTATTTTATATTTAAAACAATATTGTTTTCACACATGTGTTCCGAACCTCGTTTATTTTCGGTTAATATAACTCTTAATAACAATTTATTAAATGTCCTTTTGCTTTAATTAAAAGTGCTTGGTACCTGTCCCAGTTCTTTTAGCAAGTCTTAGCACCAATACAATTATTGCTCACTAAACTAGGATTTAACCTTCCCCAGCCATCGACAGATTTATAATCGGAGCTCTTCGTTATCCCATGGCCTGCTCAATTTGTAGTCCAGAAAAGATGTGGGACCATATATTTAAAAATATCCTTACTAAAGAAAACTTAGATTTTACTAACAGGTTCACTTCAGAGGTGCAAACAATTAACTATCAAGGTAAATCGCACGGGTTTTTACCTAGTCATTCACCGTGCGACGTTTATTGTAATATCAATGGTTATTAACCATTTCATCCGAAAATCACCTATCAAATCACAGTTTAATTTACATGGGTGGAAATAATTATTGGCGGTGTGTGAATTAACCGGTGATTGAGCAAGTGAAAGGTAGGGGGATTACCAAGTCATTTGGATATATATGTTAAAATAGAAGTTAAATTATCGAAGACTTTGTGAAAAAATGGTTCTTAAGGTAAAAAAGGACTGAACAAGAAATCTTAGAGTAACCTGTGATCGTTGATATAAGCGGAAATTTTTCCGTTATCAACCAAAGTAGCGTTCAGTTCGTCGTAAATAAGCGGAGTTTTTCCGTTTAAACAAAAAGAAATGACCCATTTTCATGTTTTTTGAGTCAATAGTCGGAATTTCTCCGTCTATTTTAGCTATTTTCAATGTTGATTTCTAAATAAGCGGAATTTCTCCGCTTATTTAGAAATCTCTACCTTAGCCATTTAATCAAATAGGTAATCGATTGCCTTTTATGAAAATAATCAAACCGAATCTCAAAAGATTCGGTTGTTTTGACGTTTACTAGTCTTTTCTTTCTGTGAATTAAGGTGATAATTAGAGTTTTGCACCTCACAAGTAAACCCGTTAAGATTTTACTCCCAGACTTTTTACTGACGTTACTCCATTAAATTTTCTTCTTTTCATAACTCCTTTAATTAATAGTCACATTTATATAATTGAAGAAAAAATAGTTCCTTTCATATCAGCTTTATTTATGCTTGAAGGAAATATATTTCTGATTTGGCAAATTTGACAGACTCCTCCAGTTATAGTTCGTCTAATAGAAGTTAGTGCTCCTCAGACCAAAGATTTCCCACCTGCTTACTTAAATATAGAGTCATCAAGGACAACCTTCTTTAGGCTATAGTTATTTCTGCCTTTACTGTTCGAGACCTTAACGCACATACTGGGCGCACTTAAAAAACGTGGCCGGAACCAAACGAAAATAACTGAGTTAAATTCCGAACAGTAAATTTTTATAAGTACAGAAACAAATAGGAAGCGCACTCAAAATACGGAGACTCCTGCGGAACAGCACGTGTCCGAAGACTCTGCAAGCATTTTCTTTGCTGTGGAGACTGTGGCCGTGCCCACGGAAAGCGACGTATTTTGACTAGCGTTTCATAAAGGACTTAACTTATAAATGAAAAACCGAACCCATCACGTTAAAATGTGTGAATAAGTTCGGTTTTTACTATTCGTAAACGACTTCTGTCCCAGCCTTTTTAATCTAGTCGGCTTTGACTAAAATTTTCACTTGATTTCTTTCTTTTAATAAAGCCTTGAACCCTTCTTCGATAACGTCATCAAGTTTAATTCGTTTAGTCACTAATTTATCAGCAGGGAAATAACCTAGTGCCATTAAACTAATAACAGCTGGGAAAACATTACGGTATCCAATAATTCCCTTAATCGTACGTTCCTTTAAGACAATATTTTGAGGATGAATAGAGGCTTCTTTTTCAAAAATACTTATAATCATCGTTTCTCCACCAATCATGGTGGAGTTAATTGCTTGAGTTAGAACGCTAGGAACACCAGTAACTTCATAAGAAACCACTGCCCCTCCATTTGTTAATTTAAGAATTTGTTCGACAGGATCTACTTGGCCTGGATCAATGCCAATTGCACCAAGTTCTTCTGCTTTTTCCCTCCGTTGTTCTGATAACTCAACTGCATAAATTTCAGATGCACCTGATGCTTTTAATGCTTCAATCACTAAGAGTCCGATAGGCCCTGTTCCAAAAACTGCAGCTTTATCCCCCACTTTCATTTTGCTTTGTCGTACTGCATGAAGAGCCACTGCTGATGGTTCAACAAGTGCCCCTTGCTCATAGGACACCGTTTCTGGGATCTTATGAAGCATTACTTCTGGAATGGATGCATATTCTGAGAAGCCACCGCCTCCTCCAGCAAGCCCATAAAAGCCCATTTTGTCACAAAGATTATATGCCCCTTGTTTACAAGCTGAACATTTCCCACATGCATAAATAGGCTCAACAACCACACGATCCCCAACCTTAACACTCATAACTTCTTCACCAATTTCAACCACTCGTCCAGAGAACTCATGCCCCAAGACAATAGGGGCTTTGTCTCCACTTAAGGGATGTGCTGTTTCAGTTGGAATAAAGATCGGTCCAGCAGTATATTCATGTAAATCACTTCCACAAATCCCGCACCATTCTACTTTTATTTTTACTCTATCTTTTTCAGCAGACGGTTCTGCGATGATATCTAGTCGTAAATCTTTTACTCCATGCCATCTTAATGCTTTCATGTACTTCTCTCCTTATGTGTATTTAAATCATGTCATTGCTAGTTTTTTGAGAAAGTAACACCATGAATACTAGAAAGACGTTAACAAAATCTATCGAGGTTACAATCATTTTTGTTACTTTGCGTAATCATTTACAACTATATTTAAAACACCTCGGCCTAGACGTCCGCCTTATTCCTCTAACCGCTCTAATGTTCAATGCTATTTTAACAATTGATTTAAAAAAACATCACCCCAAAAAGAAATCAAATTAATTTTTGTCGAAATCTTAATTTAAACATGAACAGCATTTCCAATTGTACTATGCAATGCTTCATAGATTGCCTCAGATAGACTTGGATGGGCAGCAATATAATGTTCCATACTGTCCGTTGTTAATTCAGAGTGAAGCATAAGGCTTCCTTGTCCTATCAATTCGGTGGCATGGGGCCCGACAATCGAGACGCCAACAATTTCTCCAAACTCTGGTTCAATCAACACCTTTACTTTTCCGATCTCCTCATTGGCAATTAAAGCCTTTCCGTTTGCGGAAAATGGAAATTCTCCAACCCTTACGTCACCATATTGGTCTTTCGCTTGCTTTTCTGTTAAACCTACGCTGGCAATTTCAGGTGAAGTATAAATACATCGTGGGACAGCTCGATAATTTACTTTTGTATCCATCCCACAGGAGTTCAAAGCAGCCACTTTACCTTCATGGAAAGCAACATGGGCAAGCTGAGTACCACCGATTACATCCCCACATGCATAGATATTGGGAATATTCGTTTGCATCTGCTCATTGACCTGAATTCCTTGTTTAGAAACATCCATTCCGATGTTCTCAAGACCCAAGTTAGTCACTTTTGGCTTTCGTCCAATCGAAATAAGAACCAAATCTGATTGAACCTCATGGAGACCTTTATCGCTTTCAAATATCGCCTTCTTCTGATCTTTATTTAAATCTATTAGTCTGGTGGAAAGATAAATAGATACACCATCGTTCTCAAGCTGCTTATGTAAGATGTCGGCTACATCTTTATCTTCTCCTGGAAGCAGTTGCTCAGCCATCTCTACAATGGTCACTTTTGTCCCCAACTTACAGTAAATACTAGCAAACTCGCAGCCGATGACACCTCCGCCTATAATGAGAAGAGAGGAAGGGATTGACTGAAGTGACATGACTTGACCACTATGAACAATCCAATCACCGTCAAATGGAGCAAATGGCAGTTGGATGGGTTCAGAGCCTGCAGCAATAATGATCTTGTCTGCGGTGATTTCGTCTTTCAACCCATTATTTTCAATCCGTAAACTACAGCTTGTTTGAAATATTGCCTTTCCCTTTATTACTTTCACTTTATTTTTCTTCATTAAATATTGAATTCCTTGAACCAGTCTGGACACAATCTTGTTTTTACGTTCATGGACGGTATTCCAATCAATTTCAAGTTGATCGGATCGGAGACGAATCCCAAATTCTCCGGCATGTTGCAGCCTACTATACACTCCAACACTTTCTAAAAGAGATTTCGTTGGCATACATCCTTCATTTAAACATGTGCCTCCAAGCTGCCTTTGGTCAATAAGTGTTACATTATGTCCCTGCTGGGCTGCAGTAATTGCAGCCACATACCCAGCAGGACCACCACCTATAATTGCGATCGTTGCCAATGTGTTCCCTTCTTTCTATAAAAGCATAGTTATTGGCTCTTCCAAATATTGTTTTACCGTTTGTAAAAATGCTGCAGCTGGAGCTCCATCTAATACACGGTGGTCAAAAGTCAAACTAAGCGGCAGAATACTTCTTCTTTCTAACTTATCCCCATTAAAAGTTGGGGTGTCAGAAACGGCTCCAACACCAAGAATTCCTGTTTCAGGCGGATTTAAAACTGGGGTAAAATGCTCAACACCGTAACCGCCGAGATTACTAATCGTAAATGTGGAACCCTGCATTTCCTCAATTGTAAGCAGTCCTTGTCTTGCTTTTTGAGCCAGGGTCTTAATGCTTCGCGACAAATCAATTAGTGAACAACGATCAGCATCTCGGATGACCGGAACCACTAACCCTTTTTCAAGCGCAACAGCCATTCCAAGATGAACGTTTTTATACAAAAGAATTTTATCGTTAATATACGCACTATTCATCTGCCCATGCTTCTGAAGTGAAAGGACAACGGCTCGTGCAATGAAATCGGTCACCGTTAATTTATTTTCATAACGATTTTGAACAGATTGGGCCATTTGCTTTTGTAAAGCGATTAAATCCGTCACGTCCGATTTCATGTTAATCGTTAGCTGTGCTGTTTTTCGCAAACTGTCATACATGCGTCCTGCAATCACTTTTCGTATCCCGCTGACCGGGATTTGCTCGATCTCTTCTATTGCATTCACAGGAATCTCGCTCTTATCCTTTTTCAGTTCATCTTGATGAGCGTCCAAATTCTTTATGGCTTCCTGTACATCCTCCTTCGTTATTCTTCCTCCTGGCCCCGTTCCCTTAATAGTTTCAATATCAACGTTGGCTGCTTCCGCCATTTTCCTTGCGACTGGCGAAATCTTCACGCGGTCCCGAGCCGTTTTTACTGAAGAGACAGGTTCCTTTTTTTCGTTTTCAGGTGCAACATTATCTGCTTTTTGCCTTTGTATTTTTTCTACTGCATTCGCCGAAGCGACTTCTTCACCTGGAGCTCCGATATAACAAATTACAGTCCCTGGAGGAACCCCCTCTCCTTCTGGAACAGTAATTTTTAACACTGTACCTTCTGCAGGTGATTCTATGTCCATTTCAATTTTCTCTGAGTTAACACTCGCAATCGCTTCACCCTTTTCAACAGGGTCTCCGACTTCCTTATTCCATATCGACACAGTGCCTTCTTTCATGGCCATCCCCAATTTCGGCATAACAACTTCTACTGACATGTCTAACTCTCCTTCCTTCTCCCTGCTTAGACTTCCAAAGATTCACCTAATAGTTCTCTTATCACTTTGACCACCGTTTCTGCTTTAGGCAGATAAAGATCCTCAAGTGACGGTGAGAACGGTACAGGCGTGTGGGGGGCTGTAATCCGTTTAATTGGAGCATCAAGTGTATCGAATCCCTTATCTGCAACGAGTGCTGCGATATCAGTAGCAATACTGCATCTTGGATTTGCTTCATCAATCACGATTAGTCGGTTCGTTTTTGCAACAGACGATAATATGGTTTCTTCATCCAATGGTGATAAGCTGCGGGGGTCAACAACTTCCACTTCAATTCCTTTAATTGAAAGCTGTTCAGCCGCTTCCAGTGCGGTATTCACCATCTTGCCGACTGCTACAATGGTCACATGGCAGCCTTCTCGCTTGATATCTGCTTTACCAATTGGTAACGTGTAATAGCCTTCAGGAACCTCACCTGACATATTGTAAAGGGTTTTATCTTCAAAAAAGATGACAGGATCGTTATCTTCGATTGCCGCAAGTAATAGTCCTTTTGCTTCATAAGGTGTGCTTGGGACAACCACTTTCACGCCTGGAATCGCAGTAAACAAAGCATATAAACTTTGTGAGTGCTGCGCAGCCGCTCTGAATCCAGCACCATGCATGGTTCGGATTGTAACTGGAACCTGTGCCTTTCCCCCAAACATATAGCGGAACTTTGCTCCCTGATTTAATACTTCATCTAAACAACTACCAATAAAGTCGTTAAACATTAACTCAGCGATTGGCCTCAGGCCAGTTGATGCAGCTGCCATTGCAGCGCCCATGTAACCTGCTTCTGTAATTGGGGTGTCTAAAATTCGCTCTCGACCAAATTCTTGCACGAGCCCTTTTGTGACTCCGAGTACACCACCCCATGCATCTTCGTCCTGTAAGTGGTCAACTTCAGCCCCGCCGGCAACGTCTTCACCTAATAAAATGACATTATCATCTTTACGCATTGCAAGTTTCATAGCCTCATTAACCGCAGCTGACATGCTTAATTTTCTTGCCATAATTTAATTCCTCCTTTTAATTAGTCACTCCGAATTAAACTTCTAAATTTTGATGGATTCAGCCGGTGATCTAAGTTGTTATTTTGGTTCCCTATTTATCGAGCTCTCATAAAAGTTCAATAAGAGACGTATACATCGGTTAACAATTCAGAAGGACTTGGATAAGGACTCTCTTCGCTAAACTCCACTGCTTGATTAACCGCTTCTTCAACAGATTTTTCTAAAGCATTTAAGTCGTTTTCAGCTAAAAGCTGCTCACTTAGCAAATAATTTCTGAATTGAAGAATCGCATCTTTCTCCTTCAAATGTTCAGATTTTTCTGCTTCTATTTTGTATTTTTGGGCATCTCCTTCAAAGTGACCATAATTTCGATATGTGACGCATTCAATTAGAGTTGGGCCATCCCCGCGTCGTGCCCGCGAGACAGCCTCTTCTGCTGCTTGGTACACAGCCAAGATGTCTTTTCCATCCACCTTGATACCTGGTATATTATAAGAAATCGCTCGATCAACAATTGATTTACAGCTGGATGCATAAGAGAATGGAGTGGCTTCCGCATAACCGTTATTTTCGGCAACAAAAATAACCGGTAGATTCCAAATGGAAGCAAGATTAATTCCTTCATGGAATGTCCCATGGTTTTGAGCACCATCCCCAAAGAAACAAACGCTTACATCGTTTGTCTTTTTTACTTTAGCTGTCAAGGCAGAACCGCATGCAAGTGGAAAGCCCCCGCCGACAATTCCATTGGCACCTAACATCCCTTTATCGAGATCCGCAATGTGCATGGAACCTCCTTTTCCTTTACATAATCCGGTAACTTTCCCATAGATTTCTGCCATCATGCCATTCAAATCACAGCCTTTGGCAATGCAATGTCCGTGCCCGCGATGGGTGCTTGTAATACTATCTTTATCGGTTAAATGAGAACATACACCAACAGCAACGGCTTCTTCCCCAGCATATAAGTGAACAAATCCTGGCAAGATCCCCTTTGCGAATAACTCATGAACCTTATCCTCAAAATGACGGATTTCCAACATTTTTTGATACATCCACTGAGCTTTTCCCTTTGTTAAAATGACATCTTTACCTTCCATCGTTCTCATTTATTAAGCCTCCCTAGAAATAGTGAATACACTTTTATTCATGCAAGAACTGTGCCAAGAAACAAAAAGGGATAGTTTCAATGATTAAATAAAATTAAGATGCAAAAAAAGAGACAAAGCGAGACAACTGTCTCGTTTTGTCTCTTTTCGATTACTTAATCTAGGACGATTTAGAGCTATTATTATAACGACGCAAGCCTCGAGATAAAACCCGAAGCTTTTAAGATATTTTTTTAAATGGCAACCGCTGGGTTGAAAGCGCTTTTTCTGTTTTGTATAATTGGAACTAGATTAATAATATTTGTTTTGAAAGAATTCTTTCTTTTACTCCTTTTTTCTTGGCAGGATTTACAAATAAGTAATCGTCTCAAATTACTTTGACAATATTCACCATGATGTAGGAGGGTTTATGAATACTACTTTTCATTTTGATGATTGGAAGCGTTTTGTTAATGAAGGAATTCTTGATTCAGCACGTTTGAACAAGCGGCTTTTGGAATCTTGGTACCGTTGTAAAAAAGCAATGGTAAATCCTTATTTAAATAAAGGCCTGGATTTATTATCAAAAGAAGAACTTAGTGAAAAAAAAGAGAAGAATTCTCTGCTGATCGAATTAGCCTCTCCCTATATAAAAAGGATGGATCAAGCTATAAAGGATTCTGGCATGATGGCCCTTTTGGTCGATCCGGATGGATATGTTCTATCTTTAACTGGAAACGAAACAACCTTGTCTGAAGCACGAAACATTAATTTTATTGAAGGGGTACGCTGGACCGAGTGTGAGGTCGGTACAAATGCAATTGGGACATCATTAGAATCAAAAGAAGCTGTTACTATTAATGGGGCTGAGCATTATTCCGTTGCTTCCCATCAATGGAGTTGTTCTGCCACACCAATTTTGTACGATAATGACAACCTCTTGGGTGTCATTGATGTTTCATGTCCAATTAAGTCTTCCCACCCCTTTATGCTTGGAATGGTCGCATCCATTTCTTATGCAATTGAAAAAGACATAAGTAAGCGTTCCTATCAGGAGGAAATAGCACTTGTCCAACAAGCAGACCATCTGGCAGAAACTCACCAAAATCGGCTCTTTCTAGTTTGTAATCAAAAACAAACGGTCATCTCCGCAAGTAAACCCGTTCGCGAAAGGTTCCCACAATCGATTGGAATGTTTCTAGATGAAGTCTTACATAACGGATACCAAATTGTGTCTGAATTGCCCTTCCATTCAAAGAAAAACAACCGGATTGTTGGAAGCTGTTATTTCCTTTCAGAGATGCAACAATCGCGTCAAAACATATCTTTACATTCGCTAAGCCATTCAAAACCCTTTATTTTTAAAGGGGAGCGTGGGACGAGTGAAGTTTTTCAAAACACCTTAAAGAAAGTTAAACTTGTAGCTCCAACAGATACTACAGTGTTTATTTCCGGTGAAACCGGCTCAGGAAAAGAATTGATTGCACGGGCAATTCATGACAACAGTCCACGAAAAGATGGTCCATTTATCGCATTAAATTGCGGAGCGATTCCAAAAGACCTTATGGAAAGTGAGCTTTTTGGCTATGTTGAAGGAGCCTTTACTGGGGCAAGACGGAAGGGTTATAAAGGGAAATTTGAACAGGCTCAACAAGGAACTCTATTTCTTGATGAAATTGGTGAAATCCCTCACTCAATGCAAGTAGCGTTGCTCCGTGTTCTTCAGGAAAGGAAAGTGACTCCGGTTGGCAGTACGAAGGAAATCCCATTAAATGTACGTGTTATAACAGCAACCCACCGTGATATTATGGAACATATAAAAAAAGGGAATTTTCGTGAGGATCTTTTTTACCGTTTAAATGTATATCCTATTGACGTTCCCCCTCTTAGAAATCGAAAAGAGGACATCCCGTATCTTATCCGGTATTTCTGTAAAAGAAAAGAATGGAATAATTTTAATGTGGATGACCTATCTGACAGATTGAAAGACTATGAATGGCCAGGAAATATAAGGGAATTAATAAATGTCTTAGAGCGGCTGCACATTATGTCGCTCGATAATCAATCAAGTCAGGATCTTATTGTTAATAGCATGGAATCCTTAACTTTTAAACAACCAAGCAGTTCTTCATTAATTGGGCAGAAAGATAAAGAAGCAGTTGAAACGAAGTTAACAGCCCGAGAAAAAATACAGAGGGACTTCATGCTGGATGCTTTAAAAAAGACAAAAGGAAATGTGACGGCTGCCGCGAAATTACTTGAAATCCCAAGAAGTACTTTTTATAAAAGGCTGCGGAAGTTTGGAATTTAATGGTGAGATTGTTCAACTCATTTGTTCATTAATTAAGAATTAAGAACTAGCACTTAAGTTTTCCAACATGATTTTTTGTAATAAAATGTTAGCAAACTACTTTGTGTATTACTCGCTACCGCAATGTACCGATAAACGTCGATTAATTCCTTTCCAGTTTCGGTAGACGCTGTTGATTTATTTTGCCTCTTACTATGAATTTCAAAGAGTATTCTTTTTTTGATGATTATTCCGAGAAAAAATTATAGAATCCGCCCCTATCTGGGTAAGGTCCATTTAAATGTATCAGAAATAGGTTGCCCCATAATTTTTATGTAATTTAACAGTTTCAAGTACATCCTATCAATGCATGTGGACCAATGTCACCTCTAGGAATATCCGATTTAATCAAAACCAAGCTTCCCCTCCCGCTTCGCCTTATCAAATGCTCCCTTTCCCCATGAGTTACCAATCGACCTGGTTAAAGGCGTGTTGAAGTAAGTAAGGGGATTTCTCGGCATTTAATCTATTAGGGGGTTGAACCATTGACATTTCCTAGCTCACCTTTTTCCATATTTAATGGTTCCATTGTTAGGTTTACCCTAAAAGAGAAAAGACACTAACAATTAGTGTCAATTTTAACTAAATATACAACTGTATTTTTAGAAAAATAGTGCCCAATCCGATGGCCTGCTCCTAGTCGCTATTATCCTTGTTTTAGCTTTTGAATCACAGCTTTGATCATAAAATAGTCAACTTCTTCAGGTAATGCCTCTTTTAGCGGCTTTAATTTGTCTGTCCCGATTTGGTGAATCGCGTTTGTTATTTGTTCTTCATAATCAGCATTAATAAAACGATCCCAGTCTACTTCAAGATGATTAGCACTCGCCTGTTCGAGATGATTTTGAATGGTGATGATCGACATGGCTCGCGCATCAGCTATTTCCTGTAAGGAATAGCCATCTTTGTAAAGGTCATGCGTTACTTCATAGGATTTTTTATTGGTTGTTATGATTTGCATTTGTGGTGCGGATGGTGTTTTTTCTTTTTCCTTAGGTTTCTCAACATCATTTTCTTCACAATAGTTGACGATTTCAGCTAAAAAGGCTTGTCCATACCTTTCTAATTTTTGTTCACCGACACCTTTGATATCTAATAGTTCCTCCACAGTCTTTGGAAGCTTGGAGCTCATTTCTCGCAAACTCGCATCTGAAAAAATGATATAAGGTGGAACGTTTTCTTTTTCCGAAAACTGCTTTCTAAGAGTACGCAAATCTTCAAACAATGCATTATCAACTGCAAATTGCTTCGCCTGTACGGCCTCTTTTTTCAACACGGTTGCTTTGCCTAATAGTACATCAGCACCAGAATTTGTTAACATTAACACCGGAAAAGCACCACTTGTTGGCTTTAAATACCCTTCAGCTGTTAAAAAATCGATCAGTTCAGAAGCTTCTTTTTGATTATAGTTTTTCATAATGCCATAGGTCGGTAGACTATTAAATTTCATCTGTCGAATCTTTTGATTATTGGCTCCGGTTACAACTTGAGCAATCAGCGATTTTCCAAAGCGTTCCTTCATCCGTTTGATACATGAAAGGATCATCTGTGCTTCACGAGTCACATCAACCGACTCGCGATGATCTAAGCAATTCCCGCAATGCCCACAAGGAGCTGATTCCGTGTCACCAAAATATTCGAGGATATAGGATTGAAGGCAGCCTTCTGTGTGGCAATACCCCACCATTTGCTGAAGTTTTTCATACTCGCGTGTCTTTTGAACGGGATTCATTGTTTCGGATTGATCAATAAAAAACTTCTGAATTTGCGTGTCCTGGGGAGAGTATAAGAGAATGCATTCACTCGCTTGCCCATCACGCCCAGCGCGCCCTGCTTCTTGATAATAGGCCTCGATATTTTTTGGCATATTATAATGGATCACAAAATGGACATTGGATTTATCAATACCCATTCCAAAAGCGTTTGTTGCAATCATAACCGTCACTTCATCATACAAGAAGGCTTCTTGTTCTCTAATCTTTTCCTTTTCACTTAAACCAGCATGATATTTACCGACCTTAAAGCCTTTTTCTTTTAAAAACTGATAAAGCTGTTCCACGAGCTTTCTTGTTGCCGCATAGATAATGCCAGACTCCGATGGATTCTTTTTAAGATACTGAACGATATATTTTCTAGAGTCTTGTCCCTTGATGACTTGAAAAAAGAGATTATCGCGGCCAAAACCGGTTTGTACAACCGATGATTCTTGGATCGCTAGGAGCTCGCAAATATCTTGAGTGACTTGGGGAGTTGCCGTTGCAGTTAAGGCAACAACGATAGGCTTCTCTCTCAAGCGATCAATCATTTGTTTTATGTTACGATAGCTTGGCCTGAAATCATGCCCCCATTGTGAAATACAGTGGGCTTCATCAATAGCAACCAATGAAATCGGGAGCCGATTCAACCACTCAATAAAATAAGGCACATTCAAACGCTCAGGTGCCATATAAATCAGCTTGTAACCGCCCGACGCGGCAACGTCAAGGCGTTCTTGCACCTCTTGACTTGACAATGAACTATTAATAAAAGTGGCCGGAACTCCTGCTTCCTCTAGCGCATCCACTTGGTCCTTCATCAAAGAGATAAGAGGCGAAATCACCAATGTGACGCCAGGAAAAAGAAGTGCAGGAATCTGGTAACACAAGGATTTCCCGCCACCTGTCGGCATGATCCCCACTGTATCCTGTCCAGAAAGCAAACGATCAATAATACTTTCTTGTCCTTTTCGAAAATTCTCATAGCCAAATGTTTTCTTTAAAACAGCTCTGGCTTCGTTAAGCATGACTAAACCCCCGCTTATTTCTATTCATTTTTTCATTATAACACGAGAGATTATGAATCTCTTTTTAAATTATTTAAAATGAAAAATGGTAAAACTTCTTCCTATTTATCAAAATGTAAAAAGGCAAAGACACTAAATAAATTAGTGTCAAAAAATGAAACAACCTTTATTCTTTTGAATCCATAACCCGATTTTTCTCGAATGTTTGCTTCAACACACTTTTGATAATCTTTGGATGCATCAAGCTGCCAGTTGGGCGAAGAAGGTTTATGACCATAATAAACAATGGGTTCAGAGTCAATTGCACCTTCATAAATTTTATCGATGGATGGTTTCAGATCCATATCTGTAATGGAATTGGTTAATTCTGTCGTAACTGCGCCTGGTGAAATAATGGTGGAACGACTAGTATATTTCCAGCCTCTTTTTTACGAAGTCCTTCAGAGATAGCACGTACAGCTAAATGGCAAATTATAATTCCTTCACATCAAGAAATGATTAGAATAGATTACAATAAGGAGATCGGTAACAAGAACAATCCGTCTTGCCACTTTTCTACATGATGGTTCGCGGCTCCTCCTTACTCTTCTTTATACCCTTAGGTTGTCCCACTAATTAGGTCGCTGAATCCCTCACTACTGAAAAATCCTAATGATGGAATGCATCAAATGATTGTTTAATCCTCTCTCCCGCCTTAACTATTTGGGTTACCTGAGCATCTCTCTACGGTTTGCTTTTAAACCTCATCGACAAACCTTCTGTAATTTTCCCTAAAAAAAATCCTCCTTGAATAGACGGAACGAAATAGAATTTCTTTTAAAATTAAGTCTATAAATCCTTGTCATTTTAAGAAACAATGCTTTTTGTGCGGAACGTTCCTCGCTAATTGGCCTAATATTGGATTGGGGTTTAAACAAAGGCAAGCTGCCAATTGAATTGTAAAAAAAGAATGGCTGCAATATGGGGGCGATTGATTTGTTTTTACATCATAACGACCTTACCTTAGAAATGTGGAAAACAAAAATAGATGCTTTTGTAAAAAACGGAGACTGTATAACGCCGCATCCCGATTTAATCAAAGAAGGAGCAGAAGGGTTTGTTTACAAACTGTCTGACTCCGCCGTTGTTAAGATTTTTAAGGAAAAAGACATTGAGACCTATTCCATCCTTTTTTCTTTGAGAGATAGTCCGTACTTTCCAAATGTCTTAACGCGTTATAAATATGACAAGTATGTCATTATGGATTTTATAAATGGCATATCCCTTGATGAAGTGCCCAACGATCAAAAGAAAACATTGAATTTCAGAAAACAAATTAAAGGCTTAATTCTTGACGTTTTAAACAGTGGCTATTTCCCTGAGGATCTGAATACAACGGGTAATTTACTCTTTTTTAAGGACCGTATATATTGTGTCGATGTCGGTTTTTTCGAACGTTTTAATATCCCAAAAATGTATCACGATACCGTTTCGGAACTGATCTTAATGAATGTAAGTCATATCGAAGACCCAGTGATACGTGACGAAGATGTTGATCACATCAAAGCCGCTCAGTTATTTTCCTCCATTCCTAAAAAATATCAGTTCACTCTTTGGACCTTGCTATCTGAAGCGGAAGGAGATGATGGATGGTTTTTTTCGCTTTCCAAAAAGTATCAAAACAAAACGTTTAATAAGGACGAAGCGGTTTGGGTGCCTTTGTTAGATTCTATTTTTATGTATGATTAAAGAGCTGGTTCATGCAAACTAGCCGTTATGGACACTGATAGAACTGATCCCCGTCTAGAAAGTGTGCTGCTGTCAAATAGAAAAAAAAAGAATGGAACCTTGTGAAAAAAAGCTCCATTCTAGATAATCACTAATTTTATCCAATAAAATTCTGTTCTTTCACTAAATTCATTGAATCCCATTCAGCTTGGATGTCTTCTAATGTCTTCCCTTTTGTTTCAGGGACCATTCTCCAAGTGAAAAGGAACATGATGATACACATTAAAGCAAAAATCCAGAAGGTCATTGAAGACCCTGCATGTTTTAAGAGCACGGGGAAAAACTGCGTCACAAGATAAGTGGCTCCCCATAATACAAATGAGGCCATTGCCATTGCTCTCCCGCGAATTCTTGTTGGGAAAATTTCGGATATGACAATCCAAACGCCACCGCCCCATGATAATTCAAAGGCTACTGTGTGAAGTAAAACCATGGCAAGAACTAGCCAACCGATAATGTGCGTTGCCTCAAATACTCCTCCGACAATGATGAGGCAAATGGCCATTCCCGCTGCCCCAATCATGAGTAACCGTTTTCTTCCAACGCGATCCACTAGCAGCATTAAAACAATCGTAAAGATAACTTTAATGGCGCCTATCATAATGGTCTCTATTAAGGCAGCATTCGCTCCAGCTCCACTTTGTTTGAAAATAATCGGTGCATAATAAGCGACAGCGCTTGTACCTGTAAATTGCTGCATCGCCGCTAGAACGACAGCTACTAGCATAGCAATTTTAAATCCCTTTTTAACGAGCTCACCCACAAATCCGGGACTTTTACTTTCGTCTCTAAGAGCAGCGTTAATAGCAGTCATCTCGGCTTTCGCAACAAAAGGACCATTTATTCTTTCTAAAACCGCCTTAGCCTCTGTCTGCTCCCCTTTTTTCAATAAATACCGCGGGCTTTCTGGAACCCAGAAAAGTAAAATAAAAAATAGAATTCCTGGAATAGCACCAACTCCAAACATCCAGCGCCAGCCGATCGTTTGATCCCAGTTTTGAGTATGTGTGTTCGCTATAATAGCGTTTACAATATAGACTACAAAAATTCCAGAGGCGATCCCTAATTGATTTGTCCCAACTAACCGACCACGAATGCGCGCAGGAGATATCTCAGAAATATACAAGGGGACAAGCAGAGAGGCAACACCGACACCTAAACCGCCAATAATTCTTGCCAAAATAAGGATGGCGACGGTTTGTGTGAAAGCACAACCTAAACTAGAAATAACAAACAATAAACCTGCTGCCAAGAGAATGGGTTTTCTTCCAAATTTATCGCTCGTAATTCCCGCTATAATAACACCTGCCATGGCCCCTAATGGAATACATGCTGAAACAAAACCTAATAGCCCTTCATTCATTTGAAATTGAGTTTGCAAAAATCCAACCGCTCCGGAAATAACCCCTTGATCATATCCAAAAAGAAGTCCGCCGATCGCCGCTATACCTGCTACTAAGGAAACAAATAAGGTACTTGATTCATGACGTACAGATCCTTTATGAGTTGCCATCCATTCCACCACCCTTAATAACTGATTTAGACTTGAACCCCTGCTTTAGTAGCTTTTTTCAATGCAAGGGGGTAACGCTTACATTTCGAGACGAAAAAACGAATGAGCATTAGCCGCTAACATTCATTAAAGCTTTCTCATCATTCAGAAATATTAATACTCTAATTATACTAATATGCAAGTTACAGTATAAAAATGATCGCTATTACTCCGATTACCCATAGTAATAAGAGTAATAGTCTCATTTGTGTCTGTTTTTAACAAACATCACCAGCAACGAATCAAGTCTAAAAGGTTAGTAATTATTTTTTTCAAGAAGAACGATCATCTTTTTTCAAAAAGTCTATAAGCGTCTGCTCCCTTTCTTCTCTCATTCGTTGAGCCAACTCTTCTGGCCAATCATAGAATCCTTTTCCATTCTTGATCCCCTCGTTCTTTTCTTTGATAAGCTTCACCATCGCCTGAAGCGAGTGATTCTCTATTGATAAATCAGAAAAGAGATATTCGGAAATGGCATGAAAGACATCCAAGCCGCCCATATCTGCCGTCATAAATGGTCCTGTTCTAATTCCGCAGCTAGTGTACGAGTCATCCCAATGACTCCCATTTTGGCAGCAGAATAGCCCACTCGATAAATGAGGGGACGTTTTGCTGAGATAGAAGACAAATTAATAATCCGTCCTTTTTTCTGATTCTTCATATAAGGAAGCACATTTTTTATACATAAAAAACTTCCCGTCAAGTTACTGTTGATGACTTGCATCCATTCTTCTTCCGTCACATCTTCCGCACTTTTAGTTGGACCAGGCGCCCCTGCGTTATTCACTAATACATCAATTTTATGGAAGGTGTGTATCGTCTCCTCCACCATCTTCTTAACCTGATCGGGATTCGTCACATCCACAACCAAAGGCAAAGCGTCATAACCCCAGTCTTTAAATCCCTTAGTTGTTTCGATTAATTCAAGTTCGTTTCTTGCAGCAAGCACTAATTTTGCGCCTCTTTTACCAAAAGCTTCAGCAATTTCCTTTCCAATCCCTTTATTTCCTCCAGTAATAATGGCAACTTGACCACTGAGATCCAACGAAAGCCCTCCCATTATGCTTGTTTTTTAACGCTTCGTTAGGTTGACTTAAAAGAGAAAGCAAAAGAACTTTTTCGTTCTCTTGCTTCTCTAAATATTCGTCTATTTTTAAACTTACCAGCGCGTTGCAACCACTTTTCTGCGGGTATAGAAATTGACGCCATCTTTCCCGTTGACATGGAGGTCACCGTAGAACGAATTCTTCCATCCGGAGAACGGGAAGAATGCCATTGGCGCTGGTACGTTGACATTTACCCCTAACATTCCCGCATCAATTTTATCTCTAAAATCTCGAGCAGCCTTGCCGCTTTGAGTGTAGATCACAGCTCCGTTCGCAAAGCTGGATTGGTTGGTGATCTCTATCGCTTCATCCAAATCACTAACGCGAACAATGCTTAAAACGGGAGCAAAAATTTCATCTTTCCAAATCTGCATGTCTGGATTAACGTGGTCAAAAATGGTAGCCCCTAAGAAATACCCTTTATCCGCTTGTTCAGCATCGATACGGCCATCACGAACAAGCTGAGCTTGCTCTTGAATCCCGAGTTCAATATAGTTAAGCACACGTTTTTTGTGACTCTCACGAATAAGCGGTCCAAGGAACACCTCCTCT